>VGFT01000002.1 GCA_016868775.1 Bacteroidota bacterium | reverse complement strand
AAACTTCTATAAGCAATTCGTTTAGTAAGGCGCATCTTCATCAACAGCTTCGAAGCAACTGTGATGCCATTCTCTCTACCGCAAAAACAGTGATAACTGATAATGCCACGCTAAATATTCGCACCGGCAACAATCACCGAGAATTAACTGCAATAGTCATAGATCACGACTTAGCGTTATTGGGCAGGCCTGATCTCGCTATACGTTACAAGAGAAATAACTCCAGGTTGATGTTGGTAACTGATTCCAGGTACAGCGGCCCTCAACGAGTAGAAGGTATTGATATCATTACCATTCCTTTTCTAAATCGAAAAGCCGATCTTAAAGTGTTATTACACCAGCTTTACAGCGAATTCAGCGTCCATCGCTTGCTGGTAGAATCGGGTCCTCTACTCGCTAACAATTTGCTGTTACAAGATTGTGTAGACGAGTATCACCTATATACAGCCAGCCATTTAATTTCTCCTAAAAATGGCATTCGCGGCATAGAAAGCTCCTTATTGCAAAAGGCTACTAAAAATCGGCAACTGGATCTACAAGGAGATCGATATGAGGTTTTTACGTTGAGACATTTAGGTAAGATTTTCCCTAATTTAGTCTAAACGATGCTAGATGAGTACCACCGCTTTTTCCTACCATCAGCAACTCCATGAGCCCTATCTTTTGTCGAAGGAGCAAATCGAGTTCTATCAAGAGAATCGTTTCATCAAACTAAAGCAAGTTTTTGATCAAGCCACCCTCTCTTATTTAAATGAGCTCATCTCTCGACGCGTCGAGCAGATGAATACACAGACTAAGCCCTTAGAAAGCGCGAAATGGTGATCGGTGATATCTTGATGGGGGGGTGTTGGGAGGCGCGTTATTCCCAGGCAGGCCCGGCTATCATTATTTCATCGAGGATCGCGCTGAGGTACATCGATCGATTTAGCGGGTGCTGGACCGACCTGTAGAGCGTTTTTGGGTGGGACATGGGGGACCGTTAAAAGCAAACGATGTTCGGAATTGGTATAGACGTATAAAGTCACTGCAATAAAAATATAAATTGAGAGGCCAATTATGAAGGTTGATCATTTGTGGAGTTTTTCTATTTCATGTGCATGCATTGATTTCACTTCTGCCAAAATGCTGTGGTAGTATCGATACCAGGTCGATTTTCCTTTTTGTTTAGCCTCAACATGCAATGGATGGGTAGCCCAGTTTCGAATGCAGTCCATGTCTTTCCAATAGCTGATGAACGTACCGCGTCCGCCGTGCTTGAAACTCTCATATCCTAAATAACCGGGCATTTTCTTCGCTAGATCAAGGGTCAGTTCATCATATTCCTGATATCCTTCAAGTTGATCGGATAGGTAATAATTGAAGATGGAGGCGATGAAGGGAGGCGTAGGGAGTTGTTCATTTACCCAATTTATCATAAGGCAGGTATTTTTATGTTAAACGTTTACTGGATTGACAAGTTAATCATCTTCTGCTTAAACTTTTTAGTCCAAAAAATGTCTAAACCCTCATGTTATCAAGAATCATCCTCCTGCTTCTGCTTGTGTCAATGTTGTCCTGCAAGAAAAAGGATCCTGTTCCAGCTCCCAAAGAAATTCCATATCCAGAAGGAATGAGCACCAATTATTTAACTGTCAATTCCGTCAACCGCAAATACTTGGTATACTGACCGGCGGGGATCACCTCGGCCAAGTCATTGGTGATGGTACTTCATGGGGGAGGGGGCGCCGGAATTACGGTGGCCGACCCCGGCACACATCCTTTATCAGTTTTTCGGCAGGTGACCGATACGGCCAAGTGCATCTTGGTCTATCCGGAGGGGAGTCTCGACGTTCAAAGCAATCCAGGTTGGAACGATTGCCGGGAAGATGACGACTCAGGTAGTCAAGGAGATGACATGACCTTTTTAACTCAACTCAATGCCAGGCTGGCGGGTGAGCTGGGACTAACCGCTGCCAAGATGTTTTTGACCGGCACCAGCAACGGGGCCCTGATGACTTTAACCTATTCCTTTCAGCAACCCCAAACGATTCGAGCCATTGGCATTTCGGCCGGTAACCTGCCGTTGAATCCGGAGCCGGGACTCTGCACCACCGGCTCATCCTTACCCTTACCTGTTTTGATCACCTATGGAACCTCCGATCCGGCCATGCCAGCGGCGGGGGGCTGTGTAGCCAATTTGGGCGGTGCCTGTAACCGGGGTCGAGTTGTTTTGCAGACGGCTACCATCAATTATTGGTTACAGCGAAACGGGCTGACGGGTGTTACGCCACAGTCCACCACCTTCGATATCAACACCAACGATGCCGGGAATGTAGAGAAGCGCGTTTATGCCGGAGCAAATCCGTTGGTTCATTATGTATTATACAACGCCGGACATACCGTGCCCAGTCGGTATGTTTTTTCCGCTACCACCCCTGCTACGGGCGCTCAAAACCGCGACATCGAATTTGCCGTGGAAGTGTGGCAGTTCTTCACAGGGTTTTTGTGAGTAGTTTAAGAAGATTTAATAGCTTGATTTGATCCGCTTTCTTGGTAAGGCAGATGGGTGAAATTAATCTACTACAAACGCAGTCTGATAGAAATTATTGACTGCGGCTACCGGTGTTAGTTTTATGCCAAACGTACTTGTGAATTCGCTGAATGCCTTGAACTCATGGAGGGCAACAGTGAACTCATCAAAAAGGATCAGGTCTCCTGTTTTCAAATAGCGAACCAGCTGCGAAAGCGTGAAAGCGGTTGATGAGTATAGATCCGCATCCAGGTGGATGACCTTTTTTGGGCTCGACTTTAGTACGGTATCATGTTCCTCCAAGAAATCATAAAGTGTATCCTGAAATAGACCTTTTACAAACCGGGTTCGGATGTCGTCTAAAACAGGCGTACTGGCTGACATATCGCCCTTTTTATAAATCCCTCCCCAATTTTCCGGCAAACCCTCAAAAGTGTCAAATCCTACAAAAAGGGAGCCTTCATGTTTATTTTGATCCGTCCACCATCGAAAAGACGAACCAGTAGCTACGCCAAACTCTAAATAAAGGATGGGTTCCTTGGTCAGCTGAAAATGCTCAACTAAAAAGCGATACAGCTCGAAACGCTTTTCGTAGCGTCTGATCGGCGAATAAAAATCGGAGTACAGTACTGTTCTTTTATTTTTCTGTATCCAATTGATAAGCTTATTGAAATGCCCGATAAAGATGAAAATCTTGCTTAAAGGGGCAAATAGCAATGTAGCAGGAAAGAAAAGTAAAAAATCCTTTAAAAATTTGATGATGCTTAGCATAGCAGTCAGATCTGGTTCAAATCAGTAAAGTATCGTGCCTTTCTGTGGTGTACCAATGCATTATTATTTAACATTCTTAACATACTTCTCCAGCCATTGATGTTGCTCCCAGAGCATGTGTAGCAGATTTTCTTTACCGCGATACCCATGTGCCTCATAGGGAAGCACTACATACCGAGTCGTGCCCCCGTGACCTTTGATGGCATTGTAATACCGCTCACTTTGGATGGGGAAGGTGCCCTGGTTGTCATCCATTTCTCCATGGATCAGCAGGATCGGGGTCTTGACCTTGTTGGCGTAATTAAACGGACTCATATCAAAATATAAGTTGGGAGCCTGCCAATAGGTTCTGTCCTCATTTTGGAACCCAAACGGAGTGAGCGAACGATTGTAGGCGCCGCTTCGGGCAATACCTGCTTTGAAAAGATTTGTGTGCGATAACAGATGCGCAGTCATGAATGCCCCATAACTGTGCCCCCCAACGGCCACCCGATCTTTGTCGCCTACGCCCATCTCGGTCAGTTTGTTGATGGCAGCCTCTGCATTCATCTTCAATTGATCGATGAAATTGTCGTTCGGTTTCTTGTCGGCACTAGTGGCAACGATCGGCATCTCCGCATTATCCAATACCGCATACCCTTGTGTCACCCAGTAGATGGGGCTTCCCCAATTGATGGTTGTGAATCGATCCTTCGATCCCCGAACCTGTGCCGCGTCGGCGGCCGAGTTGAATTCACGCGGGTAGGCCCACATAAACACCGGAAGCGGCCCACTCTTACTTGCATCGTATCCTTTCGGTAAATACAGATCACCGGTCAGGTCCACAGCGTCCGCTCGTTTGTATTGTATCTTTTCCTTGTAAATCCCCTCCAAAGCCGGATAGGGATTTTTGAAATCGGTCAGCATACGGTCGGCAATGCGAGCCTTTAAGTCTTTCAGGTAATAATTAGGGACCTCTTTTTGCGATTCTCGACGGGTGATCAAGGTGAGCCGATCTGCATTCAGTACATCCACGATGGACTCAAACTGACCCTCCGGACAGCGCCAGAGCATGTCCAGTTGTTTTGTAGTCAGATCGAAACTTGCCAAAAAGGGAAGATCGCCCTTTGGGGAAGAGCCGCTGTTATTGATCATGAGCAGCTTCGTTCCATTTTCAATAGGTGTTATAACCGAGCGACCCCATTTGTTGCGGCTGGTATACGGCTGTCCGGGATCGTTGTAGGCATCGGTTGTAGACCGCTCGAACAATACTTCCATTTCACCCGTCGATGGATTGAATCGATGCGCACGGGCTTTCTGGCTACCCGTCAACCCCTCGCTGATGATTGCAAATGTCTCATTTCCCCAGGATATGCTTCGATAACGCCATTTTGTTTTAAATAACTCCTTTGCATCTCCGGTGAATGGGGCCGAAAGAGCATAAACTGCATCGTGGTAATCCACTTTGCTTTTGATCAATCCGCTATCTAACGGATTGCACCAGATAACCGTGGCCGGTGCATCGTCGCGCCAGTCAAATCCCCTAGCCACGTCTTGCACATTGTCGAATCCGGAAGGAGCGCCCTCACCGGAGGGTAACTCGGCCAGTGTTTTGAGCAGCTTTCCATTCAGGTCCGTGATCTGAACGACTGCGTGAAACAAGGCTGCGGGGACTAAGTATGAATATGGTTTACGGATGGTGCGGACCATCAGAAAGTTTTTGTCGGGCGACAGGCTGATGGAGGTGTATACGGCAGGCTTTCCGATCTTGGTCTCTACCCCATTTATATTTTTTACCAATTGGGCAGTTGCCATGAATTCAAACAGATCTGCATCGTATGGACTCTTGATCAGGTCTTGGTACGTTCGTATGGGGGCGGCCTTTCCCATATTTTCCTGCATGGCCGGACCGGACGGGGTGACGGGTCGTTTGGGTGCTGCATTGGGAGGCATCAAGGTCGTTTTATACAAAAGCGCATTGTCGTCAATCCACGAGAACGATCCACCCATGATCGTGTTCAAGGGTCGTTGGTTGATCTTTTTTGCGACTTGCGTGCGCACGTCAATGACATAGAGGTCGACCCGACCACTGGTGGTGTTGGTGAAGGCAATTTTTGTCTGACTTGGATTCCACGTGGGCTGACCGGCCAGCATATTGGCTGGCAGACCCTTTACCTGCAGGAGCTTGTTTTCCTGGGTATTTTTTAATTGAAAATTGTTTATGTAGTTCTGCCGGCTGGGCGAAAAATTCAATGGGTTGATCCGCATCCCGGCGATCCGGGCTTCCGGCTGACCTAATTCATCCACGGTTGGGTAACTGTTGCGTTCTATGAGCAACATCCAATTGGCTTTATCGTCAATACTTACCGCGGGGGTGGGTTTTGCCAATAAGAGATCGGATAAGAGGGCAGGAGGCGTTTGATAGCCGATGGGCTCTTGGGCAAATACTTGCAGGTTTCCTGTTAGTAGGAGAATAATGCAAAAAATGCGACAAAGGATTTTCATGGCATCAATGATTTGGATCGTGAAGATAAGTACTGCCGGGATACGAATGATAGACCGCCTGAGAGGGGATAAAACCAGGATTACTCCGAAGATACCCGTTTGCGGTTTCGACTGAAGAATCCATGCATGACCTGCATGTGCGGTATGGCCAAGATCGATAAGCCAATGAAGAAAATGAACAAGCCATTGCTGTAATTCAAATACCGATCGATCAAAAAATACAGCCCGAACAGGATCACAAAGGCCAGTCCGGCGAAAGACACTGTTTGTGGCGTAATGTATTTACGCATGAATGTCAGGGAAGTGAACTGCGCTTCCTGGCGAATGGCCTGTATGGAGAGCAAGGAATGCCAGAGGCCAAAATAGAAAGCAAATCCGATCAAGAACGGAAGATTGGATACCAAGTACTGAACCAGTACCAATACCATTACCCGAAAGAATAAGTTTTCGTCTTTTTTTGTAAAGATCAACAGCAGCAAGAGTGAACTAAACAGCGTGCCTTGATAGATTGCATCAAAATGCTGAATCGACCATCGAATAAAATCACTTCGTTGGATAAAGCCCCCAATCTCAGGAATATATCCGATCAGCTCCTGGTGGTGACCCAGAAGCAGCAGGATGAAGGTAGAGGCTCCGTAGAGAAATACGGCAATCGTCTTGATCTTCGGCTGCAACCGAAACTCTTGTAAGTCTGTCTCCCCAAAGTGAAGCGCGGAGAAGATCAAAAACAAGGTTAGTGCCAGGGGCGGCCAGATCCACATTAGTAAAAACAAGATGGACTGTCCAACATAGAAAAAAAGAAAGCGACTTAAGGAGTAGGCCCCATTTTGCTTTTCGGCATTGTGCCTGGCCACGATGAAATCCAAGGCACCGTGTGGGATACCCAGCCCCACGATCGTCAAAATAAAAAATCCCCATTGCCAGGGCAGAGGGAGATTGGTTTGTCCGCATAATATGGCCAGTGACCAACCGAAGGCCAGCAGATATAATTGCGTGCGAAAGGGGATGGACATAAATAAAAAAACCGGGGTACTTGATTCCCCCGGTTTTTTCGGAAAGTAAATTAAGAATTCGAACGGCTCAGGCTATAGATAACCAGGCCAAATCCGATCTTGTTGATGGCGTCAGCGATGTTGTAGTAAATATCGATGTTGCCAATTCCAGCGAAAGAGGCATACCACTGACCAGCAGCAGTACCCGCCAAATAACCTAGCGGATAGATCGCCCATCCGACGAGTACGAACCATCCGAGAACGGAGTTCGCTTTGGCTACAGCCGGACCTGCCGCTGTTGCCAATTTCTTTACATCACCGGCCCAGATCAGGTACACGATGTAGAAGTAGGCAATCGCAGATACCGTACCCCACAGGGTAGCGTTGGTGTTGTCGGCAGAAGCGCCCACCTCACCGAGGTAACCAGTCACCAGCATCACGACAGCCGCGAAGATCAACTTCCAAAGCAGATCGCTCTTCGCGCCGGCCTTTTTGGTGATGAGATAAAACTCCACGCACATCAGAGGAACGGTCAACAACCAGTCCACATAACGGAAGAACGTGGGTGATTCGTGATTTGCCATGTAATAATCGCGCATGTAATAATAATGCACGGCGGCGATGAACGTGATCAATCCTGAAACTAGGAGTGATGTTTTCCAGGCTTTGTCTGTGTTGCTGATCTCAAAAAAGAAGAACACAGAGGCGGCCATCATGGCCATACAGCCAACGAAGAAAGTGAACGAAACGTAGTCGGTGGGGTCGATCTTCGACACATCCGCTAGTAACGTGATGTCCAGTAATGATGACATAAAATTGGGTTTGGTTAATGAATTAGGTTATCAAGCTTAAACAAGTTACGTAAAACTAATGCTGTTGGAGATTGTTCAAAATGAACTACCCTCAAGCAATGTCAAATGATTTTTTTGATATAAATAACTGTCTATCAATCAAATAAAAAATTGGTGCTGCAATTCCCCCCTTTTCTTAAGAATTGCTCAATCATGGCTGGATCGTGTATTAAGTACATGTAAATGAGTTGTTTAGAAACGCTGCACGTTTTTTTATGTTTTTTTTGAAATGTGGACAAATTGATATTCTTTGTTGATATCAATCTTTTTTGTGAAGGCTACAAAGGAGGTGTTTAAACGGCCAGTAACAAGTTATTTTGTGATGGAAAGTTTCGCTGGCCCGCACAGCGGAATGATCCCCCTGTTATTAAAAGACCTGGCCAAAACAGGTATTCGGTTTTTTGGAGAATTGTCTGCTTTGATCTTGCTTTTTCAAACACTGTGTTTGCTGTTGGCTGTTGCATTCAAATCTTCGTTGTCCACCCATATGGATATTTCTCAAGCCTTGTCGGGGTTGGATGATTTAGTTACTGGATTGATCGCTGCCGTGTCTGGATTGTTCCAATCCGTTTTTGGCATCGTAGGTATGAATGCTGATATCTCATCGTTAATCCAGCTTTATTCATCAGTAGTCCCGCCCAGTGGCGGAACTTTTTTTATACTGCCCATTTCCTTTTCTGCTGATAGGCCAGCAGGATTTGCAGGATGCCGAGCAAAACAGCACTCACGTGAATGAGGTATAACTCACGGCTTTGCAACAGCTCCACGATGATCCAGGTAGTTAGGCAATATCCGCCCAACATAGACCGGTAGTACTGCCGGGGATGCTCATTTATTAAATTCAAGGCAGCCCAACCATTGGTTGCCCCCACCAACGCCAACAGCAGCAAACCGGGCAGGCGAAGGTCTGTAAAGGGGGTGCCCAACAACCATTGCTGGGGCCATAGGATCCAGTCTTCCTGAGGCATCAAGATTAAAATCAATCCGATGACGGAGGAAACCAAACTGATAAACAGACAGAGCGCTAGCAAAGCGTTTTTTCGCATTCGATGGATCATTCGCGTTGATAAATCCCGATCAACTCCCCAAAAGCCAGGATATGACCACCCATGGCCCGCTCCAGATCGGGTTGTTTTGTCTGACTCCCTAAGGTTAAAAGACAATCCAATGCATACACCTTAAAATGGTAATGATGCCGACCTTGGTGGGGACAAGGACCATCGTAGCGATTTCGCTGGAAATCGTTTCGTCCCGCTTCGCCATGTGGATGGTTCGATCGGATACGGGTGGTTACGGGAATGTTCCAAACCACCCAGTGTGACCAAGTACCTACCGGTGCATCCGGATCCTCAACAATAATAGCCAGCGATTGTGCCTCCGGCGGGCAATCCTCAATTTGTAGCGGGGGATTGATGTTTTCCCCATCGCAGGTATAGGATTTGGGAATGAACCCGCCAGCTAGGAAAGCCGGACTGCGAACTACCAGATTTTCGTAAAAAACTGTTTTTGCGATGCCTTTCCTAAATATTGTTTTTTGCATAAGTTTTCCATTTTTATAAAGATTGGGGAGCGTCCGGATCTTCCCACTCGGGCCGTAAATCCCGCTCGTCCGCATCCTCCCAGCGTATCAGATCTTTATCCGCATCTGCTTCCGACAAGGGATCCTCCGGATCGGATGGTTGCAAGGCAGCCGGAGCAGAATTTTGCTCGTGTTTGGGATGTACCCCATGCTTGGAAAGCGTCGGTTGATCCATTTTTCGTTTTGATTTTTTTTCGACATCTGCATCAACAATATTTTTTCAAAGTAGTATGCGCGCTAGAACGGAGAAAGAATCAATGTCATCTTTTTATCAAGTAGCAATCACCAACGAACAATGTCAAAGCACCCATTGCCGTTCGTCATCTCCTCTGGAAACCGGAGAAAATAGATTTGAACCCAGTATGACCGGACAACTCACCCGAACCGAAATGGAAAACCTCTTACACAGCCAACTAATTGGACGCTTGGCCTGCATCAACGGAGAGGAGCCCTACATTGTACCGATGGCCTATGCGTTTACGGGTACGGAATTGGTCGGACAAACTTCCCCCGGACTCAAACTCCGCATCCTTCGGCAGCACCCAAAAGTCTGCTTTGAGGTCGATCAGCTCATCGATCTCCGAAATTGGAAAAGTGTGATCGTATATGGTACGTTTCTGGAAACCCCCGAGGCATCGATGCCACAAGCCAGGCGTTGGTTGTTCAATCGCATATACCCGCTGAGCACACCTGCGCAGATTCACAGTCAGGGACACGCGGTTGAAGCCCAGCTGGCAGACGATACCCGGATGAAGCCGGTCCTGTTTTCCATTTCGATCGATCGAATGACCGGTCGATACGAACGACAATGAATCATTATCAGACTGGCCACTGATGACGGTCCTTTAATTCGGTTGTTCGTTTCATTTGATTTGTATCATCTTATATCAATTCTTTTAACCCAATAAACAAATGCACATGAAAACAGATGCACAACTTCAAAAGGATGTGATGGATGAACTCAAGTGGGAGCCGCTGCTGTCGGCCTCCGAAGTGGGCGTTTCCGTGAAAAATGGAATTGTTACGCTCTCCGGTATGGTAGATACCTATTCAAAAAAGCTGGCCGCCGAAAAAGCCGTAAAGCGGGTGCAAGGGGTAAAAGCGGTCGCAGAGGACATACAAGTAGGGGTCTCGACCGGCTTTCGTAAATCAGATGCCGAGATCGCAGAAGCCTGCCTCAGTGCGCTCAAGTGGCATACCGCTGTACAGGAGGAAAAGATCAAGCTGAAAGTGGAAAAGGGGGGATATACTGCTCCAGTAAACGATGCCATTTATTCAGAATGCTATTCTCTTTCTCTACGAATAGATCGCTTGCAATTTGATGTAGCTCCATCCATTCCTTAAGCATTCCCGAACGATCATGGGTATTGTTTCGAATGAGAAACCATACCATCCAATCTTGATGCTGCTCAGTTTTCGGTACTGAAAGTTGATTTTTACTTTGTTGTGCGGGTTGAGTCAGGCTTGTTGCGATCATGCCTAAACATAGCCGGCTATTTGTTACTGCTAGAAAGCATATATCAGCACAGGAGCTGATATATTTAGCAATTATGGCTGATAAAATTCGTATGTATACCGTATAGATCCGGTATGTTGCTTTAAGTTATTGAATAGCCCCTCTTCCGTCAGTAGTCCATTGCGCTCATAATCAAATCTCCAGATCAAATAGGATGCCTCTCGCATGCCGGTTAGTTGTATGCGCTGAATCATGTTCCCGGTTGTATCGTACTCGAAGAGTTGGTCGGGCAAAAGTTTTTTCCATTTTTTGTTATACCGAACCATATCACTGATCAGCCCGTTTTCACTATAATAATAGTAGAGGAAGTCGGTTTCTATGCCTTTTTTGAATGTTCGCTCCTCCATTACACGACCCATCGCATCCAACTCCAATCGTATCTCAGAGGAGTCTATGGTTCCGTCTGATTGTTCAACTCGTTTCCACATGCGAACGGGTCTGCCTTTTTCGTCATATTCCCAGTTATGCGTTTCGCGGATGATTAGCGATATCAGTCTGTCGTTAACTGAATTTTCGATCCATTTGATCAATCCTAGATTGTTTCGGCTGTAGCGCGTGGAGATCAAGCGGTCTATTTGTTTTTCGGTTTGTTCGGTCAATTTTCCTTCTCGATCAAATAAGGTGGTCAGGATAATTGACTTACCGGACTCTACTCGGTACTGTTTGTTGGTATCTGCATTTGAGGAGACTAAGGTGTATTGCTGATAGTCGGCTTGCTGCTCCCCGCTAGGAAGAGAAGCCAATTCGTTTATCTTTTTGACCTTTAGCAGTCGATAGGTCGATTGTTTTTTTTCGGTTTGCTTGGCTGCAACCAGATCGCTGTAATAATATTGTGCCTGTACGGTTGATCCGAGCAGCAGGAGGGGGACCCACCCGGTTAATATTAATAAATGTTGGTAACCCATCCCCCCAAATTTACCGGTTCATGTCTATTTTTGAGCAGATGCCACCAATTGATGATAAAGTATCCGCTTCGATCGCCTTTGCGCGATTGCTTCGCATAATGGATGAGTTACGGGAAAAATGTCCATGGGATCAAAAACAAACCATCGACAGCCTTCGATCCCTTACGCTGGAGGAAACCTATGAATTGGCCGATGCCATAACGGTCGGCGACTGGTCGGCCATCCGGGAAGAGTTGGGCGATCTGATCCTTCACCTCGTTTTTTACAGCAAGATCGCTTTGGAGCAGGGGGCATTCAGCATGTCGGATGTTTTAACGGGAATCTGTGAGAAACTCATTAAGCGTCATCCACATATCTATGGAGACGTAAAGGTAAACAGTGAAGCGGATGTAAAACGAAATTGGGAGCGGATCAAATTATCAGAGGGAAAAAAATCAGTCCTTGCCGGCGTACCTGCTTCCTTGCCGGCGCTGGTCAAAGCCGTTCGGTTGCAGGAGAAGGCCCGACAGGTCGGGTTTGATTGGGATTATGCCGGTCAGGTCTTGGAAAAAGTTCGCGAGGAAGAAGCTGAATTGAACGAGGCACTTGCCAAAAAAGATCCCGCTGAAACCGAAGCGGAATTTGGCGATCTGCTTTTTGCCTGGGTGAATTATGCCCGTTTTATACAAGTGGATCCGGAGTCTGCGTTGAGTCGTACCAACCAGAAATTTATCCGACGGTTTCAGGCGTTGGAGGCCCTAGCTTCCGAGCGAAGTCTGGATCTGCATTCGATGGGATTATCTGAGCTGGATCTTCTCTGGGAGGAGGTCAAGCGATCGGAGTAAATAGCTTGTCCGTCCCCCGATCATCCCGTACCTTTGCCCGGCCGAAAACGGCCCTTATCCATGAAGCAGATCCGGAATTTTTGCATCATTGCCCATATCGACCATGGGAAGTCGACCCTGGCCGACCGCCTGCTTCAGTCCACCAACACCATCACCGAACGCGAAATGATGGAACAGGTGCTGGACGACATGGATCTCGAGCGGGAAAAAGGCATCACCATCAAGAGTCACGCCATTCAGATAAATTATCGGTACAAAGACGGAAAGGACTATACCCTGAACCTGATTGATACTCCCGGCCACGTCGATTTCAGCTATGAGGTCAGCCGCGCCCTGGCTGCCTGCGAGGGTTGCCTGCTTTTGGTCGATGCTACACAAGGCATACAAGCTCAGACGATCAGCAATTTATACCTGGCAATTGAAAATGATTTGGAGATCATCCCGGTGATCAATAAGATCGACATGGATGGGGCAATGGTGGAGGAAGTGGAAGACCAGATCGTGGACCTGATCGGTTGCAAGCGGGAAGAGATTTTGCACGCCAGTGCCCGAACCGGTTTGGGAGTGGACAAGATCCTGGAATCGATAGTGGAGCGCACTCCGGCGCCGGAAGGAAAACCGGAGGAGCCTTTACAAGCGTTAATCTTTGATTCTGTTTTTAACTCGTTTCGAGGGATAATCGTCTATTACCGAATCCTGAACGGTTCGATCCGAAATGGAGACAGAGTGAAATTCGTCAGCACCGAACAAGAATACGAAGCCACGGAGATCGGCATTCTAAAACTCAAGCTTACGGAAAAAGAGTCTGTCCATGCGGGCGACGTTGGCTACATCATTACCGGTATCAAAAATGCTAAGGAAGTAAAGGTGGGCGATACGATCACCTTGGCCAGCAACCCGAATCCGCAGATGATCAAAGGATTCGAGGAAGTGAAGCCCATGGTCTTTGCCGGAATCTTTCCGGTAAATACCGATGAATTTGAAGAACTCCGCGATTGCATGGATAAGCTTCAGCTGAACGATGCCTCGCTGACCTTCGAATTGGAAACCTCGCAAGCCCTGGGATTTGGATTTCGATGCGGTTTTCTAGGAATGTTGCACATGGAGATCATCCAGGAACGACTGGAGCGGGAGTTCAACCAGACGGTGATCACCACGGTTCCAAACGTGAGCTTTATCGCCTTTACCACCAAAGGAGAGAGCGTAGTCGTTAACAATCCCACCGAATTCCCCGATCCCGTCAAAACCGAACACATCGAAGAACCATTCATCAAGGCCCAGATCATTACCAAGCCCGAGTACATTGGCAATATCATGACCCTTTGCTTGGGAAAACGCGGGATCCTGATCAATCAAAGCTACCTCACCCAAACCCGGGTGGAGCTGATCTTTGAGATGCCGCTCACCGAGATCGTGTTTGATTTCTACGACAAGTTAAAGTCCCAGACCCGCGGGTATGCCTCATTCGATTATCACCCGATCGGATATCGCGAAAGCGACATCTGTAAAATGGATATTCTGCTAAACGGCGACAAGGTAGATGCGCTTTCTGCACTGATCCACCGCAGCCGCGCACAGGAATTTGGCCGAAAGCTCTGTGAAAAACTGAAGGAATTATTACCCCGCCAACAATTTCAGATTGCGATACAAGCAGCCATCGGCGCAAAGGTGGTTGCACGAGAAAATATCTCCGCAATGCGAAAAGACGTTACCGCCAAGTGTTACGGTGGCGACATCAGCCGGAAGCGGAAATTATTGGAGAAGCAAAAAGAGGGAAAAAAGCGGATGCGTCAGATCGGAAACGTAGAAGTACCGCAGGAGGCGTTTTTGGCGGTGCTGAAATTAGACGAATAGGTTCGTTCAGAGTTTAGCGTTTCGTTTTTCGTTTCAAGTCGTCCGTCCTTGGCTATTTGGTTGAGCGGTTGGGTAAGTAAAGCTGGTCCAGCTCAGGAAGAATCGGGTGTTTCCAAATAAAATGTTGGGTTGCCAAGTAGATTATTCCGGAGCAGATGCCCCCGATCAGAAGTTTACTCAGATCGGTCAATGAGGTAACGTTCAATGCCTCGTGGAGTGGTATGAAAACTAGGCAAGAAAGAAAAGTGGTGGTTATTCGCTTCAGATGTAGCTGAGGCTTCAGCAGAAGAATAAAAAATCCGGCAAAGCCACATTCAATGGCCATTGAGTTAATGGCTGTTCCTACGGCCCCGAACCGATCGATCAACCAGGTGTTCAACCCTACGCTCAGGAGTAGTCCCGCTGCAACCCCTATCACGATCCATTTTTTTGTCGTTTTGTTTCCGGCAGACAGCCCATAGTAGATCAACAAGTTTGACAGACTGATGCAGAGCGGGATCCCGGCCATCCATCTGACCATAGGTATCGAAGAGGCAAATGCCTCTCCGGCTATAAGATTCACCAAGACATCGGCATACAGCCAATATAAAAAACAGATCGGCAAGCTGAGATAGAGTAGCCAATCGGCCGAGCGGCTCAGTAGTTCGGTTAACCGCTCCTGGTTTCCTTTTGCCCGTTGCTCCGAGAATTGCGGATAAACGACCGTGTTCAAGGCAAGAATGATTACCAGTGATATGCGCGTCAATTTTGCTGCATTGCTGTAATAGCCCAGCTGTTCTTCATTTGTAAAGATCCCCAGCAGGGTTGCATCCAAGAAGACGGTGCAACTGATGAATACCGAACCGCTGTAAAACAAGAGCAACAATTTCCATTCGATGGTTGGATGGTTTCGCGTGGGGGCTTCGGTGCGTAGGTCTCGCCGGATCCAATAGATGTTGTATAAAACAGATAGGGCGACCGTTGTTAAGATGATCCAATAGTAAATACGGTAATCACCCGGACTTCCGATCATAAATAATATTGCCGCAACGCCGGCAATTCGTAGGATCATGGTTCGGTACGCCGAAATGTCAAATCGCTGCATTCCTTGCAGATACCATTCAGCTTGAAGGCAGTTTCCGATCAGGTGGAACAGTCCGATGGGTAGGAGGACTTGTACATAGTTCCATTGACTTTTATCTTTTACCAACCAATAAAAGAGTCCGTATGAAACCACGCTGAATAGCGTATGAAGTCTGATCAATTGCCAAAAGATTGTACGCTTGGAAAGTCCAAGTGCCTGTAATTGTGCGATTCGGTACATCCCGTAGGCCGGGATGCCGATCGATGCAAGACTCCAGATCAAGCCAACGGCATATTCCATAAAATTCACGGCACCCAGCCGTTCAGGTCCTAATACCCGTGCCAGGTATGGGTAGGTGATCAGCGGGAACAGTAGCCCGGTGATACCGTTTAAGATCTGATATGGAAATTGACGGAACGTACCCGAAGATTATTGACCTTTTACTTTCTGGTTGGATTTCTGTTCCAATATAGGGATTTCTCGGGGTGCTTCGCCTTCTTGAAGTATTTGCGTAAACACTTTTTCTACATGTATCCATTTTCCGTTTTTCCACGTGAATCCTTCCTGATCGCCATCGGGTATATAGGTCCACTTATTGTCGGGATCATTGTTTTCAGAGATCAGGTGATCGACCAATACCATGTTTAGATCGGGAATAAAGTTTAATAGCACTTGTGCATTCTTCTTGAATTCAAGTTGGTACCGATATTGTGTGGGTTTTCGAGTGGCATCGTTCTCGTAACTAAAGAAAGGTCCGCCAAAAACAGGTTCTCCTTTTGCGTTGAAATGCAATACCTCCATCCACTTCATGCTGCTCATGGCTCCATTAGGATCAAAGCCAAATAAGGTGTAAAAACTTTTCCCTTGATGTTGCGTTTTGATCATGTTGTAGTAGGCCGCACCGATCCAATTCATTCGATCGCGGGCAGAATCGGTCGCATTTTCAATAAACTCCGAAACATCGCGTAAGGGATACATCTTCAGCGAACCATCTTTTGTTCGCATTTGAATTGTGCCTCGCTGTCGGTGATAATAATCATCATACGAAAGGTTCCAAGTAAAAATCCGAAAGCTGCTATCGGGGGCATAGAGTTTAGATATTCCTATAAGCGAATCAAATGAGTACCAGAAAGAATATGGTATTTGCAGCGCGCGAACCAGGACGCGGGTAAATTGGCTATCTGCCTTCATCCGAATGGCTTGAATGGAATCTGTGTTCAACTTTAAGGAGAGCGACAGGAGGGTGTCTTCTTTGGCAGAAAGTTGTATTCGATTTGCCTTATTTAAGGCGGACGGCTGGGCAAAGGCAGAACTACACATCCAACACGTAATCAGGAGGGAGATCATTGATAGGCGTATCATGCTGTCGAAAGTAATAAATGCAGTCGACAGAGATTTCGTTTGAGGGTTCGGGAAGCGTGAAAGATTTGTCAATATTTATTTTTTAGAATCCATTTTGCGAATTCCGGAAGGGAATCGAATCGAATGTCAATATCGGGATGTGGAAAGTTGAATTCGGGATTTGTTGTCGCCATGTAGCAGGTATAAAACCCGGCATTTTTCCCGAACAACATATCGCTGTGCTTATTACCTACCATCAGGGATCGGTCGGGATCGATGTCCGGGAATTCTTGACGTGCTCGGTAGGCCATTCCCGGATTGGGTTTGCGATCGGGGTGCAGGTTATCCAGGCTGGTACAATAATAGATCCGGTCGATGCGGCCTCCTGCGGCCTCGATCTGATCCAGCATAAGTTGGTTGATGTCCCGCAGGTCCTTTTCAGTCATTAATCCCTTGCCAACACCGCGTTGGTTGGTAACAATGATCAGTCGACCAACCCGCCCACTTAAACGAGCCAACGTTTCGGTTACTTCTTTATAAAAAATGAATTCAGACGGATCTCGGATATAATCCTCATTTTTTTCTTGGTTGATGACTCCGTCCCGGTCCAGAAATAGGGTCCACGTTCGATCGATCCGGTCCGGTCGTAAAGGGAGGGGACGAAGTTCTCGATCGGCCATTTGAAAATCTTCCGGAATGCCTATGTCCCGAAAGTAACCGTCTTGTGAGAGTCCCATGAATTTGCGTTCACCCACCATTTTTTCCAGGTAATCTTTCTCGAAGGAAAACTTCTCGGGCAGCTCTTCTTCCAGCAACTTGTGTCGGTCTACCAAGATCACCCCGGCATTGATCTGTCCGGCTGCGGTGGGTTTTTTCTCTAAAAAGGCTAACACCTGTCCCTTTGCATCCGTTCTTACCACGCCGTAGCGGTCAAAATGTTCAAGCGATTTTAGCATCAGTGTACACGCAGCGGCTTGTTCCTGATGTAGACGCGCAGCGCGGTGGAGGTCGCCTTTGAATAAGGTATCGCCGTTTAGGACCAGCACGTGTGGCTGTTCACAACTTCTCAATGCCCGTAAGAGTGCGCCACCGGTTCCCAGGGGTTCCTCTTCGATTACTTCGATTTTGGAGAGCGTTGGAAAATACGTTGATAGATATTCTTGGATTTGCTCGTGTTTGTATCCGAGGGAGAATATAAATTTTTCCACGCCTTGAGTTCTCCAATAATTGATGACATGAAATAAAAAAGGGCGTTCTGCCACCGGCGCCAGACATTTCGGGGTATCGGGGATTGCGGAGCGGAGACGAGTGCCCAATCCACCTGCCAGTACGATCGCTTCGCGGATCATTTTGTTGGTCCCTTCGGTTGAAAGTATGATTCTTCAACGAGTTGGCAAATGATATGTCCCACCGTAATGTGTGCCTCTTGAATCCGAGGGGTATCGGAACTGGGGATGCCGATCCAGTAGTCGGACAACATTTTCATTTTTCCGCCCTCCAAACCGGTAAATCCAATGGTCGTGACGCCCAACCGGCGGGCAGATTCAAATGCCTTTACCACATTGGGCGCGTTTCCAGAGGTGGAGAGTCCGATCAATACATCTCCCGGTTCGGTGATGCCATCGATCAATCGGGCATAGACCTGGTCGTATCCATAATCATTGGCTACTGCGGTCAGATAAGAAGTGTTGGCATGCAGGGCCTCGGCGGGGAGGGCTTTTCGGTCGCTATAAAACCGTCCCGAAAATTCGGCAGCCAGGTGTTGGGCATCAGCGGCGCTTCCACCGTTGCCGCAGAGATAAAGCCTATTTTTTTGTTGGAAAGAGTGAGTGATGCAATGGGCCGATCGATAGATCTGCTCCAACAGCGTTTCATCATTCAGGATCAGTTGCTTGGTATGAATGGAGGCCTGAAGTATTGAACGGATCTTTTCCATCCCTCAAAGATAGCGGGAGAATCTCAAGCGGTCCAGGATCGGATGCCGCTGCAGGTAAATTGATAGGACTGCACGCGTCCACCCAATCGGGTAAGGGATTCGGCTACGGCATTACGGGTTTTGGCCGGGCAATAGAAGATCATAAAGCCGCCCCCGCCGGCTCCTGAGATCTTGCCCCCACTGGCCCCCGCTTTACGGGCCGTTTGATAGATCTCTTCCAGCCAGTCGTTGCTGATTCCTTCTGCCATGCGCTTCTTTTGCTGAAACCCATAATCCAGGATTTCTCCGATCAAGTCTAGCCGGCCTTGCATCAGGGCTTCTTTCATTTGATGCGCTTGATCTTTTAGTTGATGCATGGCCTCGATGGAACGGATATTTTTTTCATGAACATTTTTTTGCTGGATGGCAATGATGCGGGCCGATTCCCGGCTGGTGTCCGAATAATAAAGCAGCAGGTTGTTTTCCAATTCATCCAAATATTCCGGTTTCACTCGTAATGGATTTACGATCACTTTATCGTCTGAAGAAAATTCCATGAAATTTACGCCGCCAAAAGTGGCGGCATATTGATCCTGTTTGCCTCCGGCCAGTCCGAGGTCTTTTCGTTCGATCTCATAAGCCAGGTGGGCCAGGTCGTACTCGCCGTAGGAAAGTTTGCAGGCCTTCGCAAAAGCTCCAAGAATGGCAACCATGAGGGTGGAGGAGGTTCCCAATCCGGAACCGGCTGGTGCATCTACCTCGGTTTGGATGCGGATGCCACGAGTAGGTAATTTATTTTCTCTTTTCAGACGGTTGAAAACACCCTTGACTAAATCCAGCTCTCCATTGATGGGAAGTTGATCGGTAAGGGGGAGGGTGATGGACTCGGAGCGGTCCGTTGCTTCAATAAGCACGATCGGTTCCTCCAGAAACGCTATACTCGCTCTGGCGTAAAGGGAAATGGTGGCATTCAGAATCGCGCCGCCAAAGAGGTCGCTATAGGGACTGACATCCGTCCCCCCACCGGCCAATCCAATCCGTAGCGGAGCTTTACTTTTGAATACCATTAGCCAGGTCGATCAATTTATCAATAAATCTTGTCCAGCTGAGTTCCTGCTTGATTCGAAGAAGATGTGGTTGAAAATAGAGTGGTCCCAGTTGGTATAATTTTAAAACGCCATTCGCGATGGATTCGGGATTGGGTTCACAGACCAGTCCGGATTGTTCATGAGGGACCAGTCCGGGCAATCCACCCACATTGGTGACCAGCATGGGCTTTTCAAAATGATAGGCCAGGGGGGTAACCCCGCTTTGCGTAGCGTTTTTGTAGGGTTGGATTACAAAATCAGCGGCGCATATATAATCCCGCACCTGAGAATCAGGGATGAAATCGGTTTTTAGAATCAACTGATCGTGAATATTCAATTGCTGGATCAGCTTGTCGTAAGCCGCACGGTCCTCATAAAACTCACCGGCCACCAGCAGTTTGATGTTTTGTTCGCGGATGGTTGAATTCGACATGGCTTGCAGTAGCAGATCGAGACCTTTGTATCGTCGGATGAATCCGAAGAACAGAATTATTTTTTGGTTGGGGGCGATCCCCAGTTTGGCACGGGCCGTGGTGGAATCGATGGCCGCGCCGAAATTATCATAGCGCGGGTGAGCGGCCAGGGTAACGGATTGTCTTTTTACTCTGGGCAGTAGGTCTTCTTTTACTTTTTCGCTCATGGTAAGGAAGGCCTCACAGGTACGGATAAAATAGCGGGTGAAGGTCTCGTCGCCCGGCCGGGTTTCGTGGGGAATGATATTGTCGGCCAAACAAACGATACGGCTATGATTATTTTTTCTAATGCGGCGCAGGATGGTTCCGAGCGAGGGACCCATGAATGGAAGCCAGTAGCGCACGATAACCAGATCGGGCTTTTCCTTGGAGAGTTTATTGCCTACCTGGATCCAGTTGATGGGGTTGATCGAATTGATCAGGGAACGAATGGGGGTGCCTGCGGGGGCGGGTTCGTCGGTGAATTGCGTTTTACCAGGAAATAAGAAGGAGGGGTATTGGAGGCTGAAGGAGATGATCTCGGCGGTATATCCTTTTTCTTGGAATGCGCTAGCTAGGCGATGGTCGAAAGTGGCGAGTCCGCCACGCAGCGGATGGGCGGGACCGATGATCATCACCCGTTTCATTAGAGACCAATTTTCGATTCCAACAGATATTGGTTGCGCGTGAAGGAGTTGCGGGCGATCAGTTCACCGATGTATCCAGCCAGAAAAAGTTGCATGCCCAGGATAACGGAGGTCAGGGAAATGTAGAAGGCCGGACGGTTGGTTAGGGAAAAACTGGGTTCGATGAATTTGGATAAAAGAAGATAAAACGCCATGACAAATCCCGCCAGAAAGCAAAGGCTTCCCCAGAGCCCGAAGAAATGCATGGGGCGTTTGGAGAATCGTCCTACAAACGAAATGGAGAGTAGATCCAGGAATCCGTTGATGAAACGGTCCCATCCAAATTTGGAATATCCGTATTTGCGGGCGCGGTGTTCGACCACTTTCTCTCCGATCTTATGAAAACCCGACCATTTGGCCAGCACCGGAATGTATCGATGCATCTCCCCATATACCTCGATGCCCTTGACCACTTGTAAGCGGTAGGCTTTGAGTCCGCAATTGAAATCATGCAGTTTGATGCCCGACATGGAGCGGGTAACGGCATTGAAGAATTTGGAGGGGATGTTTTTGGTAAGGGTATTGTCGTATCGTTTCTTTTTCCATCCGCTGACCAGATCGTATCCTTCCTCCAGGATCATTCGGCGCAGCTCGGGGATTTCATCCGGACTATCTTGTAGGTCGGCGTCCATGGTGATCACGACTTTGCCGGTAGCTGCTTTGAAGGCCTCATAGAGTCCGGCCGATTTTCCATAATTGCGTTGGAATTTGAACCCTTTGATTCGATCATTTTTTTTATGGAGGGCTTCGATCACCAACCAGGAATCATCGGTACTTCCATCGTCAATATAAATCACTTCATAGGTGAGTCCCTGTTCCTGCATCACGCGCTCGATCCAGGCGGTCAGTTCCGGGAGCGATTCTGCCTCGTTATATAGGGGGATGGCGATGCTAAGGTCCATATGGCGGGTTCTTACGGGTGAGTAGGGCACTGCCGGCGGCAGCGAAAACGGCACCCAATAACAAATATCCGAAAACAGTGGCGGAAATAAAGCGAACCGGGAATTGTTTCTCGGCCTCCGTCACCAACTCCTCGATCTGATTGGGCGTATATTTCTTGGTTTCCGTTAGTAGGGTTCGTTGATAAGCCGCTTCTTCTCTGGCAAATTCCGGATGACGCCAAAGGATGAATAAAGTAAATCCGACCATCAATAAGGCGGTAACGGCAAAATGACGAAAGCCCTGTTGAAACAGATTACCAAAACTGCCGGATCGGGATGAATCTTTCCTGGCCATCCAGATCGACCAAATAATTCCAAATCCGTATTCGATGAACAGCAAGTACTTTGCCCAAATCTCATTTCCCGAGTTGGTTTCTCGCAGTGTCACCCCGGTTGTGATCATAATAATGCCGGTCAGTGCCCCCCGGGCTGCAGGATGGTTGAAAAAACGGCGCATATCAGGAGTGGCGGAATGTTCCGTTTCGGATGGTGCCAATGGATCGGCCCATCAGTTTTTTCCCTAGAAACGGAGTGTTCTTGGATCGGGAGTGAAGGGATGATTCTTCCACCAGCCATTCCTGATCGGGTTGAAACAACGTGATGCAGGCTTCGCTCCCCAACACAAGGTTGGAGGGGAGGAGTCCGAATATTTTTCGGGGGTTGATCGCCATCATCTCTATGAGTCGCTCTAGGGTTGCCTCCGGGAGTGCGGTTCTCAGGGCTGCAAAAGCGGTTTCCAATCCGATCATGCCGGGTGCGGCTTGTTCGAATTCGCAGATTTTTCGATCATTCTCCTGGGGGAAATGGTGCGCGGCGAGGCAGTCGATGGTGCCGTCTGCCACCGCTTGTTTGAGCACGTCGCGGTCTTCATTGGTACGAACCGGCGGAATGGTTTTAAGCAGGGTGTTGTATCCGGCAAGATCCTCATCGCAGAAGTGCAGGTGGTAGGGAGTAACAGAGCAAGAGAGACCCGGTTGTGATTTTTTGCCCGTCCGGATGGTTTCTACGGTTGCTCGGCTGCTGATTCCGGTGAGGTGTAAGTTGGATTCGGTGTAATGATTCAGTGCGATGTCGCGGTGGGATTGGATTGATTCACTGATGTCGGGTCGACCGGGCAATCCCATTCGCGTAGATGCTATGCCCTCGTGCATGAGTCCTTGTGGCTGAATGGAACGATCATCGGGCAATTGAATGATGGTGGCCTGAACCGCTTTGACGTATTGAAGCGCTTTGAGGAGTAAGCCGGCCGATTGGATGCTTTGGGTGCCGTCGCTAAAGGCCCGTGCACCGGATCGGTGCATGTCATAGAGTTCGGCCAATTCTTTTCCTTCGGTTCCTTTGGTGATGGCACCAATCGGATGTAGATCGACCGCCCCGTTTGCCGCTTGCTGTTTCAAGTACTCGACACTGGCTTTGTCGTGTGTGACGGGCTTGTTATTGGGGATCAAAAAAACATCGGTGTATCCGCCGGCCAGTGCCGCGCGGGATCCGGATATAATTGTTTCTTTCTGTTCGTAACCGGGTTCGCCAAAATGAGAGAATACATCCACCCATCCGGGCGATGCACACAAACCGGGGAGTTCAAGGATCTGATCAGCCTTAGCGTTGATGGAAGAAGCGGTTTGTTCGATACGGCCCTCGTGAACCAAGATATCCAGAATCTGGCCATTCAGGGGATTTTCCGGGTCGACGATCCGGGCTTTTTTAATGAGTAGTTTCACTAAAGGACAAAGATAAGCAACCCATATCGTACTGGGAAATTGGTGTTTTCTGCCTACATTTGCCTTCCCTTTTCGGTCCGGGACGTAGCGCAGCCCGGTAGCGCACTTGCATGGGGTGCAAGGGGTCGCTAGTTCGAATCTAGTCGTCCCGACTTCGCCCGCCGAAGCTCGTTAGAGCGAAGGCGGGCTTTTTAATGCGGGCTACATCGGGCAAGCCCGACAGGATTAGGAGACACATTCGAAGCTCATCAGAGCGAGGGCGGGCTTTTCTATTGGATTAGTAAGTAAACTTTCAATTCCTATCTTGTGTGACCAATCTATTCCTCTGCGATATGACCCCCGCCCGAACCGATAAATTGACCAACGTGCTAATGCGCCGTCAACCGGATCTGACCGTCGTGTTGGAAAATGTATTTGACCCGCACAATATTTCGGCGGTCATGCGAACCTGCGATGCGGTGGGGGTGCAGGAAATTTATATTTTGAATACAAAGATCCCACGGCATAAGAAATTCGGGTCACGCAGTTCCTCCAGCGCTGCCAAGTGGCTCACCATCCATGCATTCGAAGATGTGGAACGTTGTTTTGAGGCGATCCGTCGTCGCTACGATCGAATCCTTACGACGAATTTGGGGGATGAGTCTACAGGCTTGTACCAGCTCGATCTGACCTGTTCTACCGCGTTGGTATTTGGGAACGAGCACACTGGGGTAAGCGATGAGATACGCACCAAAGCCGATGGCAATTTTCTCATTCCACAGGTTGGGGTGATACAGTCATTGAACATCAGCGTAGCCTGTGCCGTAACGTTGTATGAGGCGTTCCGTCAAAAAGAAATCGCCGGACATTATAGCCGAGCCGATCTTGACTCGGCGTATAAACAGGGGATTTGGCGAAGTTGGTCGAATACAGAGGAGCCCCCAGTTCATTAGGCCGGTTCGATCTGATCGGCTTTTCGATCGGCCGCTCGTTGCAACAAGGATTGAATGCTCACATTCAGCTCGAACCCGATCAGCAAGAAAAGGGAATTCACAAATAGCAGTATCATGATGATCAGAACCGTACTGATGGATCCATAGATCTGATTGTATTGTGCAAAATTGGTGACCCACCAGGAGAAGGCCAGAGTCATTAGTAACATCAGTCCGGTAGCCAATATCGATCCCGGATTGATCCATTTCCATTTCTTGGGGATCGAGGGGGCATATCGATAAATAAAGGAGATGCAGAAGAAGTAAAGCATGACAATTACGATCCACCTCAATTTATCGATCAGGTCAATCAAGTAGGTATCGGTTACGCCGAACCATCTTAGTACCGCTTCCCGTGCTACCAGCAGCGCAACCGAACCGATGACAAACAGATAAAGCATGGTGGTGATCTTGAGGGCAACAAACCTTTTTTGCCAGCCCTTTCTCTTGGTAAAACCGGGGTAATTTTTGTCGAAAGATCGCATAATACCCATCATGGCATTGGAGGAGAAGAATAGAGAAAGGATAAACCCCACCGAGAGCAAACCATTTCTGGGGCGACTGATGAAATCATTTAAAAAATTAATTAATACGGAATTGTCTTTTTCACCCGGAATAACATCTTTTATCAGAGTGTTCAGTTCCTCTTGAAAGGCCTGTGTGATCGGAAAGTAGGGAATGAGGGTGAATAGGAAAATGATAGCGGGAGGGATGGCCATAACGAAGTTGAAGGCAATGGCAGAGGCTCTTTCTGTCATTCCAATGGCACGAACCTGTCCCATAAAAAAAACAACGACTTCATAGATCGGTAAGCGACGAAATCCGGGTAGGGAGTGTGTCTGGCTCCAGTTGATAGCCCAGGTTGATAGGGTGCTTTGGGAAAGCCGATGAATGAATCGTTGCCAGCTCATGGCGATGAAGTCTTTTTCTTATTCAATCGTTTGGTCAGTTCTTCCTGATAGAGGCGTGCTTTTTTTAGGTGCTCTCCATAGTCTTTGGAGAATACAGAGGTTCCGTCAAAAAGATGACTGGCCACAAAAAAAAGGTATTCAGTGGAAGGGGCTTGTAGCACGGCATCAATGGCAGCGATGGAGGGCAGGCAAATGGGGCCAGGCGGAAGGCCGGCATGCAGGTAAGTATTATAGGGCGATTCATGGCGAAGGTGCGCGAACGTGACTCGCTTGGCGCCAAAATCGCCAGACCCAAATTTTGCGGATGGATCTGCTTGTAAACGCATGTTGGTGCGAAGCCGATTCAAGTACGTGCTGGCAATCAGTGGGCGATCGGGGCCGTGTTGTGTTTCTTCCTCGACGATGGATGCCAGTATATGAACTTCGGTGGGATTCAAGTTGATCGTTTCAGCTTGACGTTTGCGGGTCGCATTCCAAAAAACATTCCAGGATTTCATGAACGTTTGATATACCTGGTGGGGTGAATCGGTCCAATAGATCTCGAACGTCAACGGTAATAATCGAGACATTACGGTAAGGGTATCTACGCCAAATACTTTCAAGGAGTCATTGGATCTCAAAAAACGAATCCAGGCCATTGAGTCGGCCCGGGTAAAATCGGATCGTTGCATTTTAGAGGCGAATTGATAGGGGGTGCGCAAGCGTGTTCGTTCATTTCCCAATATCAATTTTATGGGCGTTTGTCTTCCCTTCGCCAATCGTTGCAACAATTGGTATAAATTTTCTCCGTCGGATACGAGGTACGAGCCGGGTTTGACTGACCGGAGTCCCATGATTCGCGCCGAACCGGTAAGCCACGACGCATTGCTTAGCATGCCTTTTTCTTCTAATTGTTTGCCTACGATTTCAATGGGGGTATCCGTGTATAGTTGAAGGCGATTCTCCTTTGGATTCTGCACAAGCGGATGCAAGAATACCCACATCGATCCCCCAAGCATCAACAGCACAACCGCGATCGTAATTCGTAGCCGCATGATACAATTTAAAAGAAAACCCCGATAAGTCGGGGTTGGTTAAACATAAAAGCGGTTGATTATTTTCCGCTACCGGGAGTTGTGTTGGGAGGAGTGGATGAACCAGATGAATTTCCGGAGGCAGGGGGAGCGGTAACCGGACCCTTGGCATCGGTGTTCGTTTTTGTGGGTGCTGGGATGGAAGTGCCGGTTGCTTGATTGATCCTGTCTACTCCGCCTTTTACATTGTCGCCGGGCATGAACCAAACGGATATCATACATAGAACTGCTATCAAACCTACAAAAATCCAGGTGCCTTTTTCAAGCACATCGGTTGTTTGTTTTACCCCCATGAACTGGTTGCTAAGCCCTGCGATGTTACCGGCTAAACCACCTCCTTTGGGGTTTTGAACCAATACGATAAGGCTCAGAATTACGCAAGCCAAAATGATCATAATCAGGAAAAATAGCGTCATGACAGGGTATTAAGTTCGTTAATCTTTGCTGCAAAATAAGCACTTTTCGAGGGATCAAGCAAACTCAATTGTCGATAGGTTTCAATGGCTTTCTGTTTTTCCCCTTGCTTAATCCAGACCGCTGCCATGGCCTCTGTCCAGATTTGTTTTTCATCCAGTGATTCATGCGCCAGATCCGCCACTTGTTTTTCCTTCTCTACCGGGATCTGCCGGGTAACCTCCGTGAGAGGGAGTCGCTTCATCACCTTTAGCCAGTCCGTAAAACTCTTAAGTTGCTGACCAAATCTGTCCGTCGTATGATCCAGCGCAGGGGGTTTTATGCCCTGGGAGGCAAAATAGTCGACCGTGTGGTACGGTTCAAAAACAAAAGGCTCATTTTCGGATGGGGGGGACAACTTGCTGTTCGAATTTTTTGGGTCAGCAGAGGATTCCAAGGGAATCTGAGGGGTAGGGAAAGTACTAAAAAGTGCTTGACGGATGGAGGCCGAAGCGGATCCGGAGTGGGCGTGTAGTTGAAGGGGACCGCTGAAAGGAAACTGCTCGACCAGCTCAGAGGCCGGCTGAGGAAGTTGGTTAACCCAGATGCTCCATTTTTTTTCTATGTACTGCCCCGGGTTTACCATTTCGAAAATATTTTATTGAATATTTCATCCGTTAAGGTTCTCAACATTTCATCCAGTAGCGCATTCTCTGCCTGGGTGAATGACAAGTTACTTCTAAAATCGAAACTTCGGCTGATGTCCGATCGATCTGTTTTCCCGGCCTTCAAATCGTTCACCACTACATTGATGCCAACGGTTAGTCGGTTGGTAGTTACTTGCTGACCGCTGATGGCAGCAGTGGAAAAGGAATATTGGGTGATGGTGGCAATGACTTCCCAGTCGGCTGCTGCATTGGTTTGTGTTAACCGGGTTTGCCCGATAACCTTTTGCCGCAGCCGATCGGTGAGACGCGGACTCAGCTGCGGGTTGACATAGCTGGCCCGGTTTTCAATAAAATTGATTTTAATGGTCTTTATACTATCGGGCACGGTTGCATCGTTGAATTTGTATACGCCGCAACTGATGGGTATGCTACCTACGATAAACAGTGCAATGATTACAGCACCCAAAGAGGCTATTGAATAGATGATTTTTTTCACTCTTCTATGTTATATTCTTTGAGTTTTCGATATAGTGTTCGTTCGCTTATTCCTAAATCCGCCGCAGCATCCTTTCGTTTGCTTTTGTGTTTTTTTAGGGCTTTTAGAATGAGCTCTCGTTCCTTGTCTAAAATATTTAAACTTTCCTCCACTTCCACGTGTGCATCGACAGTTGTTGGAACGGATACAGGCACTGTGGGATGAGCGGCTCCGGCTACGCGCGTAAAAGAGATTGGATTGTTGTGCTCCGGAATGGGTTGTAAACGTTCCAATTCATGTACAAACTGAGGATGCTGCGCGGCCAGCTCCGGGTTTTGAATCAACTCCAGGAATAGACGCTTCAGCTCGGTCACATCCTTTTTCATATCAAAAAAAAGTTTGTATAAGATTTCCCGTTCATTGGCAAACTCCGGTCCAGCCGCTACACTACTAGCCAGCACCGGCATTCGGTTTGCTGAAACCGGAGGGAGAAACTGTTTTAAGGCAGTAGCCGATATGCGCTTATCTTTGGCCAGTACAGAGATTTGTTCAGCAATGTTTTTCAATTCGCGTACGTTTCCGGGCCAGGGATATTCGTTCAAAACCCGTTGGGCCTCCTCATCCAACTGAATGGAAGGCGTCTTGTATTTATTGGCGAAATCTGCCGAAAATTTTCGAAACAGCAGATGAATATCCTCCGCCCGATCCCGCAGTGCCGGCACCCGAATCGGAACCGTGTTCAATCGATAATAAAGGTCTTCCCGAAATTTTCCTTCCTGTACCTGCTGCAGGAGGTCGCGGTTCGTGGCAGCCACCACCCGTACATCGGTGCGTTGTACTTTGGAAGATCCCACCCGAATGTATTCGCCGGTCTCCAATACCCGAAGCAGCCGGGCCTGCGTTCCCAGCGGCAATTCGCCTACCTCATCCAAAAAAATCGTGCCTCCGTTCACTGCTTCAAAATAGCCTTTGCGCGATTCCACGGCGCCGGTAAATGACCCTTTTTCGTGGCCGAATAATTCAGAGTCGATGGTTCCTTCCGGTATGGCACCGCAGTTCACCGCGATAAAGGGATTGTGTTTGCGGGCCGACAAGTGATGGATGATCTGTGAAAAAACTTCTTTACCTACACCGCTTTCTCCATTGATCAAAACCGTCAGGTCGGTGCCGGCAACTTGTTCTGCCACTTGCAACGCAAAATTCAGCGCAGGAGCATTGCCAATGATGCCAAATCGATTTTTTATGGATTGTAATTCTGACATAAAAAATTATTCTGTTACAAGGCTGCCCAGCAAGGTGGCCTGTGTACAGGCATCCACTTTTACCTGCACATAGTCGCCGGGCTTTAATATTTTTTCGGTTTTTGGGAATACCAACACTTTGTTCTGCGTGTTTCGGCCCATCCAAGCCTGGTCGTCTCGTTTGCTGTTTCCTTCAATCAGCACCTCAAATACCTTTCCAATGTCTTGTTGGTTGCTGAGCAGAGACAATTCGTTTTGAACGGCTACGATCTGCTGCAGTCTTTCCTTTTTAACGGTCTCCGGGATGTCATCGGCATAACGGCGCTGTGCCAAGGTGCCGGGTCGCTCGCTGTAAAAAAACATATAGCTGAAATCATATCGGCTGTAACGCATAATGTCAAGCGTATCCTGATGATCCTCCTCGGTCTCCGTACAGAAACCTGCGATGATATCGGAAGAGATGCCGCAATCCGGCAGGAGCTCCAGGATTCGATCCACCTTGGCCTTATACCACTCCCGGGTATAGGTGCGGTTCATGAGTTGGAGCACCCGGGTCGATCCGCTTTGAACGGGCAGGTGTATATAGCGACAGATATTTGAAAACCGCGCCATGGTATGCAATACCTCATCGGTAATGTCTTTGGGGTGAGAAGTGGAAAAACGTACCCGTAGCTGGGGAGAGATCCGTGCAACCTGCTCCAGCAGTTGTGCAAAATTGATGGAGTTGCTTCCCGACGCGGGCGTGTAATGATAGGAATCCACGTTTTGCCCCAATAAAGTTACCTCCCGATATCCTTTTTCAAAGAGATCGGAACACTCACCCAGTATGGAAGAATTGTCCCGGCTGCGCTCCCTTCCACGCGTAAAGGGCACCACGCAAAACGAACACATATTGTTGCAGCCCCGCATGATGCTGACAAAAGCACTCACGCCGTTGCTGCTTAATCGAACCGGAGCGATGTCGGCATAGGTTTCATCCCGACTCAATAATACGTTCACCGCTTTTTGTCCTGTACCGGCTTCGTCAATCAACTGTGGAAGGGTTCGGTACGCGTCCGGTCCTACTACCAGATCCACCAGCCGCTCTTCCTCCAAGAATTTTGATTTTAACCGCTCTGCCATGCAACCCAATACACCAATCAGCAAGCCTTTTTTTTCTCTTTTGAGCTGCTTGAATTCGGTGAGACGCTTGCGGACAGTCTGTTCGGCCTTCTCCCGGATGGAACAGGTATTCAATAATATCAGATCGGCTTGGTCCGGCAAACGCGTAGCTCCATAGCCCTGATCCTGTAAAATAGAGGCAACAACCTCGCTATCGGCAAAATTCATCTGACATCCGTAGCTCTCGATGTAAAAGAGCCGGTCGTATTGGTTCGGATCAGCAGAAAAAGGCGCATAAGCCTCTCCCTGCCTCGATTCGTGGTGTTGTTTTTCGGTGGTCAACGTTTGCATGGTAAAAACGGACTGCAAATATAAAGAATATATGAGTTTCGTGACATCCTGTCAGTCATATAAAGATCATTGATTAACAATATATTATGTCATTGAATTCAAGCGGTTGAGGTAAATGGTATCTTTCCGTGGTTATGTCTTACCGAGTCTTTGCAATAATTCAAAGTTGGCTATTGCTTCTTGCTATATTATCTACAGGAGGCACGTTGGGGGCACAGACGAATTTGGGTCGGATTTCCGGGTTTGTGGTGGATGCGAACCAGCAACCCTTACCGGGAGCGAACCTGCGGTTGATGTTTTTGACCGATTCGCTAGGTGCAAAAAATGCCATTGAGGTTGTCAAAAACAAACAGACGGGTGCAAGCGGCGAGTTTATATGGGAAGATTTAATTGATGGAAGGTATTCGTTGTGGGTAAGTGCTGCCGGATACCGCACGATTCGGATCGATAGTCTGCAGTTGGATAATCGACGTCGCTTGTATTCGCTGGGTTCGATTCAGCTATCCCTGAGCGGAGCGGCTCAGCTCGATTCGGTGGTTATTGTGGTTGATCGGTCCTTGATTCAATCCAAGGACGGGAACGTTACGTTTATGGCGGGTGATTCACCGCTGGCGGCCGGTTCCAACGTATCGGACCTGATGACGCAGGTACCGTTGGTAAATAAGGATCCGGACGGAAAATTGACCGTACGGGGAAAAGAGCCTAAGATCTTGATCGATGACAAGCCAGTGGAGTTAAATATGCAGCAATTGCAGGAATTGTTGGAGTCGATGCAAGGTAGTTCGATTGAGAAGATCGAGGTAATGACCAACCCCCCGCCTCAATTTGCGCAGGAATCGGCAGTGATAAACATCGTCACCCGAAAAGGCCGCGTGGGGCGATCGGGCCGCTTGGCGCAGTCGGGCGGAACTAGAGGCGAGTGGTCGGCCAACGGGCATTTCACCTATCGAAAAGACCGGCTCTCGCTACAGATCAATGCAGGATTCAATCAAAATCGATTTGCCGGGGATGGATATTCGAACCGGCAGAATATTTACCGCGACTCTACAAACCAATTCAATACGGTCTCGGATTATCAGAATCGATCGAAAAGACCCTCCGCGCGGGTATCGCTCGATTATGAATGGCATAAAAAGCATTCGATCAACCTGGTGTTGCAGTACAACGACAATCAGTTCAACAACGAAAACAATACCTACTTCAGCAACATCAATCGGTCGGGGGAGCAGTGGCGATATAGTTTGCGTGCCGTTACTTCAACCGGAGCCAATCAATCCCTCGCTCAAATTTCCACCTATACATGGCGACCAAAACCCGGAGAGACCCTTCGGTTCATTTTTCAAACCAATGCTTCCGATAATTCAAACCTGCGTCGATTTGAACAGAACTTTTTATTCAACGACAGGACCCCTACCGGGAAAGATTCTATCCAATACCAAGACAATTTCACCCGCATCCTTGGCTGGAGTACCCGACTGAATTACGATCGGATGCTGGTTGCAAAAAAAACCTATTTATCAAGCGGAATTTTCTACAGCCAATCCCTCAATTGGGTCGATGTATTGGCTCAATATCTGAAAGTACCCGCGTTTCAGCTGGTGGATATGCCGGCGCTGAATCAGGATTTTCAATTCAGACAAAATATCCAGCAGTACCGCCTGTCCATCAAACAGCTTTTCACAGAACATTTTAGTTTGCTGGCGGGACTGATCTACGAGCACACGTTGATCCGGTTCGATCTTCACAAGGAAAACCAGATCCGGGAAAATCAATACGGGAATTGGCTTCCCTTTGCCACGTTGAATCGATCTTGGAAGGATCGCTACAACCTGACCCTATCGTACAAGCAAACCATTCGTCGACCCGGACTCGCAGAACTTAACCCTACGGTTGATTTTTCAGATCCGTACAATACTCGATTCGGAAACCCCGACCTCATCGCATCCGCCTCCCATAACATCTATCTGGTGACGGGGTGGAGTCGATCCGGCCGTTTCTTCAACATAGGTTTCGGACACAACATCGTGAAGGATGTATACAGCCAGGTACGCACCTTGGCCGAAGAGGGAGAGACCCTGCTCACCTGGGAGAATATCAGCAATCGAAATGAATGGGAGGTCAGTTTTTGGAGCAGTTTTACAGTTTACAAAAAGCTCAAGATCAATTCAAATGCAAGCTACATCTATAACTTATATGGAAGTTATGACAAGCTGGTTCGTCGTTTTCGTGATGGGGGATCGCTGACCTCGACGGTTGGAGCTAGTTTTACGCCACACGACCGGGCGAGTTTCACAGGGCAGTTTAACCTGAACCGGTTTGCTTCTCCACAGGGCTATGCGCGGTGGAACGGGAGTTTGAATCTGGGGACGCAATGGAAATTCCTGCAGAAAAAATTGGTGATTTCGTTTAATGCGATCGACCCGCTGCGCGACCAGCGAAGATATACGTTCACCTATGCACCCAATTTTTCGTTGGAGAGTTTTAGCCGAACCCGCACCCGGAATTTTAGGTTAACAGCCGCCTGGAACATTCAGTCCAAGCCCTCCAAGCCGACTAAGCCGGCTCGTTGAAGGCCAGCGTCGGAAGTCGCTTTGCCAACCAGGAACGACCACAGGGAATGATCCACTGCGTCTGAAATTCAAAGAGGGTAGAAACCAGATTATTGAAATAGGGTGTAGCAGGTCCAATATAACCATGTTCGATTGCGTAAGGCAATTGAGCCATCGGAAGTAATTGGATCTTATCCTTAAGTAAAAACGCCAGAGTGGTAAAGTCGAGCAGCAGTACGCCGTATTCTTTTTCGATGGATTGAATGAAGTGAACGGATTTGTCGGTGCTGCAACCGCTGACGGTTGCGGCGGTTTCGTCGGCGATCAGGATCAGAAATTGTCCAAAGAATAAATATCCGGCTCCTTTTACGGCTGCGCCGTGGCTGGTCCACTCCGCTGTAAACGCCTCCAGTTGTTTTTCCAATTTAAGTGCTTCTGCAATGGTGAAGGTTCGGTTGGACTGGTAGATCCAAACCCGGGATTGAGGCGCTAGGCTTGGGTCGATCAGGTGTTGATATTCGAGCTTCATTCAGAAAAATTAAGAGAAGATTCCACGATCTCTGCGATGTCCAAGACTTGAACGACGGACTCTCGTTCGGCCAGTTTCACGCCATCGCTCATCATGGTGTTGCAGAAGGGGCAGGCGGCTGCGATGATGGAAGCTTGTGTTTCGAGCGCTTCCTGGGTGCGATCGATGTTGATGCGGATTTTTCCGGTTTCTTCTTCTTTGAACATCTGGGCGCCGCCGGCGCCACAGCAACTTCCTTTTGAGCGACAGCGTTTCATCTCGACCAGTTCCACATCCAATGCCTCCAGCACTTTACGCGGTGCATCATAGATCTGGTTGGCGCGGCCCAGGTAGCAGCTGTCGTGATAGGTAATGCGTTTGCCCTTGAAGATGCCGCCCTCTTGTAGTCGGATTTGCCCGGAATCGATCAATTGCTGTAAAAAGACGCTGTGGTGGATAACCTCGTAGTTTCCGCCCAGTTCGGGGTATTCGTTTTTTAGCGTGTTGAAGCAGTGGGGACAGGCCGTCACGATTTTTTTGATGTTGTATCCGTTCAGAATTTGGATGTTTTGATAGGCCATCATCTGAAAGAGAAACTCATTGCCGGCGCGGCGTACCGAATCGCCGGTGCACATTTCTTCTTTGCCCAGAATACCGAAGGGGATCTCCAATTTTTGAAGGATGCGGGCGAAGGCCCGCGTGATCCGTTGTGCCCGTTGATCAAAACTCCCGGAACAGCCGATCCAAAACAGCACTTCCGGTTCTTTTCCTTCGGCCAGCCATTCAGCCATGGTTTTTATGGGGGGAAGCGACATGCCAGTTTTGTTTTGATCAAACAAAATTAACGTAAAACGATGGGCTCCGGATAAGCCCCTTTATTTTTGCCCATGCCGATGAAACTGCCTGATTGGATGCGTTGGGAGAAATGGCCTTTCAAGCTGATTTATTTTCCTCTGACCCCTTTTTGGTTGTGGTATTGCCTGCGAAGCGGTTCCTTTTGGTTCTTTAGTTCCTCCAATCCAACGATTACGTTTGGCGGAATGGAGGGGGAGGGGAAGAAAGAGATGTATGACCAGCTGCCCTTGGAGTCGTATCCGCGCACTATTTATATAGATCCCAAGCTGCCCGAAGCCGAACTGCTCAAGCAGATCGAGACGGGGTATCAATTTCCCCTGGTTGTAAAGCCCGATGTAGGCATGAAGGGGCTATGGTTTGAGCGCATTGATCAAAATGACCAGCTATTGAATTATCATCGATCGGTACCCGTCGAGTATGTGGTTCAAGAATGGATCGATTGGCCGGCTGAGGTCAGTATTTTTTATTACCGACATCCATCCAGTCCGACCGGAACCATCAGTGGATTCATTCATAAAACGATGCTTCAGGTACGGGGAGATGGACGTTCTACGTTGTTGGAATTGATTCGGCAGCATCCGAAGGCTTCGAGTCGGATCGAGGAATTATCGGATCGTCATGCGGCCCAATTTGAGCGGGTCATTCCCGACCAGGAGCCCTATTTCTTATCGCATGCAGCCAATCACAACCGGGGGGCTTTTTTTTATAATTTATCCGATCACATCTCGGATTCGCTGACTTTGCGCTTCGACGCCATCAGCCACCGCACCCAATTTTACTACGGTCGGTACGATCTGAAGGTTCGTTCCATTGATGATTTCTGCACCGGAGGTGATTTTTCGATCTTGGAGTTCAATGGGTGCGGGGCCGAGCCCAATCACATTTATGATTGCGGGAAGAGTTTGTGGCAGGCCTATCGCGAAATCCTGAAGCATTGGGAAGCACTGTTTGAGATCAGCCGACACAACCACCAACAGGGGCATCGGTACTGGTCCTTCATGCGGGGTTTGAAATTTTTGCATGCATCCGGTAAGCATTTCAAAAAGTTGGAATGGCGCCCCCGGCCGAGTTTGTAACTTTATATCATGCCCCGATTCCTGAAAGTTTTTTTGGCCGGATTGACCGTCAGTTTTCTGGGTTCCTTGCCGTTGGGTACCACCAATGTGGCGGCCATGCAGTTGTCGATCGATCGGGGACTTTCGGCTGCCATTCAATTTTCGATCGGATCCCTGACGGTGGAGCTGATTTATGTGCGGTTATCGCTGTTTGCAGTGGATTGGCTACATCGAAACAAAACGTTCATGCGCTACTTGAATGGAATTACGCTTCTCATTTTGATCCTTTTGACGACCGAGAGTTTTCATACGGCCTTGTATCCGGAAAATGTCACTCCTGTAGCTATTAGCAACGTATTGCCCCCGCTACTTTTTGGTATGTTCCTCTGTTCGATCAGTACCGCCCAGATTCCTTTTTGGTTAGGCTGGTCAACCGTTCTGATGGAGCGTAAGATCCTTTATCCCAATGGAGGTACGTATTGGGAGTATCTGATCGGAATTGGATTGGGTACTTTTTTTGCCAACGGCGTCTTTATTTACACCGGACAATTGGCCGGAAAAAGTTTCCAGGAAGATCCATCAACCTTGCATTGGGTGATTGGTAGTTTTTATTTGATCACGGCGCTCTGGCAGGGATGGCGGATGTGGCGTTCTTGTAAAAAAAATGCTGCGGCGCCGGAAGATTGATTAGCTATCCACCCGCATCCAGGCGTCTCGATCTTCGGGGGAGAATTTCCAGGGAGCAAAGTTGTTTTCTACGTTTCCGAACATGCCGGTCCACTCGCCCGGTGCATTGCTTTCTTCCATGACCAAATAGCGCCGAAGTTGCAGGATGATGTCGAGCGGATTGATGCTGACCGGACATTCCTCCACACAGGCCTGACAGGTAGTGCAAGCGCGAAGTTCCTCTACCGTAATGTAGTCGTGCAAGAGTGACTTTCCGTCGTTAGTGCGTTGGTCCGGGGGCAATTTGTTCAGGTCTTCCATCCGGTCGCGGGTTTGCATCATGATTCGACGAGGAGAGAGGAGTTTGCCGGTGTGCTGCGCGGGACAAGCGGCAGAGCAACGTCCACACTCCGTGCAACTGAAAGCATCCAATAAATTTTTTTGTCCCAGATCTTGCACATCCTTGGCACCAAATCGTCCGGGGGGCTCAGTTGACGGGGTGGTAACTGCGGCCGGATTCATGGCCAATTCCACTTCCTGTTGGATCGAGGGCATGTTAACCATTTTTCCTTTTGGCTCGAGCGGGGCATAGTAGGCATTTGGAAAGGCAAAAAGGATGTGAAGGTGTTTGGAGTAGGGCAAGTAATTCAGGAAAGCCAAAATGCCCAGGATGTGCAGCCACCAGCACCCTCGTTCCAAAAAGATGAGGGAGGCGTCGCCCCATCCCGACAACAGGGGATGTAGATATTGGGAAATGAGAAAGTTGCCGGTGTAGGCGGTTGCGTAGGGTTCAATTCCGCGTGTTTGCAAGAGTGTATCGGACGCATTCATCAATAGAAACAAGCTCATCAGTACGATCTCTATGGCGAGAATCAGGTTTGCATCGGTACGGGGCCAGCCATTTAGGTCGTTCGATCGTAGCCGCTTTATGTATAATATATTTCTTCTGACCAAAAAGAAGACACAGGCCACCCAGACTCCCAGGGCCAACCATTCAAAACTATTGATTAGCAGGGGATAGATGGTACCCAGCGGATTGAGGAACAAACGGTGCGCACCGGTCAGTCCATCCAGCACGATCTCCAATACTTCGATGTTGATGATGATGAATCCGACATAGATAATCAAGTGCAGGAGGGCCACCGGAATGTTGCGAAACATTTTTTGCTGCCCCAAGGCCAGTCGCATCATTTGTGCCCATCTTTTTATTGGTTGGTCGGACGGTAGATCGGGTCGGCCAACCCGAATCATTTTAAGGATCGATTGGATCCGGCGGGCAAACAGAAACACCCCCGTGCCGAGGGCGATCAGAAAAAGGAGGGGGGAGATCCAAGTCATATTAGTCGATGAGTTGAAAGGATACCTCTTTGCTGACGGAGAAGCCAAGCTTGTCTGTGGTGGTAACGATTAGTTTGGCAGGGGTTATAGTAGTAATGCCTGTGATGGTCCAATTTTGAGAATAATCAAAAAAACCTACGTTGCCGGTGCTGAGGGTACGGTTGTACAAAATCGCATTGTTGTTACTGTTTCGTATGGTGCAGGTAACCGAGGCCAGTACATTATTATCCGTAGCCGATCCGCGGATTTGCAGCGCGCTGCCGTTTAGGAAAATGGTTCCGGCCGTCGGATTGGTGATCGTTATCTCGGCGGCCACATCCGGCTCCGGAGTCGTATTCTTTTTACAGGCGGTAAGGGTCAGTGCCAGCCAGAGTGCCCAAATTGATTTTCTCATGCTACGAAATTAGGGATTAGAAATACAGGGGCCGAAGTCTCCATTTTCCGGCCTCCATTTCCAGGGTGGGCAGGGGAACTTTGAAAGCACTAAGCGCAAGCAGGGCGAATCGTACCCATTTTTTCCGCGTGTGTATTTTGGTATGGTCGATATCGGGCGATAAATACCATTGTCTGCGTCTGGGGATATCGCTGCGATCGAACAACACATTTCCGGCCGCATCTTTTTTGATGTTGCGCGCTCCGCCCCAAAGACCCGAGGCACCCGTGCCAAAAGAGACGCAGAGCCACTCAGGCACCTTCGCCTTTTTTAAAAAAGATTTGATTCGTACGCTGGCCCAGTAGGTTTGCGCATTGTAATCTTTCATTATCCGGGAAGCCCAGTTTTCTCCGAAGAGTTCAATACTTCTTTGCTGAAGTTGGGGGTCGCTATAGCGGGTAGGGTGAAACGAGAGTTTCAATTGAATGCGTTGTTCGTCCCATGCCAATTCCTGCGCAATCAAGGCTGTACTTCCCAGCAAATTCGCACCGATATCGCCCCAGCTCCATCCCCATGCAGCGCTCCGGCCGTCCATATACTCCACCAAGGTTTGAAAGGCGGTACCGGTGAGTCCGCCTACCCAAATCCGGGTTTTACGCGGCACACCGGCCCAGCGCCAGATCTCCATACTGGCCCGTCCTTGCACATAGGTACCGTATACGTGGCCGAATTTGTCCATTTGTTTCCACTCGCTCCAGTCGTTGAAGACTTTCCAGGAACTACGCGGGTATTGGCTGTACCAAGTTTGATTCAACAATACGAGGGCCGTGCCATAACCCAGGGTTTGTCCGGCACCCGCCCAGATCCGTCTGGAATTGTAGGAGATTTTTTTTGTCGAATCGGGGCGATCGGATTGCGTTGTGTCGGAGTAGGAATTGGGTTGGGAGAGGGAGGCCGACCAACAGAAAAAAAATACAACGGATAGCCGCGTGTGCATGGCCTAAAGGTATTCAAAGAGTCTGTGTGACCTGCTTCAATTTGGTTATTTTTGCGTAAATTTTTTACATGAATGAGCTGATCGAAAACCGTATAGCCACTTGGTTGTCCGATCAATTTGATCTGCAAACACGCGAGGAAGTCCGCCTGCTTCAGCAAACGGATCCGGCGGCACTGGCCGATGCGTTTTATCGAAACCTTGAGTTTGGTACGGGCGGATTGAGGGGATTGATGGGCGCGGGTACCAACCGCATGAACAAATACACCGTGGGCATGGCTACCCAAGGCTTTTCCAATTACTTGAATCGATGTTTTCCGGGTGGGGTGAAAGTGGCTATTGCACACGACAGCCGCAACAACAGCCGTTTTTTTGCTGAAACCACTGCACAGGTTTTCGCAGCCAATGGCATGGAAGTTTTTTTATTTGAGGACATGCGGCCAACACCCGAGCTTTCTTATGCGATCCGCCAATTGGGTTGTCAAGCCGGTGTGGTTTGTACCGCCTCCCATAACCCGAAAGAATACAACGGCTACAAGGCCTATTGGAACGATGGTTCTCAATTGGTGCCTCCGCACGACAAAAATGTTATTACGGAAGTTGAAAAGATCGCTACGGTGCAGGAAGTAATGTGGTCCGGTGGGGAACACCGAATTCATTCACTCGGTGCCGAATTCGACCGACAGTACATTCAAATGGTCAAGGGCCTCAGTGTCTACCCGGAAAAGATCGAGCAGCAATCCGACTTAAAGATTGTCTATACGCCCATTCATGGAACGGGCATTAAGCTGGTCCCGGATGTATTGAAAGCCTTTGGATTTCGGAACGTTCATATCGTGGAAGAACAAGCTACGCCCGATGGAAATTTTCCAACTGTTGACTATCCCAATCCGGAGGAATCCGAAGCCATGCGTTTAGGGCTGAATCTGGCAAAAGCGTTGAATGCGGATATTCTTTGTGGCACCGATCCGGATGCCGATCGCATTGCCATCGGGGTACGCAACGATCAAGAGGAATGGATGCTGATGAATGGCAATCAAACCGCCGTGCTGGCGTTTAATTATCTGATGGAAGCGCGGCGCAGCAAGGGGTTGGCCCAACCCAACGACATGGTGATCACCACCATCGTCACCACCCCCATGATCGATGCCATTGCTCAAAAGAATTCCATCGCCTGTTACCGGGTACTTACGGGTTTTAAATGGATCGCGGATCTCATCCGACAAAAAGAGGGAAAGGAAAATTATATTGTCGGGGGCGAAGAGAGTTTTGGGTTGATGATCGGCGATCAGATCCGGGATAAAGATGGCGTCAGCGCAGTAGCGCTGCTTTGTGAGATGGCCGCCGTTGAACGTGCCAACGGCAGAAGTCTGTACCAAAAAATGATCGATTTGTATGTGGAATATGGATTGTATAAAGAGAAATTGATCTCCCTGACTAAAAAAGGAATGGACGGACAACAGCAGATCGCCGCGATGATGGAAGGGTATCGAACGCAACCTCCCAAGCAAATAAATGGTGTAGCCGTCGTGAAGTTGGATGATTATCAAACGAGCAAGTCGCTTGATCTGCGAACCGGTCTTAAAACCGATTTGACCCTACCGGCATCGAATGTATTGATCTTCGAATTGGCGGATGGAAGCCAGATCGCGGCCCGCCCCAGTGGTACGGAGCCCAAGATAAAATTCTATTTCAGTGTGCATAAACCATTGCCATTGGCCGATGCGTATCACCGGGTCGATGCGGAGTTGGAAACACATATTCAGGGAATCATTCAGGAACTGAATCTGAAGGGGTAATTACATGCACAGACCCAACACGGATACCTTTCGTCACCAAGGGTTGCGAAAAAAGCTGGTCAAACAGCTCGAAGCCAAAGGCATTTCAGATCCATTGGTGTTGGGGGCCCTGGAACGGGTACCGCGTCATTTCTTTCTGGATGTGGGTTTTGAGGAGATTGCGTATGAGGACCGCGCCTTTCCCATTGAAGCGGATCAAACCATCTCGCACCCCTACACGGTTGCCTTTCAAACACAATTGTTGGAAGTAAAAAAATGGGCGCGGGTCTTGGAGGTGGGTACTGGCAGTGCCTACCAAGCCGCGGTATTAGCTGAAATGGGGGCTCGCGTGTTTACGGTCGAGCGTCAGCGGACTTTATACGATCAGGTGCGAACGTTTCAGTGGTTGTCCAAGAAATACCCGATGATCGAATTTTTTTATGGCGATGGCTACGCGGGTCAGCCTACCTATGCCCCCTTTGATCGGATCCTGGTTACAGCCGGGGCTCCTCATATACCGGAGAAATTGATCGCGCAACTGAAAGTTGGAGGTATACTGGTTGTTCCGGTTGGAGAGGGGGATGCCCAACGGATGTACCGGGTGCTGCGGGTGTCTGAAACCGAAACAAAAGAAGAAATCTTTGGTGAATTTCAGTTCGTACCCATGCTGAAGGGAAAGACTTGAGTTGGGAAAGCACATTTTCTTACCTTGTGCTTCACACGTTCTTTATGAAATATTTCCTTGCCATTCTGTTTGCCGGCTTAACGGCCGGTCTGATTTATTTATTGGATAAACCGTTTGGGGCGTTGCCACCCTTAGGACCTTTACTGAGTCCACAGCATGGCTTTTGGCAGAACGCGGAGTCGCGCGAAAAAAATTATGGAGGGGAGTTGAAGCTACCCGGATTAAAAGGCAACGTACAGGTGCATATAGATGACCGGTTGGTGCCGCATGTATTCGCTGAAAACGATGAGGATCTCTATTATGCTCAGGGGTATTTACACGCTCGGTTTCGATTGTTCCAGCTCGACTTGCAAACCCGCGCCGCAGAAGGGAGGGCCAGTGAATTTGCCGGTGAAAAGGCCTTGCGCTTTGATCGAGAACAACGTCGACTGGGTATGCGCTACGCTGCCGAAAATGCGTTGACGGAAGTAGAGAAAGATCCTTTATCCAAACAAATCTTTGATGCTTATACCCAGGGTGTGAATGCATACATCGACAACCTCACCGTTGCCGAATTGCCTCTGGAGTATAAATTACTCGGTGTAAAACCGGAGCGGTGGAGCAATATCCGCTCGGCGCTGCTATTGAAAATGATGGCTCGAAATCTCTCCAGCAGCACCGAGATCGACCTGGGGATGACAAATGCCAAATCGGTCTTTGTCCCGGATGAACTGCGGATGCTCTATCCGCAGGTGCATGATTCGCTGGTGCCGATCATACCCAAGGGAACGCGCTTTGAGGATGCCAGCATCGAGCCGAAACGACCCGAGTCGGCTGATTCAGACTTGTTCGGTCGCGCTGCCCGGGAACCCATCTTGTCGACAGAAGAAAACCGCCCGGATCCAAACAATGGAAGCAACAATTGGGTGCTGTCCGGATCCAAAACGAAATCCGGCGCTCCGTTTCTTTGTAATGATCCGCACCTGGAGTTGTCGTTGCCCTCCATTTGGTATGAGATGCAGTTAAACGGACCCGTCTCCAGTGTTTACGGCGTTACCTTGCCCGGTTCTCCCTTTGTGATCATTGGTTTTAACGACAGCATTGCCTGGGGAGTAACCAACTCGCAGCGGGATGTAAAAGATTATTTCCGGATTCGATTCAAAGACCGATCCAAGTCGGAATATTGGTTCAATGGGCAGTGGCAAAAATCCCGTTTGCGGATTGAAGCCATACGAGTGAAAGGTCAAGCTACCGTTTATGACACGGTGGCTTATACGGTGATTGGACCGGTTATGTTCGATGAATCTTTTGGCGATAGTTTGTCACGCGGGGAGAACTTGGCTGTGCGGTGGACCGGTCACGATCCCAGCAACGAAGCGATGACCTTTTATTACCTGAACCGGGCCCGGAGTTATGAGGAGTACGAATCGGCCTTGCAATATTTTACTTGTCCCGGACAAAACTTCGTATTTGCTTCCAAAAACGGAGACATTGCCATTTGGCAACAAGGTCGTTTCCCGGCGCGCTGGCAGGATCAGGGCTTGTATGTGATGCCCGGAGAGGATACTACCTATTTCTGGCAGGGTTATATTCCATACAATGAAAACCCGCACGCTAAAAATCCCGATCAAGGTTTTTTGCAAAGCGCCAATCAGCGTCCGGCCGACAATCGGTATCCGTATTTTATTCCGGGTAGATACATCACTCCTCGGGGAGTGACCATTGATAATAAGTTAAAAGCCATGCAGCAGGTAACGGTTCAGGATGTGATGGACCTGCACAATGATTACTACAATTCATTGGCGGCCGATGTTCGTCCCCTGTTGCTCAACTATGTCAAACGCGATTCCTTGAGTGCGACGGAACGTCGATACCTCGAGCTGTTTGAGCAATGGGACCTACTCGCCTCGCCGGACTCAAAAGGGCAAACCATCTACGAGTGTTGGTTTGATAGTTTGCAAGCCGCAATCTGGCGCGATGACCTGGAGCGAGTAAAACCAACGGCACCATGGCCTGAGGAGCAAACAACCTTTGAGTGGTTGGCGCGGGAACAGGAAGACATGCCGTTCATCGATGACCGAAATACGCCAGTCAAGGAAACGCTGTCCGAGTTGGTCACGGCTTCCCTTAAAATGACAACCGCCTACTTGCTTCCATATGAGAAAGAAGGTAGGCTGAATTGGTCACTTTTTAAAGAGCCCTCCGTTAATCACTTGTTACGCGATGCGTTGCCCTCCTTTGCGCGGAAGAAATTAAAAGTTGGTGGAAATGGAAACATCGTAAATGCGATAACCAAAAGCCATGGTCCCAGTTGGCGAATGGTGGTACACCTCAGCAAAGAGATTGAAGCGTATGGTATTTATCCAGGCGGACAAAGCGGAAATCCTGGCAGCCGTTTTTATGATGGATATGTGGATACTTGGGTTGAGGGGAAATACAACAAACTTTGGCTAATGCGTCCGTCGGAAGTAAATCAATCGGCCTGGACGTTGAATCTTAAACCCACTAATTGACCTCTATGAAATTTTTGATATCGCAGCTCGCCGTTGCCTTGGCTGGTTTTTTGACCGGATTGTTTTTCCCTTGGTGGACTTTTGCTGTTGCGGCCCTTCTTATCGGGGCCCTGATGCCTCAAAAAGGAGGCTGGAATTTTGTAAGCGGATTTCTGGGTATATTCTTGCTATGGCTGGGATTGACCCTTTGGATCGATTCGGCTAACGGTGGCATCCTTTCGGCGCGGATGGCTTGGGTACTGCCCATGAAGGGACAGGTCATCTATCTTCATTTGCTGACGGCTGGATTGGGGGGACTGATTGCCGGACTTGCTTCCCAGGCAGGTAAATACCTGCGTGCCCTGTTTCCAAAAGAAAAGTACTGAGGGTAGTATCTTTGCATTGGTTTAGAATTTTGCCCAACCTGCCATTGGGATTCTGAACAAGAATTAAAATTCAATTCGATGGCCCCTTTACACAATCGGGTGTCGCGCAAGGAACTCAAGCAAAAAGTCCTTTCCGACCAAACACCCCGCACCACCCTTTCCTTTTATCGGTATGTAGAACTGTTGGATCCGGTCCATTTTCGTGACGCGTTGTACCGATTGCTTCGTCCGATTGGAGTACTCGGAAGGATCTATGTAGCCACTGAGGGCATCAACGCTCAGATCAGTGTGCCCGCCGAAAATCTGAGTGCGCTTAGAGATTGTCTGGATTCAATTCCTGGGTTGCAACAACTTCGGCTGAACATTGCCGTTCAAGATGACGGTAAATCTTTTTTTGTGCTGGATGTGAAGGTGCGAAAAAAGATCGTGGCCGATGGAATTGAAGATCCCAGTTTTCGGATCGATCAGAAAGGGAAATACCTGTCAGCCGAAGCCTTTAATCAGCTGGCTGCAGATCCGAATACGATCTTGGTGGACATGCGTAACTATTACGAGTATGAAGTAGGGCGGTTCAAAGGGGCCGTCGAGGTGCCCTCCGATACGTTTCGAGAGCAACTTCCCATGGCCGTATCCCTATTATCAGAAAAAAAAGATCAAAACATCGTGATGTATTGCACGGGGGGCATTCGCTGTGAAAAGGCCTCAGCTTTTTTACTGCATCATGGGTTTCAACATGTCTATCACCTGGAAGGCGGCATCATTCATTATGTCAACCAGGTTCGGGAACAGGGGTTGCCAAATTATTTTATCGGCAAGAATTTTGTTTTTGATGATCGGTTGGGGGAGCGGATCACGAATGATGTGCTGGCGGTTTGTCACCTATGCGGTGAGCCGGCGGATACCCATGTGAATTGTGCCAACGATGCTTGCCACCTTCTTTTCATCCAATGTGAGTCTTGTGCCCGTAAACTGGACAGCTGCTGTTCTGCCACCTGCCAGCAACAAATGCACTTACCGGTTGCGGAGCGAAAAAAGCTTCGTCAGGGAATCGATCGGGGACAGCATATTTTTAATAAATCCCGCCAGCGGATCGGTCGGCTATCGAGTAGGGGCGGTGAGGATCCGGTCTAGGGACTGCTGAATCTTTTTTTGTGTCTCTTCTGAGGTCTGTGGTTGCGGCACGAAGGGTTGGCCGATCAGTTTTTCATACAGTTCGATGTATCGGTTTGAGATGGTCTGGATCCATTCATCTGACATGGGGGGAACGGATTGTCCCTCTTTTCCCATGAAATCATGGGCGATGAGCCATTCCCGGACAAACTCTTTACTAAGTTGTTTTTGTTTTTCCCCTTGTGCTTGCCGTTCGTTGAAGCCTTCTGCATAAAAATACCGGGAGCTGTCGGGCGTGTGTACCTCGTCCATCAAGGTAATCTGCCCATCCAGCAGTCCAAACTCATATTTGGTATCGGCCAGGATGAGTCCGTTTGCAGCTGCCATTGCTTTTCCCTTTTCAAAAAGCGCGAGGGCAGAGCGGCAAAGTTCTTCCCATTGTTCTGCAGTGGCCAAGCCACGCTGAAGAATTTCAACTGCGCTGATGTCTTCATCGTGCCCTACGGCGGCCTTGGTGCTGGGGGTCATAATCGGGGTGGGAAAGAAATCGTTTTCTCGGAGACCTTCTGCCATTTCAACGCCACAGAGCATCCGCATGCCGGATCGATACGTTCGCCAGGCATGTCCGGTCAAATTACCTCTTACGACCATTTCAATCGCAAAAGGGCTGCATTTATGTCCGATCGATACTTGGGGGGCCGGCGACTCGATCAGCCAATTGGGGCAGATACTTCGAGTTGCCTCTAGCATGTAGGCTGCTATCTGGTTGAGAACCTGACCTTTAAAGGGGATCGGACGGGGCAAGATTACATCAAAAGCCGAAATCCGGTCGCTGGCCAGCATCACCAAGAGTCGATCTTGGATGGTGTATACGTCCCTTACCTTGCCTTGGTAAAAGGCGGTTTGACCGGGTAGTTGTAAGGGGCTCATTTGGCCGAAGATAAAACCCCTCCAAAAAAGCACCCAATTGATTGGGGCTCAAGATTTCAACATATTCTCCTGCGGGGTCAAAATAAAATTTCCCGTTTCCCCCTACAATGACTAATTTCCCTCCCAAATTTCAAAAACCAAAACTCCCTTTTTATGAGAATAAGCTACCGTTATTTAGCTTCATTGGTCTTGACGGTTTGTTTTTCTGTTCTGGCTAATGCTCAGGCAGTTACCGTTTCCGGAACCGTACGAAACAGTTCCACCAAGGAAGTTGTTCCGGCTGTTTCTGTGTCCGTGAAAGGAACCAGTCAGGGTACCTACACCAACTCAGACGGAGTCTTTAGCCTGAAAGTGGCTAAGCTTCCCGTTACCCTGGTGTTCAGCTCGATTGGATTCGAAGACCAAGAGGTGAATGTGACCAGCGCCGCCAATCCGGTAAGCGTTGATTTCAAAGCCAGCACCAATTTGGGACAGGAAGTAGTGGTAGCCGCCACCCGTACGGCTACTCGTATACTTGAGTCGCCCGTAACCGTGGAGCGTTTGAGCAACACCGCGCTTCGTGCAGTTGCTGCCCCGAACTATTATGAGGCATTGGGTAACCTGAAGGGAGTGGACGTTCACACCGCCAGCTTAACCTTCCGTACCATTACCACCCGCGGTTTCGTGAGCAGTGGTAATACTCGGTTGAACCAGTTGATTGACGGTATGGATAACCAAGCACCTGGGTTGAACTTCTCCGTTGGTAGCGTTGCCGGACCGGTTGATCTCGATGTCGACAACGTGGAGATCCTGTCGGGTGCCTCTTCGGCACTTTATGGTTCCGGTGGTATGAACGGAACGGTTTTGATCACCACCAAAAGTCCCTTCAAATTCCAGGGCCTCAGCTACAACATTAAACAAGGGTTGATGCACGCCGATGGTCGCCAGCGTTCCGCCTCGCCTTTCTACGATTGGGCGATCCGGTATGCCAAGGTGTATAAAAATAAATTGGGCGTTAAGTTTTCTGCTCAATTGGTTCGTGGTGCCGATTGGGAAGCAGAGGACTATCGCAACAAGCGTCAGATCGGTATCCTGAGCACGGTAGCTGATGGAAACCGTATCAGCGATCCGAATTTCAACGGAATTAACGTGTATGGCGATGAGACAAGCGCCGATATGAACGCCTTCTCCTTTTTTGTACAGGAGCAGACCCGTCGAGCACTTTTGCAGGGCACGGGCGGTTTGTTCGATGTGGTCAATGCAGCAAACGGTTACTTTACCTTGATCGGTAACCCCATGTATCCGTCCAATGCCCAGATCGGTGCCTTTATCGGTAATCTGGCTTTCTTGGGACCATCCGGACAGCAAGCCGTGCAAAATATGATGCCTTTCTATATTGGCCTGCGCAACAACTATTTCAACCGTGCCAGCGTTTCCCGTACCGGTTACAATGAACAGGATCTGGTTGATTATGGCACCATCAACGTTAAACTTACCGGTGGCGTTCATTACAAACTGACCGACAAACTGGAAGCATCTTTCAATACTTATTTCGGAACCGGTACAACGGTTTATACGGGTGCTGATCGTTACTCCCTTCGCAACCTGAAAATGGCTCAGCACAAGTTGGAACTGCGCCACAAGAATTGGTATGTGCGCGGGTATACGACGCAGGAAAACGCCGGTGAATCCTACAACGCCAGTGCATTGGGTGCTTTCTTGAATGAAACGCACAAACCTAGTGGAACCTGGTTCCCGCAGTACATCGGTACCTTCTCAGAAGGTCGTCGTTTGAATGGTGGACTGGCCAGTGATTTTGTATTGCATCAGGCTGCCCGTGCTGCTGCCGATGCCGGTCGTTTTATTCCAGGTACCGCGGCCTTTAACAATGCTGCCCGCACCATCAAAAGCCGTCCAATCCGTGACCCCAGAGGAGGAGCCCTCTTCCTGGACAAGTCGGACCTCTATGCCTCTGACGGACAGTTCAACCTATCTGATATCTTCCGTTTCTCGAACGCGGTTGAAGTGATCGCAGGTGCCAGCTGGAAACAGTGGATCATGAATTCTCAGGGAACCATCTTTGCCGATACAGTTCAACGTCTTCGTGTCAACGAGTACGGTGGATATATCCAATTGAAGAAGAAACTTTTCAACGATAACCTGACCCTTACCGCTTCCGGACGCTACGATAAGCAAACCAACTTCGAAGGCAAATTCACCCCCCGTGTATCTGCGGTACTTAAAGTGGTTCCGGAGAACTTTGTTCGTCTTTCTTACCAAACCGCTTATCGCTTTCCGACCAACCAAAACCAATACATCAGTTTGGTCACCGGTTCTGGTGCCCTTATTGGTTGCTTGCCTCAATTCCAAGATTACTATCGTCTGAATTCTGATCGTCCGGGTTACACCGCTGCCAGCGTGCTGGCCTACCGGGCCGGATCTTTTGCCGATTCCAGCCGACTGGTTCGTGCTACCTACAGAGAGGTGAAGCCGGAAACCGTAAAGTCCTACGAATTGGGCTACAAGGGAATCATCGGAAAGAAGATGTTAGTGGATGCCTATGTATACAGTAGCTTGTATCAGGATTTCCTGGTGGGTGTAGCCGTTGCACAATCCCGTAATGGGGCCAATGCCGAACTTTATTCCCCTTTCACCACCAATAACGTTTCGTATAACCAGAATTCTACCGATGATGTTCGTTCGATCGGTTGGGGTGTAAGCTTGCAGTATCAGTGGATCAAGAACTTCATTCTTTACGGAAACGTGTTCTCGGATGAACTGCGTGATGTAGATCCCACTGTTGTTACCTATTTCAATGCGCCACGCTACCGGTTCAACCTGGGGGTTCGCAACGACAACGTGTATAAAAATTTCGGGTTCAACGTTGTTTACAAGTGGCAGGATGAGAACTACTACGAAGGAACTTTCATCACCGGCACCCTTCCCAGCTTTGGCTGGTTGGATGCACAGGTTACCTACAACCCGAAAGATACCAAGAGCACTTTCCGTGTCGGTGGAACCAACATCATGAACAAATATCAGCGCACGGGTTTTGGCTCTCCATATGTAGGAGGTCTCTACTACGTGAGCTATGGATATAACCTATTCTAGGCAACTCTCGTTAGCTGCCAACAAAAAGCCCTCCCGGTTGCTGGAGGGCTTTTTTATTATGGGGAGGTTAATTATTTCAGTGGTCGAGAGGCTTCCCCGATCTTAAATCCGTTCTGATAGATCTCAATCCGATACGAACCCGAGCCAAATGATCCGCGAATGGGATATTGAACATTTTGTTTTGTTCCTTGCGTATAGTTTACATCCACTTGCGCGGTGAAAGTTCGGGCGCCCTCTTCCCGGGTGTTGAATATACTTTCAGCACCGGTGGTGATTACCTGGCCATCCGGACCGGTAACGATCAATTGGATGGGGGTTGGGCCCGATTGTGCGATTCGGTTTTCTACATCAAAACTGACGACCAATTTATCAACCCGCTTGGCTTTGGCGGTCGTTTTTTCTTTTCCGCTTTTCCGCTCGTCGACTGCTTGCACCTGAATGTTGGAGGCAACAAAAGTGGAGGCCTTGTCGACGGTTGCAGACAAATTTTTATTTTCTCCTTTTGTCCGATTCAGATCTTTTTCAAGTTCTTTTTTGTCTTGCTGCAGTTGGGCGTTATCGAACCGCAGTATTTTATTTTCACCAGTCAGCCGCGCTACCTCTTCGTCTAATGTCAGTATTCGGTCGTTCAATTCGGCAATGAGGTTACGGGCTTTTTCCAGGTCGGCTTCTTTGGCATTGTTGTCTTTGAGAATGCGACGGATCTCAGCTTTTTTTGAATTAATATCTGTTTGTAAGCTAGCCACTTTCTTTTTTAGGGAGTCGCTCACATTGCCAACCGAGTCCAATCGTGTCAAGCTTTCATCAAATGCTTCTTGTAGGCGTAATTTCGCTGCATCCAAGTTGCTTATGTCGGCCTGTTGTTGTTGGATGGTTCCCTTCTTTTCTTGTTGATCAATCAGCAAGAAAGTCCAGGTGGCAACCAATGCCAGCGCCAGTATGGCAATAATCCAATTCTTTTGTTTGGAAACGGAGTGTTCTCCAGATTGATCCAGTTGATTTACCATAATTTATTTTTTAAGTTAAATACAAAGTACACGATAAATCCACACCCATTGGGCAAGTTTGTCTTCTGTTTTTCATCATTTTAACGAATGATGCTTTTCTGCGCGTTCTTTCTACCTACCTCCAAGCAGGTAGTTTTTCAGAGCTAACTGCCTGAAAGGCTGTATCTTAGCCATCATGAAACCGGAAGATATTCTCCATCATTGGAAAACTGGTAGCCCTGCACCGGTTTATTGGTTGGAGGGAGAGGAGGAGTATTTTATTGAGCAGCTTTTATCCAGCGCAGGCGAATATTTACTGCCGGCGGAGCAACGCGATTTTAATTTGACTGTTTTTTATGGCCGGGATTGTCAATGGGCTGATTTACTAAATGCCTGTCGGCGTTATCCGATGTTCGCAGAACGTCAAGTGGTCATTTTGCGGGAGGCACAATCAATGCGGGATCTGGATAAGATGGAAGCGTATTTGGAACAACCCATGGCTACCACAGTATGGGTGGTTGGATATAAGGATAAAAAGCTGGATGCCCGCAAACGGTTTTCCAAACTCGTAAAAGAGAAGGGGGTAGTGCTGACAACAAGAAAGTTGTATGCCAACGAATTGCTTGGTTGGGGTGAGCAGTGGTTGCGTGCCCAAAACCGGATGATGAGTGAAAGAGCATTGGCGCTGTTGATCGATTTCGTAGGCGATGACCTGAGTCGAATGGTGAATGAGCTGGAAAAATTAGTACTGAATGTTCCTGCCTCCATCCCCATTCAGGATAGTCATATAGAAAAATACGTCGGAATCAGTAGGGGTTACAATCCCTTCGAATTGCAGCGGGCCCTGGCTAACAGACAGCTGCAAAAGGCTATCCAAATCATTCAATATTTTGAATCGAATCCCAAAGCCGGACCGATTCAGTTATTGCTTCCTACGCTTTATTCTTTTTTCAGTAAGTGCATGCTTCTTTTTGGGCCTAGCAGTGGTAATGTAGCCGCCTTGTTGGGGGTGCCTCCTTTTGCCGTAAAAGAATATCAAACGGCTGTTCAGCTGTACGGATACAGTGGTTTGGAACAAATATTACTGCTTTTGCATGAGTACAACTTGCGCGCGGTTGGTGTGGGAGATCCGGGCACCTCGGATGGGGAACTGATGAAAGAGTTGATCATTAAGATTGTCCGGTCGGGAGGGAAGTAGGCAACATCCGCAAGCTTTGTTGCTTATCGAGGTGCATTTGCGCTACCAGTTCGGGTAACCCGTCAAATTTCACTTCCGCGCGCAGATACTGAAAGACATGTACTTTAAGGGTGCGATCATAAATATCGGCATCAAATGCAAACAAATTAACTTCTACCACTCGTTGGGTGCCGCCCACCGTGGGCCTGAATCCAATGCTCATCATTCCCTGGAAAGGTTTTTCATATTGCTCAGGCTGTGCAAAGACAGCATAGATTCCATTTCCGGGGATAATTTTATCGTCGTGCGGAAATTGTAAGTTGGCCGTCGGATACCCCAGCGTACGTCCGATTTTATTGCCGTGAACAACCATCCCGCTGAAGAAAAAGGGATAGCCCAGTAGCCGGTTTGCGTACTCTATTTGATGATGTAGCAAGGTATCGCGGATCCGAGAAGAGCTAATGACGTTGGCTTCCAGCAGATGGGGGGAGATTTCCATAAGCGAAAAGCCATAAGTGTTTGACTGCTCTTTGAGAAACTGAAAATCCCCGTCGCGGTCTCTTCCAAAGCGATGATCATACCCGATGACCAACGTATGGGGATGAAATATGTTTACAAGGAAATCCCTTACATATTGTTCGGCCGATAAATTGGCAAATAGTTCGGTAAAGGGTACGATCACCAAGTGATCAATGCCGCAGGATTGAAGCAATTCGATCCGTTCTTCGAGTGTGTTGATCAGCCGAATGCCCAGGATGGGTGAGGATACAACACTCCGTGGATGCGGGTGAAAGGTGATGAGTACACTTTCACCATTGATTCGAAAGGCTTCCGATCGGACCTGATCCAGTACTTGACGATGTCCGGTATGTACTCCGTCAAAGGTGCCAACCGTAACCACTGCCCGTCGAAAAGTGGGCAATTGATCAATGGATCGATGGATTTGCATGGCGCGCAAAGATACGTCGGCCCGCTTCTGAAAATAGGTGCAGAATTCAGTAATTTTACCCCTCATTCAACCGGTTTTTATGTCCCGATACAGCCAACGGGGTGTTTCTGCGCAGAAAGAGGAGGTTCATCAGGCGGTTAAGCAGCTGGATCCAGGACTGTTTCCCCATGCATTTTGTAAAGTTTATCCTGATTTACTCTACGGCGACCCGGGATGGGTGAATCTATCCCATGCCGATGGGGCGGGAACAAAAAGTATACTGGCCTATCTATACTGGAAAGAGACGGGTGATCTCTCTGTGTGGGAGGGAATCGCCCAAGATGCCATTGTAATGAATCTGGATGACTTGCTTTGTGTGGGCATCACTGACCAATTCATTTTTTCTTCCACCATTGATCGAAACAAACATCGGATACCGGGCGAAGTAATTTCGGCGCTGATAGAGGGTTCCCGATCTTTCTTGGCTCGGATGGAAGACCAGGGCATCCGGATCGCCTACCTGGGCGGCGAAACGGCTGATGTAGGGGATCTGGTACGGACCGTTGGCGTAAATGGGACACTTACGGCTCGTTGGCCCGCAAATCGCATTATCACCAATGAAAAAATTCAGGCCGGGGATGTGATCGTTGGTTTGGCAAGCTATGGACAGGCAAAATACGAGCATCAATACAACAGCGGAATTGGTAGCAATGGACTTACTAGTGCGCGGCACGATCTTTTGTCGAGTTACTATGCCCAAAACCATCCTGAATCGTTTGAACCCACTATGGATGCCTCTGTCGTCTATACGGGGCCATATCGACTCACGGATGCCATGCCCGGTAGGTACAAAATGAACATTGGACAACATTTACTCAGCCCCACCCGAACCTTTGCTCCGGTTCTGAAAGCCATGTTGGACACCTATTTTGATCAGATTCATGGATTGATTCATTGTTCCGGCGGCGGTCAATCCAAATGCCTAAAGTACTTGCCCAGGCCGCTAGGCATTATCAAGGATAACCTATTTGCACCTCCTCCCATCTTTGAATTGATCCAGTCGGTTAGCGGTGCAGACGACTCCGAAATGTATCAGGTTTTTAATATGGGAACGCGTCTGGAAATTTACCTGGAACTTTCAATGGCTGATACACTGATCAACTTGGCCAGATCATTTGGCATAGACGCTCAAATTATAGGCCACGTTGTAAATGCCGAAGCCTCCTACGTGCGAATCGAATCTGCCGGAAAATCACCTTTACAATATCCTAGATAATTTTTTACCTTCAATTTAAATCTTCTTATGGCAGAACCTATTATTCAAATCCGCCAAGCCAATATTTACCAGGGGTCAAATCTAATTTTGAACAATGTCAACCTGAGTGTATATCCTGGCGAGTTTGTTTACCTGGTGGGAAAGACCGGAACCGGGAAATCCAGCCTTTTAAAAACGCTTTATGGAGAACTACCCCTGACGGCCGGGGAAGGATGGGTGGCCGGATACAACTTGCGGGAATTGGACTGGAAAAAGGTGCCGTATTTGCGTCGCACATTAGGCGTTGTATTTCAGGATTTCCAATTGTTGACCGATCGAAATGTTACCGATAATTTGCGATTTGTTCTACGAGCGACGGGTTGGACCGACGAAAAACTCATACAGGAGAAAATTACAGACGTGCTCGATAAAGTGGGTCTTAAATCCAAAGGTTTTAAAATGCCTTTTGAATTGAGTGGGGGAGAGCAGCAACGTGTTGATATTGCTCGTGCCTTATTAAACTCCCCTAAGTTGATATTGGCAGACGAACCCACCGGAAACCTCGATCCGGAAACATCTGATGAAATCATGCGATTGCTCTTTCACATCGCGCGGGATTATCAAACGGCTGTGGTCATGGCTACTCATGACTATATCGTGGTTCAGAAATACCCCGCTCGGATGATTCGTACAGAAAACGCCGGCATAACGGAAAATGCTACCATAAACGTTTAAGTAGTTCTGTAAGGGGATTGAGTTGTTCTCCCCAAAATAGTAGCCTTGTCCGACGCGCTTCAAATTGCTCTTTTGTAAAGGGGGTAACATACAATTTTCTTAGCTGTTCGACCATTTCCTCATCATTCGATACGACCACGCAGGAGTCCGTCCACGGGGCGGAGGCACGCATCTCCTGATTGATTACACAATGTCGTCCATATTGAAGGGCATCAAATATTTTGAGCTTTATGCCCGAACGCGTACTGGCAGGTAGTACATTTATTTGTGCTTTGCCGATGAGGTCTATTAGCTCTCGTCGGCTGGGATTGGCAACTAAGCAGGCATGTTGATAGAAATGTACAAGTTTTTCCAATTTGGGGCTGGGAGATTTTCCGGCGATCACCAAGGGTAATTTTAACTTGGCAAAAACACGCTTGAGCAACCAAATGGCTGACCGTTCATTCGTTGCCACCGATAGATCACCGTGATACAAGCAATACCCTCCGGATCCTACTTGGGAAAATACCGATTGGGGTATCACGGGCGGAAGTAGGAATGTCGATAGGTTGGGATAGAGGGTTTGTAGCCTGTTTTTTTCATGCTCTTGAATGCATCCTAGGGAAAGTCCTGCAGGTAATTTTTTTATCCATCGATGTAATTGAATCGATTCCCATAAAAAATATATGCGCTTCCAAAGATTTTTTTTCGTTCTAGCCAGTTCTCGATAGTAAAATACTTCATTATTGTGCATTCGAACCACCATTTTTCTACCGGGTTTTGCCAGTGCAGAAAGCGATTCGGTGGTATGTATGCCATCGAACAGTATCGGATGTGAATCGGCAGAAAGCCAGTTTCGAAGTGCTGTACTGGTTCGACAAGCAAGAATATAAGGCAATCCATTAAGTAACTTCCCCCAGGTTAATTTTTTGGGATAGGAATGGATAGAAACACAATAAGGGGATAGCACTTCTAGGGTCGTAGGGGTATCCTTGGCAGTGAAATAATGTAGGTGGATGCGAATTCCATTTTGGTGCAGCATTTTTAGCCGGTCAAACATATCTCGGGCCCCACCCGTATCATCCGGCCAGGGTGCGCGAAGGCATACCAAGTGTAAGATCCTATTCATGCAACGAAAACACTTTTGTATAAGCTGATGAGTGTATTTTTTTCATTTTCCCAGCAAAAGACTTCCCGTGCCTGGTAACAGGCTGCAGTCATCGCGGCTCTTTGATTCTTGTCCTCGATAAGCCGATTGACCGTAGCCGCGACTGCTTTGGGATGGATATCATCTAATAAAATTGCTACCGGATAAAGTTGATTGATTTGTTCATATTCGGGAAAGCGACGGATGATTTGAGGTAGTCCGGCTTCAATATTGTCGAGGAATTTGTTTGCCAAGCCCAAATATTGGTTGGCTCCTTCTTGGTCGGGCAAAAAGACTCCCACCGTTGCCCGCAAGGACCACTGTCTTAATTCTTCGGGCGAAACCATTCCGGTTAAGACAACTTTCTCGGTTACTTTTTCACGTTGTAGTAAAGCCCTTAGCGCTCCCATAAAATTTCCATCACCACAGATTACCAATCTATACGGGATATCGCGCATCGCCGGGATCAAGGTTTCAAATCCACGTCCATGGTTGACGGCACCTGGATACAAAAGAAAGGGTTCCCCGTTCTCCTGACGTTCGATGGAGGGCTGTTTTACGGGTACATTTCGTACTAATACGTACGAAACTCCGTATAACTCTTTGAATCTCGCTGCAATCTTTTCTCCCACCGTATACCCGATGGGAAATCGAGGAATGAGAAATTGAGCCAGGATCGACCAGATTCGATGAATCGTTGGACGCGTCCGTACCTCCTTCATCTCCGTAAAATGTTCGTGGGTATCCAGTATGCGTGGAATACGGCGTAATCGGGAGACCAGCCACACCGGCAGGGCGGTATCCAAATCATTTGCCACGAACAGATTGGCCTTTTTCGTTAGCAAGTAAAAAAAGAGACGGATGTGATTTTCGAGGTAAAAAAATTTCCCTTTTTTAAACCAACTGGTAAGTCGAATTTGCCGGTACGGACGATCCGGGAGCGGATCATTTCTTCGTATACCAACCAAAATCACTTGAAATCCCTCTTCGTGCAAGGTTTGACAGATACGATACATGCGCTGATCGTACGTGAGACAGTTGGTAACGGTTAAGTAAACAACGGGTTGTGGGCCGCTCATGTTATATCAATTACATGCTCATGCCTTCCATGCCTTCGCCACCTCCTTTATTATTTTTACGCTTGAATAAACTGGCATCCACTTTCCCGAAACGCCAATTGAAATTAATTCGTAACAAGCGTGGATCTCTTCTGCGAAATACCTCTTGAACAAAGTATTCGGAGGAAGTGAAGGATTGTTGACGTCTTGTGCGAAATACATCACTCCAATTAACGGATAAACTGGTTTGACGTGTCTTTCCCATGTCAATTCGATAACCGGCATCCATAAAATAATTTGGAAGAGAATATCCTTGCGCCGTACTGGCGGTTTGTCCCCACACACCTCCGCCACCGCCACCACCCCAGCCACCGCGACCGGAGCCGCTGGGGGGGAGAACGGTTTTCGAGAGATATTCCATATTCAGCTGCAACGTCATTCTTTTCCCAATTTTGACGGTGTGATTCATTTTTAGTTGCCAGCTAGGAATGGGATCGGCAACCGCCTGATTTGGATCAGCCAGTTCGATGCCAGATTGAAAAAGGTTGAGGTTGGTGGTCAGTTCCCAGCTGCGGGTAATTATATTTTTGGATATCAGTTCCATTCCCGCCAAATAGCTAGAGAGGGCATTTATAAACGTATTAACCAGAACATCGTTTCCGTTGGTGGGCAAGATCTCTTTGTCTTGAAAACGGGTGATCAGTCCTTCGGTTCGCTTGTAAAAAAGGGAAGCGATCAAATTATCCTTGTTTTTGAATGTCTTTTGATAGGAAAATTCCAATGAGTTGGTGAATTCGGGGCGCAGGTTCGGATTGCCCCGGTTAATGTTCAGCGAGTCAGAATAGTCCGTGAATGGATAGAGTTGCCAGAAATTGGAGCGGTTAATCTTTCGGGTATAATTCAGCTGAATCTCCTGTTCCTTTTCAACTTTGCGGCTAAGGAATACGCTGGGAAAGAGGCTAAGGGGGAATTGGATGTCGAACGATTGATTTTTGTCAGGTAGTTCGCCTCGATAGTCAGAACTTTCCAACCGAAGTCCGACCTGATAATTCCAACTTCCCAATACGCTCGTGTAGGTTGTATAGGCAGCGTATACCCGGTCATCGCTTTTATAATTGACCGATAGGTCGGGAAGATAAAGGGTCCCGCCTGAGGAGGTAATCAGATAAAAATTATTGCGGTTATCAACTTGTCGGATCTGTGCTCGGAGTCCCGCTTCCCATTTTTTCTTGTCGGAGAGCGGAAGCGCATAATCGGTCTGGATCACCAGGTTATTGTTTCGCCCGGTTCCCAATTGAAGTTGCTGGTTGCTGAAAAGCAGTGGGGCATTGGAAGTCTTGTAAAAGTTTGTAAGGATCGAGTTGGTGTTTTCATTGGTCATGCCGTTAAAGGTCAGGTCGGCAGTCCACTCTTGTCCCGCTTTTGGATAAAGATGCTTGAAGCCAAGTGTCAGCCCTCGATTGTCAAAAGCCCCTTTGTTGTTGGCCAGGCGCTGATTGAACGAAGTGGTGACGGGTCGACTGCTATGAAGGGAGTCGATCCAGATCGAACTTTCAGTTTCCGGACGAAAACGACCCTGTCCAAGATTCATGGTCAGCGAAAGGGTATTGCGATTATCAATGAACCAGTCGATTCCGGAGCGAACGAAAGCATGTCGGCCAATGGAGGTATTGGTGTCGAGTTGATAAAGGTCCGTAAGTGGATTTCCAACTAACGTAAGCCGTTCGGTGGTGCCGGTGCTTATGGATTTTCGCTGGTTATAATTAGCATTTAAAAAGAAATTGACTTTGTTTTGACGAAAGTTCAAATCTGCACTGCCGCCCACACGCGCCCGGGAGTCAATATTGGTCCGTATGCTCCCGTTGTAACCCACGCGCTTGTTCTTTTTGAGAATGATGTTCAGAATGCCGGCCGTACCGCCCGAAGCGTCGTATTTAGCGGATGGATTTGTGATCAGCTCGATGGATTCAATGGCATCGGCCGGGAGTTGTTCGAGGGTGAGGTTGGTGGGTCTTCCATCTACAAACAATTGGGGCGTGTTGTTGCGCATGGTCAGGTTTCCATCCAGGTCTACGTTGAGCGATGGAATATTCCGAACCACATCGATCGCCGTGCCGCCGGTCGCTACGATGTTCTTGTCGACCGAGAATATTTTTCGATCGATGCCCAGTTTGAGTCCGGAGCCCGTACTGGTGACAGTCACATTCTCCAACTGCTTTTCTTGAATCTGAATGCGTATGTTGCCCAGGTCTCTTTCCGAGGTAGCGTCAAACGAGCTGCTGGACAATGCCAACGTCTGCCGATAGGAATCATATCCAATTACACTTACTACCAGGTCGTAGGACCGTTTGATTGTAATGTTTTCAAAACGAAACTCGCCATTATTTCGAGTAATCGCTCCTGCCACAATCAAAGGCTTGGTGTTCTTATTGTTGGAGTCCAATTGCGACAAAAGCTGTACAGAGGCCAATTCGATGGGTTTACCGGATTTACTTTCCACGATTTTACCGTAAATCGTTCCGGTAGAACCCGCTCTGCTCATAAGTGGGCGACCGCCCGGTACCTGACCAAACAGTGCCGCGGGGATCAGAAAAATGCTGACAAGCAGCTTCAGGAGGGTAGGAGTAGTGCGTTTCATGTGGGTACGAGTTATTCTAACAGCTTTTTCGGATGAATGTTCATCGATTTATTACAGATAAGGGATTAATAATTTGACCAGTAGGGCTATGGTTGAGCCTGCCAGGACAAAAAATAACATTACAATAGGGATTGCCTGCTTGAGGGAAGTCCATATTTTCTCCGTCCAACACTCTGTTTGTTCCAGCTGCATGATCCGGATCAATAGTTCCTCAAATTTCTGCGGGGTAAGGTGATTCTTCTGAAGTTCAAGAAGGGAGGGCGTCCAAGCGGATTGAATATGTTCAGATACTGCTGCGCAGACCTTGTCTTGGGTTTTTTCTCCGATCATTAGGCTTAGCATTGGCCATTTCTCAGGTAGAGTCGTTGTCAGGTAGCGTGCAATTTGAGATTGAACCCAGCGATCGGTCAAATCACGGGTTGAGTCAGCCAACAGATAGTGGTGGACCTGCTCCGTAAGTTTAGCGGTTCTCACCACCTGAAGAACTTGTTTCTTAAACTGGTTTTGGACCCAATAGGGCAAGAGGCCCATCCAGCTAAACGGACCTACCCTTAGAGATTTGCGCGGAAAACGAATCAACAGGATCAGCAGTAAGCTAAAGAAGCCGCCCATAAAAGCACCCGCAAGCGCGGTTAGGATCCAAGTCATATTTAAAAATCAGGAATCCCGTCCAGGCAATTTCAACCGGAACGGGATTAACAAGGGGTGGCTGACCGGGTTCGAACCGGCGACCCTCAGAACCACAATCTGATGCTCTAACCAGCTGAGCTACAGCCACCAGAAACGGCTACAAAAATAGGGGAAAATCTAACCATCCTTTTACAATAAAATCGCTGTTAAAGACGTATTGCTCAAGATTATCGCCTGAAATTCAATTAATTTTACCATGTGATTTCCATCCTAAAATACTTGTTTTCCATGAAGAGACTACCGGTGGTTTTGGCCCTTTTCGGGGTAGCCCTTTTGCTTACCCTTTCCAGTATAGGATCCAATAAGAAATCAACGCCCCCGGGCAAGTACGAAGAGGTGCTTCACCGGGTTGTACAAATGCTTCAAGAGGATCATTATCAACCACAGTCAATCGACGATGGTTTTTCCAAAAAGATCTTCAACAAATACCTAAGTGAGTTGGATGGCAATAAAAATTATTTTTTAAATGCCGATATCGAGCAGTTTCAATCCTACGCCACTCGGCTTGACAACGAGATGCTGGGAAAGCCGGTTCGGTTCTTTCTGGTTGCCGGAGGACGTTTTCAGGAACGAATGGAGGAGGTAGCCACGCTCACTCGAAGTCTGTTGGAGAAGCCGCTTGAGTTCACTAAAAATGAAAACATACGGCTGGAAGATGATAAACTGATGTGGCCGGCCAATGAAAAAGAGCGTCAAGAAAGGTGGCGGAAACAGATTAAATATCAAGTGCTTGAGCGGTACAATGAATTGATTGAACAGCGAGAGAAAAATCGAAAAGTACCTGATTTTGTGGTTAAGTCTGACCAGGAGTTGGAGAAAGAAGCTCGGGATCGGGTACGCAAAGTCATGGATCGAACCTTTGATCGGTACCGAAATAAATTTTCAGCCGATGATCAATTCAACTTGTATGTGAATACAGTTACAAATGCCATGGACCCCCACACCGAGTTTTTTCCGCCGATCGATAAGAGGTATTTTGACGAAGAGATGAGCGGTCGTTTTTATGGCATCGGCGCGTCCCTACAATACGATGAAGGGAACATCAAGATAACCAGCGTGGTAACCGGTAGCCCGGCTTATAAATCCGGTCAGATTCAATCCGGAGATATCATTCTGAAAGTTGCACAAGGACCCGAAGAGCCCGTCGACCTAACAGGTTTTCTGGTGACCGACGCCGTTAAATTAATTCGAGGCAAACTAGGAACAGAAGTCCGTCTGACCATCCGAAAACCCGACGGAAGCCTCAAAACAGTTGCTTTGATCCGGGATGAAATTGTACAAGACGAATCATTTGCCCGTAGTGCCATTTTTACCCGAAATGGTCAGAAAATTGGATATATTTTCCTTCCTGAATTTTATGCTGATTTCGATCGGGCCGACGGAGCCAGATGCTTTCTGGATGTATCAAAAGAGATCAGGAAACTTAAGCAGCAAAATATAGAGGGACTGGTCATGGATCTTAGGAACAATGGAGGTGGTTCTTTATACGATGTAGTACAAATGGTTGGACTTTTCATCGATGAAGGCCCAATTGTTCAGGTCAAAGACCGAGCTGGAAGACCTACCGTTTTACGGGATAAAGACAAGGGGATCTTGTATGACGGTCCGCTTACGGTAATGGTGAATGAATTTAGTGCCTCCGCCTCCGAGATCTTTGCCGCTGCCATACAGGATTATGGTAGGGGTATTGTAATCGGAAGTTCCTCTACCTACGGCAAAGGAACCGTGCAGCGAAACATGGGCTTAGATCCTGCTTCCGGTTTTTTTAGCTCCAACTCTGACCTGGGAACCGTTAAGATGACGCTTCAGAAATTTTACCGGATCAACGGCGGATCTACGCAGCTAAAAGGGGTTAGCTCGGATATTATTCTCCCCGATAACTTAGAAACTCTAAAAATCCGGGAAAAAGATAATGAGGATGCACTTACGTGGGATGAGATAAACAAAGTGACCTATCAACCTTGGTCCCCCACAATAAACCTGGCTGCCCTGAAACAAAAACATCTGAAGCGCATGGCGAATAATACCCGCTTTCAGAAAATCCGAGAAAATTCCAGCTGGTTAGCCAAGACAAGAGAGCAAGACTATCCGCTCGACTTGGTGCGCTATCAGCAACTGCAACGTAAAATCCAAGAAACCGTAAAACTAAACGATCAGTTATCGAAATTGGAAATCCCTCTAACCGTGACTCCGCTTCCAGGTGATCTTGAACGATGGAACAACGACAAGCCGAAGCAAGAACGTTATAAAGCTTGGCTGAAATCCCTGGAATTGGACATTTACCTCGAGGAAACGATCCAAGTAACTACGGACATGATCCGCTTAGAGGGCACACCAGCGAATCGATAGGGGGCCTAATCAGCCGTTTCTGTTTATGCAATTCAGGTCGATGAATGCCTGTTCCAAACGTTTGGCAAAGGAGTCTTCCCCTTTTCGGAGCCAAACACGCGGGTCGTAATACTTCTTGTTGGGCTTGTCATCTCCCTCCGGATTACCCAGTTGGCCCTGCAGGTATTTTTCATTTGCCTTGTGATAATTCATTACCCCTTCCCAAAAAGCCCACTGCAAGTCTGTATCGATATTCATCTTGATGGCGCCGTAACCAATGGCTTCCCGGATCTGATGCTGAGGGGAGCCACTGCCGCCGTGAAAGACAAAATAAACGGGCTTTTCAGCGGTTTTGAATTTCTCTTGGATGTACAGTTGACTGTTTTGCAGGATATCGGGACGAAGCTCCACGTTCCCCGGTTTGTACACTCCATGTACGTTGCCAAAGGCGGCTGCCACCGTGAATAGATCTCCAATCGCAGAAAGCTTTTCGTAGGCATATGCTACTTCGGAGGGTTGCGTGTAGAGTTTGGAATTTTCCACGTCCGAGTTATCTACCCCATCTTCCTCGCCGCCCGTTACTCCCAGTTCAATCTCAATGCTCATCCCCAACGGCTTCATGCGCTGAAAGAAATGCATACATTCAGCAATGTTTTCTTCGATCGGCTCTTCGCTCAGGTCTAACATGTGTGAGCTGAATAAGGGTTGTCCTTTTTCCTTAAAGAATTTTTCCCCGGCATCCAACAGCGCACTTATCCACGGGAGCCATTTTTGGGCTGCATGGTCGGTATGAATTACCATCGGGACACCGTAATACTGGGCTACCTGATGTATGTGCAAGGCCCCGGAAATGCCCCCTTGAATGTTGGCTTGGAGTTTATCATTGGGCATTCCCTTTCCGGCGATGTACTGGGCACCGCCGTTGGAAAATTGGATGATCACAGGCGAATTGACCTTGGCTGCGGTCTCCAATGTGGCGTTAATACTCGAGTGGCCAATGGTGTTAACGGCCGGTAAGGCGAAGTGGTTGTTCTTCGCATCTTGATAAAGGGCTCGAAGTGAATCGCCGTGTAATACACCGGCAGGATACTTGCTCATGCGATTGAATTTATTTCTTAAGGCGAATATAGGGCATTCTGTAGGTGAAATTTAAGGGGTTGGTTCCCGATCAAACGATTGGGATCAACTGCCGACCGATTGAATGATATCGTACTTGGTTACAATATGATATTGACCCGCTTCATCTTTGGTAAGAACCGCCCCGAGGTCCTTGTTGATGCTTCGACTAAGTTTCTCCAAGGGCATATCCAGTGGCACTACCGGAAACGCCGGCTCCAAATGACCGCCAATGTTATCCTGCGGCAACCCCGGGTTATCGATCAGCTTTTGGAAGAGTCCGCCTTCACTGATGGATCCAACCGGACCCGAAGCCAAAAAAATGGGTATGTGCTCTATGTCGTATTTTCGCATCAGGTGTATGGCCTCCGAGATCAGATCGGTGGCCGTTAGCGTGATAAGTTTTTTAGGTCCCCTGGAACTCACCACATCTCGCACGGTTTTGACTTCCAGGAAGCCCCGATCCCGCATCCATTGATCGTTGTAGATCTTGGCAACATAACGAGAGCCATGGTCATGCAAGATGCAAACCACCACATCGGTTGGTTTTAATCGATCCTTCAACTGCATCAATCCCTGTATGCAACTGCCTGCACTGTACCCGCAAAACAATCCTTCCTCTTTGGCCAAACGCCGGGCCATCAAGGCACCGTCTTTATCGGTAACCTGCTCAAAATGATCAATAACGCTCATGTCATAATTCTCGGGAACAAAATCCTGTCCAAAACCCTCGCTGATATAGGGATGTACCTCGTTCATATCTACCTCCCCGGTTCGAAAATATTTTGTCAGCAAAGAGCCATAAACGTCGATGGCCCAAATTTGAATGTTCGGATTTTTTTCTTTCAAGAACATCGCCGTACCTGTGATCGTACCTCCGGTGCCGGCCGTACAAACCAAATGGGTGATCGTTCCGTCGGTTTGGTCCCAGATCTCCGGTCCGGTTGACTCATAATGCGCCTGACGGTTGGCCAGGTTGTCGTACTGGTTCATGTGGCAGGAGTTTGGGATCTCCTTTGCCAGGCGTGCCGCAACGCTGTAATAGCTGTTTGGGTCCTCCGGAAGGACGTTGGTGGGACAAACGATCACCTCCGCGCCAACGGCTTTTAGAATGTTAACTTTTTCTTTCGATTGTTTATCTGTGGTAACAAAAATGCATTTGTATCCTTTCACTACGGCCGCCAGGGCCAGTCCCATTCCCGTGTTGCCGCTGGTTCCCTCAATGATGGTGCCTCCGGGTTTCAGGCGACCCTCTTTCTCGGCAACCTCCACCATTTTCAAGGCCATCCGGTCTTTTATGGAATTACCTGGGTTGAAATAATCGACTTTGGCCAAAATGGTGCCGGGAAGCGAACGGGTAATTTTATTCAACCGAATCAACGGAGTGTCGCCAATGGTCTCTAGGATGTTGTTTTTGATTCGCTTCATTTGCAAAAACGTTTAATGGGATTTTAATAACTGGATGGCGCTTAACACAAAGGGGTCTTTGAGTTGTTGGAGTCGAAAGAATTCCGCCTCAGAACGCTGCAGGCGAATGCCTTGCAGGTATACTTCAAGCTGGATCCGGCTCCAATCGGAGGGTCGAAGGGAAATGCTATCCGGAATTGCCTCTTGCAGAAAGTAGCGCTTCATTTGATTATCTGGCTGAAGCCTTGCCCATTGGGCTGGATCTTTAAAGGAATCGATCCGGACGTTGTACTGTGTGAAATAACGATACGACCAGATTATAAAATCCGGTGAATTGAGAAAATGAAATACGGCCGGGTTGTCGGATTGCACCTCCTCGTTAAGTATTTCGAGGTCTGGTCGAATGCCACCGCCTCCAATCAATGTATCTCCACAAGGGGAGCGATATTTTTTCATTTGGGAAGGCAGGTTGTCTGCATTATTTAATTGCCCATCCGACCCGAAAGGAAGGAAGCTGCTCGGGTAAGGCCGCTGTATACAACGCCCCAACGGTGTGTAATAACGAGCTACTGTAAGACGTAAAGCCGCGTCGTTGGACAATTCAAATTGCTCCTGAACCAACCCCTTCCCAAAACTGCGACGGCCAACGATCTTGGCCCGACACCAATCCTGCAAGGCACCTGCCAGTACTTCACTGGCACTGGCGGATGATTCGTTGATTAGGACCGTTAATTTTCCTTCTTCAAATAAACCGGGTCTTTTGCACAAATAAGATCGTTTCTGCAAGTGGGCACCTTCCGTATAAACGATCAGCCGGTCGTCTGCCAAAAATTCATCCGCCAAATCGATTGCTTCCTGCAAGAAACCTCCCCCGTTCGATCGTAGATCCAGGATCAGCGAGCGCATCCCTTTTTTGATCAAACTGTCAAGCGCACTGACACACTCACGATAACTTCCCGTTGAAAATTTAATGAGTTTGATGTACCCGATGCTGTCGTCGATCAAGTGGGCATGGGTCACCGCCGGGGTAGCGATGGCGGCCCGTCGAATCGTTAATGGACGGATCTTCCCTTGACTTGAAACGGTTAGGGATGCGATGGATCCAATGGGACCGCGAATAAGCCTGAGCACCGTGTCGGGATATTTCTGGAAACCAAGGAGCGACGTTGTCCCAATAGCCAACAGTTGATCGCCCACCTTCAGACCGGCGGCTTCGCTGGGACTACCCGCGTAGACAAAAGAAACGGTCAGGGTATCCCTCAGCCAACCATAACCAATACCAATACCAGCAAATCGATCAGACAAATCCTCATTAGCCTTTTGAAGTTCCAAGGGATTTAAATAAGTGGAATGCGGATCAAGTCGAGCGACCAAACTGTCCAGGGACAGTCCGACCAAGGAGTCGGCAGCCAGGCTGTCAACGTACCGCTCTTGAATCAATTGAAGCACCTGCGTTAGAGCGTCGGGTTGGCCCCACTGAAACCACTTTTTGGGTCTGCCGGCAAGTTGCCAAAAAAATAAAGTAGTACCCAGGGCGATCAGCACGAATAACAGCATCAGCCGTCCAGCAGAACTCTTTTTATTGGCTTGCATTCGATTAATCAGGAATTTTGTGCAAAATAGGGCATAGAACCTGTTTGAAAACCCACAGTTATTCACGTATGCTTAGACAGATCCTAATAGCCGACAGCGGGGCCACCAAAGCCGAGTGGGTGCTCTTGTCCAACAACAAGTCAAAACGAGCTCAAACCGCGGGGATATCCCCTTATTTCATGGATGGGGCTACGATTGCTCAATCCTTAACCAATCAACTTCCAGCCTCCATACGCCAGGCCAAGATTCAAGAGGTGCATTTCTATGGAACCGGTTGCGCTGCCCTAGCCAATGCCCGCGTCGTGAAAAAAGCCCTTCAACAACTTTGGCCCAAGGCAAGCATACACGTGGCAGATGACCTGTTGGGGGCCACCCGCGCGCTTTGTGGTCATGCGCCAGGCATCTCCTGTATTCTGGGAACCGGATCCAGTTCTGCCTATTACGACGGCAAAAAGATCCGTCAGCAGCGTCCGGGATTGGGCTACGTTTTAGGAGATGAAGGGAGTGGGGCATATTTGGGTAAAAAATTGATCCAGTACTTTTTATATGAACTATTTGACAGGGAATTAGAGAAGAAATTTAAATCGAAATACAAAATGGATCGAGCAGTTATTCTGGAGGCGGTTTACAAAAAGCCCAATCCCAGTCGACTACTCGCTTCCTTTACAACCTTTTTATCTGAGAATAGAGGACACTACATGATCGAGAACATCTTGGAAGATGGATTTCAGGATTTCTTTTTTCATCACATTCGCAGGTACAAAGCGACCGATCGGGTGCCCATTCATTTTACGGGTTCGATCGCATATGTATTTCGGGATTGGATCCGGTTTCTGTGTCAGTCACACGGCTATACGCTTGGGCAGATCCTTCATAAGCCCATGCCGGGACTGATTCGTTATCACCAAAAATGAGCAGCCATGGCATTTGAACGCATTACGGAATCACCCAGTAAGCACCGGTATTTGGAACAGCAATCCATACCGGATTTGCTAAATGGAATCAATGAAGAAGACAGAACGGTTGCCGCGTCGGTGGCAAAAGTCATTCCCCAGTTAACGCTTTTCATTGAGGCCGCTGCCGATAAAATGTTGGCGGGGGGCAGGCTTTTTTATATCGGAGCGGGCACCAGTGGTCGTTTAGGTATTGTGGATGCCAGTGAGTGTCCGCCTACTTTTGGGGTTCCATATGGATTGGTGATTGGGCTGATTGCCGGAGGTGAAAAAGCCATTACCCGTGCGGTAGAGCATGCGGAGGACGATCCCGAACAGGGCTGGAAAGATCTTCAGCTGCATCATCCAACCGAGAAAGATATTTTGATTGGCATTGCCGCCAGTGGCACCACGCCCTATGTGATCGGGGCACTCAATAAGGCCAGAGAAAAGGGACTATTGACCGCCAGCATCTGTTGCAATCCCGACTCGCCGGTCAGCCAGGCCGCCGAACATCCCATCGACGTGATCGTGGGTCCGGAGTTCATTACCGGCAGCACCCGGATGAAAAGCGGAACGGCTCAAAAACTGGTATTGAACATGATTTCCACCACGCTGATGATCCAGCTGGGCCGGGTAGAGGACAATCGGATGGTGAACATGCAACTGGTCAACGATAAACTACTCGACCGGGGTACCCGCATGCTCATGGAAAAAAGAAACATTCAGGACTATGACCAGGCCCGCGTCTTGTTGCTAAAACACGGCAGCGTTAAAAAGGCCATGGAAGCGATACCAAACGAAGATGCACGCCCTTGAACCCTTTTACAACTGGCAACATCAATATGTGAGCGAAGCAGACCCCCGCTCGCCTTTTTATGGCCGACAGCATTCGGAGTTCGAATATTCACACACCATTTATAATTTCTATATCCATCCGCAGTGGGATGACCTCGGTAGCAAAACCTTATATGGCAAAGTGCTGATCGCTGATTACGAGGAAAGATATGTGATCTTGGAGCTGATCGGGGAGTGGAATGATGCAGTGGAAAACGACATCATGACCTTGAAACGGGAGGTGCTGGAGCCCTTTGAGTCCGAAGGGATCCGTTCCTTCATCCTCATCGCAGAGAACGTACTGAATTTTCACAGTGATATCTCCGATTATTACGAGGAGCTGGCTGAGGAACTGGCCGAATTGGGCGGCTGGGTCGTCTGTTTAAATATGCCCGAAGCATCCCGCAATGAATTTGAACAAGCGGGACTGGATCGATTTTTGCCCCTTCGAGAACAGCTCGACTGGCGAAATTTTAAGCCCATCCATTTATTCCGAAAATTAAAAGCCGAATTTGAATTGCCCCGTCTCGAATAATCGGTTTTCGGACGAGTTATTTGGATTTCCGACCGTAATTTTGCCCTGTTGTACTGAAAAAAATTGCTTCTATGAAATGGTCTGAAATTTTCACTTCTTCGGTTGGAAAGAAATGGGTAATGGGACTAACCGGAATTTTCCTGGTCCTTTTCCTGATCGTACACGTGGGTCTCAATGCCTGTATTTGGGCAATGGACAATGGAGAGATGTTCAACCGGGCGGCCCATTTTATGGGATCCAATGCCGTTCCGCGGATCTTGGAGGTGGGCTTGTTCGCCGGTTTTCTGTTGCATATGATCCAAGGATGGATGCTCGAATGGCAAAACCGATCGAAGCGCAAACAAGGCTATGCCGTATCGATGGGAAACCAGGGAAGCAAGTGGTACAGCCGCAGCATGGGCATCCTGGGAACCCTGCTTTTTCTTTTCTTGGTCATGCACATCAACCATTTCTGGGTACCCAGCCGAATTACGGGACTCGATGCCGTTACGATCGACGGAAAACAGTATCACGATCTGTATCGCGAGATGCTGACTGTCTTTCAAAACAATCCGCTGGTGGTTGGGCTCTACACTTTGGGCTGTATTTCTCTTTTTTGGCACTTGTTGCACGGTTTCCAAAGTGCTTTTCGAACGTTGGGCGTTACCAATCCCAGATACCTTGCTTTTATTGAAAATACCGGTTTAGTTTTTTCACTTGTTGTATGTACCGCTTTTGCCCTCATGCCCATCAGCATGTACATGGGATGGGTAAAATGAATGATTCACTCTTAACTTGAAAATGAACTCCATGTTGGACGCTAAAATACCTGCAGGACTGCTCGAACAGAAATGGAACTACTACAAGGGCCACTGCAAGCTCGTCAATCCTGCCAATAAAAGAAAACTAGAGGTCATTGTTGTTGGCACCGGACTGGCCGGCGCCTCCGCAGCGGCCTCACTTGGTGAGTTGGGATATAAAGTCAAGGCCTTTTGCTTTCAGGACTCTCCGCGCCGTGCACACTCGATTGCCGCACAAGGGGGCATTAACGCAGCCAAGAATTATCAGAACGACGGCGATTCAGTATTTCGTCTTTTTTATGATACAATCAAGGGGGGCGATTACCGAGCGCGAGAAGCTAACGTGCATCGCCTGGCCGAGGTCAGTGTCAACATCATCGACCAATGTGTGGCTCAAGGAGTTCCTTTCGCCCGTGATTATGGCGGATTGCTCAATAACCGATCTTTTGGAGGTACGCAGGTTAAACGTACTTTCTATGCGGCCGGACAAACCGGACAGCAACTGTTGATCGGTGCCTATCAGGCGCTGGAGCGTCAGGTTGCCTTGGGCAACGTAACTATGCACAGCCGTCATGAAATGTTGGAAGTCGTGGTGATCGACGGAAAAGCCCGCGGAATCATTTGTCGCAATCTGGTGACGGGTGAGTTGGAAAGACATTTCGGCCACGCCGTTCTACTGTGCACCGGCGGATACGGCAACGTATTTTATCTTTCGACCAATGCCATGGGTAGCAACGTGACCGCTGCTTGGAAAGCACATAAAAAAGGGGCCTTTTTTGGAAATCCCTGCTTTACACAAATTCACCCCACGTGTATACCGGTAAGTGGCGACCATCAGTCAAAATTGACCTTGATGTCCGAATCGCTACGAAACGATGGACGTATTTGGGTACCCAAGCAAAAAGGAGATAAACGCAAGCCCAACGACATTCCCGAGGACGAAAGAGACTACTATCTGGAACGTCGCTATCCGGCTTTCGGAAATCTGGTGCCCCGTGACGTGGCCTCCCGAGCCGCTAAAGAACGCTGCGACGCCGGCTATGGCGTGGGAACAACCGGACAAGCCGTTTACCTGGATTTCAAGTACAATTTGATCAACAAATACGGTCGGGCAGAGGCCAATAAACTGGGCATTCAAAATCCCGATACCGACACGCTGATCCGCCTCGGAAAAGAAGTGGTGAAAGAGGAGTATGGCAATTTGTTCGACATGTACGAAAAGATCACAGGCGAAAACCCCTACGAAGTACCCATGCGGATTTATCCGGCGGTTCACTATACCATGGGCGGACTTTGGGTTGATTATGAACTGATGACCTCCGTAAAAGGCTTGTATGCCCTCGGAGAAGCCAATTTCAGCGACCATGGAGCCAACCGATTGGGGGCTTCTGCATTGATGCAAGGACTGGCTGACGGGTACTTCGTGATCCCTTACACCCTTGGAAATTACCTGGCCGATGACATTGCCTTAAAAGCGATCGCTACCGATCACCCGGCTTTTGTGGAGGCAGAACAATCAGCCGCCGATCGAATCGCAAAGCTGATGGGCATACAGGGAAAACAAACTGTGGAAAGTTTTCACAAAAGACTGGGAAAGATCATTTGGGACAAATGTGGCATGGCAAGAAGTGAAAAAGGGTTGAAAGAGGCCATTGCCGAGATCCAAGCCCTGAAAAAAGAATTCTGGTCAGATGTACGCATCCCCGGAATTGTTAATGGCATGAATCCGGAACTGGATAAGGCAGGCCGAGTGGCTGATTTCATCGAACTCGGCGAACTGATGTGCCTAGATGCGTTGGATCGAACCGAGAGTTGCGGAGGTCATTTTCGCGAGGAAAGTCAAACGGATGAGGGGGAAGCACTTCGAAACGACGAACAATTCTCCTATGTTGCGGCCTGGGAGCACAAGGCGGAACACCAGTGGGCGCTCCACAAGGAACCCCTCACGTTTGAAGTCGCTAAACCTTCTCAACGGAGTTATAAATAAGCAGAAAAAACAACGAGATGGAACACTATACCATGAATCTCACGCTCAAGATCTGGCGGCAGCAAAACACGCAAACGCCCGGTCGTTTTGAGACCTATCCGGTCAAGAACATCTCCTCCGAGATGTCCTTTTTGGAGATGATCGATGTATTGAATGAGCAACTCATCAAAGAGGGAAAAGATCCGGTGGCATTCGACCACGATTGCCGTGAAGGTATTTGTGGCATGTGCTCGATGTATATTAACGGTCGACCTCACGGACCCTGGCAAAAAAATACTACCTGTCAACTGCATATGCGTGCCTATCAGGATGGTGATACCATCACCGTTGAGCCCTGGCGTGCCAATGCGTTTCCGGTCATCAAAGACCTGATGGTAGATCGCTCCGCATTTGACCGGATCATTCAGGCCGGCGGTTATATCTCGGTAAATACAGGAAGTGCGGTGGATGCCAACGCGATTGCAGTGGAGAAAGATCATGCCGATGCAGCCTTTGCCGCAGCTGCATGTATCGGTTGTGGTGCCTGCGTGGCCGCCTGTAAGAATTCCTCCGCAATGCTTTTTGTATCGGCTAAGGTTTCACACCTGGCCTTGTTGCCACAAGGTTCTCCGGAGCGAAAAACCAGGTCGATGAACATGGTTGCGCAAATGGATAAAGAAGGTTTCGGCGCCTGTACCAATACAGGAGCCTGTGAGGCGGTTTGTCCCAAAGGCATATCCATCGAAAACATCGCCCGGCTGAATCGTGAATATATGATGACTGGCTTGTCAGACGATTGATTAAAACCCTAAGCCTGCCTGGAGCAGGCTTTTTTAATAATTAAAACATGAAAAAGATCTTTCCATTCGCGGCACTCTGGGTATTACTCGTTTTTGCCGCCTGTCAAACCAAAACCATGAAACGCGAACCCCACCCTTGGCCGGAGGACGTATCGGCACCTGTTGCCATGAAAAAGCCCCGGACGTTCGTTCAGCATGGCGACACGCTGGTGGATGATTATTACTGGATGAACGATTTCTTTAAAAATGGTCCCGATAGTAGCAACGTTGTCGAATACCTCCAAGCCGAAAATGCTTATCTGGACACGATGATGGCCGGAACAAAGGATTTTCAGCAGAACCTCATCCGGGAAATGCGGGGTCGCATTCAGGAAAAGGACGAGTCGGTGCCTGTAACCGATAACGGCTACAGCTACTACAGTAAAACGCAGGAAGGGAAGCAGTACTACCAATATTACCGAAAATCGCTGGCGCCCGGGGGGCAAGAAGAGTTGTTGTTGGACGTGGATAAAATGGCAGAGGGGAAAGGATATTTTTCGGTCAGGGGGTTGACGGTCAGTCCCGATAACCAATGGCTGGCTTACGGCGTGGATGAAGTCTCCCGCAGACAATACACGATTTATATCAAGAATTTGAAAACAGGAGGGATGTTATCGGAAAAGATTACCGGAACGGCAGGGGATCCGGTTTGGTCGGCCGAGAGTAAATACATCTTCTACACTTCCAACAACCCTGTTACTCTCTTGTCGGAAAAGATCCGTCGACACCAACTCAATTCATCCGAGAATCAAGATGTAACGGTTTACACAGAGACCAATCTAACCAATTACATTTATATTAGTAAGACCCGTTCCAATAAGTTCCTACTGATTACATCGGCTGGCATTCTGTCCAGCGAATGCCGTTTGCTCGCGGCCGACAATCCCACCGGCTCGTTTCAGGTATTTCAGCCCCGAATGAAAGATGTTTTGTACAGCGTGGAGCATTGGGAAGGGGAGTTTCTGGTTGCCACCAACTGGGAGGCAAAGAATTTTCGGTTGATGAGTTGTCCGCTTGACAAAACAACACGTGAAAACTGGACCGAACGAATTGGCAACAGACCCGATGTGCTGCTGGAAGGGATCGATGCGTTTCGTAATTTTTGGGTGATCACCGAACGAAAGGAAGGTCTTCTCCAAATGCGAATTCGGGAAATGCCATCGGGAAAAGAGCATTACCTAGATTTTGGTGAGCCGGCCTATCTGGCATATGCCGGAAATACACCGGATTACAACAGTGCCACGTTTCGGTACCAGTATACATCCTTAACCACGCCGAACAGCACCTATGACTATTCGGTTGCTCCTCGTAAAAAAGAACTCCGGAAACAACAAAAGGTTCTGGGCGGATTTGATCGAAAAAACTATGTAACCGAAAGACGGTTTTTGACCGCTCGGGATGGGGCGCGCGTACCCCTTTCCATCGTCTACAAAAAAGGAACCCGTTTGGATGGTACGGCACCCTGTTTATTGTATGCCTACGGGTCCTACGGAGCGAGTATGGATGCAAGCTTCTCTTCAAACCGACTGAGCTTGTTGGACCGTGGTTTTGTTTATGCCATTGCGCATGTTCGGGGGGGGCAAGAAATGGGTCGTTCTTGGTATGAGGACGGAAAACTCCTGAAAAAGAAAAATACGTTTTACGACTACATCGATTGCGGAAAATATTTATTGTCGGAGAAATTTACCGGCTCCGGACATCTCTATGCCATGGGGGGCAGTGCCGGCGGACTCCTTATGGGAGCCATCGTAAACCTGGAGCCAAGTATGTGGAACGGTGTGATTGCGCAAGTACCTTTTGTGGATGTAATTACTACCATGTCTGATCCGAGCATCCCGCTAACAACTAATGAATACTCGGAGTGGGGGAATCCGGCTGACAAAGACGCCTACACCTACATGAAATCCTATTCTCCTTACGACAACGTAGCGCGAAAGGAATATCCCCATCTACTGGTAACCGCAGGCCTGCACGACAGCCAGGTTCAATATTTTGAACCCGCCAAATGGGTAGCCAAGTTAAGGACCATGAAAACAGACAAAAACCTCTTGCTGCTTCATACCAACATGGCGGCAGGCCATGGAGGTTCCTCTGGACGCTTCGACTACTTAAAAGAAGTGGCATTGGAGTATTCATTCCTTTTGGCGCTGGAAGGCATTCATCAGTAGCAAATGGGATAAATAAGCGATAATTTTACGGAGAATCCCCTCCGTGCATCGCTTTATCTTACTTTTTGGTATCCTTGGATTGCTGTCGCTTTACAGCCAGGCTCAATTTGTGCCGGCAACAAAACCCGCATCAAATCTCCGTAGCCGGGTGATCTCTACCCGGATGGATAGTATGGCGATCGACACCCTAAGCTTAGTCCCGGGCAGTTGGACCATCGAGGGGGTTTCTCCGAATCAATATCGAATTGAATCGGTCGGTGCCCGCTTGTTTTGGATCATTCCCCCTCCCTCCGATAGTGTGCGCATCCAATACCGTGTGTTCCCGTTTGGTATCAATCAAATTCAGGCCAGAAACCGATACGACAGTATAAAAAACAGGTTTTATGTTATGCCCTTTGCGGGCAATCCATCCGGAACAGAAGCAGGTAGCGGGCTTTCGCTGAGTAATATTCGAGCCGATGGAAGCATTGGGAGGCAGATCGGTTTTGGAAATGCCCAAGACGCCGTCGTCAACAGCACCCTGAACCTGCAACTCACCGGCATGTTGGGTGACTCCATTCAATTGGAAGCTGCGATCACCGATAATAATCTACCCATTCAGCCCGACGGGAGCACCCAACAACTAAACGAGTTCGATCAGGTCTATATCCGCTTCCAAAAGGATCCCTGGCAATTGCACTTGGGCGATATTGATATCCGCGAAACCCGATCGCATTATCTGCGTTTCTATAAACGCATGCAGGGTATCTCTTTTCAAACCCGTTATGATCTGGGCGGTTTGGTACAGGCGTCAACGCTTGTCAGCGCTTCGATCGCAAAAGGGAAATTTTCTCGCCAAGAGATCCTTCCGCAGGAAGGCAATCAAGGTCCTTATCGACTCAGGGGACCGAACGGGGAATTCTTTTTCGTGGTGTTAGCAAACTCCGAACGCGTGTATTACGATGGGGTGTTGATACAGCGCGGAGAAGATCAGGATTATGTCATCAATTACAACACGGTCGAGATTACGTTTACTCCGAAGCGAATGATCACCAAAGACAGTCGGCTACAAGTCGAGTTCGAATACGCCGAACGCAATTACCTGAATTCGAATCTTTTTGTCCGACAAGACCTCGCTGTAGGATCCAAATGGAAATTTTTTCTGGGTGCATTTAACAATGCAGACGCGCGCAATAGTCCCATCAACCAAACCCTCGATACGCGTCAAAAACAATTTTTAGCTGAAATAGGCGACAGCGTGCAGCGGGCATTCTATCCCACGGCACAAGTAGACACATTCGCCGCCGATAAGATTCTTTACGAAAAGTTCTATATCGGTACGGATTCATTCTATCGCTATTCCATCAATCCCCTTACGGCCCGTTTCCGATTAGCGTTCACCGACTTGGGGCAGGGGAATGGCAATTATGTGCCCGATTTCAACGGGGCCAACGGAAAGGTTTATAAATACATCGCCCCGGTGGGAGGCATCAAACAAGGACGTTATGAACCCATTCAGTTGTTGATCGCGCCCCGCCGACAACAAATCATGAATGCCGGTATAGCCTATACGATCGATAAGTATGCAACCCTGCAAGCAGAACTCTCCACCAGCAACAACGATTTAAATACACTTTCCAGTAGGGAAGGAAAAGATGATCGCGGATGGGCCGGGAAAATTCAACTCATTGATGCCCGCGAATGGAAACGCTTTAAAAAAATGAAATCGGAGGTGTTATTAGAAGGGGAGTGGGTAGATACAAAATTTCGACCGTTGGAACGACTTCGCAGCATTGAATTTACCCGTGATTGGGGACTGGACGCCCTCCCCCCAGACCTATTTGCACAAGAGCGGATCTTGCAGGGTCAATGGACGCTAACCGATTCCCGCAACCAAATGATTCGCGCCCGGGTGCTTCAGTATCGTCGGGGAAAGGATTACAATGGATTTCAGTCCGTTTTGAACCACCGACATGAATGGAAAGGTTGGCAGTTGGATAATCAGTGGACACGCACGCAATTTTCCAAGACTGACCTGAAAGGTGATTTCCTGCGTCCCCGTCTGGATCTGTCTAAACAACTAAACGCCCTCTGGAAAACCCGGTTGGGAGTCAATTATTTGCTCGAACGAAATCAGATCCTTGACCGCGCCGCCGATACGATTCAATTCAATTCGTTTCATTTTGATGTGTTGACCGCTTATTGGCGGGCACCCGATTCGTGGAAGAATCGATGGAATCTTCAATTTTTTACGCGGGCCGACCGAGGAGCCGTTGGAAAAGAATGGAAAATGGCCGATCGAAGTCTGAATGGAAACTTACAGCTCAGTTTGGAACGTAGTCCCCGCCGACAATTATATGCCAATTTAAACCTTCGTCGGCTGCAGGTCATGAACCCACAGGTCTCCCGCCAAAAAAGTGAATCTTCTTTTCTGGGACGGGTAGAATACGTTTTCAAAGAATGGAAAGGCCTATTGCAAGGGAATGCGCTGTATGAGGCTGGAACGGGACAAGAACAGCGACGCGATTTTTCCTATTTTGAAGTACCGGCCGGGCAAGGCGAGTATGCCTGGATCGATTACAACAACGACGGCATTCAGCAACTGAACGAGTTCGAGCGAGCCATTTTCCCCGACCAAGCCAAATTCATTCGAATTTTTACACCCACCAATCAGTTTGTGAAAGCCAACTACAGCAATTTGAATTATCGGCTCGAGGTGAGTCCTCGTAATTACTGGCATGGTGAAAACCTGTCCGGATTTCGAAAATTCATTGCCCGCTGGGGATTGAATTCCGCCTTACTGATGAGCCAAAAACAAATCGCCGGTGGCAGTCCCCTAAAAATCCCGATCGGGAAGCCGATCAATGATACCGCTCTGATCAATCAACAATCGAGTTGGACACACACCATTACCTACAACCGTTTCAGTGCCATAGCCGGTGTTGACCTTATCTATTATCGAAACGCCGGGAAAGCGCTTTTGACCTATGGATACGAGAGTCGTTTGCTGGAGGAGTGGCAGACCAAAGCACGGTGGAACCTGAACCGTTCGGTCTCCATTCAATTGATAGGGAAAACGGGTGAGCAGGGACTTTTCACGCCTCAATTTGCCAACCGGAATTACAACATTCGCTTTTACTCACTGGAGCCAGTCCTGAATTATGTACAAACCACCAAACTTCGGATTACGACCTCCTATAAATTCAGTCAAAAGAAAAATATTCTGCAGTTTGGCGGGGAACATTCCATCTCGCATTCCATTCAGGCAGAAAGCCGGTGGAATCGCTGGCAGAGCAGCAGTTTAACGGGTAGGCTAAATTTTCAATCCATCGATTATCCGCATCCAGCCAATACTGCCGTGAGCTTCATGATGTTGGAGGGATTGCTGCCCGGAGCGAACTTGGTTTGGTCGCTCGGATTCACCAAGCGCCTTATCAATAACCTGGAGCTGACGGTTCAATACGATGGTAGAAAAGCTGGAGGTTCCCGGTTCGTACACCTGAGTAGGGCAGGGGTGACGGCCTTGTTTTGATCAGACGTTGAATCGGAAATGCATGACATCTCCGTCTTTCACCACGTACTCTTTTCCCTCAATACGTAGTTTTCCGGCATCCCGGCATGCTGATTCGGACCCATATTGCACATAATCATCGTATCCAATCACCTCCGCCTTAATGAACCCTTTTTCAAAATCGGTGTGAATTACACCTGCTGCCTGGGGGGCTTTCCATCCATGCTGGATCGTCCAGGCCCGAACTTCCTGCACCCCGGCCGTAAAATAGGTGTATAGTTTTAGCAGGCTGTATGCCGAATGAATCAGCCGATCCAGCGCAGGAGCTTTCATCTGATACTCCTCCATAAACAATTGCTTGTCCTCCGAATTTTCCATCTCTGCGATCTGTGCCTCGATGTTGTTATTCATAACAATCAGTTCAGCTCCTTCATTTTGAGCAACTTTAGCTAGACTGTCTGAATATTTATTACTGGTATGCATCGACGCTTCGTCTACGTTAGCCACATACAGTACGGGTTTTTCTGAAAGCAGGAACAGGTCGGCAATGGCAGGGCGATCCTCTTTGGTGAGCTCCAGGGTTCGGATATTCTTTCCTTGTTCGAGGTGGGCCAGGCAGCGTTTCAGTATTTCGAGTTCCGCTTTTGCTTTGGGATCGGTTTTGGCAAGCTTTTCGGTTCGTTGAACCTTTTTTCCGACGCTTTCCAGGTCTTTTAGTTGTAATTCGGTTTCAATGATCTCTTTGTCGCCCACCGGGTTGATGGCGCCTTCCTCTCGAAGGATATTTTCATCTTCAAAGCATCGGATGACATGAATGATGGCATCCACTTCGCGGATATTGGCCAGGAATTTATTTCCCAAACCTTCGCCTTTGCTGGAACCGCGGACCAGTCCGGCAATGTCTACGATCTCAATTTGGGTAGGCACGACGCGCTGGGGGTTAACAAGCTCGGCCAGTTTTTGCAACCTGGGGTCGGGCACATCCACCAAGCCTACATTCGGATCGATGGTGCAGAAACGGTAATTGCTGGCCTGCGCCTTGGCACTGTTGCTGACAGCATTGAAAAGGGTAGATTTTCCAACGTTTGGAAGACCGATAATACCTGCTTGTAACGCCATAATGTAAAGTTTGTGAGTTTGGAAAGTTGGGCGCAAAGATAACCCTCTGTGTTCAACACTAATTATCCCTAAATTCGAACTATTCAAACTGCCCAAACTCCCAAACTATCCAAACTTTTTATATGGCTCTCTCCCGTCTCTGGTCCGCTTTTATCCTCATCGCCCTCTTGGTGGCAACCTATCAATTCATCAGCCACCCTTCGGAAAAGGCGATCTTTTCTCAGTTGGTGATCGGGAAGGCGGGTGATTCGACCAAGGTAGGACAGATGCGCTGGTCGGAGGCGCCGGGGTCGGTGGTTGCGGGCTTATCCGCATCGACCCGGTACACCGAAGGTAAACTCACCTATAAGCGAGAGGGGGACCAGGTGGTGGCGATGCGCCCCCAATCGGTGAACGGAATATTAGAGACCTGCAAAGACGCGGTGAATCTTTGTCTGGGACTGATCGGGGTGATGACGCTGTTCATGGGACTCATGCAAATTGCCGAGCGGGCAGGAGGGGTACGATTTCTTTCCCGTCTGATTGCACCTTTTTTTACACGCATTTTTCCAGAGGTACCGGCTGGTCACCCGGCGCACGGTCATATGATGATGAATTTTTCAGCGAATTTATTGGGGCTCGACAATGCAGCCACTCCGTTCGGGCTTAAAGCCATGGAAAGTCTGCAGACCTTAAATCCCTCCACCGATCGTGCTTCCAATGCCCAGATCCTTTTTTTATGCCTACATGCTTCTGGCTTAACCCTGATTCCGGTAACCATCATTGCGATGCGTACAGGGCTCGGAGCGGCCAACCCCACCGATATTTTCATTCCCTGTATGATCGCCACCTATATGGCCACGTTGGCGGCTTTGATCATTGTATCGTGGAAGCAGGGGATTCGGCTGCTGCAGCCCGTGTTATTTATGTGGATTGGTCTGGCCTCAATGCTGGTCGCCGGTCTGGTGCTTTTTTTGGCCAGTTTATCTCGAACCGATTTGGAGTCGGTTTCCGGTTTAATGGGAAATGGCTTGCTGTTGCTAATCATCTTTCTGATCGTTCTGGGCGGCGTTTACAAAAAGATCGATCTGTTCTCTGCCTTTGTGGAAGGCGCGAAGGGTGGATTTGAAACGGCGGTGCGGATCATTCCCTATCTGGTAGGAATGCTGGTTGCGATCAGCATGCTTCGGGTGAGTGGCAGTTTCGATGCGGTGATCGAAGGGATGAAAACCCTTTTCTCCTCGCTGGGGGCGGATACGCGTTTTGTGGACGGATTGCCTACGGCGCTGGTTAAGCCCTTCAGCGGGGGCGCGGCACGTGGGTTGATGGCCGATACGATGAAGACCTTTGGTCCGGATTCCTTTGCCGGCCGTTTATCCTCCATTTTGCAAGGGTCTTCGGATACAACTTTTTATATTGTTGCCGTATATTTTGGTTCTGTGGGCATCAAGAACACGCGCTATGCCATTGGTTCGATGCTGCTGGCAGATCTGGTGGGGATCATTACTTCCATCGGTTTAGCTTATCTATTTTTCAGTTGATCCTAGACTACATAAACTAAAAAAGCCGCCTGAGGGGCGGCTTTAAATGTATGCGTGTGAAGTATCAATAGTTCACGAATGAGCTGAGGAAACGAGCGGTGGGTCCGCGGTGGCTTCCCCGATAAACCAGGGTATAGCTACGCTTTTCTGTACCAAAGAAACCGTTGAGCTGTGCCAACACATTGGATGTTCCCGTTTCGCGCACCTGCAGGGTATCACTGAGGCGGGAAGCGAAAGGAATATATCCGCTTACAACTGTGGGGTTAATGTTGGTAAACACATTCGCCATCCGTTTGAAGGAATAGATGTCCACATTCGGCATCAGAATCGGCGAGTAGGCAAAGTGGGCAAATCGGATTCTACAAGTGGTATCAGCTGGGATCGTGATCATAGTTTCCACGGTCTTTTGCTTCACTGCAGTGATGGTATCGTAGGTGAAAATGGTATAATTCTTACCACCACCCAATACGTTTGCGAAGCTGAGGGGTACCTGAGTAGTTGTGCTCAGTGTATCACGCACTAAAAAGGCGCGCTGTCCGGCCGGAACAAAAAATCCATAGCCCGTACCCGGAAAAACCGATCCGGAGGTGAGGGCTGCACCATTTTGGGGCTTGCCATCCACATAAACGTAGTTTCTGCTGGCTCCCACGGTGGCCACATAAACCTGTGCCACGCTGTTTGCACTGAGATCAGTTTGCAGTGCTATTTTCTCATCGAACGTCTTCTCACAGGATACCAGTACGATACCGGTGAGCAGCAGAACGCCCAGTCCAAGTATATGTTTATTATTCACTTTCATATGCTTAATTTAAATAGTTATGGTAAAGAGAACCATTGCTCTTTGGTGTGATAATCGAGTGCCAAAGCGCCTACGCTCTGTAAGGCAGCGATGTTGTACAAGTACTCAGAGTTATAGCGGGGGCGACAGCGATAAACCAACTTACTCGCATTATTGGTGAACAGATCGATACCGGAAGGAGGGGTAAAGCCGGCGTAAACTTGCAGTCCGGTCACCGGATCCAGATCCGTATAATGATATCGACGCATATCGACCCAAGTTTCCTGCAAACCCCATCCATACATCGCAATGTATTTCTGAAGCATGATGTGGGATCGGGTAAGCGCGCCAACAGCCGGTACAACGGCCGGGTTGGCTAGGTAGGCAGCACGGGTTGCGGCCGTAATTTGTCTGGTAGCTGGTACGCTGTTGTGATAATCCGGCGTATTCATCAGCATATCAAAACTGGCGTTGATGCCCGCGATATAGGATTGACGGGCTTGCGCAGCATCTCCTTTACGAAGAAAGGCTTCGGCCTTCATGAAATGGTTCTCGGCAGCGGTCAAAATCGGGAAGGGTGCCCCGTTTCGGAAAATATACCTTGAATCAACGTCGGTTCCGGGAGCAGCTGTTGACGTGAAGGCGCCGCCCCAATAATTCTGAGGCTGGTCGTTGGTAGCCAAACCATCCGAGCCTTTGTTGGGTCGGATACCCCGATAGGTTCCATTGGTATTCTCACGGAGCAGATAAGGGGTACGCGGGTCGGTCACACCGGTGAACATAGTGCTTAAGCCGGTCATTAGGTCAACCACAAAGCGACCTTGACGCATACTTCCGACGTTGCTACGGAAAGGACCATAGAAATTGAAGGTTCCGGATAATCCGGTAGCCAGAAATTTGGCTGCGGCATCATCTGCTGCACTGTTGATGCCAAGATTTGCATAGGTGATAACGGAATCGGGCTGATAGATGCTCTTGTTGGTGAGGTGATTGAAACTGCGAGCCAATACGGAATAAACGAATTTTTTCCATTTTTCACGGTCTCCATTGTAGAAATAAGCATCCCCAAGAGCCAAGTTGGCTTGGCTTACATTATCATCAGTACGGTTGAGATAGAACAAAGCCATATGCGCCTGTTTGCGACACTCGGCATACATATCTTCTTGGGTGTCGTAATTGAACACGAGCAAGTTGGCATCGAAGGCTTGCTTCAAAATAGCCTCGCCGTAGGAAGTCGTTAGCGTAAGCCAACTCCAAGCCAAGATCGCATGTCCTACTCCTGTGTAGTCCCATTTTTTCTCTTCCTTGCTCCAGTCGATCATGCGTTGGAGGTTTTGTCCCATACCATAATAATGCATGGCCCAAATGGATCCGAGTTCATCGCTGGCGCCGGTGGCACCGCCCATCTGGTCGTATTGGTTGCCGGTGGTATTGGTTGCCCAAAATTGGATATATCGACCAATACGCATTCCGTCGTTGGCTGTTCCATAGGCGCTTCCTTGTGCGGAGGAGCTACCCACAAAATTGCCGATTATGCCCGGTAGTAATGTTTCAACCGGTACACGAACGGCTGCATTGGGATTCTTGTAGGCCTCATCTATTTTTTTGCTGCAGGAAGACATACCCAATAAGGTTAGGGCGACCAGCGGCAGGGCTACTATTTTTTGCATGTGTTTCATAATCATTTTTTTTCGTTTATCAGAAGGAAGCTCTTAAACCAAAATTGAATTGAATGGGAGAGGGAAGCGTTCCATAATCAAAACCGAAGGCCCCTACACCCAAACTGCCGGCGGTATTTCCGTTTACGGCCGGGTCGGCTCCACTATAGTTGGTCAAGAGGATTAGGTCGTTACCGGTGACAAACAGGCTGACGGCCTTGAAGTTTTTGATGAAACTCTTGGGAAGCGTATAACTCAAGGTCAGGTCACGCAAGCGGAACCAGTTTACATCGCGCTCGATGAAGGCTTCTTCCGGCATAGTGGTATAATACTGCTCATTGAAGGCAGGGATAACTGATATGGTATTTACCGTGGGGGTTGCTGAGTTTTGCAATCCATTGTTCAGCACGCCCTGAATGACCCGGGGGGTATACCGATCTTCGGTGAGTTTGCTCTTTCCGATACGAGTCAGGTAGGCATTGGTTCCGTTGAAAATATCTCCACCTACTTTCAGGTCCCAGAGCATGCTGAGCTTCCAGTTACCGAAACGAAGGGTATTGTTCCAGCCCAGGGTAAAATCGGGGTTACGATCTCCCTTGATGGTGAAGATACCGTTGCCCACCGGCAATCCGTTGGCCGGATTGATCAGGATCTGTCCGGCGTTGTTACGCGCATATCCGAACGCGGTAATCGAGGTAGTAGCACCACCTAGTACCAGACCACCACGGGCGTTGCCATAGAGCCAGGTATCGGAGATATAGTACTCGGATACGTTACGCGGTAAGCCGATCACTTGATTCCACATGCGGTTGAAGTTGAATCGTATGTTCCATGTCAACCCTTTTTTGCGGATCATGTCGTAGTCCATACTGATCTCGACCCCTTGGTTTTGGGTACTGGCTGCATTTTGAGTATTCAATACGAAACCGGTTCCATAGCTCAAGCGGAAGGCCTGCACGATCTGACCTTTATTCTTAGTATTGTAATAGGTCATTTCTAAGTTCAGACGGCTGTTAAACAAGCGGAATTCGGTACCCAGCTCATAGGTGCTTTGACGCTCAGGGGAAAGATCCGGACTGTTGTTAAAGAAGCCGTAGGAGAATCCACCACCACTCGCGAAGTTGTTCACGAATACGGACTGGGTGGAGTAGGGCGTGTTCAGACGAGCGGTACCTGCCAATGAAGTGCGCAGTTTCCAGTAATTGACGATCCCGTTCTTCTTGACAGCAGGGAAGATATCACTCATAATCAAGCTGAGGCTTCCGCCGGGGTAATTATACTTGCGGTTTTGGACAGGCAGGGTAGAAGCCTCTTCAAAACGATGGGTATAGCTGAAGAAAGCCAAGTTTTTGTAGCTCATGGCAAACTCCCCAAAATAAGCTCCCTGACGCAGGATCTGCTTGTTGTATTCGCCAAACGCGTTGCGCAACAAACGAAGCCGGGTATTGCGGCGGGTAACGGTGCTATCCATGTAATTACCAAGCAGGGTTTGCAGGTCGCGGTCGGAGATTACTACGGGCGTACCACCTACGACCGGATCACCATTGGCATCCCGGGGAGCTCGATACATTTTACCATCGGCGGTATTCACGTTATCTACGATGTTGGTACCGGAGATGGCCCACATACGGGTTTCATAATCTTGCCACATGGTACCCACCATCAAACGCATATTGAAATTCTTGCCAATATTCTTTTTGAAGGTAGAGGTAATGGTGTGGTTGTAGCCAATGAATTTTCTCCAGTATTGATCCAGTGAACCACCTGAACCGGCAGTTACGTAAAAGGACTGAGGATGATAGAACCAGTATCCATTCAGGTCATAGGTATCGTATCCAAAACGTCCGGAGATGCTCCACCACTTGGTGGGGTTGATGTTTACACCCAACGAGGCGGTAATGCGGTCGGTTTGATCGTAAGCCCGATTCTTTTTTACGTTGAACAGCGGGTTATCGACCTCCCCGTTTGCAGATAGGCCAGAGAAAAGATCAAGCTTGTCGCCGGTGCTCAGGTCTTCGTAGTTGCGGATGTCGTTGTTATTCGGCCATGCCAGTAGCGCCAGCAGGTATCCACCGGCACTTCTAAGCACTTTATTGTTCTCAGACCTAATGTACGCGATTGACGGCAGGATCTCCACCTTATCCTTGAAGAGTTTGGTGGTGTTGCTTAAACGCAGGTTGTAACGGCGAAAATTGTTTTCCGGAACTACACCCTCCTGATCGAAGTAGCTGGCAGATAGACGGAAAATGGATTTCTTGAATCCGAAATCAACTCCGAGGTTATGAGTTTGAGCTTTCCCGGTGCGGAAAAACTCGCTCTTGTTATCGAATAGTTGGGTGCCGGGGGCCCATTTGGGACCGAAATAAGCGAAAATGTTAGAGGGTAATCCATTGGAACCATTGGAATATTCATTGTTGATCTCAGGCCAACGAGTCACGCGCTGAACACGGAAACTATTATCGTATTGAACGGATAGTTTATTCGTTTTGGCACGCTTGGTCGTGATCACAATTGCACCGGAGCTGGCCTGTGAACCATATAGGGCGGTTGCCTCCGGGCCTTTCAGCACCGTGATGATTTCGATATCGTTGGGGTTGATATCCGCGATGCGGTTTTGGTAGTCGTTGTTCCGGTTTGGACGATCTGAGGCAAGTCCAATTCCTTGACCACCACTGGAAGTTTCGTTGATGGTTTGGTTGTCGAGGATAACCCCATCTACTACGTAAAGCGGTTGGTTGCTCAGGGAGAGGGAGTTAAAACCACGCAACACTACAGAAGAAGAAGCACCGGCTACACCCGATGTTTGATCAAGTGTCAGACCGGCTACCCGTCCTTGCAAACTATTCAAAAAGTTTTCTCGTTGCGTTTCTTGTACCTCATCGCCTTTTACCGTCTGTACCGAATATCCGAGGGAGCGGGGGTTTCGCTTGATATCCATGGCGGTAACGACCACTTCCCCCATGGTGTTATCAGCTGTTTTCAGCTTTACGCCAATGCTGGTACTGGATCCCACTTTAATGTCTTGTGTGGTGTACCCGACATAGGAGATCTGAAGGGTTTCCCCGTCGGATGCCTGGATGCTGAACTTACCATTTGCATCGGTTTGGGCCACGCGGCGTGTGCCCTTGACTTTAATGGTTACACCCGAGAGGGGGGATTGATTTTCCTCAGCGAGGATCGTTCCCGTGATTGTTTTGAGCTGGGCTTCTGCGGAGGAAGAACAGAGCAAAAACAGGGAAAGCATCGCTAGTACAAAGCGAAATTTTCTCATAGTTTTTTGTTTAAAAATTTGGTTGGCAAACAATGTCAAGGCCTGAATAGCCCGAATAATTGTTAACGAGCAACTAAAATAAGGAAAGACACTGATTTAGAAATAGATAAAGAAAAAAATGTGGATAATCCAGAAAACCTTACTGTAATGATAAAAATTTAATAATCAGTCTTTTAGATTCAGGATGGAAAACCGACTGTTGGGACGTTGCCCTTCCAACCATCGGAAGCCGGGCAAACGCATCGTTGCTGGATTTTTTTCTCGTAAGGGCCAGACGGTCCCTGTTACCTCAGAACGGAAGACGACGCGCGATAGCTCGCCGGTCTGAAAATAAATATCAAGTCGGTCGGCGGATGATTCATTAATCCCGATGTAAGCACTATCGTCGTCTTGGATAAAATAGATGCATTCGGCGTAGGAACGGGCCTGTAGCGAATCCATACTCCCGGCAGTCAGGAAAGCGGCCATCCGGATGGATTTGATCTGGTTATAAACTTCCGGATCGAGCCGCTGCACCAGCATACTATTTTCAAAAACATCCATCTTTTCGGCTTTTTTGTTTTTAGTCCGCAACAGGATGGTATCTCCGCTAATTTGGCTATCGCCTGACCAAACAACTGGTTCTTGATACAAGCGGAATACGGAATCGGCATAACTATAGTACAAGCTATCGCAGACCGCTTGTAAAGAGTCTGTAAAGATCTTGACCTGGCGAAAGGCTTTGAAAAAACGCAGGGTGCTGTCAGTCGTAGAATGGTTTTCTTTTTTTGATTGAAGGCTTTTGGCCAGGGGGCCGGAGAATAGCGTATCGGCAGTGATAAAAACAGAGTCTTTCCCTTGTTCCACGATCAGCACCGGGTGGTCTGTACCAATCACTGTATTTTCCTTGCTGTTACGAATTACTCGACCCGCAAGGAGTTTTGTGCCCTGATCGGGATCGGTAAATACAACCGATCCCTCCGCTTCGGAAATTCCGGTAGCGTCGTCGAAACGGATCGCATCGCCCGTGATGCGCGTACTTCCATCCTTGATGACCGGCCGTTTTCCAAATTCGGCTTTCCCGGTTGTCATATTATAAAACCCCTCCCGGGTTTCCACTATTCGTCCGTTGCTGTCTCGTATCTCGGTTGTGGTCAAAAAACGAGAGATACGTGCATCCAAATTGTAAAGCAGCGAATCGGTACTGATTTGATAGCCGGGATCTTTTAGCCGGACCTGTTGAACAAAATAAATATCACGTAAAGCCGCGTAATAATAGCCCTCTTTGCTGGTGAGGGTCGTTCGTCCATTTTGCACCGTGCCTCCGTTTCGATAGATACCGACATCCGAGTTCAGGTCATACTCCAACGAGGGAGTTTGAAGTTTTCCTTTTCCGTCGTTCAGCCGAACATCACCATCCAGGTAGGCGACTCGCTTATCCAATAGATACAAAAGATGTTGTGCCCGAACGTCTGTGGTGTCTTTTTCAATGAGTCGAACAGATCCCCAGGCCTCAAATGAGTTCATGGTTGCGTTGAGCACACAACTGTCGCAATAAAAAAGAGAGGTTCCTTGTTGCAGTTGAACGTTGCCAACCGCGATTTGTAATTCAACACTATCTTTTTTTTGTAAACGCAGCCGATTGGCATTGCGTATAAGCAATGGTTTGGTGGTATCGGCAGGTGAAACCGAAACAGAATCGGGGGGAGGCGTACCCCTGCGTTGGGCATGAAGAGTAGATCCCGTCATTCCGCAGGAGACTAGAAAAAAAACATAAAACCAGCGCGTCATCGAAGCGTATCAGCAGGCTTTTGGCCTTTCTGAGCAGGCGAAGTTAGCGGACCTGTTTTGTCTTTTTTCCCAAATACCGATAGGTTAACATATCGTTTTGGGTGTGTTCGCAAATCATCTAATAAGATTTCGGCGCTCAATACGGCATCTGTTAGCTTGTTGTATAGCATTTTGTCTGCCGTAAGTGCGCCCAGACTGCCCCCCGGATCCGTGAGCTTCTGAAGGGTTGATTTAACAGCAGACAAGGTTTGTGAAAGTGAATCCAACGAGGCCTGCATATTGAGTTTAGCTAATTTTTCCGAAGCGGTTTGCGCGTTGGAAAGGGTAGTGGTGATGCGCTCATTGTTGTTGCGCAAATTCTGGGTAATCAGCTCTACATTTTTCAAGGTCTGGCTCAAGCTACCTGTTTCCGGATCCAACATCAGCGAGATCCCCTTGGTAGACGCATTTAAATTGGCGATACTGGCTTGCAAGTCGGCGCGGGTAGCAGGACTGAGTGTAGCGTTGATGTTGTTCAGGCTGGTTTGCAAGGCATTCAGCACCTCTTGAACTTTGGCTACCGTAGGATTTAGTTGAGCTTTAACATCCCCTAAAAGGCCGGACTCCACGCGCGTGATCAACGTGTCTCCCGGTTGAATAAGATCTTTTGAGTCCCCCCGTTCAATAACGATAAAGGAGGAACCTACTAATTCAGATGCTATATAGGCGACTGAATTTTTGGGAATGTGTATATCGCGGATCAAATTGATCGTAACAACGATCGCACTTACATCTTTGTCTAACTCTTTTTTGGCATATACCGTACCAACGGCCAAGCCGTTAATTTTCACCTCGTTTGACTTTTCCAACGTCCCCAATTCTTTAAAAACCGCATGAACCAGGAATTGTTTTTGAAATACATCCTTCCCCTTTAGGTAATTAAACCCGATGAACAGAAGCGTCAGCGCGGTGAGCGTAAGTATTCCTACTTTCGTTTCGTTGGAAATAGACATAAATGACAGTTGGTCTGTAAAGGTAATCCATTTCGCCGGGTAGGGAAAATGCTTATCCTCATTTGCCCCATCGTTCTCTTTCCCGCGCCTCCACATATTCCAAAAAGCGTTCTGTTTTGATAGGGGCCGGTATGTATCGTGCTTTTGATTGCGTGGGGGGAGGCTCTTCCGTTTGTCGCTGCTCCAGCCAGGTAAAGTAGTTACCTAAAGCACGCAAAATGCATTCGCTAAGCTCATTTTGTCCGATCTCGCTATTCAAGTAACGCTCTTCCTCTTGATTCGAAATAAATCCTGTTTCAATTAGCACACTGGGCATGGCGGTTGCCTGTAACACCCAAATGGGCACTGGACGTTGACGAACATCCCGGTCAACGCGACCAACTTTTACAAATTCATCCTGAATAAAACCGGCGAAGGTGGCGCTGCGCTTGAAGTATTGTTTTGTCTTCAGCAGCGCCAATGCTACAAACTCGGGCGAACTGGGATCCATTGTGCCATAAGTTGTCTGATAATTGTCCTCCGCCAACATCGGTGCATTTTCCCTTACCGCCACTTCTTTCTGCTCACTTATGTTGGCTCCCCAGATATAGGTTTCGGTTCCTTTGGCTGTACTCGCAACCCGATAAGTTTTGTACTGCGGAACTTGACGGGTAACTTTTTTTCTTTTTTTCCCCTTGCCCTCGTAGGTTACTACCGTTTTGTTGCCAATGAATTCTTTTTTGATTTGATCGGGAGCGGAGTTCACGTGTACGCAGATAAAAAGATCGCCATTGTTGTTATTGGCAAAGTTAGCCCGGTCGTACAGCGTCGGGTAAGTGTCCGTTGTTCGGGTAAACAGCAATTTGATGTCGGGATATTTTTCTTGAATCAATTTTCCCAACTTGAGTGATACGGCCAGACAGATATCTTTCTCATGTGAGAAAGAGCCGCCGGCTCCATAGTCTTTTCCTCCATGACCGGGATCAATGATTATGGTGCGTACTAGTTTGGTGTTTGGGTTGAATTTGGGTTGTGTTTCCGGCCGGAGGGAGGTAAAGGAAACTACTGCCGCAACCAAGACCATAATGAATGCAAGGCGAAAGGTCATGTTTCAAGTTTTTCCGTTATTGGATGGCGTCTATGGCAAAATTCACAATTTCTTGGGTTGCAGAAAGGATCGCTCCCAAACATTTCCGTTACATTTGCCGACGGCATGTCAGTCAACTGCGAATCTACATTTTTTCGTCGTGAGTTGTTGAAAATCATAGGGATTTTGATTTTTCTTAGCACCGTTAACCCCATGATCTCATCGGCGCAAAATCCTAATTTTCGCAGGCCTTTAACATCTCGCAACGATTCAATGACAACTGAACCGGGTGTAAAAGCGATGGATACGGCGGGCTTTCGAACAGACACTTTACCTCCTACACAAAAAGTAGATACCTTTTCCTTGCGAGTCTCCAAAGACACTTTAGAGGCTCCGCTAAAATACCAAGCTGCTGATTCGGCTGTCATTCTGATTGCCGTCAAAAGAATCATTCTTTACGGGAAAACACAAACGGACTACCAAGACATTCAATTGACGGCGCCAAAAGTTGAACTCGATCAAGGCCGGCAATTGGTTATCGCCACGAACCTAAAAGATAGTGGCGGACAAGTCCTAGAACCCGCGCATTTCAAGAGTGGGGAATCTGAATTTTCAAGTGATACAATTTTATACAATTTTCAAAGCCAGGTTGGCTTAACGAAAAATACCTACTCGCAACAAGGGGAAATCCTGGTGATCGGTGACCTGGCCAAGAAAGTAAATGAAAACACCACGTTTATTCAAAAGGCCAGATTTACCACTTGCATGTTGGATGAGCCGCATTTTGCATTCGTGACCCCCAAAATGAAAGTGGTCAACCAAAAATTAGCCGTATCCGGACCGGCGCACCCAGAATTCGAAGGGGTTCCCGTACCTATTTATCTGCCATTTGGTTTTTATCCTTTAAGTCAAGGAAGACACTCAGGATTTCTGCCACCACAATTTGCTAACAACGAACGATGGGGATTGGGGTTGGAAGGGCTGGGGTATTACAAAGTCTTAAATGAAAATTGGGATGCCAAAGTTTTCGGAAACATCTATTCCTATGGGGGATGGTCGATCAATTTCAATCCCACTTACCGAAAACGATACCGATACAGCGGAAACCTAAATTTCAGTATTCAGACCACCAAACTCAATTTCAAAGGAGATCCCGATTACCTCAAAAACAAAAGTTTCCTATTAACCTGGTCGCACAATGTCGATAGCAGGGCCCGACCGGGAACGACCTTTTCCGCAAGCGTGAATGCCGGTTCCACTCAATTTAACCAGCTGATCCCCAACAATACCCAACTTAATTTCCAAAACCAATTGGGATCTTCCATCACGTACTCGAAATCCTGGACCGGCAAACCCTATAATCTTACCGTAAGTGCCAACCACAACCAAAACAACCGCACCCGGCTGATAAACCTGAGCCTGCCGGATGTGGGCTTCACCGTCAACACCCTTTATCCTTTTCAACAAAAAGAAGGCGTTGGGACTGCTAAATGGTATGAAAAGCTCGGGATCGGCTACAATGGCAATATCCGTAATCAACTCTCCTTTTATGATTCGGCTTTTAACCTCAAACGGTTGATAGATACCCTGCAATGGGGTGCCCAACACAATTTTCCCATAACCTTGGCCCTTCCACCTGTTTTAAACGGTGCGGTGATCATTTCGCCAACCGTGAGTTATTCTCAGGTCTGGATCGCACAGCAGTTCCGTCGCTCTTGGAATACCGCCCTTCAAAAAGTAGATACAACCATCACCAAGGGTTTTTACCAGGATCACCAAGCTTCTTTTTCTCTGGGTTTCAATACTGCGTTGTTTGGGACCTATTCTTTCAAAAAATCAAGAGTCCTGGCAATCCGACACGTGGTGCGGCCGACTCTTAGCCTAAACTACCGCCCCGATCTTTCCAAGAAAAACTTTTACTCGGATACAATTTTTCCAGGCGTCACCGGTCGATTCAGTCTTTTTGAAGGCGCCCTGTATTCAGGTTTTTCGGAAGGACGAACCGGTGGGTTGGGATTTCAATTCGACAACAACCTGGAAATGAAATGGCGATCCCGAAAAGACACCGGTGAACAAGCCATCAAAAAAGTGAAACTCATCGACGGCTTTGGGTTTACGACCGGTTATAATTTCCTGCGCGATTCCATGCAGTTGGATCCGATCAATCTGTACTTCCGTACTACGCTTTTTGAAAAGATCAGCATTACCGCCAACAGCGTCCTGGATCCGTATCAAACGAACGCCAACGGATTTCCCATCGATCGCTATGCCTGGCAAGGAGGAAAATTCCGTTTGGGTAGATTAACCTACGGGAGTGTGGCTATCAGTACATCCTTTCGAAGCAAGCCTACTGACGAGAAAAAAGACCAAAAACAATCCCAACAGTTAGAACAAATGATGCAGGATCCGAATCTACGCGGACAACAACAGCAATTAATGGACTTCATGCAACAAAATCCGGGGCAGTTTGTGGATTTTAATATTCCCTGGCAATTAAACCTTGGTTATTCGCTTAGTTTCAGCAACCGGATCAAGCCCGACTATTCCGGGTTTGCCACCGAAGTCAATTCAAACCTCAATTTTAGCGGCAGCTTTAATCTGACAACCAAATGGAATGTTTCCGCCAACGGGTACTATGACATCAGCTCGGCCAAACTGCAAACCTTTCAACTGAGCATCAACCGGGAAATGCACTGCTGGCAGTTATCGATCAACGTAACCCCCGTTGGTTTGTTCCGCTCTTTCAATTTCTCGATCAGTCCAAAAGCCTCCATGCTCCAAGACCTTCGGATCAACCGGACGCGTTTTTTCACAAATTTCTAGAGGGTCCGTTTCCATACCGCTCCCACATGAGCTGAAATACCTTTTCTTTTAGCGATTCAACCGTTTCCCCAACAGGAGAAACGGGCGTCAGAAATTCCATCACAATGGGATGAGGAACGAAATAGAAAAATCGCTGGGGAGGGAGGATCGTGCGGGTGTGGAAAATGACCGCTGGAAGGATCGAGTGGCCTGAATCAATAGCCAATTTGAAGGCGCCATCGTAAAAGGATTTGAATGGCTGATCGGTACGGTTTCGGGTGCCTTCGGGATAGATACACATGTGCATCCCATTTTCAAGAACCCGGCGCATGTTCTCTATGCTTTTTCGTCGGCTGTCTTCGCTTTTTCTGTCAACCATTACCCCGCCCAACCGATAATACCAGCCAAATAGAGGGACTTTCGTAAAACTGGCCTTGGCGATCGTCTTGTTTGGTCCGGGTATAAAAGCCGAAGACATGGGCGGATCCATGAGGGAATTGTGGTTGCATACAACAATGTAGGATTGTCCCGCGCGAAAGTTTTGTTCACCGATCAATCGCGGCGGACAGCCAACCAGCGGCATCCATATCCGCATCCATATTCGTGCGATCCGAATAAACCAGGTTTGTCCGGATGGATTCGGCAACAAACCACAAAGCAAAGAGGGGATCAGTACAATCAAAAAACTGATTGAAAAGCTCAACAGCGCCCACAGCGCCATTATTCGGTAGAGAAAAGCGTGAGCATTTTTTTTCATACACTCCAATCTATGGGATTCACCTTGTGTGTAACAAGGTACGCATTGGTTTGTGAAAAGGGCCGGCTTCCCAGAAAACCATTGTGAGCTGACAGCGGAGAGGGGTGTGCCGCTTTCAGGATCAGGTTTTTATTCTCATCTATTAAGGAAGCTTTTTCCTGTGCAAATTTCCCCCATAACAAAAAGACCAGGTGTTCCCTTTTCTCCGATAAAACACGGATGGTCGCATCGGTGAAGCGTGCCCAACCAATTTGAGCGTGACTCATGGGCTCACTGGCTCGAACGGTCAGAGAGGCATTTATTAAAAAGACCCCTTGGCGGGTCCACGCTGTAAGATCTCCCTGATCCGGTTTACGTAGTCCCAGATCAGAGGCAAGTTCCTTAAATATATTTTGCAGCGATGGGGGAGGCGGTACGCCGGGCGGAACCGAAAAACAGAGGCCGTGTGCCTGTCCGGGCCCGTGATAAGGATCCTGCCCGAGTATCACCACCTTTACCTGATCGAAAGGCGTGCAGTTATACGCATTGAAAATAAGCGGTCCGGGCGGATAGATCGTGCGACCCAATTCCTTCTCCGTACGGATATGGGTAGCCAATTGCTGGAAATACTCCGAATCAAACTCCTTCTTCAACACCGCTTTCCAAGTAGGATGGATTTGTACTGACATACGGATGCAAACTAGAAAAAAACTAGCTTTGCCAAAGCCAATTATAAAAATTGGTGATTGGTTCTTTGTTTTATTGGTCCGGTAGCTCAGTTGAATAGAGCAGCTGCCTTTAACAAATGGAGCCTTGTCCGGGAAACAAAACCGGCCAAGTGGATGCCACCGTATCGGTGAACCCTAACCTACCCATAAGTAGTAAGGCAACCCCGAGGAAACTTTAGATCTTTAATGGATGTTCATACATCACACGAAAACCAAAGGAGATCTGGGCGTTTTGAAGGTCAAGATTGATTTGTGTCTGCAAGGATTTCTGATTTCTACCCCGGAGACGGAACATGCCCCCTTTGACCTTATTATTTATAAAAAGGGGACATGTAAATCTGTTCAGGTGAAATACAGAAATATGACACAAAGCGGTAAGATTGAAATCCCTTTTTCTAATTCATACAGCACCTCACATGGCGTAATAACTCGTAAAGTAAACAAAGCGTTTATTGATCTATACGCCATCTATTGTCCACAGACGGATGCCTGTAATTATTTAGAACCGAAAAATTACAAGAATTCAATCTCCTTGAGAGTAAAAACGCCTCGAAACTACCAACGCCTTCGTATACATTATGCCGAGGATTTTCGAAAGGTTCCGTAGAGACTAAACGTGGCACACCTGAAATGGTGAAGTTATAGTCCAGACCCCAAATCCAATAGGAGCGGCGAAAGCCGTAGCGGGTAAGCTAAGCAGCAGGTCATTGGTTTGAATCCAATCCGGATCACAGAGCGGGGCAAGCCCCGCTAGTTTGAAAAGTTTGAGAAGTTTGAAAGTTTGGGTAGTTTGAAACATTTTTAATGAGATCATTTCAGCTTGGTGTTGATTGTATGTCGGTGGCAGATGCCATTCGAATGGTCCGTGGAGCGGGTATGCCGGTAGTATCTGACAAGGCCCGGGAAAAAATTCAGGTTTCTTCCAATTGGGTGCAGCAGATCCTCGACAGCAATCGGACCGTCTATGGCATCAATACGGGCTTTGGTATATTAGCCCATACCGCCATCGATGCCGAGGACGCAGAAATTCTTCAACACAAGATCCTGCAAAGCCACAGCGTTGGCGTAGGAGAGCCGGTCAGTTCCGAGATCGTGCGACTCATGCTGCTGACCAAACTTCATTCCCTTGCGTACGGACACAGTGGCATCCGTCCCCAAACCCTGGATCGTATTCTCTGGCACCTAAATGAAGATGCACTTCCGGTCGTGCCCGAAAAAGGAAGCGTGGGCGCCTCGGGCGACCTGGCCCCCTTATCCCATCTTTTTTTGCCGTTGATCGGAATGGGGGAGGTGATCTGGAAGGGAAAGCGAATGCCAACCAACGCGCTGTTTCAACAAACCGGAATGGAGGCGCTGATACTTGGACCCAAAGAAGGACTAGCCCTGATCAACGGAACCCAATTCATTCTCGCGCATGCCGTCAGTGCTGTAAGTCGTTTTCATATAATACTGCAATCAGCCGATCTGATCGGAGCCCTATCCCTCGAAACCCTCCAAGGCACCAACGCTCCCTTCGATGAACGGTTGCATCAACTCCGGCCGTTCAACGGATCCATGCTGGTGGCCCATCGATTGCGCATGCTATTGATGAACTCAGCGAATCTGAAAAGTCACGCCAACTGCAACCGCGTGCAAGACCCGTACTCGATCCGTTGCATGCCACAAGTTCATGGCGCTTCGCGTAACGCCTGGCTTCATCTCAAACAACTCACCGAAGTAGAACTGAATTCTATTACCGATAACCCCATTCTTTTTGGAGCCGATGATACCATCAGCGGGGGCAATTTTCACGGCCAACCCCTGGCCCTGCCACTCGACTATGCATGTCTGGCAGCCGCCGAAATCGGAAACATCAGCGACCGTCGATCCTATCTGCTGATCGAAGGGAAATTTGGATTGCCAACGCTCTTGATGGAGAACGTGGGACTCAACTCCGGACTGATGATCCCCCAATACACATCCGCCGCGCTGGTCACCGAAAACAAAACCCTCTGCTTCCCGGCCAGCGCCGACAGCATTCCAACTTCGCTTGGGCAAGAAGATCACGTAAGTATGGGATCGATCAGCGGACGTAAGTTGCACCAGATACTCGACAACCTCGAATACATCCTGGCCGTTGAATTGCTAAGCGCCGTACAAGGATTTGAGTTCCGCCGCCCGCTAAAAAACTCGCCCATCCTCGAAGCAGTCATCGATTCTGTACAACAAGTTGTTCCCTTCGCGAAAGAGGACCGAATCTTCTCGATCGACCTTGAAAAATTGAGGACCTACCTACGGGAAGGAACCCTTGTACAGGTCTCGGAAGAAGCCGCCACCTCAGAAAAAATAAACCTAAACGGAGAATTTACCGCCTTTAGCCTCTGATCAAAGCGCTCGGGCCGATTCCAACGCTATTTCCATCATGGGCAATAAAGCCGTTTCGCGCTGATCGGCAGAAATCTTTTCATGCGTAGGAATGATATCCGAAACCGTCAACAAGGTAGCAGCCGATCTACCCAACTCCTGCGCATTGGCAAACAAAGCAAAAGCCTCCATTTCCACCGCCTGGCACCGATATTTAGTGGCAATAGCCGGTATTCCAGACTCCTTTCGATAAAAAACATCAGAGGAATGAATATTTACTTTTTTAACTGATTTTGATTGATTTAAAGCTGTTAACTCAATCTTATTCGTAGCTATACCAGGTGCCTGAATGGATTCGGTGGGTAGTCCCCATGCATGAAGGGCGTAGCTCGACTCACTACAGGCAAGATCGGTGAGTAATAGGTCGTACAAAGAAAGATTGGTTTGATAAGCCCCGCAGGTTCCAATCCGGATGATGGTTTGAACGCCGTAGAAGGAGAAGAGCTCATAGGAATAAATACCGATGGAAGGACAGCCCATGCCACTGGCGCCGATGGTGATCCGTTTGCCCATGTAATTGCCGGTGTAGAAATAAATGTTTCGGGTCTGGCTAACCAGCTCGGCACCAGTCAGGAATTTCTTGACCATGAAACGAGCCCGAAGGGGATCACCGGGCATCAAAACAACCTCGGCAATCTGACCTTCTGGTGCGCTAATGTGAATACTCATAAGTAGGATTTCGGGGCTTCAAGTTATCCTTTTCCCCGCGAATATCCACAGTATATTTGCACCATGAGTACCGTCAGCACTTACGATTTTGCAAAATACAAGACACCCACCGGCACGCAGATGCAATGCAAGGGATGGATTCAAGAAGCGGCACTTCGCATGCTCTTAAATAATTTGGATCCCGCAGTAGCGGAAAGACCGGAGGATCTCATTGTGTACGGCGGCAGGGGAAAAGCGGCGCGTAATCTGGAAGCGCTCGACAAGATCATCGCCAGTCTGAAATCACTTGAAAACGACGAGTCCCTACTTATTCAATCCGGCAAACCGGTTGGCATCCTGAAAACCCATCCCGATGCGCCGCGGGTGCTGATCAGCAATTCTCAATTGGTTCCGAACTGGGCCAATTGGAAACATTTTACGGAGCTCGAGCAAAAGGGGCTGATGATGTACGGCCAAATGACCGCCGGAAGCTGGATCTACATCGGCACACAAGGGATCGTACAAGGAACCTACGAGACCTATGCGGCTGCTGCGGACAAACATTTTAGCGGTACCCTGAAGGGAACCCTGAATGTGACTGCAGGACTTGGCGGTATGGGAGGTGCGCAACCCCTTGCCATCACGATGAACGAAGGCGTTGCCTTGATCGCCGAAGTAGAAGAATGGCGGATCGATAAACGATTAGAGACCCGGTATCTCGATGAAAAGCATTTGGATATTGATGAATCCATCGATGCGGCCTTAGCATACAAAAAAGAAGGAAAGGCCATCAGCATTGGCGTACTTGCCAATGCCATCGATTTGTTGGAGCGTTTGTTGCAACGCGGGATCGTTCCCGATACGTTGACCGATCAAACTTCTGCGCATGATCCGTTAATTGGTTATACCCCACAAGGACTTACCAACGAGGCTGCCAACATTTTACGCGAGTCAAACCCCGATGAATACATCCGTCTGAGTTATGCCAGTATGCGAAAGCATGTAGAACTCATGCTGGCCCTGCAGAAAAAAGGAGCCATCACCTTCGATTACGGAAATAATATCCGTGCCCGGGCCCAAGAACAGGGCTTAGAAAATGCCTTTGATTTCCCCGGGTTTGTACCCGCATATATTCGTCCGTTGTTTTGTGAAGGAAAAGGTCCGTTTCGGTGGGCGGCACTTAGCGGCGATCCGGCCGATATCGCCGTTACCGATGAGCTGATCTTGCAGCTGTTTCCTGATAACAAACCGCTGGCACGGTGGATTAAAATGGCCAAGGAGCGGATCGCCTTCCAGGGATTGCCGGCGCGGATCTGTTGGTTGGGGCAAGGTGAACGGGAAAAAGCTGGACTGGCCTTCAATGAGCTGGTCAAGACCGGAAAAGTAAAAGCACCCCTGGTGATTGGGAGAGATCATCTCGATACGGGATCAGTCGCAAGTCCCAACCGCGAAACCGAAGCCATGCTCGACGGAAGCGATGCGGTGGCTGATTGGCCCATTCTCAACGCGCTGGTGAATACCGCCGGCGGAGCCAGTTGGGTATCGCTTCATCACGGAGGAGGAGTGGGAATGGGTTACAGCATCCATGCCGGTATGGTGATCGTAGCCGATGGAACAACAGAAGCAGCCACCCGATTAAAAAGGGTATTACGAAACGATCCGGGCATGGGTGTAATCCGTCACGCCGATGCCGGATATGATGTTGCGAAGGAGCAGGGACGAAAACACGGACTGGATCTGGATCAGCGATTGGGATCCTGACCACCTACGCAGAGCCATGTCTTTAGTCGCCCGCGCCATCACCAAATCCTACGCCGAGCAAACCGTACTGCATCCGCTTGATCTCACGATTGAACCGAGAGAACGTTTGGCCGTGATTGGCGAAACCGGCTCTGGAAAAACGACGCTGCTGAAATGTTTATCGGGACTATTGGATTTGGATGGTGGTCAGGTCCTTTATGAAGGAGCGCGCGTGAAAGGTCCAAGTGAAAGATTGCTTCCTGGTCACCCTGCAATTTCCTACCTCTCGCAATCGGTCGATTTACGCAGCCATTACCGGGTGGTGGATCTGTTGGAGCGACATAGCCTACAAGAGCAAGAGCTGGACCGGAAGCTGGCCGATCTTTGTCGGATCGGTGACTTACTTCACCGCATGACCGATCAGCTCTCGGGAGGTGAGCGGCAACGGGTTGCCTTGGCCATAGAATTATCCAAACATCCTCAGCTATTGTTGTTGGATGAGCCCTTTTCGCATTTGGATAACAGTCATCGGAACATCCTGCAAGAGGTATTGGACGACTTGCATCAGCACCAGGGCATAACGCTGGTGATCGTATCACATCATCCTACCGAGATACTGGGCTGGGCCGATCGTATGTTGGCTATGCGCAAAGGAGCGTGCATGCAAATTGGAAGTCCGGAGGAACTTTACGAAAACCCTAAAGATGCGTACATCGCCCAACTGTTGGGTCCGTACAACCTGATACCGATGGGAAAGAAGGGAGATTTAACGATCATTCGACCCGAACGGTTACGAATCGTTGAACCAAATTCATCCGCGCTATCTGGTGTGATCCAAAAAAAACAATATGCGGGAAACGGCGCGCTCTACACGGTGCAATCGAACGAAGACACCTTCCTCGTGATGGACCAAAATCGTCATCATTCGATTGGACAAGAAGTTGGTATTTTTGTTGACTTAAATCCCAATGCATGAAAAAGTTTTATTTGCTGCTGTTGACGGTTGGACTTCTAACACAAGCCCTACAAGCGCAGAAGAAGTCCAAGAACATCAATCAAAAAACCGTTGAAGCGAGCTGTGCACAGTGCAAATTCAAGGTTAAAGAACCCCAGGGTTGTGACCTGGCGATCCGTGTCAAGGGAAGGATCTATTTTCTCGATGGTACGAATCTCGATGCGCACGGTGATGCACACGAGGAGGACGGATTTTGCAATGCCATTCGCCAGGCGGTTGTAACGGGAACGATCAAAGGCAACCGGATCCAAGTCAGCCAATTCAACCTTAAACCGTTGGAAAAAAAGAGTAATCAAATTCTGACTGAACTTTCTATCTCGCAGAAATCGTCGGTCACTTTGTGTTCGGCCACCTCATTTCCTGCCAAATGAATTTTCAAGTTGAACGATATATGCAATTGTTGTTGCTGCTGCTATTGATACTTGGGGGGACTAGAGCAAATGCCCAGTCAACCTTGATTGTTTCGATCAGTGGTATTCAAATAACCCAGGGGCGGATCTTATATAGTCTGTATTCATCGGCCGACGGTTTTCCCGACAACCCGCAAAAAGCCTATCGCAGTGGCTTTGTGAATGTCACTGAGCGAGCCCTAAGTTTGAATATTGCTTCCTTGCCCCCCGGCACCTACGCATTGTCGGTGATACACGACCAAAATGGCGATGGCCGGTTAAATGTAAATTTTGTTGGAATTCCAACCGAGCCACTCGGATTTTCAAACAAAGTAATGGGCGCTTTTGGTCCTCCTAAATTCTCCAAAGCCCGTTTTACCTTACAACCGGGAAAAAATGAAATCCCCATTCGGCTTCGAATGGGACAATAAAAAAGCCCTCCAGGAGAAGGGCTTTAGGGATGATTTGGTTACGATCAGAATTGTTCCAGTCCGCTGAACATAAAATCGCCTTCAATTTTTGCATTGGCGTCGCTGTCGCTTCCGTGAATCGCGTTTTCCCCGACGGAGGAGGCAAATTGCTTGCGGATGGTTCCGGGCTCCGCTTTGGCGGGGTCAGTGGCTCCAATCAGTTTTCGGAAATCCTCCACGGCATTGTCTTTTTCGAGGATCGCGGCCACGATGGGACCGGAGCTCATGAAAGCGACCAGTTCGCCGTAGAAAGGGCGTTCTTTATGAATGGCATAAAACTCTCCGGCTTTTTCACGGGATAGTTTTAGCATTTTCATGGCTTTCAACTGAAAGCCTGCTTTTTGAATTTGATCCAGAATGGCGCCGGTATGTCCCTTTCGAAAGGCGTCGGGCTTGATCATGGTGAATGTGCGGTTACTCATTGTAATAGATTTGCGCCGCAAAGGTAGGGCATATAGAGCAGAAGAAGTACTTTTGCAACCTGTTTATGAAACCGCTTTCCGATCTCTATCCCTTGCTTTCCGCTCCCCGGAAGGTTGTGATTACTACACACCAAAAACCGGATGCAGATGCCATGGGATCCATGTTGGGACTGAAGCTCTTTTTGGAGAAACTTGGTCACGCGGTAACAGCGGTTTCACCCACCAACTGGGCCGGCTGGGTGAGTTGGATGCCGGGTGCCAAACAAGTAGTCGACTTTGAACAACATAAAGAATGGGTTGCGAACACGATCTCGGAGGCAGATTGGCTTTTCTGCTTGGACTTTAACATCTTTCACCGCACCAAACATCTGGCTGAATCCTTGGCACAGGCCAATTGTACGAAGATCTTGATCGACCATCATCAACAACCCGATACGCCTTCCTTTCAGTTCGGCATCAGCGATACGGCCAAAAGCTCCACCTGCGAATTGATCTATGATTTTATTGTTGGTTCTGGTAATGCGGAGCGAATTGATGGCGATCTGGCCGCCTGTTTATACGCCGGGGTGGTAGGCGACACCGGCTCGTTTCGGTTCGACTCGGCCACCGCAGCCGTGCATCGAATGGTAGCCGACTTAAAGGATCGGGGGCTGGATCATGGACGGGTCTATGAGGGGCTTTACGATAATTATTTGGAAAACAGGCTTCGTTTCATGGGGCATGTTCTAAGCAATCGGATGGAGGTATTCTATGAGTACAATGCCGCCCTGATCGCGATCCCCAAATCAGACTTGCTTCGTTTTCAAATTCGTACCGGCGATACGGATGGGCTAGTGAATATACCTCATTCCATTCAGGGCATTCGCCTCGTTGCGCTTTGCATCGATCGGGACGAAGAACGAAAGTGGAGTTTTCGCAGCAAGGGCGATTTTGACTGCAATCAATTTGCCCGTAAGCACTTTGAAGGCGGCGGACATTTTCATGCAGCCGGCGGAAGAAGCAGCGACACGTTAAATGGAACCGTTGAATTTTTTAAAAATATACTCCCTCAATACCGGGCGGAGTTAAACAAAACAAACACATGAACCTGAAAATCAACCTAAGCCTTTTATTGTTTGGCGCACTTTTTATCACTGCCTGTCAACTGGCAAACCTTAAAAAGACCCCCGGAGGAATGCCTTATCAGATTTTCTCCGATGCCAAACAGCCGAAAGTAAAAATGGGTGGCTTTCTAAAGTTGGCGATTACCCAGTCAATCAACGACAGTGTGGTTTTTACCAACAAAGGAAAAATACCAAATTATATACCTGTCGTAAACCAGTCATTCCCCTACGATATATCTGAGATTTGGTCTCAGTTGCGGCTGGGCGACAGCGTCATCGCTACACAGCTGATTGATACTTTCATGAAAAGAAGTCCCGGAGGCTTACCCCCCTCCTTTAAAAAGGGAGATCGGATTATTACTCGAGTGAAAGTACTGGCAATTTTTGATAACGACAACTTGCGCATGATCGACGCGGACAAAGAAGTTGAGGCATTCAAGAAAAAAGAGATCGAAGAAGTAGCGGCCTATGTAAAAAAGAATTCGGCAACAGCAACGCGTACCCCCAACGGCGTATTTGTACAGATTCTCGAACCCGGTACTGGCAACTTGATCGACAGCGGCAAATACGTTTCTGTTAATTATACCGGTCGCACGTTTGATGGAAAGATTTTTGACAGCAATGTAGATACCAGTTTTCAACATACGGAACCCTTAAGCTTTACGGTTGGAGCCGGTCAAATGATTCCCGGATTTGACGAGGGCATTCGATCTTTTCGACCAGGAGCCAAAGGCATCCTTTACTTGCCTTCGATGCAAGGGTATGGCCCCATGGGATCCAACGGCATAAAAGGATATGAGCACCTAAAATTCGAAATTCAAATTTTATCCGTTGCCAACAAGGCTCCCGAGGCTCCCCCAACAAGTTTTCCTCCGCCTCCAACTTCTCCGCCGCCACCGACCGAAGGAAACAAACGCAAAGGCTCCGATAAGTAGGCTCAATCGGTCTGCAGGGCTTGAAAGAGTTGGATGGTTTCCCAAGCGGGCCGAACATCGTGTGCCCGGAGGATTTTAGTGCCTTTCAACAGTGCTTGCATATGTAGTGCCGTGGTACCGTTTCCAGCCAACAATGGATCGATATCCAACGTTTTATAGATCAAGGATTTTCTGGATAGTCCCACCAATACAGGATAGGGGAGGTTTGTGAAGCGATCCCATTCACGAAGCAATTGAAAATTTTGTTCAATTGTCTTTGCAAAGCCAATTCCCGGATCTAAAATCAATTGGTGGATTCCTTGTGCTTGGCAATCGTCGATCTGCCTTTCAAAATACTGCAGTACTGCATCGGTAACGTCTGCATAGCTGGTCATGCCCTGCATGGTTTGGGGCGTACCCTTCAGATGCATGAGTACATACGGCAGATGATGCCGGGCCACGATTTGACGGATATCCGGATCGATCTGCCCCCCGCTGATATCATTGATCATATCGGCACCCGCGTCTACCGCAGCTTGCGCCACCGCCGCCTGAAACGTATCGATGGAGATAAAAACTTCGGGGAATTCTTTTCGGATCTCGCTGAGCAGGGGAATAACCCGGGCGATTTCCTCGGAAGCAGCAACCGGTTCGCTGCCGGGTTGGGTGCTTTGTCCGCCCAGATCCAAGATCATTGCCCCTTGACGGATCTGTTCCTCCGCCAGACGCAGTCCCTGATCGATTTGTTGAACGCGGCTGCCGCTGTAAAAGGAATCCGGGGTACAGTTTATGATACCCATCACAACGGGACGTTCTAAAACCAAAACCTTCCCGGCACCAGATAGAGAAAACATGATCGCTTTTGTTACTTTTGACGAAGGTAAGCCAGTACTGTTAACATGAACAATACAAATCATCAATACGACCAGATAGTATCCTCCGCCGCCGAGATCTTTTTCAAAAAAACTAAGGACTACGGCACGGCCTGGCGCGTGTTGCGTCCCATATCGATCGTCGATCAGATTTTCATCAAAGCCCAACGGATTCGTACAATCAAGGAACTTGGGGTGCAAAGGGTAGGTGATGGCATTGCCGATGAATTCAAAGGGATCATCAACTATGCCGTGATCGGGCTGCTCCAATTGAAATTGAGTCTCCAGGACCCGGAAGAGCTTTCCCTCGAACAAGTAAAACCCCTTTTTGAGAAGGTTCTTTCAGAGGCCAAGGAACTCATGCAAAACAAAAATCACGATTACGGCGAGGCGTGGCGATCGATGAGCCAGGAAAGTTTCGTGGACCTGATCCTAATGAAGCTGCAACGCATGCGTCAGATACTCAGCAACGAAGGAAAGACTCTGATCAGCGAGGGGTTGGACGCAAATTACCTGGACATGCTCAATTATGCCGTGTTTGCATTAATCCTGTTGACCGAATGAAAGGCCTGATCGAATTCTTGCGCTATGTGGTCGGAATTTTGTTCATCTTTTCCGGCCTCGTAAAAGCCAATGACCCGATGGGGTTGGCTTACAAAATGGAGGAATTCTTCGAATTGTGGAAATGGTTTTGGTTTATTCCCTACGCAAAAGTATTTGCCGTGAGCATGAATGCGCTGGAGATCGTATCCGGATTTGCCCTTTGCATTGGCTGGAAAACCAAATGGAACCTGCGGCTTTTGTTGAGTCTGATTGTTTTTTTTACAGGACTAACCGGATACACCTACTTCACGGGCTATCCAAAAACCTGCGGGTGTTTTGGGGATTGTTTGCCAATCCGTGCCGCTACCTCGTTTTACAAGGATATTTTCCTATTGATCACGATCGTTTTCCTGGTAATTTATCAAAACAAACTTTCTGCACTAAAAAAAGGGCTTTCGAATTTTTTGGTGCTGGTGGTGTTTTTAATGGCAGTAGGACTGGAGTATTATGTTCTACATCATTTGCCGATCATCGATTGTTTACCCTATCAAGCTGGCATTAACATACCAGAAGCCCGCAAGCAACCGCCTCGTCCACCTGGCTCCATCACTATGTTTGTGTATCAAAAGGCAGGGGTTGAAATAGAATTTCCTGCCGATCAATTCCCAGCTGATTTTTCGGCCGAGAACTATCAATTCGTTCGCCGATATGATACCGGCACGATCCCGGAGCCTAAAATTCAGGGATTTGCACTGACCACGCCAAGCGGGAAGGACTCCACCGATGCCGTGTTGGAAATGGAGCAAGTTTACCTGCTGGTCAGTGAGGAGATCGGTGCGGGCCCGGATAAATGGGGTGCCGGCTGGAAAAATCTCACCGAGGCAAGCAGCCAAAAGAGGATTCCTATTTATTTTATCACCAATCAGATCATGGGTTGGAAACAGATTTGGTCCGTTAATTATCCAATGGTCAGTTTGTTAAGCAGCGATCGTACGCCGATTCGCACCATGGCCCGTGTCGATCCCACCGTATATGCCCTGAAAAAAGGAACCATAATCAACAAATGGGCCCTGATTGATTTCCCGCGGAGGGGTGATGGGCTGGTAAAACAAATCCCCGCAACCAATTGAATCGCAGTTGATGTTATCCTACCTGCTAAAGAAAGTTGTTTATAGTCTGACTGTATTGATCGGTGTGGCTGCATTATCCTTTTTTCTATTCCAGGGCATGGGGGATCCGGCTCGTATGTCGATGGGGCAATCCGGTGATGCCAAAACCCTTCGAACCATCCAGCAAGAAATGTACCTGATCGATCAATCGGGGAATCCGATTTCGGCATGGAAACAATTCGTATATTATTTGAACGATGTTTCTCCGCTTGCCATACATGAACGCGCTGAGATCAAACAAAAAGAGTTACGTGGATTTTTCATCGGTGGGAAGCGGGTGCTAGCCGTTAAATGGCCCTATCTGCGGCGGTCATTTCAAACAAAGCGACCAGTGAATGAGCTATTGTTTAATGCGTTGCCGGGCACGTTGCTGTTGGCAATGACTGCGATGTGCATCGCCATTGCCGTTGGCATTCCGCTGGGTGCACTGGCTGCCATCCGACGCAACAGTTTGCTCGACCGAGGCTCGATCCTCTTGGGCACGATAGGAATTTCTGCCCCTTCTTTTTTTGTGGGGTTGATCGTGGTTTATCTGTTCGGTTTTATTTGGAATGAATGGACGGGTTTACCGGTTGCCGGAAGCTGGTATACGATCGAGGCAGATGGTCGGCCGGCACTAACCTTGCAACACCTGATTTTGCCAGCCGCAACCCTCGGCATTCGCCCCCTTTCGATCATCGTGCAACTAACCCGTAGTGCCGTGCTAGATGTACTTGAACAGGATTATATCCGGACCGCGCGGGCAAAGGGGCTATCAAATTGGCGCATATACTTTAAGCATGTCTTGCCCAATGGGCTGAATCCCGTCATTACGGCCGTTACGGGGTGGTTTGCCGAATTACTGGCAGGTGCCTTTTTCATTGAATATATTTTTGGATGGCAGGGGATTGGAAAGATTACAGTTGAGGGACTGGAAAAACTCGATTACCCGGTAGTGATGGGATCGCTGTTGTTTTCCGCGTTCTTGTTTACCCTATTGAATTTATTATCGGATGGATTACAGGCGCGGCTGGACCCGCGGATCCGGTCGGATCACTGAATCACCACTTCCCGAATGACCTCTTGGCCCAAGGCCTCATTCACGCGTTTTCGAATGGAATCGCGTTGGAAACTCAGTTCTTGACGCAAGGGAGCTACCTGTGTATAGATAAAAAGCTTATCGCCCAGGATCTGGATCCGGTCGGTATATACGGCGATCAGCGGTCCCATCAGGTCTGCCCACACATCGGTGATTTGCATGGCCCGCATGTTGCCCTCAATCCGGCTGCCCGTCAGAAAGGCTTGTATGGCTTCTTGTATCCGGTATTCACCCATTGAACGAAAGTACCAAATTATGATTGATCGGGGATTTGTATCAATTGCCAGTCGGAACACATCGAACCGAGTTGGGATGCTAATCGATGTGGGTCTGTATCCGAAATGAACACTTGTGATTCCGTTTGATCGGCTAGCCAGCGAAGAAGGGAACAGGTGCGGCCTGCATCCAATTTCTCAAAAATATCATCCAGCAGCAACAGCGGCGGCAAAATCAGTTTTTGCTCGAGCATTTGGCAAGCGGCCAATTTAAGTGCAAACAAAAGCGTTTTGCGTTGCCCCTGAGAGGCTACCAGTTTAAAAGGATAGGTATTCAGTGAAAAAACTAGTTCGTCGCGATGCGGCCCGACTGTGTTGCGTTCAGCAGCCAGGTCCCTGGCCCGGTTTGATCGGATCAACTCCAGCGAATCGTCCGGTTCCAAATTCATGGCATATCTCATCGAGATCTTGTCTGTAATTCCGGCGATGCGCTCGTATTGTTCCAAAACTCCTATCTGTAATTCTGTGATCCATTTTTGGCGCGCGGGCACGAGCTGTTGCACTTCCTCTGCAAACTGCTCATCCAACACATTCAGTAGGTCCGTTCGAGCAGGAGAGGAGCCTTGTGCTCCCCATTCCCGCAGCAGGACCTGGCGTTGGGCGAGGATTTTGTTGAAACGCGAGAGCGAAGAGAGATAATTGGAATCGAGTTGACAGATCAAGGCATCCAGAAACTGTCTGCGAAGTTTGCTGTCGCCTTGTATCAGCTCGGCATCATCGGGGGCGATCATCACCACAGGGTACCGGCCGAGCAGATCGACCCGTCTGGGCAATGGATCCTTGTTTACCCGAACTTCTTTCTTCCCAGTTTCACGCCAGATCATCTCTACCTCCTCCAGCTGGTTCTCTTTCAGAAAACGCCCATCCAAGCGAAAGCCATTTTCACCATGACGAACCATTGTTTGATCGTTTCGGGTAAAATAGCTACGGGCGAAACAGAGGGTATGAATGGCGTCCAGCAAATTGGTTTTACCCACACCGTTTGGTCCCGTAATCCCGACCACCCGGGCGTGAAAGGAATAGTCGGTATCCGGATGATTTTTGAATTGGGTTAGCCGTATTTGCTCGAGCCGTAGCATGGGAGGCAAGTTAGTCACCCTAAGTGGTTCAACAAGACGGCCCGACCGGGGCTTTTTCCCTATATTTGCGCCACAAATTTTTTTGACCTTGGTCACTAAATTTTCGAAAGAAACTTACCTCTATTGGTATGAGCTGATGCAGCTGATCCGTCAATTTGAGCTGATGGCGGAGGAAAAGTATAAAATGGAGGGTAAGATCCGCGGATTCTTTCATGCCTATGTGGGGCAGGAAGCCATCGCCGCCGGTTGCATGACCGCTACCCGGCCCAACGACTTGTTCATCACGGCATACCGCGACCACGGGCTCGCCATCGCCAAAGGTGTTTCGGTGAACAGTTGTATGGCGGAGCTTTACGGAAAAGCTACCGGTTGCGCCAAAGGGAAAGGAGGTAGCATGCACTTTTTCAGCAAAGAATGCAATTTCTATGGCGGACACGGGATCGTGGGTGCGCAGATTGGTACCGGTGCTGGATTGGCCTTTGCCGAAAAATACCGAGGTTCAGATCGAGTAACCCTTACTTATTTTGGAGACGGTGCGGCCCGTCAGGGAATGCTGCACGAAACCTTCAACCTGGCCATGCTTTGGAAACTACCGGTGATCTTTATTTGCGAGAATAATCACTACGCAATGGGAACCTCCGTAGAACGCACCTCCAACATCACCGACATCTACAAACTGGCCGATGCATATGAAATGCCCGCCGATGTCATCGACGGGATGAGTGCCGAAGCCGTGCACGACGGCGTGGCCCGGGCCGTGCGCCGGGCAAGGGAAGGCGATGGACCAACACTGTTGGAGATCAAAACGTATCGATACAAAGGTCATTCCATCAGTGACCCGCAGAAATACCGAAGCAAGGATGAAGTGGATGATTACAAATCAAAAGATCCCATCCAGCAAATAATGCAAACCATCCAAACCAACCAATTGGCCACAGACGATCAAATTCGCGAGATCAACGAGCGGGTCGACAAAATGGTGGCAGAATCGGTTAGGTTTGCGGAGGAAAGTCCCTGGCCCGATGACAGTGAAGTCTTAAAAGACATCTACGTAGATCCTCATTACCCTTTTATTGTTGATTAACGCTGAATCATTTTTTATGAGTGCAGAACAGAAAATAACCTCTTCAACACCCAACATTCTCTCCCATTTGCCTCCCCGCCTGCAAGCTGCCGAAAAATGGGTTCTGGTGACAGCCGGTGTCCTGGTAATCGCGCTCGGAGCCTGGTTTGGATACTCGGAGTTTTATCTCAAACCACGTGAGGCCAAGGCGCAAGATGCGGCATTTAAAGCGGAGGAATATTACCGACTTGATTCGGTTCAAAAAGCGCTCAACGGCGACGGGCAGTATCCAGGCTTGTTGGATGTTATCAAAAAATACGATGGGACCAAGATCGCCGACCTGGCCTGCTATCAGGCGGGTATCTGTTACCTGAAACAGGATAAGTATGAAATGGCGATAAAATACTTGGGAAAGTTCAAGACGAATGAGAAACTCACGCAGGTCAGAGCGTATCGTTTAATGGCTGATGCGTATGCGGACTGGGGGAAAAATGACGAAGCGCTTGAGTATTACCAAAAAGCCGGACGTCATTTCAAAGACGATAATGCCGGTGCCCCCGAAAATCTTTTCCTGGCAGCCCGATTGGCGGATCAGGTCATGAAAAAATCCGATCTGGCCATTAACCTTTACCAAGAGATCAAAGACAAATATCCTTTCTCTAAAGAGGCCAGTCAAGCCGATACTTACCTGGCTCAATTAGGTGTTTACGAGGATGCTGACTGAATCGGTACAGATCCGTAAGGAATAGCCCCTGATGATTTCATCAGGGGTTTTTTTTATTTACATTTGATCCTTGCTATGAAAGTTCACCTATTCATCCCCTGCTTTGTAGATCAATTGTATCCGCAAACCGCCTTCAACGTGATAAAACTGTTGGAGCGGGTGGGTTGTCAGGTTATCTATAACGAAGAACAAACCTGCTGCGGACAACCCGCTTTCAATGCCGGTTATTGGGAAGACGCGCGATCGGTCTGCGGAAAATGGCTGGCCGATTTTGCCGATGCCACCACCATCGTTACCCCCAGCGCTAGCTGCGCCGGGTTCATACGTAATTATTACGCTAAATTATTCGACAGCTCCTCTCTGCACCACGAAGCACAATCCACCCCCAAACGGATCTTTGAGCTGAGTGAATTTTTGGTAAATACACTGCATGCCACCCAATTCGGTGGCCGTCTGGTAGGCAAAGCAGCGTATCACGACGCCTGCGCCGGGTTGCGGGAATGCAAGATCAAACAAGAACCCAGAGCCCTGCTGAGCGGAGTTGAGGGATTGGAACTGCTCGAATTGCCCGATGCAGAAACCTGCTGTGGATTTGGAGGAACTTTTGCCGTTAAATACCCCGATATATCGGTTGCCATGGGACAACAAAAAGTTGAACAAGCCCTGCAGCTGGGGGCCGAGTACCTGATCTCCACCGACCTATCTTGCCTCATGCACCTTCAAGGATACGTCCAAAAAAATGGACTCTCGCTGAAAACCATGCACCTCGCGGATGTGTTAACCAGTGGTTGGTAAAAAATACTCATATGGCATTCTGGCTGATGAAATCCGAACCCTTCAAGTACTCCTGGGATCAATTGCTGAAGGATAAAAAAACTTTTTGGGATGGCGTGCGCAATTATGGCGCCCGAAACAACCTGCGCGCCATGAAAAAAGGCGATTTGGCTTTTTTCTATCACAGCAACGAGGGAGTAGAGATCGTGGGCGTGATGCAGATCGTCAAAGAAGCATATCCCGACCCAACCAGCGACGATCCCAATTGGGTGGTCGTAGAGGTAAAGCCACACCTCACCTTGAAGAAAACCGTTCCGCTGGCTGCCATCAAAGCAGAAAAAAAATTAGCAAATATGGCCTTGGTTCGTCTTGGACGCTTATCCGTTCAGCCCGTTACCCCGGAAGAGTGGGGATGGGTGATGAAAATGGCCGGACACTAACCTTCCGACTCCTGAAAATCGATCCCATATTCTTTTAACGCCTCCAACACCGGCAGATAGATCTCCGGCAGGGTAGGAATCCTCAAGCCGCGAACCTGAATCTTACCGGTTACATATTGAATGGCGGCAATGCCCAGGGGCAGTCCGACTGTTTTTGCCATTGCCGTACGAACCGAATCTTCGCCATCTTGAATGAACCAACTCCTTATTTTCTTTTTTTTCGATTGCTGCAGGTACTCGATCTCATGCAGCATAACGATACGGTCTTTATCGGCCGGTTTCAACACCCATTTGTTCTCCATACAAAACTGAAGCAATTGAGCAGGCGTTACCTGTGAAAAGGGTACGCGGGTATCCCGATCGGCCCAACCCAAATCATTCAGCAAGTCACGCAAATCGGGAGAAAGGGAATCGTTCAACGGACAACACTTGACCAATGCCTCCGCCAGGGAAATCTGTGGCGACAAATCGATCCGTCGCTCATCGTCGGTCATCCCCAAACGCACGAGCTCGTGCCAACCCTGAATAAAATCAGGATGACGCAACGTTGTTCGCAAAAACGTGCGCATTTCAGACATGCCATAGAGATCAAGATATCGAAGTGAATCACGGTTAGGATAATAGGCGAGCGGTCCCGCTCCGGGCACCTCTACCAAATTCAAGGTTTCGAATAACTGCGCATGGGTGCGGGTCTGTATTGTTCCGTCTTCCAAGTATTTAGCACCGGCTTTTCCGGCCATGACCACATTCTTTGGATTCCAGCTGATCTTATAATGCCAGATGTTGTCATCGCTGGTGGGGGCGACCAGTCCCCCGCAATGCGAATGGATCTCTGTCGGACGACCGCCCCGTTGCCGGATTTGATCGAGTAGCAACAGAAGACTCATGTGATCGATCCCCGGATCGAGCCCCATTTCATAGAGAAAAAGAAGTCCCTTAGACGCAATCTCGTCTTGCACGGACAATACCGTGTCATCCAAATAAGAGGCCGTAAAAAGTGATTTCTGCAGCGACAAGCAAACGGCTGCCACAACTGCATGCAGGTGAGGGGGCAAAAGGGATATGACCAGGGAGGCGGAAGAAATGCTGGCGCTGCGCTCCTCTTCCGAATCGATCGAATAACAATTGGCCTGAAACACCGCTTCCGGAACGGATGCAAGGCGGCAAGCCTCTAGCAATTTTTGTTTTGCCAGTTCCGGAAAAGCATCTACCACCTCCAGCCCGATCTTCAACCGGGAACATTGTACCACCAGGTAATCGATCAGTACGGTGGCCGATTTTCCCGCTCCGTACAAAAGAATTTTCGACATGCTGCGAAGTTCGCGTTTTCTACTAGTCAAGACAGGGATCCCCCTGGTTTTTGGCATAAAAGTTCGACAAATAAAGTAATTCACATTCGTGGATAAAACCACTCGATTTTCCGTCTAAAAAGCAGCTGTTTTTACCCCGTTCTACCGATGGAAAAAACTACATTTGTCGTCCTGTATTTCGATCGTTTTTCCACCCCCTGGAAAGTCGATCGAAGGGTAAAAAAACAGGTGTTTTCAGATGGACGAAAATCGTACACCCGAGCGGACGCAGGATCAGGACCGGATCTTACCGGTACAGATCGAGGAGCAGATGAAAACGGCCTACATCGATTACTCGATGTCGGTGATCGTAGGGCGGGCCCTGCCCGATGTGCGAGACGGACTCAAACCTGTACACCGGCGCGTCCTCTATGCCATGAACGAACTGGGCATCAACTTCAATAAACCCTACAAGAAATCTGCACGTATCGTGGGAGAGGTATTGGGTAAATACCACCCGCACGGCGATTCATCGGTTTACGATGCCATGGTACGCATGGCACAGGAGTGGAGCATGCGGTACCCAACCATTGACGGACAAGGAAATTTCGGGAACCAGGATGGTGACGGACCGGCAGCCATGCGTTATACAGAAGCTCGTCTGGAGCGCTTGGCGGAACATTTATTGGATGATATTGACAAGGACACGGTAGATTTCCAATTGAATTTTGACGATTCAGAAAAAGAACCCACTGTTCTGCCCACCCGCATTCCTCAACTTTTGGTAAATGGTTCCAGTGGCATCGCGGTGGGAATGGCCACCAACATGATGCCGCATAACCTCTCGGAAGTAATCGATGGGTGTGTGGCCTATATCGACAACCGACAGATCGATATTGAATCGCTGATGCAATACATCAAAGCCCCGGATTTTCCGACGGGCGGCGTGATCTATGGCATGGAAGGCGTGCGGTTGGCCATGCATACCGGAAGGGGACGGGTAGTGGTGCGTGGAAAACTGAGTGTGGAAGCAAAGGCTAATGGACGCGAGCAGATCATCATCACGGAGGTTCCCTATCAGGTGAACCGCGATGCGCTGGTCAACCGGATCGGCGAACTGGTCAATGATAAAGTGATCGAGGGGGTTTCCAACATCAACAATGAATCCACGCAAAAAGACGGAACCCGGCTGGTACTGGATCTCAAAAAAGATGCCATCGCCAATGTGATCATCAACCAGCTGTATAAATTCACCGATCTCCAGACTTCTTATGGGATCAACAACGTGGCAATCGTCAAGGGTCGGCCGCGTACGCTGAATCTAAAAGATCTTATCTCGGAATTTGTCGAATTCCGGCACGAGGTGGTAGTGCGTCGTACCCGTTTTGAACTGAATGAGGCCCAGAAACGCGCGCATATTCTCAAGGGATATTTAATCGCGCTGGATCACCTCGACGAAGTGATCGCCCTAATCCGTAAATCACCCAACCCGGAGGAGGCAAAAGATAATTTGGTCAATGCCGGCTGGGGATTAGATGAAATCCAGGCAAAGGCCATTTTGGAATTGCGCTTGCAGCGGCTGACCGGCATGGAGCGCGATAAGATCCGTGCTGAGTACGATGAGCTGATGAAACTGATCGCCTACCTAGAGCAACTCCTGAGCGATGAGGGAATGCGGTATGGCATCATCAAGACTGAATTGCTGGAGATCAAAGACAAATTCGGAGATACGCGGAAGACCGAGATCACGTACCTCGACGATGAAGTGAAGCTCAAAGATCTTATCAAGGAAGAAAATGTGGTAATCACCATCTCGCATCTGGGATACATCAAGCGTACACCGGCTGACGAATACCGGGCGCAGCGAAGGGGCGGGAGAGGGGTTATTGGCGGAAGAACCCGCGAAGAAGATTACATCGAACATCTTTTCGTTGCCTCTTCCCACCATACACTTCTGTTCTTTACGGAAAAAGGAAGATGTTATTGGCTGAATGTGTGGGAGATCCCGGAAGGGGAGAAGACCGGAAAAGGAAGGGCCATTCAGAATTTGATGCAGTTGCCGCCTGACGATAAAGTACGAGCCATCATCGATGTTAAAGATTTGAAAGACGAGGCCTTCGTCGCCCAACACAACATCGTGCTCTGTACCAAAAAAGGCGTGATCAAGAAAACGGCCTTGGAAGATTTCTCCCGTCCCCGTCAAACGGGTGTGAACGCGATCACCATCGTGGAAGGCGATGAATTGTTGCAAGCCCGTATGACCGACGGATCCTGCGAGATCATGTTGGCGGTGCAAAGTGGCCGTGCCATTCGTTTTTCAGAGGAGAAAGTACGTCCCACCGGTCGAGGTGCCATCGGCGTAGCCGGCATCGAAGTGGAAGGCGAAAACGATTCGGTGGTGGGCATGATCTGTGTGAATCCGAGCATTCAATCGGATCGGACGGTTTTGGTGGTCAGTGAAAAAGGATATGGCAAACGAACGCCAATCGATGAATACCGCTTCACAAACCGGGGCGGGAAAGGTGTAAAGACCATCAACGTGACCGATAAAACCGGATCGTTGGTAGGTTTGTTGGACGTAGCCGGGCAAGAGGACATCATAATCACCTGCAAGAGCGGCGTCACGATCCGCATGCCGGTGAGTGGTATCAGCGAGCAGGGTAGGGCCACGCAAGGCGTAAAACTGATTCGCCTCGATGAAGGTGATGAGATTGCTGCCATCACCAACCTCGATGATAAATCCGCTGAAGAAGGAGAGGAGAATATTAACATCTCCGATAATGCAACTCCCGCAACCCCGAGCGAGCCAAACACATCCTCACTCGAAACACCGCCCACCGAATAATATAAATTCATCTAAATGAAAAAGATCCTCTTACTCGTATTCGCAAATATCAGCCTATCCCTGGTCGGCTGGTCGCAAAGTATTGAATCAGTCAAAACATTAACGCTGCTGGGACAAACCGACAAAGCAAAAGCCGAAATTGACAAGGCCGCCAGCAACCAAAAGTTCATGGCCAAGGCAGAAGCTTACATCTTAAAGACGGCCATCTATGCGTCTCTATCCATGTCGGATGAAAATCGTGCCAAGCCAACCGGCAACGCACTGGTAGAGGAGGCGCACAATGCGTTTGAAAAGTACAAATCGATGGAACCCGACCTAAAGAAGATGAACGAGGAAGATTTGTATAAGAATGGCCCCATCAACATTTATTATAATTATTACAACCAGGGGTTAACCGATTACAATGCCAAAAATTGGGAAACCGCTATTCCAAAACTTGAAAAAGCTATTTACTATTCTGATTTTCTGATCGGAAAATCAATATTGAATTTTCCACTAGACACAAATTTGTTGATCCTAACCGGATTTGTAGCGGAGCGGGCCAACAATAATGAGGTTGCGGTGATGGCATACAAGCGTTTAGCCGATGGCAAGGTGGCTGGACCCGATTTTGAGATAGTTTATCAATACCTGGTACGTTATAACTTCCTTTCAAAGGACCTGATAAACTTTGAAAAGTTCAAATCTTTGGGAGCTTCCCTTTATCCTGAAACTGAATTTTTCAAACTGGATGAACTCGATTTTACAGTGGGAATAGTGGAGAGTATTGCAGAAAAGATGAGCGCTTTAAACGGGTTCATACAAAATAACCCTGATAGTTACAAGGCTCATGAATTGCGCTGGACCTATCTCTATGATACATTGGCAAATGTTCAGGAAGGGGATGCAATACCTACTGAAAAAGCACAATGGGAATCCGACATGCTTACCTCACTAAAAAAATGTGCCCAACTTCGTCCTGAGGAAATAAAGAATCACCAATACCTAGGCAACTATTATGTAATTAAGAAAGAACTGGCAAACGAGGAGCGTAGAAAATTTGCAGAAGAATTACAAAAGAGAACCAAACCCGGAACAAAAGCCAGCCCGGCCGATATCGCCAAGCGTGAACAACTTGATAAAGAATATCTGGAAGCTATGGACATAATCCTGGAACCGTATTTGCTTACAGCCAAATTATACGCCGGCCTCAAAACACTCGACCCGCGTGAAAAACAACAATACAAGAACATAGCCGGTTATTTGGCTGAGATCTATGAGTCCAAGCAAAAACGCGCCGTCAAAGATCCTGCTCTTGCCGCTAAATGGGGGGCAGAGGCAAAGAAATGGAACGATACCTACGATAGTGTAAAATAAGTTCTATAAGGAGGCCATCCCAGAGATGGCTTTTTTATCACTATATTACTTAACATAATGTAAATTATGAGAATAATATATTGAGATGTTAGTAGAGCATCCGGACTTTGATAGTGCCCTTAACCTCTTTAAGCAGGCTCATCGCCTGGGTCGATAACCGCTTGTCGACATCCAACACTACATAACCGATCTGAGAATTGGTTTTCAGGTACTGCCCAAGGATGTTGATGTTGTTTTTGGAAAGTTGTCCGTTAATGGCCGACAATACGCCGGGTTGGTTGGCGTGAATGTGGAGAATACGATGGCTGCCTTCTTGAGGCGGCAAAGCCAGTGCCGGAACCGTATGCGACCCTAAAGTCACTCCTCGCTCCAAATACTGTAGCATTTTTTGACTGACATCCTCTCCGATGTTTGCCTGGGCTTCCTCGGTGCTTCCGCCTATGTGCGGGGTTAGAATTACGTTGGGCAGATCTTGCAGCGGTGTCTGAAACCGATCGCCATTCTTTTCGGGCTCCACCGGAAATACGTCTACCGCCGCGCCGCCAATTTGTCCCGATAAAATCTCTTTTCGCAACGCCTCCAGATCCACGACCTCACCGCGGGCATAATTGATCAGGATAGCGCCCTTCTTGCAGTGCTTTAATTGGGCTTTCCCGATCAGGTTCTTGGTTTGCGGGGTTTCCGGAACATGCAACGTAACGATATCGGAATTCGATAAAACTTCTTTTAACGATTTACCATCAATAGCATTTCCCAGTGGCAATTTGGTCTCGATGTCATAAAAAATAATGCGCATACCCATCGATTCGGCCAGTACACTCACCTGGCTGCCGATGTTTCCGTATCCGATAATGCCGAGTGTCTTTGCGCGCAATTCATAACTGCGGCTGGCTTCTTTCATCCAAATACCCTTATGGGCCGCTTTATTTTTATCGGGGATGCGTCGGATCAGCATAATCGAGGACCCAATCACCAATTCCGCCACCGAGCGGGTGTTGGAATAGGGCGCGTTGAAAACCACTACCCCGTTCTTGCGAGCAGCATCTAGATCCACTTGGTTCACTCCGATGCAAAAACAGCCGATGGCCTGTAGCTTTTTTGCAGCGTTCAAAACCCGGGGGGTGATCTGAGACTTGGAGCGGATACCTAGGATGTGGACATTCCGTACGGCCTCCACCAACTCATCTTCCGTCAACGCCTTGCCGATCCGGTTCACCTGTGAATAGCCCTGCGCCCTGAAATTTCGGGCGGCCGATTCGCTGATATTCTCCAAAAAAAGGATCTGGATTTTCTCCTTGGGGTAACTGGTTAGAGCCATGGGCAAATATACCCGTCCCCCTCGAAAATAATGGCCTCAGCCCTTATCTTTGCGACCCGGCTGAATCAGCCGTTTTTTTTGAAACACCAAGCTAACGTATGATGAACAATCTATTTATTTGGGTGCCCTTGATGGGACTGGTCGGACTCCTCTATACCCTGATCAAATACAACTGGGTAGGCAAACAAGATTCCGGAACCGACCGCATGAAAGAGATCAGCAACTACATCGCTGAAGGAGCCATGGCCTTCTTGCGGGCAGAATTGAAAATCCTGGGGTATTTCGTGGTCGTTGTAGCCCTCCTTCTGGCTTTCATGGCCACCCGTAACCCCCACTCCCACGTACTGATTGCCGTATCGTTTGTGCTGGGTGCTATTTTCAGTGCTTTTGCCGGTTATGTGGGTATGAGCGTGGCCACCAAGGCAAACGTCCGTACCGCACAAGCCGCGCGTACCAGTCTAAGCAAAGCCCTGAACGTTTCGTTCACCGGTGGGGCAGTAATGGGATTGGGTGTAGCCGGACTGGCCGTATTGGGACTGGGCGGACTTTATTTTATTCTCAAAGCCTATTTCGTTGGCGATCTTGCCAATGGAACGGATGTTTTCAATGCTGAAATGCTCCGCACCATCGAAGTGCTGACCGGTTTTTCACTCGGAGCCGAGTCAATCGCACTTTTCGCCCGTGTAGGTGGTGGAATCTATACCAAAGCCGCTGACGTGGGTGCCGACCTTGTTGGAAAAGTGGAAGCCGGCATCCCGGAAGACGATCCCCGTAACCCCGCCACCATCGCTGATAATGTGGGCGATAATGTGGGTGATGTGGCCGGAATGGGTGCGGACCTGTTTGGATCGTATGTGGCCACGGTACTAGCTACCATGGTACTGGGACAAGAAACAAAATCTGTTGATGCTTTTGGTGGGTTAGCCCCCATCCTACTTCCGATGTTGATCGCTGGCGTGGGAATCATTTTCTCGATAATCGGAACCTGGTTCGTGCGCATTAGTGAAAACGCCGGTCTGAATACCGATACCGTTCAAAAAGCGTTGAATATGGGCAACTGGGGATCGATCGTTCTAACCGCGATCGCCTCTTTCGGATTGGTAAATTATATCCTTCCAGAAACTATGATCCTTCGTGGGGCTGAATTCACCAAATGGGGTGTACTCGGTGCCATCGGGGTTGGATTAGCCGTTGGAACGCTCATGTCCATCATTACCGAATACTATACTGCTATGGGCAAGCGCCCGGTGCTCTCGATTATCCGTCAGTCTTCAACCGGACATGCCACCAATGTAATTGGCGGACTTGCCGTAGGCATGGAATCTACTTTCCTGCCGATCCTAGTTTTGGCTGCTGGCATCTGGGGTTCTTATGAATTCGCGGGTCTTTATGGCGTAGCCATTGCCGCTGCCGGTATGATGGCTACAACCGCTATGCAATTGGCCATCGATGCTTTTGGTCCTATTGCCGATAATGCCGGTGGTATCGCCGAGATGAGTGAACTTCCTAAAGAAGTTCGTGAAAAAACTGATATTCTTGATGCAGTTGGAAATACGACTGCAGCTACCGGAAAAGGATTTGCTATTGCCTCTGCCGCACTGACCGCCCTGGCCCTTTTTGCGGCCTTTGTCGGAGTGGCGATGCCCGACAATCAACACATCGATATCTATAAGGCAGATGTATTGGCTGCCTTGTTCGTTGGCGGAATGGTTCCCCTACTCTTCTCTTCGCTGGCCATTCGGGCTGTGGGCGAAGCCGCGATGAGTATGGTGGAAGAAGTTCGTCGTCAATTCCGCAGCATCCCGGGCATCATGGAAGGAACCGGCAAACCGGAGTACGATAAATGTGTAGCCATCTCCACCCAAGCGTCTATTCGTAAGATGATGCTTCCCGGCGCGATTGCCATCGTCTCACCTCTGCTGATCGGATTTCTCATGGGTCCGGAAGCCCTGGGCGGCTTCTTGGCCGGTGCAACGGTGAGCGGTGTGCTTATGGGCATGTTCCAAAACAATGCCGGTGGGGCTTGGGACAATGCCAAGAAATCTTTTGAAAAAGGAGTCGAGATCAACGGAGAGATGTATTACAAGAAATCAGACCCACACAAGGCCTCTGTTACCGGAGACACGGTTGGGGATCCGTTCAAGGATACGTCTGGTCCGTCGATGAACATCCTCATCAAACTCATGTCGATCGTATCGCTGGTGATCGCCCCTACCCTGGCCGACATGAACAAGAACGTCACCACACAAACGCCTGCTCCGAAATCCATCGAAATGCCTGCCGCTACTGGTAATACTCAGCCGGCCAATACAGTTTCGATCCAATAATCGGAAAACGATAAAAGTAAAATGTCCCGCCGCTGGCGGGACTTTTTTTATGCTGACTTCTTTTGTTATCAGATCAGTAACAACGCGGACATTTTTCGCTGTACTTATTTCCAAGAATAAAACCAAAGACCATTTCATGTGTGCCGCGATTGAAATCGCGTAATATGTTATTGTTTGCAGATTTTTCGAAAGAATAACTGATGTTGAACGTATTGCTCACATTCAGACCCAGGTAACCGGAATAGCCGTCATCCAGCCGGTAACTCCCGCCGGTCCAGAGTTGGTCGCGGTACTGCAGCTTCAGGTTTACTTCGGGCTGATATTGACGAAAGGAACTGTTCTGGATGTACTTCAGCATAAAGGAAGGCGTGACATTCAGGTCATCCCCCACCAGGAATCGATAGCCGGCTGTCAAAAACAGATGCGGAATGAATCGACCTTTTGTTAGTACAGCAGTGTTGTCGTCCACAAAATTGAGGGTCTGTGGTAATACGTTCTGAGCCGAGAAGCCCACGAAATAGTTACGGGAGTAGAGCCACAAACCAGCGGCCATTTGCGGTTTGATACGGGTCAATTCGGTCAAAAATCCCGATCCGGTTGCCGGATCGCTTTGATCTCCCGATCCATTGTAATCGTGCAGGGTGTTGTCGACCGATACTTTGGTGACGCCACCGCTGAATCCGCCCGACAGGTTGGTGGTCGGATTCAACCCAACATGATACGCATAACTAAGGGCCGCGCTGAAAAAATTGAAACTACCGGTTCGATCGTTGATCAAATTCATTCCGATGCCGTGATGGGGTTCTGCTGCGGTATAATTTTCCCAATAGGCTTTTCCACGTGGATTTTCGCCGGGCACGGCAAACGAAGTGGAGGAGGATCGGTAATCACTTTTGCCCAGGGGACCATGAATACTGAGATAAGTGGTCTTGGGCGCGCCGCGCAATCCAACCCACTGATCTCGTATCGCCATTTTAAGATCGGTGTAGTTGTCGATCCCTGCGATGGCCGGATTGATAATAAAGGGATTGATCACGTATTGCGTATAATGCGGTCGTTGCTGTGCGTTCGACAGAGCCTGAATCAAAATGAATATGGATACTAAGACTACTCGCATGGATTATCGAATGATGTCAACATAGCCGGCAACCCGTTTACGACCATTTTTAGGATCGATCACAAAATAATACGTACCCACCGGGGCAGGGTTCCCATTGATTCTTCCATCCCAAGGAGTCGGATAACCTACTGAACGGAAAACAAGTTGTCCATACCGGTTCACGACTTCTACCGTGCAGCCCGGATAACTGTCGAGATACGGGATTACCCAGGTATCGTGCACGCCATCGCCGTTGGGACTGAAGATATTGGGAACAATGGGCGTTTTCAGCACTTTTACAAAGACCACATCCTGCGCCGCACAACCTTTATCTGTTATAAGGTACAGGGTGTAATAGATATCATCTATTGGGCGTGCAATTGGAGAAAGTATGGTGGGATCGCTTAAATACGAGGAAGGTCTCCAACGAATCGTGATCGGCATGGTATTGTTGTTGACCGGCGTGAGTTGGGTTTGTCCGCCTTCCAACATCAGCTTATCTGGTCCGGCATCGGCTACCGGATACGGATTCACGGATACTGAAGTGGTAGCCGTTGTACTGCGACAATTAAAACTATTTACGATATAGTGACTTACATTATAGTTGCCTATTGCTGAATACGTATAGGAAAAATTTGGCTGGTTGCGTGTTGTTCCATTATCCAGATCCCAGAACCATTGTGTGATGGTGCCATCGGCTCCATTGCTGGTGCTGTTAAACTGAATCGCGCCTCCGATACAGACATCGATCTTATCGGTCGTAAACGAAGCGATCGGTTGTGGATGAAGTGTATTAAGCACGAGCATGGTATCGCGAATACAGCCAGCACCCGTGGTGACCTGAAGATTTACACTATAGGGACCCAGTGCGGTGTAGATATGCGCGGGATTCATCGCTGTGGACGTATTGACGGGTCCGCTGACGGGATCGCCGAAATTCCACAGATACGTAAAACTGCTTTGCGTCCCGTCAGGAATGGAAGATAGATTGGTGAACTGAATGTTTGCGTTCGGCAGACAGCTGACGGCGGGGAAACTGAAGTTGGGACGGGCCAGCGGCTTCACGTCCAGATTGACCGTTTTGGCAACACTCACACATCCGTTTGAAGTAACTACATTCAATTTCACCACAAAGGTTCCAAAGGTGGCGTAAGTGTGTTGTACGGGATTGCCATTGGGACGTACCAATACCGGTGTTCCATCCCCAAAATCCCAACGCCACTGAGTTAAGGTGCCTTCCGTTGAGGTGGAGGTATTGGTAAAGGTTACGGATTGGCGTTCGCAAACCGGACTGCTCACGGTAAAATCTGCTACCGGTGGAATCCACACTTTGATGGTTTGGGTTGCGCTGTCGATACATCCGCCGGCCGTAGACGTGAAATAATAACGGATGGTATGGGTACCTGCACCGGCAGTTGAAGGGTTGAATAGTCCGGTTGAAGAAATGCCCGGTCCGGTAAACAACAAACTACCCGGCACCCCTCCTATTTCAGAGGCCTGTGTGATCTGGTATGGTGGAGCATCCAGACAGATATTCGGGATCGGATTGAATTGAACTTTTGGTGCCGCGTTGATGGTAATCGGAAGCACCTTATCATTCGAACAAACACCACCGGAATAGGAGCGGTATCGAATGTTGTAGGTCTTGGACAGAGGTGATTGGAAATTAGGATACTTATGCTTGTATACCTTGCCGGGGGTTGGGTTTTGATCGATTTCCACCACGGTTGGTTGTGCAACATCGTCCCAGAAGATCTCCACTTTTGTGATCACACCCGGTAAAACGGTTGACAGATTTGTAATTGAGATGGAATCATTCGCACAGAGATTATTGGTGTTATTGATGCTAAAATTGGATACCGGGAAGCTTCCGTTCACAATCAAGGTTTGATTGACGGTATCCTTGCATCCCTGATTGGAGGTAACAATCAGCACCACCGGATAAGATCCCAAGGCCAGATAACTGTGCTGGGGGTTCTGAAGCGAGGAGGTATTGTTTGCCCCACTGGTTGGGTCACCAAAATCCCAATTCCAGTTGTTCACGGCACTGGGCGAAGCAACCGAACTGGTATCGGTGAATTGCGCATAGGTATCAATCAAACAAACTTCGGGATTTATGAATCCGGCCAAGGGTTTTGAATGTATGACAACTGGTATAGCAGGATTCACGCTGACACAGCCGTTATTCGTAGTAACCGTAAGGGTAACGCTATAGGTTCCTGCCGTTGCAAAAACGTGCTGGGGATTTTGCAAGGTGGAGGTATTGTTCGCGCCACTGATTGGATCACCGAAATTCCAACTCCAGCCGGTTACATTGCCGGCATTGGCAACCGATTGATCCGTAAAGGATATAATTCCTGTTTCACATCGGGGTGTCAGTGAACTGAAAGTGGCAGTGGGCAGCGGATATACAACTACCGTGGCGGATCCGGATTGATTTTGCGTACAGACCGTTGAGCTGGCATCGGTAACACTGATCAGGTTATACGTAAACGTTCCAGCCGTTGCGGTAGGAACGGAAACCGTTACCGAATTGCCGGTGGTAGTGGTAACCGTTTGCGTGGTACCACCATTAATGTTAAAGGCAAACGTATATGGGGCCGTGCCCACGGCACCGGTGAACGTGATGAAGGGAGATGTTGCATTTAAACAGACGTTGGTCGTTCCGGCTATCGATGCAGTGGGTAGCGGATTGACGGTAATAATTGCCGTACCGGTCTGATTTTGCAAGCAAGTCGTGCTGCTGGCATCCGTTACACTGATCAGGTTGTATGCAAAGCTGCCGGGTGTTGTTGTAGGTACGGAAACGGTAACGCTGTTACCGGTGGTGGTCGTTACAGTCTGCGTGGCGCCACCGTTGATACTATACGCGAACGTATAGGGCGCCGTGCCATCAGCGCCGGTGAACGTAACCGTGGGTGCGGTTGCATTTTGACAAACCACTGTGGCTCCGGAAATGGAAGCTGTGGGCAGCGGGTTGACCGTTACGATTGCATTCCCTGATTGAAGTTGTGTACACAGAGAGGCCGTGGCATCGGTTACGCTCTGCAGAGAATAAGTGAAAGTACCCGGCGTTGCCGTAGGTACAGAAACTGTTGCTATCCCGTTTGCCCCAGAAATCACTTGCTGGCTGGATCCTCCATTGAGCGTATAAACAAACGTGTAAGGAGCCGTGCCACCGGCACCGGTAAAGGTTATGTTGGGTTGTGTAGCGTTCTGACAAACAGACAAGGTTCCTGTAATAGAAGCCGTGGGCAATGGATTTACCGTTACCGTGGCAGAGGTATTTATATTGGTACGGCACAAAACATTACTGGGATCTTCTACACTGGTAAGATTATAGGTGAAAGTGCCCACTGCATTGGTCGGAACGGTGATGGTTGCCGCACCTCCCGTGGAACTAAGGGTTTGATCGGGACCTCCATTCAAATTATACGTAAATAGATAATTACCCGAACCGCCTTGCCCTGTTAAAGTCAATGTTGGTGCCGTGCCGTTCAGACAAACCGCCGTGGAACCGGTTATCGTAGCTCCGGTGGGCTTGGCAAATACCGTAACCACTGCACTGCCTGTTTGAGCTTGCTCGCAAGCCAGGGAACTGGCATCCTTTACATTGGTGAGCGAGTAGGTATAAATGCCCACGGTTGCCGTGGGGACATTTATGCTAACACTGTTTCCGGTAGTGGTCACGATCTGTTGTGCAGGCCCGCCGTTTAACGTGTATGTAAACGTATAGGGTGGCGTTCCATTTGCACCGGTGAAGGTAATCTGGGGTTCCGGAGCTCCCTGACACAAGCCAACTGTTCCAACAAGTGTTGCCGTAGGTTTGGGAAAAACGGTAACCGATTTTGTGATCGTATCGGATATACACCCAATATCGGTGATGATCGAATAGCGCGGGTTATAGGTGGCTGGTCCGGGATACAAGTGTGAAGGGTTGAGAGTGGATCCGGTCGTGTTATCTCCAAAGTCCCAGTAATACGTTGAAATCGGCCTGCTGTTAGTAGACGAAGCATCGGTAAACTGTACCGGATTCCCGTCGCACACATTGCTTAGCGTAAAATTGGCTATCGGAGTGGGCTGTACATCCAAGTCGAAATTGATCTCTTGCAGGCCCGTACAACCATCCGGAGAGGGGTTGGTTGCCAGTACTTTGATTTGATACGTTCCTGCCGTACTGATGGTATAAGGATTGGGCAATTTATATATATAGAGGGTACGCCCATTTACCACCACCGTTCCAGTTGGTGTTGGATTAGGCAACGTAATATCCGATATCCCTTGTCCGTTAAGGGCTGATCCGAATATCCACTGAATCTGTGTGGGTTGATACGGGAAGGTCATTGAGAAAAAGAAGGGAGTATTTCGACAGGTAGCAGGAAAATTGACCGTGGCAAACTGATTCTGGATCGATATGTACTGATACAGGTCCTTTACGTTGGCGCCGGCTGAGTAACCATATGATTCCGCAGCGGCATAACCATAGGCAAGCGCGTTGAAACCCGAATCGGAGGATAGGGTATGATACCCTGCCGTAACGTTGGATAGATACAAATAGGAATAGCCGGTGAGTGCCGGGTGAGGCACCCACGAGGCCGTACTGGGGATCACCGCCCCATCAAAGCGAAAAGAAGAAATTCCCGTTCCGCCGCTTCGCATGATTACATGCATATGATGCTGTCGGTTGGCGGTCGCTACCAAATTAGAGCTGACGAGGGTGACTTTTGAAATATTTTGCTCGATCGGATTCAGGACGATCATGTCTGGATCATAAGGAGTAGCGTTCGACGAACACCCTTGAGTCGTAAAATACTGAGCAACGCTGATGGGCTCATCCGACGTAATGTAATTGGGCGTACCGTTAGAGAATTCATAATACCCATTGATGAAAGAGCCGCTCGGCACCAACGTACCATTCACATATACATTGGTGGAAGAGGTGCTACGAATGACCCGATAAAAATTATTGGGACGGCTGAAACTGGGCACTGTTAAATAGCTCTTGCCCCAAGTGGCTTGAGGATAAAGTTGCTGATAGAGATTATCCGATGAATTGTTGGTGCCACAATTGGTTCCAATCCGGATCTTACCAGCACCGGAGAAAACGGCAATCCGCTTACAGGGATTTTGTCCGGAAGTGACGGATTTGATCTTGGAACCGGTCAGGTCCACCCCGGTATACAAGCCACCCGTGGGGGTATTGTTATGGGTACCCAATACCTGATAGATCTGCCCTTTGTTTAGATTGATGGTGTAAGTCGTTCCGGCCACCCAACCATTTTTGGTGTTGGCGGTGGGCGTAATCTCAACGGATGTATTGTCCTCCGCCGCAATGATCGTAAAGTACGAGTTTGAATTGGCCGCGTTAGAGACCTGGGTAAAGTTCATGGAGTAGTACTCTCTTCCCAATACATTGGTAGGCAGGCATACCGTTGCCCCGCTCACGGCACTTTGTGTAATGTATGAATAGACCACCACCCCCTTATCTGAGGTGACCACAATGGCCTTGCCGCTGTACAACCCCTCGTTAGGTATAAAATACGTGTTGGGAACAATACAGGTCACAACCTGACCGGCCGTCAGGCTCCCACTCTGAATCGTAACACCCCCATGAATGGCAACCTGATAAGTAGTGGCAACATCAGATGTTATGTAAAGAGTCATTACCAGACCGGCCCCACCTGCCCCCACGTGATAACTGTACGGAATCCAAAACTCCTTGCCTTTGTTGGAAAAATCCTGCGCACCAACCCCCAAACCGGATAGCAAGAAGGTGACTAGTAAAAGGTTCCGGAAATGACGCATAATGGTTTGGAAAGGAGAGGTTAAGGTCAGTTGGTAAAATTAAGCGTATAAGACGAAAAAGTCATACACGGGTTTAATGTTTAAACGAATAAAAACCAATCGGGTTGATCGCAATCAATGCTTGATATTTAACCCTGATGAAAGTGGTTTATGAATAATTCTTTTAGCGTATGTTTTGATTATCAATATATAATATTGAGATAAAATTATTTAATCAATTATTAATCAAATATTTACAGTATAAATTATCAAGCTCAATGAGGCTTTGAGAAAATAATAAATAAGCATAAAAAAAGAATGATATTACTAAATATTTAAAATGGCAATATTCAATATAATATAATGTTATTCAAATTATTGAATAAATAGGTTTATGCTAATTAACTTAGATATCAGAGAAATCATTAAATGCTAATAAAATTAGTTTAAAGTAGGCGGAATTTTTGGTGCTGGGTGTCCTCCCCCATCGGATTTTTTCTTACAGGTTCGGGGGAGTTTCTGGTAGGCCTCCGGTAGGGCGGTCACGTCATCGGCATCGAACCCGCAGTTGGCGATGGCGGTTTTGATTTGTTCGATGTCGGCTCGGTCGGATAGGAATTTGACCCGGGTTTCCCCTTTTCGAAAGTTGACATTAATTTCCAGCAGTCCGTCATGCCGCTTCAGGTAGGTCTCAACCCTCCCTTTGCAGGCCTCGCAAAGGATCTCAGGGGTTTTGAGGGTAAATGTTTGAACCGATTTTACCTGGGCCTGGATGGTGGGATTAACAAGCAGCAAACAGGCTAGCAGCAGACAGAAACGTATCATATGGTTAAAATTTATCGTCCCCAATTGGCTGGATTTTCCCGCCAGGCCATCAGTACTTGTTGCTGCTCCAGACTAACCAGCCCTTTTGAAATGGCCCGATCGATCAGGGCCGGATAATTGGACAAGGTCACCAGTTTTAGGTCTGCTTGCTTAAACGCTTCGTCCGCAGCGGGGAATCCGTAGGTAAACAGAGCTACCATGCCCACAACCTTAACCCCGGCATTACGGAGAACTTCCACCAATTGCAGGGAGCTTTTACCGGTAGAGATCAGGTCTTCGACTACTAAAACGGACTGACCGGCTTGAAGATTGCCCTCGATTTGATTCCCCAGACCATGTTCCTTTGGTTTGGGACGGACATAACAAAACGGCAGCTTCAATTGATCGGCAGCCATTGCTCCCCAGGGTATTCCGGCAGTGGCCACTCCGGCCAGTACTTCGGCATCCGCAAATTGCTCAAAGATCACATTGGCCAACTCACTTTTCAGGAAATCCCGCTCGTGCGGATGTGCCAACACTTTTCGATTGTCGCAATAAATGGGACATTTCCATCCGCTGGCCCACGTAAAGGGGGCTTCGGGACTTAATTTTACGGCGCGGACCTGAAGAAGTTTGTCCGCCACCACCGTTGCATTATCCATATGTCAAATGTATCGGAAATCAAAACCTCGTATGCCAATCTTTATCCACCATGGATCCGCCACTTTGGAAATCCGCTGCAACGCACAGGCGGTGGAGGCATCCTCCCTTTCGGAAATCGATCAAAAAATTGAGGACCTGATGAATTTCAGTCAGTCTTATTCCCTTCTGAATACGCAAGATGAAAAAACAACCCTCGCACAAATTTCCAACCGCTTTCAATGGATCGAGGCGGCGGGTGGAATCATCAAAAACAAAAAAGGCGAATTACTTCTGATACACCGACGCGGACACTGGGATTTACCAAAAGGAAAGATCAACGCGGGCGAGACCCCTTTGATAGCCGCCATCCGGGAGATTGCCGAGGAAACCGGGCTTACCCACCTAAAAAAAATGGACGATTGCGAACCCACCTTTCATGTATATAGAATGAAGGAGAAATGGTTTATAAAGAAAACGCATTGGTTTGTCTTTGAATTGGAAACAGAACAAGAATTGGTATTACAAACCGAAGAGGACATTACCGCGGCTCGCTGGATGAATCAAACGGAGATTCGCTTGGTTTGGAAGGAGATCTATCCTTCCCTGCAACCCCTGTTGGCAACGGTTATTGACTGATCGAACGGGCGACGCGTTCGGGCAGGAACGGAGATGCGTCTCCGCCATTTCGTATGATGTCGCGAACGATGGTGGAAGCGACGGAAGTGTATTTGGGCTCTCCCGTCAAGAAGATCGTTTCGATGGATCGATCCATGGTACGGTTTGCATCGGCAATGGTTTTCTCATATTCAAAGTCGCTTACATACCGAATGCCCCGCAATATAAAATGAGCTCCGATTGAGCGGCAAAAGTCAACGGTCAATCCCTCATAGATCGCCCCCTCTACCCGGGCATCGTTCTCATATAAATCTCGAATCCATTGCAAGCGCTTTTCGGGGGTAAACATCGGAGCTTTGGCCGCATTCAATCCGATTCCAACCACGATCTTATCAAACAAGGGAAGCGCCCGGTCGATGATGTCGACATGACCCAAGGTGACCGGATCGAAGGTTCCCGGGAATAAGCAGATTCGGCTCATGGATTAAAGCTACGCAATATTGCGATTGGAGAGTAAATAGAGCACGGCCATTCGAACCGCCACCCCATTTTCAACTTGTTGCAAGATGATGGATTGATGCGAATCGGCTACGTCGCTATCCAGTTCTACTCCCCGGTTGATCGGGCCGGGGTGCATGATGGTGACGGGCTTGGGTAGGCCATCCAACAATTCACGGTTGATCCCGTAATGCAGTCGATATTCCCGAAGGGAAGAAAACAATACTTGGTTTTGTCGCTCCAATTGGATCCGCAGTACATTGGCCACTTCACACCATTCCAAGGTTTCCTTTAAATTATAACTGACCGTTACATTCCAGGCCGATTGGATGTATTTGGGGATCAGGGTAGGTGGTCCGCATACCACCACTTCCGCTCCCATTTTATTCAGGAGGTGGATATTGCTTTGTGCCACCCGGCTGTGCAGGATATCGCCGATCAGAGCCACTTTGCGTCCTTTCAGCTCGCCGAATTTCTCCTGAATGGAGAAGGCATCGAGCAAGGCTTGTGTCGGATGTTCATTGATCCCATCTCCGGCATTGATGATGGCGGCGGGAATGTGCTGCGCCAGAAAATGCGGTGCGCCGGTGGCACTGTGCCGGATCACCACCATGTCTACTTTCATCGACAAGATGTTGTTCACGGTATCGAGCAAGGTCTCCCCTTTTGCCGCGGAGGAACTGGAGGCAGCAAAATTTAAGGTATCGGCACTCAAGCGTTTTTGAGCGAGTTCAAATGAGAAGCGCGTGCGGGTGGAATTCTCGTAAAAAAGGTTCACAATCGTGACGTCACGCAGGGAAGGAACTTTTTTTACCGGACGTTGCAAGACTTCCTTGAATTGCTCGGCAGTCGATAAAATAAGGGAGATGTCTGAGGGGGTCAGTTCTTTGATGCCCAGCAGATGGCGGGTGGATAGTTGCATCAAAGGACGAAATTACACTAAAATCAGGAATCGCGTAAAATCAAGTTCTGACCGCCGCTCTCATCTGAGACCAATTTTACTTTTTGATCCTTGGTAGTGGGAATGGTAAGTCCCACATAATCAGCTTGTATGGGAAACTGACGATGTTCTTTTCGGTCGGCCAGAACGAGGAGTTCTACGCGCTGGGGCCGACCATAATCCAACAGCACATCCAGTGCTGCCTTGATTGTACGTCCCGTGAAGAGCACATCGTCTATCAAAATCACATTTTTCTCCTCAATTGAAAAAGGAATGTTCATCCGATCCGGTGCCAGGATGGAGGTCCGAAAATCATCCCGATAAAAGGTGATATCCAGCAATCCCAGTTCCAAATCCTTTAATCCAGGCTCTTTTCGAAGTACCCGAACGAGGTCCCACCCCAACACTACCCCACCCTGTTGAACGCCCACCAATGCGGTGTTTTCCAAACCGGGATGTTTGGCAAGCAAGGCCTGGGCGAGCGATTCGACCGCAGTCAGGTATTCGGTATGATTGAGGATTGTCTTCATCGGCTATGCACAAATTACTGCTCTTGGAGGAATGGATAACGATAATCGGTCGGCGGGTTAAATGTTTCTTTGAGGGTACGTGCGCTTAACCACCGCAATAAATTCAATTGCGAACCCGCCTTATCGTTCGTTCCACTGGCCCGGGCTCCGCCAAAAGGCTGTTGACCAACCACCGCACCCGTGGGCTTATCATTGATATAAAAATTCCCGGCGGCATGACGCAACCGAGTGGTTGCCCGATCGATCGCGGCACGATCCTGTGCCAGAATCGATCCCGTCAAGGCATAGGGCGACGTACTGTCCACCAGGTCCATAGCCCGCTCGAATTGACCGGCGGGATATACATAAAGGGTCAGCACCGGCCCGAAGATCTCCTCGCACATGGTCAGCGAACGCGGATTCTTGGTCTCGATGACAGTGGGCTGTATGAAGTACCCTGTTTTCTTATCGCATTTACCGCCCACCAGAATCTGACACTTGGGATCTTTTTTTGCTGCGTCGATGTATTTTTTGATGCTGTCGAAACTCTTCTCGTCAATCACCGCATTGATGAAATTGCGAAAATCTTCCACCGAACCCATCTGAAAATGCTTCACCCCCGCGACTAATTTTTTCTTTACCTCCTCGGCGATGTTGGAGGGAATATACGCACGCGAGGCGGCCGAGCATTTTTGTCCCTGATACTCAAACGCCCCCAGCAACAAGGCGGTTGCCACTACATCCGGATCGGCTGAGGCATGGGCGAGGACAAAATCCTTTCCGCCCGTCTCCCCCACAATGCGTGGATAGGAACGATAGCGAGGCATGTTCTTTCCAATAGTCTCCCACATTTGATTGAATACCCCGGTAGATCCGGTAAAGTGTACACCGGAAAAATCCGGATGGGTGAAGCAAACGTTTCCGACGGTGGGACCACTTACATAGATTAAGTTGATCACCCCATCGGGCAATCCCGCCTCTCTCAAAATTTTCATGAAAAGTTGTGCGGAATAAACTTGTGTGTAGGCGCATTTCCAAACCACCACGTTGCCACAAAGCGCGGCTGAGGTAGGAAGGTTGCCGCCAATGGCAGTAAAATTAAAAGGGGATACGGCCAGTACAAAACCTTCCAGCGGACGATACTCCATCCGGTTGTGAACACCCGGGCTGCTGATGGGTTGTTGTTTATAGATCTCCGATAGGAAATGCACATTGAAGCGCAAGAAATCGATCAATTCACAGGCCGCATCGATCTCTGCCTGAAACGCATTCTTGCTCTGACCCAGCATCGTGGCCGCATTGATATAAGGCCGGTATTTGGTAGCGAGTAGATCCGCTGCCTTCAAAAAAATATGTGCTCGTTGCTCCCAGGGCATGGCCGACCAAGAAGCACGTGCTGCCAATGCCGCGTCAATGGCCATCTTTACATGCTTTTCCTCTCCCAAATGAAACCTTCCCAGCAGATGCGCGTGCTCATGCGGGGGGCGCATGTCACCCAAGCGACCGGTACGAATTTCTTTGCTACCGATGTACATAGGCACATCGATTACCTGTGATTTAAGCTCCTTGAGCGCTTTTTTTAAGGCGATCTTTTCAGCCGAACCGGGACCGTAGTTTAATACGGGTTCGTTGGTGGGGAGGGGGTAGGAGAAGGTGCCGTACATAAGGTAAGTTTGAAAAGTTTGGGTAGTTTGGATAGTTTGGGCAGTTGGAGTTGTCAGTTAGTTTTTAGTTGGTTTCTTTTTCGGTCATAAGGTAGGCTTTGATGAAGCCGTCGAGTTCGCCGTCCATAACGGGTTGAACGTTGCCGGTTTCAAAGTCGGTGCGGTGGTCCTTAATCATTTTGTACGGGTGGAAAACGTAAGAACGGATCTGACTCCCCCACTCGATCTTCTTCTTCTTGGAATTGGCCGCATCTTTGAGTTCGTTGCGCTTACGCAATTCTTCCTCGTATAGACGGCTTTTCAACATTTGCATGGCTTTTTCGCGGTTGCCCAGCTGCGTTCGTTCGGTCTGACAAACCACTACCATTCCGGTGGGCAAGTGCGTGAGCATCACTTTGGTCTCTACTTTGTTCACGTTTTGTCCGCCGGCTCCCCCACTTCTTGCCGTTTCCATTTTAACGTCTGCATCCTTGATCTCAATGTTGATGGTATCATCTACCAGCGGGTAAACGAATACGGAACTGAACGAGGTATGGCGACGGGCATTGCTATCAAAGGGAGAGATCCGAACCAATCGATGAACCCCGCTTTCGGATTTCAAAAATCCATAGGCAAAGGGACCATCGAACTGCAATGTCGCCGTTTTGATACCGGCCCCATCGCCCCATACCCAATCCAACTCTGTTACTTTCCAACCCTGCCGCTCGCCATACATGCGATACATACGGGCCAGCATCTCCGACCAATCCTGGCTTTCCGTACCCCCGGCACCGGAGTTAATTTGCAAGACGGCCGGCAATTCGTCCTCCGGCTCGTTTAGAGTGGCTTTGAATTCCGCGTCGTCAAGTCCATTCATCGCCTGATCAAAGGCCACCTGCGTTTCTTCTTCGGTCGCATCACCGGCCTTCCAAAAATCGAAGAGCACGGCAAAGTCCTCCACCGATCGTTCAGTCGATTCAAAAAGCGAAACCCAATACTCGTTTAGCCTAATATTTTTTAGGATCTCGGTGGCCCGTTTGTTATCGTCCCAAAATCCGGGGCTCAGCGAAAGCTGTTTATCCTGTGCAATCTTTTGAAGTCGGTTCTCGACGTCAAAGAAACCTCCTTATCCCGAGAACGCGGGACCGCATGTCCTGTAATTTTTCGATTGTCATGGAACAAAGATAACCCGAATGATGGGAAAAAATGCTACAAGCCGATAAGCCGGATTCGGTCGAGGGTCATCATTGATCTGTCTTGGCAGTTACCCACCAAGCTCAAGCTGCCTACCCTGTACCTCGGACGAGCCGCCCTCAAACGGTACTTTACATGGCATTTCAGCATGCAAGGTTTACCCAAGAACATGGTTACCCATGTTCCCCGTAGGCCCTTACCCCACGTTTTCACCTTTGCCAACCGGTTGACCGGTCGGTAGTTATTTTCTGTGGCACTCGCTGTTTTCGATTTCTCGAAACCCGGCTGTTCACCGGTGCATGGCTCTGTGCTGTCCGGACTTTCCTACCCCGCTGGAAGCGCGGGATCGATGACCTGGCTTGTAGCCCGGCAAAGGTACGAAAAAGCTATAGCCCTTGCCTACTCCGCCAAGCGGCTGTGTCGGTAACCATATAGAAAATAGATCCCCAAGCCCCCGGCCATCCAGCCCAGGAACCAGACCCAACTGATGGCCGGGATCTCGATCATCAAATACATGCAGGACAAAACCCCTAGAATGGGAATGAGTGAATAATTCCTTAGGAACGTCTGCACCGATAGATACAATCCGATCCCCAGGCAGATCAAAAATAAATACTGCACCAGCGATAGCGCATCCCATTGACCGGAGATCAATTGATTCAAACTCTCCCCTACCCGATCTTGAAACAGATAGATCAACCCCGCGTATAAAAGAGGCACGATCCACTTGCCATTGATATAGGGCAGCAAAAATTTACCAGGCTCGGGTTTAATCTTGGGCAAGAACATTACACCGGCAGATACAAGTACAAATGCAAAGAGCGTACCGATGCTGGTCAGATCCGTCACCAAACCGCTTCGAATCAACATCGCACCGATCCCAATAAAAAAACCGGTTACGATGGTGGCAAAGCCCGGCGTTTGGTAACGGGGATGTACTTGCTGAAATTTTTTGGGAAGCAATCCGTCTCGGCTCATACTCATCCAGATTCGAGACTGACCGATCTGAAAGACCAGCAACACCGAAGTCGTGGCGATGATGGCGCTGACCGAAACGATCTTCTCGATCCAAGGTGCACGCTTTTCAAAAACAAAAGCCAACGGATCGTTCACTCCCTCAAAACGATCGTATCGCTCCATGCCCGTCAACACCAGTGTAATTAAAATATATAAAACTGTACAGATCAACAGCGAATAGATCATCCCTCGGGGCATGTCGCGTTTGGGGTCCTTGCACTCCTCGGCCGTCGTGGAGATCGCATCAAATCCGATGTATGCGTAGAAAACAGCCGATACCCCTTTGAGCACGCCCTCGAAACCATTGGGTAAAAACGGTTGCCAGTTGTTTGTGTCTACAAAAAAAGCCCCGGCTATGATCACAAAAATGATCACCCCGATCTTGAACAGCACCATGGCATTGGCCGATTGTTTGCTTTCCTTGATTCCGATGTACGAGAGCCAGGTTACCAGCAACACAATACAAAGCGCCGGGAAATTAAAAAAGATCTTATAGCCCAACCACGTCGGTGCTTGCTCGTAGGCATCAACCGCATAACGATAAGAGGCCAACTTATCGACATCGGTGATGCCAGCAGCATTGGTTAGAGCGGCAACCGATTCACGGTATGCATTCGTAGCCGTATCCGGATCGATCAATAACCAACCGGGCAAATGAATATCAAAAATGTGCACCAGCAAATTGTTGAAATAGCCGCTCCAGGAAATCGCGACCACCATATTCCCGATGGCATACTCCAGGATCAGGGCCCAGCCGATGATCAGGCCACCAATTCTCCAAACGTTACATACGAATACGTATAGGCACTGCCCGCCACGGGTACGCGACTGGCAAATTCAGCATAACAAAGCGCGCAGAAACCACAGGTAAGCGCTGTAATTACAAAGAGCAACATAATGCCTGGTCCGCCTTGGAAAGCCGCCCCGCCGATCGTAGAGAAAATTCCAGCCCCGATCACCGCGGCGATTCCGAGGAAAGTAAGGTCGCGCACGCCCAGGATGCGTTGCAAACCGTTGCCGGATTTTTGATTCTCGTCGTACTGAGCTTGTATGGATTCAATCGATTTTTTCCGAAACAATTTGGATCGCATGGGATTGATTTATAATTCGCGTTGGATCAGGTATTGAGCAAGTTCGATCAGGGGCTTTTTGCGGGCCGACAAAACCGCGATGTCTTCCAGTGCATGCATTGATTCATTCAAAAACCGCTGTTTTAGCTCCAATGCCCAAGCATCTACACCAGTCTCCCGGTAGAGACCAAGTACTTGCTCTACTTTATCTTCTGGCTGATTTTTGAGTAACTGATTCAATCGGCTGGCTTGTGCGGAATTGGCCGTTTCCAAGGCATGAATCAATAAAAATGTTTTTTTATTTGCCAGAATATCACCCCCTACTTGTTTGCCGAACTTGGTCGGATCGCCAAAAGCATCTAGGTAATCGTCTTGTACCTGAAAGGCCAGTCCCAGTTTCCGACCAAATTCATACATCCGTTCCTGGTTTCGTTGGGTGGCCCCGCCGAGCAGTGCGCCCATTTGGAGACTGGCGGCCAGCAGCACGGAGGTTTTCAATTCGATCATCCGTAGGTATTGATCGAGCGAGACCTGTTCCATTGTTTCAAAATCCATATCGAGTTGCTGTCCCTCACATACTTCCCGGGCCGTTTGATTAAACAGGTGAAGGATCGCGGGCAAATGTCCCAGTCCGATCCGGTTGAGGTATTCATAGGATTTGATGAGCATCACATCACCGGCAAGGATGGCGGTGTTTACTCCGTACTGGGCAGGTACGGTGGGCAACCCTCTTCGCAGCGGAGCTTGATCCATGATGTCGTCGTGGATCAGGGTGAAATTGTGAAACAGTTCAACGGCCATCGAAAGCTGCCAAGTCTCTTCCGTGATGTCGTCGAACAACTCATGCCCCATCAAACAGAGCACGGGGCGTATTCGTTTTCCGCCCAGCTGCAAAAACGTACGGTTGGGATCGTATAAAGATGCAGGGGTTGCCGGAAAATGATCGGAGGTAAAACGCTGGGAAAAGAGTTGGGAGAGTTCTTCAAAGGAGCGCATGCGACAAAATACTCAACCTTTTGGGCTTTTTGGCTTTCTAGCTTTTGTTTTTTTGGGAGCAGCGGACAAAGGGGATACCCATTCATAATCCAACTGGCGCTTCGCCAGGTTGGCAGCGATGACCGTGATGCGCACCTTGTCGCCCATACTAAATCGCAATCCGCTTCGCGTTCCCAACAAGCAATAATCGGATTCCACATGACGAAAATCGTCGATCGCGTAAAGGGATTGGGCAGATACCAGTCCTTCGCATTTGTGATCGACCGTTTCCACCCAAAAACCAAAAGAGGCCACGCCGCTGATCACGCCGTCAAATTCCTGACCAAGAAATTGCTGCATGTAGCGGACTTGCAAATATTTGTTTGAGGATCTCTCCGCCTCCATCGCCCCTCGTTCCCGCTCGCTGCAATGCAGGCATTTGTCGGCCATCTTATTATCGAGCTGCGGTTTCCCTTTCAACACTTCAAACAATTGACGGTGCACCAATACATCCGGGTAGCGTCGGATCGGCGAAGTAAAATGGCAGTAATGCTCGAAACCCAGACCGTAGTGCCCGATATTCTCAATGGTGTACTTGGCCTTGGCCATGGTTCGAATTCCCAATTGCTCCAGTACATGTTGTTCCGGTCTCCCTTGCACGTCTTGCAACAGTTGGTTGAAAGAATCGGTGATGGACTCCGGAGAGGACAGATCAAAACCATGTCCGAATTTCTTGGCAAAGGCCACAAACGGCAGGAGTTTATCGCGGTCGGGATCGTCGTGCGTCCGGTACGGAAACGGCAGTGGATTTTCCTGTATCCGAACCTTTCCCAGGTACTCGGCCACGGCCCGATTGGCGAGCAGCATATATTCTTCGATTAGCTGATGGGCCTCTTTGCTTTCTTTGATCGTGATGCCGAGCGGCGTTCCCTTTTCATCGAGTTGGAAGCGCACTTCCTGTGAGGAAAAGTTGATTGCACCGTTGGCAAATCGTTGGGCTCTCAGTTGACGGGCCACTTGGTTCAGGGAAAGCAATTGATCAACATAGATCCCTTCCCGGGTTTCCAAGATCTGTTGTACTTCTTCATAGGTAAACCGATGATCGGAGTGAATGAGGGTTTTCCCCAGCCAGGTCTTACGGATCTGCCCGGTCTCGCGGTGCATCTCGAATACCGCAGAGAAGGTGAGTTTATCTTCCTTGGGACGAAGGGAGCAGAGCACATTGGAAATATGTTCAGGAAGCATGGGCAGCACCCGGTCGGGCAGATACACCGAAGTGGCCCGTTCATAGGCGTCATCGTCCAACACCCCACCGGCAATTAGATAATGGCTGACATCCGCAATGTGCACCCCCACTTCGATCCAATTTCCTTCTAAAAATTGAAGCGACAAGGCATCGTCAAAATCGCGGGCATTTACCGGATCGATGGTAATGGTAAAGATCTTTCGGAAATCGCGCCGGCGAAGGACCTCTTCCTCCTCGATCGTTTCCGGGATGCGGGCCGCTTCTTCAAGTGCCTCGTCGGTAAATTCCAAGGGGAAGCCGGCATCGAGTAGAATATTTTTCATGGCGATCTCCTGCGGTTCCTCATGGGTTAGCAGGGTGATCACTTCTCCGGTGGGTCGTCCACCGGCCTCTTTTTCCCATTCGATTAAACGGACCAATACCCGATCGCCCGCCACCGCTCCATTTTGTTTGGACGAGGGGATGAACAGATCGGGTATGGGTTTGTCGTATTCGGGGATCAGGAAAAGTCCCCGTTTCCCTCCTTCCAATTCCCCTATGAATTCGGTTCGTCTTCTTTTGATCACGCGCCGGATCGTGCCTTGCATGCGACGGCCCCCTGCGCGAATTTGCTTTACGCCCACTTCCACCAGATCGCCATGAAGCGCGGTGTTGAAGTCACCGGGACGAATCAAAATGTCCATATCCATCCCCGTTACCCGCACATAGCCCACACCGGATCGGGTGATCTCCAGGGTTCCTTTCAGTACGTTGGGGAGCGAACGGGCCTGTTTGGCTTGTTTGACTCGTTTATTGTTTTTCCTACCCATGCGCACGTATCTTTTGTTGGGATAAAAAATGTTGAATGCGCTGTTGGAAAATGATTTCTTCCTCAAAAAGAAATTGATGCTCATAGTCGGTTACGTACACCGGCAAATCTTGCATCTCTTGCGCAAACGGTAAGAGGCGCACGGCGTCTTTGGCAGTAGTCAGGATCCAAGCATCGGGGTTTTGGAGTTTTCTGTATTGATCACGGATCTCCCGGATATCGTTTATATTGAAAAGATGATGGTCGGGAAAAGGCAGAAAATGGTAGCTGGCCGTTTCTTCCTCCATCCAGGATTTTAGGATCGTTGGGTTGGCGATACCGGTTACCAGCAGCACTTCTTGTTTTAGGGGAGAACGGCTATACTGTGGTTTGTGCCACTGCCGGGGCTTTTCCAATACTTGGCTGGTAAAAAAAACCTGTTGATGCGGCAAGGGATCAATCTCTTGACGAATAGCGGCAGCTTCTTGCACCGTGGTTGTTGCAGGACATTTAGTCACCACGATTACATCTGCCCGTCGGTAGCTACGGCGCTCATCCCGTAAATCACCGGTAGGCATGAAAAAATCTCGGGTGAAAAGGTTTTGATAATCGGTCAGCAGAATATGAAAACCGGGATGGATCGATCGGTGCTGATGAGCATCATCCAACAAAATACAGTTCACATTCGGACGATCTTGCAGCAATTGAGGTATCGCCAGTAGGCGTTGTTCACAGACTGCAACGGATAAGTCTGGGTAGCGTTGATACAACAAGAGTGCTTCATCGCCCAGTTCTGCAACGGTTGAGTCGGGTTGCGCCAACCGGTACCCTTTGGAACGTCTTTTATAACCACGACTCAACACGGCCAGCGTTTTCGGGTCACCGATGCGATTTACCAAGTATTGAACAAAGGGAGATTTCCCGGTTCCGCCCACCGCCAGATTTCCCACACTGATCAGGGGCAATCCGAAAGAGGCCGAGCGAAGTATGTTTTTATCATACATCCAGTTGCGTAAGAAAATCCCGATTCCGTATAGCAGCGAAACGGGGAAAAGCAATAAACGGAAAGAGCGTAAAAATATCTTCGGAAATAGCATAGGTCTTGACCTCAAAGGTAGTCATTCAAGCAGGCATCCCCGCCAGGGGTTATTCGGTTGGACGGATAAAGGTGGTAAACAACGTCGTTCCATAGTGGCGTTCAGAGGAAAACCCGGGAAACGATTGGTATTGATTTCGAGGGGTATGTTCCAGTATGAAACGACCACCGGGCTGAAGCAATTGACGATCCCAGATGATTCGGGGCAGGTCATCGATCTGCGAAAGTGCATAGGGAGGGCCGGCAAAGATCAGGTCGTGTTGCTGATTGCATTGATCGAGAAATTTGAATACATCCATTTTAAGCACTTGCATCCCTTGAATCCCTAGTTGATCGGATGTTTTACGGATAAACGCATACATGACCGGGTCTTTCTCAACAATGGTCAGATTATGCACACCGCGAGAAGCAAGTTCATAACTGATGCTGCCGGTGCCGCCGAACAAGTCGAGTGTTTTCAACGATTCGAAGTCCAGCTGATGTTGCAAACTATTGAACAACCCTTCCTTTGCCAGGTCGGTCGTAGGCCGGGTATGGGGCATATGAGTAGGTGGGTGAAATCGTCTCCCCCCATATTTACCACTAACTATGCGCATGAAAAAACATCCTCCAAGGGGGTGAACCAATGTGCGGGTCGATCGCTGCTCAGGTTCTTCCAGGTCGATTCGCGGGTTGTCAACCAGGCAAAGCGTTGGCGAAGGGGGATGAGCCATTCCGAGTCCAATGACCATTCGCCGGTAAGGGTCAGTTCCAATTTACCGGTTTGAAATTTGTAAGTATCGGCAAGCAGGGAGACAACGTAAAGCAGATCCTCCGCAGTTGTAACGGGGTGTGGCTGACCATACAGAAAGCGATCTCCTTCGAAAAGGGAAAACCAACAAACTCCACCGATCCGAAGAATTTGCAGATGCGCTGAAGATTTTGTTTTAGGGCGGGCAAAGAAAACAGCGGTGTGCTTATACTCCAGCGTGGGAGTAAGTTCATGAAGCTGACGAAGGATGTGCTGAGGTACTCTGACCCAGGCCGTCGCATCGGCTGATGGATTTGTATCCGTAATCCAATCGTGACCAGCTTTTTCGGGAAAACCGGTAGTTGGACCCAGTGTTTCGGGAATTTCTGCATCCAGCGAGGTAGGCGTCCAAAACCATTCAGGCAACAGAAAGCAGACCCGAATCTTTCGAATTTCCGCCCGGTCGGTGAAAATCGCTTTGGCCTGCTGGCGAAAAAAATCCGGAGAGTAAAGATCCAAGGTTGAACATTCCGCCTGCAGCACATAACGGTTAAACGGGTCGATGGCCGCGGAGGCGAACCGATCCGGACCAATCAGCAGGATCCAGGTATCTGGCTGACAAGAGGGATTAAATGATAACGAATCGGTAGCCATGTACTGATATTGTTGCAATAATAGACAAAATTAAATTGCCTAGGTTTGCGCTCGTTCCATGCATTCTCCCTCAACCGACTCCCTTCAAGTTTCCAACTCATACCGGCAGATCTGGAAAATGGCATTGCCCATCAGCTTTGCCATCTTCATTCCGCAGATCAATTTTTTCATCAACACGATCTTTCTGGGGCATTACAGCCAAGATCCGCTGGCGATCGCTGCCGGTGGGATCACGGGCGTTTATTATTTAATTTTTGCAGCCATTGGGTACGGTCTGAACAACGGTCTTCAGACCCTGATCGCCCGACGAGCCGGACAGGATCAACCTCACGAAATCGGAAAATTATTTACACAAGCGATCTGGATCGGCATCGGGCTATCGGTTCTTGGCATCACCCTCACCTACACCGTTACGCCAACCATCTTTCGCAGCCTGCTCAACGATCCGGTGCTGTGTGAGAAATCCATCCACTTTTTGCAAATACGCATCTGGGGATTGCCTCTACTGTACATATATCAGCTTCGCAACGCCCTACTGGTGGGAATCAATCAAAGCCGTTGGCTGGCGATTGGAACACTGGCGGAAGCCGGCACGAATGTGATCTTTGATTATCTCCTCATATTTGGGATGGGGGGATTTCCGGAATGGGGGTTCAACGGAGCGGCCGTCGCCTCCATTCTGGCAGAGGGGATGGGATTGATCACCATCTACGCGGTAATCAGCAACCGAGGCATCAGTAGACAATTTCAATTGTTCCGGGAACGAAAGTTAAATCGAACGTATGTGGGACATATTCTCGAGGTATCCGCTCCTTTGATGTTTCAGACGGCGATCAGCATCATCAGTTGGCAGTATTTCTTTCTTCTCATCGAACACCATGGCAACACCGCTCTGGCGGTTTCCAATGTGATGCGGCATTTATTCGGATTACCGGGTTGCCTGACCTGGGCCTTTGCCACCACCACCAGCACCATGGTCAGCAATCTGATTGGACAAGGCCGCAGCGAAGAGGTCCCCTTGTTGATCCGCCGTATCCTAACCCTTAGCGTAAGTATGATCTTGATCGTTTGCCTGCTGCTGAATATATGGCCTGAATTGTTTTTACTGCCCTTTGGTCAGACGAAAGCTTTTGTAGCAGAGGCCATCCCAGTGATGCGGGTGGTGACCGGCGCGATGGTATTGATGTCGTTCGGAACTGTTTTTCTGAACTCGGTGACGGGATCGGGAAACACCCGGGTCACGTTTCTCATCGAAGCCGGTGCCATCTTGGGTTATTGCACCTATGTATACCTAAGCGCCGAATATTTCAACCTGTCGATCTCCATTATCTGGATGAGTGAGTGGCTGTATTGGTTAAGCATGTTCCTTCCGGCCATGTGGTATATGCGGTCGGGTCGATGGCGAAACAAAGAGATCTAATACCTGCGGAGTAATTCAATTCCCAGCCGGCCATCCAACCCGGCTACTGGCGGAGAAATTTTCTGAATGTGTATTTTGAGTTCACTAACCCGGGGAAATTGATCGTGTATCTCCGAAAGGATCGATTGCGCCAATTCCTCCAACAGTTTTCGGGGTTTTTTCATTTGAGCATCCAGCAGATCATAGACGAGGGTGTAATCGATTGTTTGATCCAGTTGTTCTACTGAAGTGTCTGGTTCCGGGTAGGTGATCCATAGGTTTATAAGGAATGGCTGCCCTTTTTCCGCTTCTTGTGCATACCATCCGTGGTACGCAAAAAAACGCAGGTCGAGCAGGGTCAGCGTGATCAGTCCGTTCATAGAATCAATGAAATCCGGCGGCACTTAAGTAGCGTTCGGCATCCAGCGCGGCCATGCAACCACTTCCGGCCGCGGTGACGGCCTGTCGATATGTTTTATCCTGCACATCTCCGGCAGCAAATACTCCTTCGATGTTGGTGCGGGAGCTGCCTGGAATGGTTTTTATGTACCCCGCTTCATCCATCTCCAGCCAAGGTTTGAAAATATCTGAATTGGGTTGATGCCCGATGGCTACAAAAAAGGCACTAACCGAAAGCTCGGTGTGCTGGTTGGTTTCGGTATTCAGGATCCGAACCCCCGAAACGACCTTATCGCCCAATACTTCTTCCGTAACGGAATGCCAATACACCTGAATGTTAGCTGTTTTGAGTACCCGGTCTTGCATGATCTTGCTGGCGCGCATTTCTCCACGGCGAACGATCATATTGACTTTTGAACAGATCTTGGATAAATAAAGTGCCTCCTCGGCAGCCGTATCTCCGGCCCCTACAATGGCCACTTCTTTCCCTTTAAAAAAGAATCCGTCACAAACTGCGCAGGCACTGACGCCATGCCCATTGAGGCGGTGTTCACTTTCCAAGCCAAGCCATTTGGCACTGGCTCCGGTAGAGATGATCACGGAATTAGCCTCTATCCACTTTTCTTCATCAATTTGAATGCGGTGTACGGGTCCGCTAAAATCAACTGCCGTAGCCAACCCGTATCGGATATCGGTTCCCATCCGGGCAGCTTGCTTTTCAAAATGGACCATCATATCCGGACCTTGTATACCGTCCGGATAACCTGGATAATTCTCAACTTCCGTAGTAATGGTAAGTTGCCCGCCCGGCTGAATCCCCTGGTATAGAACAGGCTTGAGTCCGGCCCGGCTGGCATAGATGGCTGCGGTATAGCCGGCGGGACCGGAGCCGATGATCAAACAGGAAACATGCTCAGTTGCTGACATGAGACAAACGTATTTCCGGCGAAATTAAGCGATTCGTTCGGCTCGGCACGAGGGTCTTATCGGGGAATGATGAGGCGACGGTATTGGGCCGCATATCCGCCAAAGTAACCCAGTGCATTGCCTTGTATATTGGAAAGAACCCGGGTCGGTGAAGAAAAAGGATTCCCGATGCTGGCGTAAGAAAATTCCATCGTGCGCCAAAAATCGAAAGTCGCCTTATCGATGTTGCAGAGTTTGAACTCCACCGTATCGCCCCGATCGAAATAAGAATATCCATCCTCCAATTCAATCCCCCTGGGCACCCCCCGCTCGATTTGCACTTCATAGGAACTTCCGTCAATGAATTGATCATCAAAAACTGAATTAAGGCCCGGATAAAAAGGGTCACGGTTCTGCTTCGTGTAATACTGGATATAATCCCCCAGTCCCGGCTTGTCAGATCCCCGCAACATAAGCGCAACTTTAGAGGGGTCATTAAGAACTACCGGAGCGGGTTTCCAATAAATTGAATCAATGCGACGGGTTGTGTCCGGAATGCGGGTTCTGGCTGTAAAAACTTCTCCTCCGCTTCGTATGGTGAGCGTGTAATTGGTCTTAAGTGCGCCTAGGAAAGCAGTGCTGAGCTGAGCCGAATCAATCCCATAATAAAAAAAATAAATTCCCGGAAAAGGCTCCACGCGGTATTCTTTGAGGCGGTGGGTTCGCTGGCCATTGGAGATCTCTACTTCCGCACCGCGCACAAATGTATTTGTCAGATCTGAAAAGTTTACAGCGGAAAAATATTGAAAGCTTCGAGTCAGGATTACCTGGGGAGGCTGATCGTTCTCGATCGTGGCTTCCACCACCAATTTGGGAGGAACCCGATCCAGGTTCAAGTCGATCGCTTTTTCGCAGCTGATCAACAAAACCGCCACTCCCCACAACCAAACTTGTTGTTTTAGCATACACACCCCTTACAAAAAATCCGGGGCAGAACCCCGGATCGTTATACGTACTAACCCATTTTCATTTATCCGAGATACGCCTTCAGCGCGCAGCTGTAGCGTGCTTTTTGAAGACGCTTGATGGCGCGTTCTTTAATCTGACGAATACGTTCCTTGGTGAGGTCGTATTTCACGCCGATCTGCTCGATGGTTACTCCGTTTTCACCATCCAGCCCAAAGTAGGCATTGACGATCTCCGCTTCACGGGGGGACAGCGATTTCAAGACGCGGCGAATCTCATTTCGCAGCGAATCCTTCATGACCTCATCATCGGTATCATCGCTTCCCTCCAACAGGTCACCCATGGCTACATCTTCAGCCTCGTGCACGGGTGCATCCAGGGAAGTGTGACGGGTGTTGCTCTGGAATATATTATTGATCTCGGTTTCACTCATTTCCAACAGTTCGGCTAATTCTTCGGTTGAGGGCTCGCGCTCGTGCTCCTGCTCAAAAGCCATGTAGGCTTTGTTTGCCTTGTTGTAGGTACCGATTTTGTTTTGGGGGAGACGGACCAGACGACCCTGCTCGGCCAATGCCTGTAAGATCGATTGACGGATCCACCAAACAGCATAGGAGATAAATTTGAACCCCTTCGTTTCATCAAAACGCTGAGCAGCTTTGATGAGCCCTAAATTTCCTTCGTTGATCAGGTCGCTGAGAGAAAGTCCCTGATGCTGATATTGCTTGGCAACGGAAACCACAAAACGAAGGTTGGCCTGAACCAACTTATCCAAGGCCCTTTGTGAATCGACCGGATTGTGGTGAGCCATTTTGATCCGCTGAGCAAGGGTGGTCTCCTCTTCCGGCGTGATCATAGAGATTTTGGAGATCTCTTGTAAGTACTTCTCAACCGCCTGTGAATCGCGGTTGGTAATTTGGGTAGCAATTTTTAATTGACGCATGGATCGATGTGGGTTAGTCTATCAACGTTAACTGACCAAAAAAGTTGTAGGAACGTTGCATGAACATCAAAAAATAAACGTTTGATGATCAAGTGCAAAATTAACGAAAAAAGCGCGAGGGGAAAAATGCCGGGTGGGGTTGACTGCTGTCAGGACTTCCTTCTACCCTGCCAGAACCAAAGAAACAAACCGGCAAAAATTAGGGTACTGGAAATAACTTCCGCCTGTGTTGGATGAAAACCAAAAAGATCCAGTCGGTTGTTGACTCGTATTTTTTCTATCAAAAAACGCTCTAGTCCATTAAATATCAAGTAGATAGAGAATATTCTTCCAGGAATATTCACTTTATTTCGCAGCAGCATCAGGATTCCAAAAAGGAATATACAAGTAATTGCCTCGTAAAGTGGTGTGGGGTAGGCAGCCAGTCCCAACTGATAGCAATACTCCCCCCACATGTTCGGATCGCATGCCGGCAAGGGGGTATCCATCTTTAGGACATTGTGTGCGTAATGGGAGGACCAAAGCCAATCGGGCAGAAAACCGGGCTTTTCGCTCAGCTTACTGGGTATGCCCCAATCGCCGTCGCCTGCAAAATGACAGCCGAGTCTGCCCACCCCGTAGGCGAGCATCAATCCCGGTGCTGCGGCATCATTCAGGTTGTGAATGGAGATTTGATTTTTGCGGGCATAGACCCAAATAGCGATGGCCGCACAGATCAGTCCACCGTACATGGTTAGTCCGGCCGGTGAAAAGAAAGTACCCAGCGGATCTTGTGTGAAACTATTCCAATCTTCAAAGATGGAGAAGATTTTGGCGCCCAATAAACCAAATATCAGGGCCAGCATGGTGATCTCCCCTACCCGGTCTTGAGGCCAGATCCGAATGATTCGTTTCTCTGGCTTATCGAGTTTTCGTTGATTTTTCTCTCTCCATTTAAGAAAGGTGAATAAGGCCCCGATCAATAGTCCCAATGGCCAGCTCCCCTCCCTTGAAAACAAAAAAGCCTGCGGATCGGCCGTGATCTCTTCATTCAGAAAAAACAACGCCAGCAATTTGAACCCAAAAAGGAATCCGATGAGAAAATTGCTGAGCAACTCTCCCCAGCCGGCCGGTTCACCGATCAGGATTTCGGTTTCAGTAGGCTGAAACAAGCCGGCCTTGCTTTTTCGAGACAGCTCATTGGAAAGAACCCAGGCAGCCAACAGAAAAGCGATCGCTACGAAAAATCCAAACGTATTGACAAAACGCAGGAAGGGCAGATCGAGCCCAAAGAGGTCTTTAAAGGCGTAATAGAGATTTGGATACATCAGGCGGGAAGGTACGAAAGCTGTCTTGATCAGCAGTAAGTCTCAAATGCAGCCCGAAGATTTTCGGCGATCATACCTGCCGAGCGGCCCTCGATCTGATGTCTTTCAATATAATGAACCAACTGTCCATCCTTGAACAGGGCGATGGCCGGTGAGGACGGCGGGTAAGGTTTCAAATGATCCCGCACGGCTTTCACCGCATCGATGTCAAATCCGGCAAAGGCAGTGGTGAGGTAATCGGGTTTCTTTCCGGCACCCATTACTGCATCGAGCACTCCCGGACGAGCGGTTCCGGCTGAGCAACCACAAACCGAATTGATCATAACCAGTGTAGAACCCGCTTTGCTCATTTGTGCTTCAACGGCGGCCGGTGTCAAGAGCTCCGAAAAACCTTTTTCGGTCAACTCTTCCTTCATTGGAATAACTATTTCAGGAGGATACATCGTACTATTTTTCGCAAAGATAATTCAAAAAGAGGCTACCTGACTAACTGAAGTCGATCGATTCCAAAATCCTTTCACAAAAGTTTTGCAACTCGCAACGTATCGTTCTGCAAAGGTTGGCGTTAACTATACATCTATTGTATCAGAAAACAAACGATCTCTTTCTCATAAGCAGTTGGTTTTGGTTAAAACCCTCCGTTTCCACGGAGGGTTTTTATTTTGGGAGCTTTTTGCGTTGTTGCTGCACTTCTTTGGGAGTGACAAAAGATGCTCCGCTACCAAACCGCGTCCGCACAAATGATAGGATATCGGCTAGCTGGATGTCGTTCAGGTGTTGGAACGAGGCCATGGGACTGTAATACTCCTCTTCCTGCACTACAATTGGTTCATTTAGGCCCTGCAAAAGAATTCGGATCAATCTACCCTTATCCCCAGAGACATAATCTGTTCCAACCAGTGGAGGGATCAACCGAGTTACTCCTTTGCCGTCCGATTGATGACAGGAGGCACAATGTTGCTGATAAAGCGCCGCACCTCGTTTGTAGGTTGGTTCCTTGTCTCGCTGCGACGAGACTTCAATTCCCAGCACAAGGCTCCATACCAACAGACATATCTGAATCAGTTCTTTTTTCATTTCCCTTTGTACTCGATCTTCCAGACCATGCCCCGCGCATCGTCGGAAACATATATTGATCCGTCAGGTCCCATTGCCAACCCACAGGGCCGATGTTGTGCATCTCGGGGGTTTGCCACCTTTCCTTGACCGGTAAATCCGTCGGCGAATATTTCCCAGTCGCCCGTTACCTCCCCCCCCTTCATGGGCACAAAAACGACATAAAAACCCTCTTGTATTTCCGGACTTCGGTTCCAGCTACCATGAAAGGCAATAAAAGCTCCTTCCTGATATTTTTTCGGGAATTGATCGCCCCGATAAAAAAGCAAGGAATTTGGGGCTAAATGACCAGGAAACCCCATCAACGGATCCAGCGCTCCGGGAGCACCCTCTTTTTTACCATCGCCGCCATATTCCGGCGATAAAATTTTCTTTTTTTGAAATTGATCCCAATAAACATACGGCCATCCGCCATCGGCTCCTTTGGGAATCCGATAAAAAGTTTCGGCAGGCAGTTCTGCTCCCAGTTTGGCATCATACATCGACGGGTAATGCTGGTGCAACATGTCGCGACCATGCACGGTCACAAAAAGATCCTTGACGAAGGGATTCCAGTCCAACCCCACTACGTTTCTAAATCCCGTGGCATACCGAACCCCCTCGCCGTAAGACTGATCGAGCTTGTCGGTCCGAAATTGCCAAATGCCTCCTGCAGAATCAAGCAAGGTGCAGGGCATCATACCCGGTGAGCCTTGGAACCGGTCGCGAACCTGACAAACATTGGATGGGGCTCCGATATTCACGTACACAAAGCCTTTGCCGTCAAGAGTGATAGATTTGGAGGCATGTTGTCCTTTATCCACCAAACCCTGAACGATCCGTTCCGGGTTCTGGGGATCTACCGGATCCTGCAGTGCATTCAGCATGTATCGATACACGGCCTGATTGGAGGAGGCGTAGAGGTATTGATCGTCGAGCGCAATACCCGTACCCACATAATTTCCAAACGTCAACGTGTCGTCGTAAAGTCCATCATTGTTTTTGTCCCGCAACCGAACGATTCCAAAACCATTTTTCAATCGCTCCAGTTTCATATATAAAACTCCGTTTCGGCCAACGGCGATGTGCCGGACCCTTCCCCAATCCGCCGCCACTTGTGTAGCCTTAAATCCAGGGGGCAACTGTAAGGAAACGGGCGACTGCCCAAAAGAAAGCAGCACCAGCAATTGGAAAAAACAGCATAACCAGCTTTTGTGGATCACACGTGATTCCATAGCATAAAAATTAGTTGGCCGGGGAGCATTCCTTTCGACGGGTATCGATCAGGTATTGGATCTGCCATTTTCCTTGCTGGCGGATCAGTTGAAAAGAATTCACCCCGCAATGACTATATCGTCCGTTAAAATAAAACTGATAAGGCGTCCAGACGATCGCAAGAGGACCATCCGTTTTCACTACTTCAAATTCGATGCGTTCATCCAGCGCCCCGGCAGGCGTTCTGGCCACACTTCCCAAAAAATCGGTAACGGAAACCTGCGCCAATACCGGAGTTGCATTGGGACGAGTCTGCGTTGCTTCCATGTGAATAGTCGGACTCAGTACCGTCCGCATACGGGCCGTATCGGAAGATTTCATGGCTGAGAAGAAATTGATGATCACCTGCCGAACGGAATCCTCGGCTGTTTGGGAATGAAGTTCCAACGCTGGCAGTAAAAAAAACAGCAGGACCAGTATGCGCATGTATCGATTATTTATACCCAAGAATTTTAAGCATGCTTTGGGCCGTTTGTTGCTTGGCATAGACCCAGTCGGTGAGTTTCCCGTTTCGGTCGTAACCAACGATCACGTGTTTGGGAGAGGGGATCAGACAATGTTTGATTCCCCCGTAGCCGCTGATCTGATCCTGGTAGGCACCGGTATGAAAAAAGCCCACATAGAGTGGCTCCTCTCCTCCGCTGGTTTTGGGTAGGAAAACTTCGTTGATATGTTCCTCTGAATCGTAATAATCGTGGCTATCGCACGTGATGCCACCCAACACAACGCGCTGATACTCGGATTCCCATTTATTCACGGGCAGTAAGAGGAACTTTTCTCCGATACCCCAGGTGTCGGGCAGTGTGGTGATGAAAGAAGAATCGATCATGTACCAGGTCTCCCGGTCGTTCTGGACTTTTTCGGCGATGACGCAATAGATATGCGCCATGCTCTCCCCTACAGTATAACTGCCAAACTCGGTGTAAATGTTTGGCATAGGCACTTTGGCTTTTTTACAGGCGGCTTTGATATTGCCCACGATCTCGTTGATCATAAACTGGTAATCGTACTCAAAGCCCAGGTTGTGTTTGATGGGAAATCCGCCACCAATGTTGATCGAGTCGAGTTCGGGGCAGATCTTTTTCAACCGGCAATAAAGGTTGACCACCTTGTTGAGCTCACTCCAGTAATAAATATCATCCTTGATGCCTTTATTCAGGAAGATGTGGAGCATCTTGAGCTGAAATTTGGATTCATAGCCTTCGATGCGATCTACATAGAACTCCAGGATATCTTGAGCGCGGATACCCAATCGAGAAGTGTAAAAAGGAAAATTGGGCTCCTCTTCGGCGGCCACCCGTATGCCCAGCTTGAAGGGAACTTTTACCGACTGCGCATAATCCTTCAACTCCTCTTTGTTATCGAGAATGGGGATCACGTTGTGAAAACCGCTGTTCAGCAAATTCGCGATCCGGCGGGTGTATCCTTTTTGCTTGAACCCGTTACAGATGATGTGTATGTCTTTGTTGATCTTTTTCTTGGCGTATAGCTTTTTGATGATCTCGATGTCGTAGGCATAGGAAGTTTCCAGATGGACTTCATTTTTCAAGGCTTCCTCCACAACGAAACTAAAATGAGAACTCTTGGTGCAATAGCAATAAAAATATTTTCCCTCGTATTTATGTTTTTTGAATGCGGCCGAGAACATTTGCTTGGCCTTCTTGATCTGCATACCGATCTTGGGCAGATAGGTCAACTTCAAAGGCGTGCCGTGCTTGGCAATCAGCTCCTTCAGGTCGAGTCCGTTGAAGATCAAATTCCCCTCCTCCACCTCGATCCCCTCCTGGGGAAAATTAAAGGTTTGCTTGACTAGGTCGAGGTAAGAATTCGTCATCGGAATGGAGTTTTAATGAATGCAGCAACAAAAATATCTTTTTTTAAAGGCATACGGACATAAAAAAGTCCCCCCTGAATGACAGGGGGGACTGACTTCGATTTACGTAGGTCATTTTACTTCCTCGTACGGAACGTCGGTCACATCATCGGTGGCGGTTGATCCGCTGCCGGCTTCACCGCTGGGCGCTTCGGTTCCCGGGGCTCCCTGAGTCTGCTTGTACATATCCTCAGAAGCGGCCGTCCAAGCGGCATTCAGGGCTGCCATGGCAGAGTCGATGGCTGCGATGTCTTTGGATTCATGCGCGCTCTTCAGTTGGGCGGCCGCGGTTTCGATCGCCGATTTCTTTTCTGCGGGGATCTTATCTCCGTATTCCTTGAGTTGTTTCTCGGTTTGGAACACCAGGCTATCTGCCTGATTGAGCTTTTCGATCTTTTCCTTTTCAGCTTTGTCGGCCGATTCATTGGCCTTGGCCTCGGCCTTCATGCGCTCCACTTCTTCTTTGCTGAGACCGGAACCGGCTTCAATGTGTATCTTTTGCTCTTTGCCGGTACCTTTATCCTTGGCCGTTACGTGCAAGATGCCATTGGCATCGATGTCGAATGTAACCTCGATCTGCGGTACGCCGCGGGGTGCAGGCGGGATGCCATCCAGGTTAAAAATTCCCAGGCTCTTGTTGTCTTTGGACATGGCTCGTTCTCCTTGTAGAACGTGGATCTGTACGCCTGGCTGGTTGTCGCTCGCGGTGGAGAAGACTTCGGATTTCTTCGTTGGAATCGTGGTGTTGGAGGGAATCAAGGCAGTCATCACACCGCCCATGGTTTCGATACCCAAGGAAAGCGGGGTTACGTCCAGCAGCAATACATCTTTCACTTCGCCTGTGAGTACGGCGCCTTGAATAGCAGCTCCGATGGCAACCACCTCATCGGGATTTACGCCGCGATTGGGTTTTTTGCCAAAGAATTTTTCGACGATCTCTTGCACCTTGGGGATGCGGGTGGAACCGCCCACCAAGATCACTTCGTCAATCTGAGATGCGGAGAGTCCCGCGTCTTTGAGGGCTGCCTCGCAAGGTCTTAAACAGCGGGCAAAAAGATTATCAGCCAATTGTTCGAATTTGGCGCGGCTCAGTTTTTTTACCAGGTGCTTGGGCACGCCATCAACTGCGGTAATATAGGGGAGGTTGATCTCTGTCTCGGAGGAAGAGGACAGTTCGATCTTTGCCTTTTCAGCTGCTTCTTTAAGACGCTGAAGCGCCATGGGGTCTTTGCGCAGGTCGATCGATTCATCTTTTTTGAATTCCTCGGCCAGCCAATCCATCACTACTTTATCAAAATCGTCTCCTCCCAAATGGGTATCGCCGTTGGTGGATTTCACTTCAAACACGCCATCGCCCAATTCCAGCACGGAGATATCGAAGGTTCCACCGCCCAGGTCGAACACCGCGATCTTCTGATCGTTTTTGGCCTTGTCCAATCCATAGGCCAGGGCAGCAGCCGTAGGTTCGTTTACGATGCGGCGCACGTTGAGTCCGGCGATCTCTCCGGCTTCTTTTGTAGCCTGACGCTGGGCGTCATTGAAATAAGCCGGAACCGTGATAACGGCCTCGGTCACTTCGTGCCCCAAGTAGTCCTCCGCGGTCTTTTTCATTTTCTGTAAAACCATGGCTGAGATCTCTTGGGGGGTATACAGACGGCCGTCGATGTCAATACGAACTGTATTATTATCTCCTTGGGCCACTTTATAACTCCAATGGCTGATCTCCTCGGTTACTTCGTCGAATCGACGTCCCATAAACCGCTTGACGGACGCAATCGTATTTTGAGGATTTGTGATCGCCTGACGCTTGGCTGGATCGCCCACTTTGCGTTCGCCATTTTTCAGAAAAGCGACCACGGAGGGGGTTGTTCGACGCCCTTCGTCGTTTGCAATGACAACCGGTTCATTCCCTTCCATGACCGATACACAGCTATTGGTAGTACCAAGGTCAATACCGATTATTTTTCCCATGTTTTATAAGTTTTACGGAATTCATTGTTCAATCACCGTGCCGAACGAATTCAGGGTGAAAAAATGGCAGTCTTCCCCTTCAGAAGAGCAAAAAGTCAGCCAACTTGAGTCAGGCAAAGCATTTTAACGGCAAAATGTCAATTTGGATGACCAAGGGGATCACTCAGCGCGATACTTTTGGGTCATGTTCAAGAAAACCTTTTTTCCCCTGGTGCTGTCCATCGTGCTCCCCTTGTTTACTCAGGGTCAGTTAAGTGAGGTTGCCGCATCGGAAATAAATATTCCGTTGCAGCTATCCTTGAAGCCTTTTTATGAGTGGATCGAACGATCGGTAGATACGGTGTTTTTATCGGAAGGATATCCGGAGGGTTGGGTACAAAAGGGCTGCGACCTTCGGTATAAATATAAATTCTGGAGAGGTCCGCTTCGGCTTAAGGCGAGCGGACAAACCCTGGATCTGGCATTTTCCGGAAATTACCAAGTGGAGGGGTCTACTCGTGTATGTCTGAGGAAGGTGGTAATAAGTCCCTGGTCGCCCTCCTGTCGTTGTGGCTATTCAGAGGGGCCACGAAAAGTGGAGATGCGCTTTTTTAATACGCTCACGGTTCTTCCAACTTACCAGCTGCAATTGAAGATCCAGCCGGAGGCACCCCAGCCGATCAATTCCTGTAAGGTGTGCCTTTGGGAGCAGGACATCACGCGAGACGTGATGAACGGAATATGGGAGGAGCAGCTAGCTACCAAAAAGGACTTGGAGCAACAATACGGCGTAATCGATCTGAAACCTCATTTAATTGAGACCTGGAATAAGATGAGTCGCCCGGTTGCGATGGGAGCATACGGTTGGCTGATGATTCGTCCCCTTGGGTTTAGCCTAAACAAAATCAACGCCAGAGGGGATAGCGTGGATATTTCTGTAGGACTCCGAGCCAGACCCGTAGTGGTTAGTTCGGTACCCAAGGCATACATGACTGCTCTACCGGCGACATGGGACAATCCCACTGCCTCGGATAGTTTCACCATTCGAATGGCAGTAGACCTTCGGTATGATTCGCTGAGCCAGGTCTTGAACCGTAGTTTCTTGCCCATGAGCGTTAAACCCTCAAAGGGACCGTTTCGGCGAAAAGTGCACATTGATTCACTGGCTTTGATGGGTGTTGGCGATGACCGGATATCCTGCAAACTAAATATCTCGGGTAAATATGCCGGCATCCTGATGTTGGCGGGTAAACCTGTGTGGGATTCTGCCAGCGGCCTGTTGCGGTTAACCGAAATCGAGTTTGACTTAAAGACCCGGCACGGCATTCTAGGCAAAGCGGCCAAATGGTTCGATCGCCCCATACGCAAGTGGCTGGAAGCTAATTTTCAATTTGATCTGGCCAGCGAAATGAACACCCAAAAGAAATGGATCGAGGAAAAATTAAATGAAGCGGAAACCGGCCCGGTAAACTGTGCAGGGAAACTAAATCGTGTGGAGTGGCTTGGATGGGAAAACCGAACGGACATACTCAGTGTTCAAATTGGGCTACATGGGCAAATGCGTTGCACCGCAGATATTTCCCGATTCACTCTTTAACCCCAATGCTTCGAAATGAAAAATATAGCTGCGCCAGATAGCTTACGGCCACCACTACGGAAATGGTGATCAGCTGCGCGGGCAGCGGATGAATTTGCAGGTACTCGACTCCGATTTTTAGTAAAATCCAATTCAAAAAAAGATTGAATTGACAGATCAAGAAATATCGAAAGAGTTGAATCCTTCCCGACAAAAACGAGTCTGGGAAAACGACATACTTAGCCATGAAAAACCCCACCGGAAAAGTCACACAAAATGAAAGAAAGAGAGCTGCTGAGTGAGGCTGAAGGGCATAAAAACCCAAGTCCCACACACGCCCTTTAAATAAGTATTCAAAACTTCCGGAGTAGATCGAAAAACCCAGTACCACATTGGCCCCTCCACTGGCAGCGTAACGAAAGGTTTGCTTCGAAAATATCCGCCGAAAGGGCGGATAAAAAAAATCCAGCACCGGCAAAATCCAGTCTCGCAGATGATTCATACGGTTTCGCACGCGACAAAGTAATCGAATGAGAGCTCAAATGCCAAATCGGATCGTAAATTTGCGGATATGCAGGAGTTATCCCTAAATCAACAAGTCCGTCTGGCCATTCATCAGGTGCTGGCTGAGAATTTCTCCTGGCAGGGCTCATCCGATTCGTTGGTGATCAATCAAACAAAACCCGAGTTTGAAGGCGACTTTACGCTGGTTCTCTTTGGACTGGCTAAGACCTTGGGGTCTTCCCCCGACCAGATCGGTCAATCCGTAGGAGCATCCCTTCTAAAAAAACAGCCTGCGCTTTTTTCCGCCTTTCAAGTCGTAAAAGGATTTTTAAACCTTTCAATCCCGGATAAAAAATGGATTGAGGACTTTACCCGTACAAGCCAAAACAAAACGTCTGTCGACACCCCTCGGCCCCGCCAACGGGTACTGGTGGAATATTCCTCTCCGAATACCAACAAGCCGCTGCATTTGGGTCATCTTCGAAACATTTTTTTGGGATGGAGTATATCCGCCATCTTGAAAAAGATGGGACAATCGGTTGTGAAAAGTTGCGTGGTGAACGATCGCGGTATTCATATCTGCAAGAGCATGATTGCTTGGCAACGCTTTGGGAAGGGAGCAACCCCCACTACCACCGGAATGAAAGGCGATCATTTTGTAGGTCATTATTATGTTCTATTCAATGATGCCTATAAAAAAGAAGTGGACGCCTTAGTTGCGGAGGGAATGACCAAAGAAAGAGCCGAGCAAGAGGCACCGATCCTGAAGGCAACACAAGAAATGCTCTTGCGCTGGGAACAAGGTGATGCCGCTACGCGGGAGCTCTGGAAAATAATGAACGACTGGGTATATGAGGGTTTTGACCAAACCTACCAGCGCGTTGGGGCTGATTTTGACAAAATTTACTATGAGAGCGAGACCTACCTGCTTGGTAAAACTTTCGTGGAAGAGGGACTGACATCGGGTGTGTTCTTCCGCAAACCAGATGGGAGTGTGTGGATTGATCTGACCGATGACGGACTAGACGAAAAACTGGTACTGCGCAAAGATGGTACATCGGTTTATATTACACAAGACCTGGGACTGGCTCAGCAGAAATATGACGAATTCGCATATGATCAAAGCATCTATGTGATTGCCGATGAACAGAACTACCACATGAAGGTGCTAAAACTCATCCTTCGAAAATTGGGCAAACCGTATGCAGAGGGAATCCTTCATTTAAGTTACGGGATGGTGGAATTGCCAACCGGACGAATGAAAAGCCGGGAAGGGACAGTAGTGGACGCAGATGACATCACCCAAGAAATGGTGGAGGTAGCGCGAAAAAAAACGGAGGAGCTGGGTAAGGTGCAGGATTTCACCCATCAGGAACTAAAGGAACTATATGAAACCTTAGCGCTCGGCGCCTTGAAATTCTATTTACTGCGGGTAGATCCAAAAAAGAAAATGGTTTTCAATCCGGAAGAGTCGATCGATTTTCAAGGCTTTACTGGCCCCTTTATTCAATACACCCATGCGCGTATTCGGTCTATCCTTCGAAAAGCGGGAGAACCATTGGCCATTCCGATCAACGCGTCACTACTTCCAAAAGAGAAGGAGCTATTGGTACTCCTGGCCCAATACCCCGCTCATCTTCATCAATCGGCTCAGGAGCAAAATCCCTCCGTTTTAGCCAATTATACCTACACGCTAGCCAAATCATTCAACGGGTTTTATGCGGAGCATTCGGTTATGCAAGCAGAGTCGGAAGAAAAAAGATATCTCCGAACAAAGATTTGTCAAGAGATAGCCGCTACCATATCGGAGGCGATGGCACTTTTGGGGATCCGTGTACCGGAACGAATGTAATTTATAACCCGGCCGTCATTTTCTTCTGCTTTAGGCTAGGCAGGCTTGGGTCCATTTGTATTGCCCGATCGCAAAGAGAAATACCTTTAGATACTTGATTGCCCCCCATTTTTTGATAGCACATGCCGATCATATAAAGAGAGGAGGCGTTTGTCTTGTCTTGCTCCAGTATCCGGTCCCAATACTGCATCGCCTCAGTGAATTTACCTTGATCGTAATGGGCTTCGCCCATTAAGTTGAGAAGATTTAGATCGACTGGACGGCGTCCAAGCGCCTCTTTTAAAATCACAATCCCGTCTTCGAACATTCCTACATTCAAATAAGCGATCGAAAGGTTTTCCATATAATCATTATCCTTTTTATACCCGACCGCAGCGGCCCGTTGTATGTAAGTAAGTGCATTCACATCGTCTTGCACAGCGTAGTAGCTTAACCCCAATTCGTATGCCCACTGCGGCTGATTCGGGTTCAGGACCAGTGCTTGTATAAAGTACGGGATTGCGGCTTTAAAATTGGTCATGTCTGCATAGCATTTTGCCAACAAGTAGGGTATTTCAGCCAAGGTGGGATTTTCCTTGGCTGCTTGCGTTAGCTGCCCAATGGCTCTTCCGTAGTCGTCCATTTGATAATAGATCTTGCCGAGATAAAAGCCAACAGATGCTTTAGGATCCACTTTCTTGAGCATTGAGGCAACTTCAATTACCCGATCATACAATTGAAGCTGAAAAGCCATCATCAATGTTTGTCGAAGCAATATCGTATCGTTGGAATTGATGGCAATGGCCTTGTCAAATTTCTCCATGGCCTGCACATATTTACGTAGATCGGACAGCATCTCCCCCATTCCTTGAAGCGTTGCGGGGTCGGCAGTGTGGAACGTCAACGCTTTGTCCAATTTCTTCAACATGTCCAGGCGTCTACCATTCTGTTTATCTACCTGTGCAAGTTTCAGATAAAAGGCGGCACTGTCGCCTGAAATACTACCCTGCGCCATCAGTTTGGGTCCAAAAAGAAGCAGCACGATCAGCAGATAAGTGAGAAAAATTAATACATAATACCTTTTCATATTAAAAAATTGGAGTTGGCATAAAGGTATCTGGGCCTACTCCAAATGGCAAAGTTGAATGAAGGAATATGGGCTGGGATCGGGAAAAAACAGTCGCTATTTAAGTACAATTCCGCTGAGGGCTGGTAGATTTACGATAATCTGTGACCGTATAGCCTTTTTATCGATCCATTGGTGACGAATCGAGGGATTAAAAACCTGGCCGCTTCCCCAGAATTCTGCAGCATCGCTATTGAAGACCTCTTTTTTGTAGGGTCTTCCAGTGTACTCGATCGACCAATCCAACCGAACCACGGGGGTCAAGTTTAAGATCACCAACAGGTCCTCTTGCGGTCTACTACCCTTTCGGCGGTAAACGATCACCGATTCGGATCGGTTTTGCAAATCAACCCATTCGAATCCATCGGTCGTAAATTGATTGGCATACATGGCAGGTTCATTTCGAAGCAGTTGATTCAGACGCGTTACACAATGACGCAGGCTTCGGTGGCAATCGAAGGATAGAAGACCCCAAGAAAGCTCGGTCCGGTAATCCCACTCGGACGTCTGACCAAATTCGCCTCCCATAAAAAGAAGTTTAGCCCCGGGATGTGTCCACATATACGTATACAGCAACCTCAGGTTGGCAAATTTTTGCCATTCATCGCCCGGCATTTTATAGAGCAGGGGGCTTTTCCCGTGCACCACTTCATCGTGGCTGACCGGCAGCAAAAAATTCTCGTCAAAAAAATACATCATACTGAAAGAGAGGGTATCCTGATGATCTTTTCGGAATAGTGGATCGATCTTAAAATAATCCAGCGTATCGTGCATCCAACCCATCATCCATTTCATCCCAAACCCCAATCCGCCTTGCACCGTTGGCTTAGAAATCCCGGGCCAGTCGGTGGCCTCTTCCGCCATCGTTTGCACATCCGGGAAATCGCGGTAGATGGTTTCATTCAGCTCTTTTAAGAAAGCAATTGCCTCCAGGTTTCCATCGCCCCCGAATTCGTTGGGTTCCCATTGACCGGTTTGGCGCGAGTAATTCAGCTTGAGCATGGAGGAGACGGCATCGACGCGAATGCCATCGATGTGAAATTTATCGAACCAAAACCGGGCACTGCTGATCAGAAAGGATTTAACTTCTCCCCGTTTGTAATTAAATACATAGCTGTTCCAATCGGGATGAAAACCCTTTCGCATATCGGCATATTCATACGTATGGGTTCCATCGAACAAAAAGAGTCCGTGTGCATCATACGGAAAATGGGAAGGCACCCAATCGAGAATGACGCCCATCCCGGCCTGATGCAGCGCATCGATCAATCGCATAAGCCCTTGCGGGTCGCCAAATCGCGAGGTGGGCGCAAAAAATCCCGTGCATTGATAGCCCCAGCTTCCGTCGAACGGATGCTCCATCACGGGCATAAACTCCACATGCGTAAAGGCCATCTCTTGTAAGTATGGAATGAGTTGCTCGCGGAGCTGGTCGTAGGTATTATAACTTTCCTCGTCGGTAGGCACCGGTCGTTGCCAACTAGCCAGGTGAAGTTCATATATGCTCCAGGGGGCATCGAGGCCATTGTGTTTTTTTCGTTGACGCATCCATTTTGAATCGTTCCAGTTGTATTCGAGCGACCAGGTAATGGAGGCTGTCTGGGGTCTTTTTTCCCAGAAATGAGCGAAGGGGTCGCCTTTATCCAGCCGACACCCCTCGTATCCTGTGATGTGATATTTATAAGTTTCTCCCAAGGCAAGTCCGGGAATAAACCCTTCCCAGATCCCGCTGTTGTCCCACCGCGGATATAAATTATACTCATGATCACGCCAGCCGTTGAAATGACCTTTCACAGAGAGTTGCGTGGCATTGGGGGCCCAAACACAGAAATACATTCCAGCCACGCCGTTTATTTCCGTTGCGCGGCTGCCCATCACCTCATAGAGCCGGTAGTGCGTTCCTTGCTGAAAATTTTGGACATCGGCTTCTGTGAGCAAGGAATGGTTCCAGACCTTATCGTGGTTTTCGGTTTGCGGCATGTGACCGGCGTTATTTCAGGAGTTCCAGCACACGGCTTTCTTTGGAACCGATTGACCAGCCCGTCAGTGAAAAAATCTCCCCGCTGACCACATCCCGGGCCCGGGTGAATCCCTCTACCCGCTCGCGATAGATCGTCCAATCCGGTTTTACGGATTTCTCGGAACTGTTGGCAATGACCATAACCGTTTGCTGATTGGTATAGCGAAAATAGAGATAGGTACCTTCCCGGGGGATGAATTGCATCAGTTTTCCGGCACCCAGAGCGGAAGAGGACTTACGGAATTGAGCCAGTCGGCTGATGTAATCAAAAGTCTTTGATTGTTCAGCGGTTCGGCCGGTGGGTAGAAACCGGTTTTTGGAAGGGTCATCGGTTGGCCAGCCCCCTGGAAAATCCTCTCGCACGGTTGCATCAGTATTTACTTTATAATTTTTCATCAGCACTTCGGTCCCGTAATAGAGTTGGGGCATACCCCTTAAGGTGAAAAGCCAATTCATGCACATTCTGAATTTAGCCTCATCCTCTCCCAGTACGGAAAAGATCCGATCCATGTCGTGGTTGTCCAGAAAAATGCAATTGCGCATCGGTTCTTTATAGAGCACGTCCTGCGCCAGGGCATAATAAAGTTTGATCAGTCCGTTGCTCCAACCATTTTCTTCCTTAGCGGCTGCGATCATGGCAAAGCAGGTCTGAAAATCCAACATCCCTTCCGCGTTGTGCTTAAAGGGGGTGATCATGTTGTTGCGGGTAAAATAGGCATTGGCCACCGGCGAGGTTACCATTGACTCACCAAATATCATCAGCTTAGGAAATTCACGGGTGAGGGCATCGTTCATCTCGTTCAAAAATTTCTCTTCGTTGTATTTGTAAGTATCAACGCGCCAGCCATCTACGCCGAACTCTTCCGTGGCCCATATATGGTATTGGATCAGGTATTTGGCTACATCGGCGTTGCGTTGGTTGAGGTCGGGCAGATGCGGCACGAACCAACCATCAAGCATCTGTAGTTTGTCCTGTTGCGACGCGTAGGGGTCGAAAAAAACCTCTTCGCGGTGGTGTGGTGGATTTTTCCCTTGTGAACTGTTTAGCCAATCAGCAGTAGGCGGATCCAGCGCGATCCAGTGATAACTGCCAATATGATTATATACAGCATCTTGGATCAGTTTCATTCCGTTCTGGTGTAAGCGATCCGACAGTTGCCGATACGCGGCATTTCCGCCAAACCGTTTGTCGACCTGGTAATGATCCGTAAACCAATATCCATGATAACCGGCTACGGAATTTCCCCACTCGTTCATGCGGGGCATATCGTTTTCATTTACCGGGGTGAGCCAAACCGTGCTTACGCCTAGTTCTTTCAGATAACCCATCCGATCCACCACCCCTTTCAGGTCGCCTCCGTGACGAGAAAATTTATTCGTCCGTTCGCAGAGGGTATCTCGATAGCCCTGTACGATGTCGTTGGACGGATCTCCGTTGGCAAACCGATCGGTCATGATCAAGTATATAAAGTCACTGCTCTGAACGCCTTGAATTCGACTTTTTCCATTTTGAGGAGCGCGCACCTTGAGTTCGTAGGATACATTTTTGGTGGCAAGTCCCTTCCCGTTTAATTCGATTTTGAAAACTCCCGGTTTAGCAGAAGGATCAACTCGAAGATCCAACAACAGATAGTTGGGACTCTCTGCCCTTCTTATACGGATCAATTTGACCCCGGGATATTGAATCGACACAGCCGTGTAGGCCGAAAGATCGTTTTCGTGCAGGATCAACTGAAGCGAAGTTTCCTTGAATCCCGCGAACCAGTGGGTGGGATAGCATTTGGGTTGAGCCAAAGCAGTGAAGGGGAATAAAAGAAGAAGGATTGTTATACGCATATAATTTAAGAGTTCAGTGTTTAGCGATCGAAGTTCAACGTGAGGTTTTAGTTTTCGGGGAGGAATCTTTTACGAGTAAAGCGCAGGCGAGAGCGGCGGTGCAAAGAAGTATACCACCAATGAGTACAGCAAGCAGCCGATCGTTGTGTAGGTGATTTTCCATTATCTTCCCAAAGCTCAGTGCGGCAATGATCTCCGGCAGGACGATGAAAAAGTTGAAAACTCCCATGTAGATGCCGGTCTTTTCAGCCGGAATGGAACCAGCCAGGATCGAATAAGGCATAGAGAGAATCGAGGCCCAAGCGATGCCGACCAAGCTCATCGAAACATACAACATCCAAGGCTCGTGGATAAAATTGACGGAGATAAGTCCCATCCCGCCCAGCAATAAACAAAAGGTATGCGCCCATTTTTTACCCAATCGCACTACCCAGAATGGTATGGTAAAAGAAAAAGCAAAGGTGACCAAATTCAGGATCGCAGATGTTTTATTGGCATATTCCAATCCCTCCGTGTATCGAATGGCATTTGTTTGGGCATCACCGCCGAAAATATCCGCCGCTACGCCCGTGCTGTAGTAGAACCACATGAGAAAAAGTCCGGGCCAGGTCAAAAATTGAACCAATGCCAACCGCTTAAAAGCACCGGGCATATTGCCAATGGCCTGAAAGATGTCTTGCAATCCGGAAAATAGATCGGTCTGCGCCGCAGTTTTCTTTTCCTTCCAGTTCGGATCAGAGGGCGGATACTCCTGACTTTTGAAGACCGTATACAAAACCGCGACCAGAAAAACAGCCGAGCCGATATAAAACGACCACATGATGTTTTGTGGAATGCCCCCGGCTCCTTTTTCGCGAGAAACACCGATCCAATCAACCAAGAGTCCGGGCAAAAACCCCGCTATAAAGGAGGCCGCCCCGATAAACATGCTTTGCATCGCATAACCAAACGATTGCTGCTCCTCGTCCAGATTATCTGCCACAAAAGCCCGAAAGGGCTCCATCGTAATGTTAATGCATGAATCCAGGATCCAAAGCGTTCCGGCTGCCATCCAAACGGCAGAGGAATTGGGCATGATGAACAACGCAAGGGAACTCAGAATAGCCCCGACCAAAAAAAATGGCCTACGCCGACCCAAGGTTGGATGCCAGGTTCGATCACTTAGATACCCCACAATGGGTTGAACCAATAAGCCGGTCATCGGAGCAGCGAGCCATAAACCGGGAATCGCATCCGCTTCCGCCCCAAGAAATTCATAGATGGCACTCATGTTACCCATCTGCAAGCTCCATCCAAATTGAATACCAAAGAATCCGAAACACATATTCCAGATCTGCCAAAAACTCAGTCGGGGTTTAGGGCCGGTGTATGCGGTAGACATAGAATTCGATTTGCCCCAAGATAGCAAGAATATGTATTCAATACACGATGTGTGCAACGTTCGCTCAAATCACAAATCCGTCGGGCAGGATGGCACCTTTCTTGACCACCACGATCCCATCCTTCACCGTGTAAAGCGGGTGGTCGGAGTTCGACAAATGATCTCCTCCATTTATGCGCACATCGTTGCCGATGCGAACATTTTTGTCCAATATAGCATTGCGGATGTAACAGCGCTCCCCCACCCCCAGCGCAGGAGTAGCATCCTTTGCAGCCATTTCAATTTCTTCCAGGGTTTCATAGTAATCACTCCCCATCAGGTAAGAGTGTACAATGGTGGTACCGTGACCAATCCGGCTTCGTATTCCGATCACGGAGTATTCCAGTCGGGAGGCGTGAATAATGCACCCCTCTGCCACTAAAACCTTTTCGAGGGTGGTACCGCTGACCTTGGCCGGGGGGAGCATACGGGGACGGGTATAGATGGTCCGATCGCTGTCAAACAAATCAAAAGCCGGAAGGTCCTTGGTCAATTCCAAATTGGCTTCAAAAAAAGAACGGGTATTCCCAATGTCGGTCCAGTATCCGGAGTATTGGTAACTGGCCACCTTGAATTGCTGGATCGATTGCGGGATGATCTCCTTCCCAAAATCGGTTGACTGTAAAAACTCATGCTGCAACAGATCGAACAGCAGGGCGCGGTTGAAAATATAGATACCCATCGAGGCCAAGTAATTTCGTCCGCTTGCTTTAATCTCCTCTCCGGTATCGCTGACCCAATCGGGCAATAATTCTTTATTTGGTTTCTCGATAAAAGAAGTGATGAGTCCCTCTTTGCTTTTCAGGATGCCAAACTCGGGTGCCTCCCGCTCCCCTACCGGAATGGTTGCGATGGAAATCGCTGCCCCCAACTTTTTATGATTTTCCAGCATCTCCACGAAATCTATTTGATAGAGCTGATCGCCGGAAAGGATCAGTACGTATTCACTTTCAAAGGGCTCGATGTGACGAAGTCCTTGTCGCACCGCATCGGCGGTTCCTTGATACCAGGTGGGATTATCGGGTGTCTGCTCCGCGGCCAAAATATCCACAAAGGCCTTGCTGAACGCACTGAAATGATACGTATTCTTAATGTGTCGGTTCAGGGAGGCGGAATTGAATTGCGTCAGCACAAACATGCGGCCAATGCCGTTGTTCAAACAGTTGGAAATGGGAATGTCGACCAATCGGTACTTGCCCGCGATGGGTACGGCGGGCTTGGAACGACTGGAAGTCAGCGGATACAAACGAGAGCCGGCTCCTCCTCCCAATATCACACAGAGGATCTCGTTTGAATTGGAGATGGTACGAATGGCCATAACTTATCGAATCGATTGATAGAGCTCCAAATATTCAACGGCGGATCGGTCCCAAGAATGATCAAACCCCATCATATGCCGCTGCATCGATTGCATATGACCCGGATCTTGCTCATAAAGGTCCAAGGCCCTGCCTACCGAATATACGATATCTCCCACGCTTGCCTGGTCAAACCGGATTCCAAATCCGTTCAGATCACCCATATCCACCACCGTATCCCTCAGACCACCTGTATTTCGAACCAAGGGAAGGGTACCATAACGCATGGCATAAAACTGATTCAGGCCGCAGGGCTCGACGCGGCTGGGCATCAACAAAAAATCAGCCCCCGCGTATATACGGTGACTTAGCTCTTCATAATACCCGATATAGGCACCGAACAGTCCCTTGTGACGATGCGCCATCTCCTGAAAAGTCGACTGCAAACGCGGGTCTCCGCTTCCGAGCAATAAAATGCTTACGCGAGCCTGGTAATGATGCAGGCATTGATAAAACGCCTCCGGCAACAGATCGGCCGCTTTTTCATGAACCAGTCGTCCAATGTAAGTAAGCAACGGCTTGGATGCATCCAATCCGAATTGTCGACACAAGCTCTCCTTATTTGCCAATTTCCCGAGAAACGGATCTTCCTTCGAGTAATTCTTGATTAATAAAGGATCGGACTGCGGATCCCACACCTCCGCATCGATGCCGTTCAGAATACCCCGGCATTTTCCTTTTTCATACTCAAACAGTTTTTCTAATCCATTGGCCTGGTGGCGAAGTTCGTCGAGGTAACTGGGGCTGACGGTTGTCACTACCCAAGCCGATTTGATCGCAGCAGCCAGGGGATTGATCTGATCGGCCCATTCGAGCAAACCCGACTTCCACTCGTCGTGCGGCGGCAGCCACTCACGGTGTTGCCAACCCAGCCATCCTTGGTATTGCGCATTGTGGATGGTAAAGACAGAGGGAATATCGTGTAACCGATCCCGAAACGCATGCGCATATTTCATAAAAAAAGGAATCAGACCTGTGTGATGGTCGTGCACATGAATGATATCGGGGCGATGCTTCCAACTGTTCACCCAATCCAGCACACAAACCTGAAAGGCCAAGAAGCGTTGCGGATCGTCGTCGTACCCGTAGATATTCGGACGGTCAAGCAGCTCATTCACATCCACTAAATAAAGGTCGAAACCCAACTCCCGAGAACGTTCCCGGATCACGCTGTAGGGAAAGGAATAACTGCCCAATTGCTGGTGTCCTTCATGAACCAGTTCCCATTCTTTCTTGTACAGATAACGGGTGCGGTACATGGGCACCACTACTTTAGCGATATGCCCGGCCCGCTCCTGGTATTTGGGTAATGCACCCAAGACATCCCCCAATCCCCCGGCTTTTGCCATGGGATAACACTCTGCGGATACATGTAAGATTTCCATAAATTACAAATAAATATAAACAAACTGATGAAAACATCCAGCTCCATGAAGGGCATGGGATTTTTTTCCTATTTTGTCCACCTACCAACCAAACGTCCGCTCCATGAGCCAACCCAAACAACCCACCAACTACGGGGCCCTCAGCACCCTGGTCACCGTTTTCTTCTTCTGGGGATTCATTGCCGCCGGCAACTCGGTCTTCATTCCCTTTTGTAAAAATTATTTCCACCTCGACCAATTCCAAAGCCAGTTGATCGATTTTGCTTTCTACTTGGCCTATTATATCGGAGCATTGTTCTTGTTTGCCTATGGAATATTCGGCGGACAAGACCTGGTCGGCAAATGGGGTTATAAGAAAAGCATCATCTATGGACTGCTCTTCTCCGCTCTCGGCGCCGGAGCCATGATCCTGGCCGTGAACGGCAACACTTTTATTGGAATGCTTATTGGACTGTTCATCGTGGCACTTGGTTTTTCGATCCAACAAACCGGTGCACAGCCCTTTGCCATTTCACTGGGCGATCCCGCAACAGGTGATACGCGTGTAAATCTGGGGGGCGGCGTAAACTCGCTGGGTACCACCATTGGCCCCCTGGTTGTTGCCCTGGCCCTGTTTGGTAGCGCCAGCTCAGTTTGTGATTATGAGATTCAACATCTGCCGCTGAGCAAGGTGATCGGTCTGTATATTTTTGTGGGGATTCTGTTTGTTGCAGCTGCAACGTTGTTTGGAACCAGCAAAAAAGTGCCCGCAGGCATCAATCCGGAAAAACCGGAAAAAGCTAGTCGTGCTTTCCGGGCCATGTTGATCATAACCGGGCTGCTGATCATTACATTCATTCCCGTCTTTTCTTCCTACCGCTCCGAAGGGGTACAAAAGATCGAGCAGATCGAAGCCATTTACAAAGAGAAAAAGGCCGAGATCAATCAACTGGAATGCGAAGCCCTCAAACAGACCGGGGCAGACCGAGCCGCCATCTATACCAAGATCGAGGACATAAAAAAAACCTTTAGCCGTCAAAGCGATGAGATCGGTGCCATCAAAGGTCCGCTGGAACGCCAGCGACTGACCTGGCTCCTACTCGCCCTGGCGGTGATCGTAATCGGACTACCGCTGTGCAACAGCATCGCATCAAAACAAAAAGAAGGCTGGGGCGCCATGCAATACCCACAATTGGTGTTGGGCATGCTGGGAATCTTCGTGTATGTGGGGGTAGAAGTTGCCATCGGAAGCAACTTGGGGGAGTTATTGAAACAACCAGCGTTCGGAAGCTATAAATCGTCCGAGATCGCCCCCTTCATCGCGATGTATTGGGGAAGTCTGATGATCGGTCGCTGGGCCGGCGCCGTGGGTGCCTTTAACCTCAGTGAGGACCGTAAAAGATTGTTCACCTTCATTACGCCTCTCGTTGCCTTTGGAGTGGTTTTGCTGCTGACCAAACTTGCGGGGCACGACATTCAAATTCTCTACTGGTATATCGTATGCGTACTGCTGCAGATCGGAACCTTCTTCCTCAGCTGCAGCAATCCCGCTCGCACCTTGCTCCTCTTTAGTTTGTTTGGCGTGGTGGCGATGACGGTGGGAATACTCACTGCCGGAACCGTTTCCATCTATGCATTCTTGAGTGGCGGACTGGCCTGCTCCATCATGTGGCCGTCGATCTTTGCGCTTTCCGTAGCCGGACTGGGCAAATACACCACGCAAGGATCTGCTTTTCTGATCATGATGATTCTCGGGGGTGCCGTCATCCCGCCGGTGCAGGGTAAATTCGCCGATATCATTGGTATTCATCAATCCTTTTTCATCGCGATCCTCTGCTTTGCTTACCTGGCACTTTTCGCATACTTGGTGAAAGGGATCTTGCAAAAGCAAGGGATTGATTATGAATCGGCCAGCACGAGTGGTGGACATTAATTCGAAAAGAAAGAAAGAAACAACAGCATGGCAGATCTCGCAATTGGTATCGACATCGGCGGCACCAACACCAAGTTTGGGGTGGTTGACCGCAACGGACACATCCTGGAGCAGGGCCGAACCCTAACAAACGATAAGTCCACTCCCCAGGATTTTATCGAGGATCTTTTCACGAAGATCAAACCCATGATTGAGCGGGCCGGCGGAAAAGAAAAATTCGCCGGCATCGGAGTGGGTGCCCCAAACGGAAATTTCTATACGGGCAACATCGAGTATGCCGCAAACTTGAAATGGCGGGGCATCATTCCGTTTGCCAGCATGATATCCGATCGGTTTGGAATGCGGGTCAAACTCACCAACGATGCCAATGCAGCAGCAATGGGAGAAATGATGTATGGTGCCGCTCGGGGAATGAAACATTTTATTACCATCACCTTGGGTACCGGCGTGGGTAGTGGCATTGTGATCGATGGAAAAATTGTGCTCGGGCACGACGGCTTTGCCGGAGAGTTGGGACATACTATTATTCGACCGGGCGGTCGACTACACAAAGGAACCGGTATTCGGGGTCCGCTGGAAGCCTATGCCTCTGCAACCGGTATGCGGGAAACCGCACTGGAAATGTTGGCCAATCAATCCGATACACCCAGTCTGATGCGGGAGTTAAAGCCGGAGGATATCACCAGTCAGTCCGTCTTCGATGCCGCCGTGAAGGGCGACAAGATCGCACAGGAAGTCTTCGCTTTTACCGGACAATTGTTGGGAGAGGCCTTGGCCAATTTCGTGATGTTCTCCTCTCCCGAGGGGATCGTTCTATTTGGCGGTGTAACGAAAGCCGGAGATATGATCCTAAATCCTACGCGTCAGGCGATGGAAGCGAACCTGGTGCAAGTATTCAAGAATAAGGTGAAGTTGATGTTCAGTGAGCTGAAAGAAGCCGATGCCGCGATCCTGGGTGCCAGTGCACTGATCTGGGAAGCCTGATCAATTTTTTTTACGGCGGATATAGAATACTCCGGGGACGGCCCGCTGGCCTTCTTTATCGGAGGGCTGGATGGTCTCTTTCCCATTTACCAGCATGCAACTGCTTCCACCACCGTCCAAATTCAACCCTTCGACACAACCCAGCGAAGCCAGCATCTCGGCTGTTTGTGTCAGCGTGGCCCCTTCTGCTTTGCCGGGATATCTTCCTTCGATAACCAGCAGGATTAACTGACCATCAGCGGTGTAACCCATGGCGGAACGAGGGTGACGATCATCGATCGCCTTGCCTGCAAATTTCCACTCCTCGTTGTTGGTGACCTGTACTTGACCATTTTGAACCAGTACCGGTCCGCCTGAAACCGCTGTTTGCATCTTCCATTTTTCCAGAGGTGCCATTACCTCGCGGTGGGTAAACCGAATGGATTCATTAAGGATAAGTGGCATGGGTGTTTGGCTGGCCCAGGGAACGGATTTGGTTGAGTCTGTAAAGGTCCAGGCTACATCGGCCATGCCTTTTGGGGAGATCCCCAGCGTGGCCACGAGCGGATGTCGGTATTTCAAGGTGTCTTTGCCTTTCCCAGGAATCGTATGAAAGTTGTAAGCAGTCATCTTTCCTTGATCCATCATCATATTCAAGTTCTGATGCGTCGTAAACGAAAAGAAGCTGGTATTCAGGATCACTAAGGGGGCGGATAGCTTTTGGTAAAACTGATCGGGTGTAAAGCGACGTTTGTAAGTCGTGTCGGACCTAAATTCCAAGATCGCATCCGAGAGATTGGCTTTCACATAATAAGCGATGTTGGGTTTTCCGGCGATTGAATCGTTCGTGCGATACACCTCTACCGATGGGGGCAGCTCTCCATAGTGGGCATTGACCAATTGCCAGTTCCACTGCGCATGGCCGATCAATGGGAGAGCAATCAAAATAAAGAGGAGCTTTTTCAAATCAGGATTGTTTTTGAGCGAGCCACTGATCGCGACCATAGTTCGGAATCACGTGTTTTTCGCTGTGGTAAGAAGAGCGTACCAGCGGACCACTTTCCACATAATCCAGTCCGATCTCATAACCATAGTCGCGGTAAAAAGCAAATTCATCCGGATGCACAAACCGGTGCACCGGTAAATGTTTTTTAGTGGGTTGCAGGTACTGTCCGATCGTAACCACATCACAACCATTTTCTTTAAGGTCGCGCAGTGTTTGCTGTACTTCTTCTGACGCTTCGCCCAGTCCGAGCATGACCCCACTCTTTGTGCGCATGCCTCCTTCTTTGAGGGTGCGGATCACTTCCATACTGCGCCAGTACTTGGCCTGTATACGAACCTGTCGAGTCAGCCGCTCAACGGTTTCGATGTTATGTGAGACGACTTCAGGCGCCGCTTCGATGATGCGTTGGATATCTTCTTTCTTTCCTTTGAAATCGGGGATCAGGGTTTCGAGGGTAGTATCGGGGTTGAGTTGTTTGACCGCGCGAATGGTGTTGTGCCAAACCGTGGATCCGCCGTCGGGGAGTTCATCCCGGTCAACCGAAGTGATCACCGCGTGTTTGACTTTCATCAGGTGAATGGCTTCTGCCACGCGTTGGGGCTCATCCCAATCAACAGCCAGTGGGCGGCCAGTTGCCACCGAACAAAAGCCGCAACTCCGTGTACAGATGTTCCCAAGGATCATAAAGGTAGCCGTACCGGCACCCCAGCATTCGCCCATATTTGGACAATTTCCGCTCTCACAAATCGTATGGAGTTTGTGGGTATCAACTAACCCCCGCACGTGTTTGTAATTCTCCCCGATGGGAAGTTTTACACGAAGCCAATCCGGTTTTTTATTTCTGGGAGATTCGGCGGGTTCGACGGGTAGCTCGGTCATGATGCGAAATTAACTCGCTTATTTCCGTCTGCCAAACAGTAGGGCAATATAGCCTTGGAAGAAGAATTGGCGGTCGTGCGGACCGGCGATGATAGAAATTTTCTGGGTATAGTACTCTGCGGTTACACCCAATTCGATACCGGAAACAGCTTCATTAAAACGGCCATAATCGAACCGGAGGGCGGTGCGGGCAAAGAGTCCGGGACGAAACTTCATCTCATTCCATCCTTTGCTAAGTCCCCCTCCTCCCAAGATGGTATTTCCTAAAAACAAAGCACTGTCGGCTGCCGAGTACTTGATGAATTTCTCCTGATTGATTACCGGATCGATGATTTGAAGGTAATAGGGACGAAGCAATCCAAGGGCCAATCCGCCGGAATACACCCCCGTTACCGACACACCGTTCTTATTTCCCTTTTGTCCGTGTACCACTTGCTGCCCGAAACCGAGATTGGCTTGATAAAAATTATTGACCTTTCCATATATGTACGGATTCCCAAAAAAGATAAATCCGTTGGCGGTGTTTTGGACCTTATCCTCTTTTCGATCCTTGATCTCGGTGAGATCGAGCCGAAAAATGTTGGTTTTACGTGGATTTTTCATTCGCCCATATTCATAGAACATCCCATAACCCAAACTGCGCACCTGGATCCCGAAAATATGATGGTGATTATACACCAAGGTTCCTTCCTCAGCCTGACGGATGAGTTGGTTGATGCGTTGTTTTCGCTCTTCCTGCTTGGTGAGGGGTTTTTGGGCCCATGTGGACGAACACAAACCAAAAAACACGAATAGGAGTAACGAGGTAATACGCATATGCAGGGGATCAGCTGTAAATTTACAAAAAACCAGCTCATGACTTCTAAGGTTGAATACAAAGGGCAATTGCGTATGCTTTGTACCCACTCTGCCAGTCAATCGGTCTTGGAAACCGATGCCCCTACCGATAATCACGGAAAAGGGGAACGGTTCTCCCCTACCGACCTGACGGCTACCAGTTTAGCCAGCTGCATGCTTACGGTCATGGGCATCAAAGCCAGGTCGATGGGTTTTGATCTGGAGGGGATTCAGGTGGGCGTGCGAAAAACCATGGCATCCAATCCCCGACGGATCCAGGGAATCGAATTAACCTTTGAGATCCCAGAAGCATTGCAAAATATCGAGCCAAAGACCATTGAACTCCTAAAGAAAATTGGAGATACCTGTCCGGTTAGGCACAGCCTTCATCCCGATATCCAGGTTCAGGTCGACTGGGGTATTTGGTCCTGAATCCAGCACTTGGCTAGCGAGCAGTCTTTACACCGGGCGGATTGACAATACGACTGAATCAGTTCCAACAGGGCTTGTGAATCGGCTGCAGTTGGGCTGGTGAGTTCTAACCCCACATAAAGCCGGGTGATTCGGTTGTCTTCAAACGAAAAAGAATGGAGCGCTTGTTCGGTTTCGGATAAAGATCGTCCGGGTTGGTAGGACCAAAGATTAATCAACAAGTTCTCGATCAGTTGAGAACTGAAAAAGGATGTTTCTCCCCTGCATCAATATTCGTCCATTTTCGTGTGCCTCCACTGCGAGACAATTTGTAAGAATGAGTCGTGCGCCCAGCGATTCGGTTCGTGCCAACCCTCATGTATTAGAGTGGCTAGCTGTGCCAAGCGAATCATAGGCGCAGCTGCCGGACGGATCCGCATCCAGAGCAAGCTTCTGTATGGGGGATTAAGAGCATGTCTTTGCCGGATCTGCTGATACCGTGCTTGCAAATCCAGCAGGTATTCTTCCGTAAGTCCGCCATCCAGCAACCCGGTCTGACCCAGATATAGAGAAGTAAGATCGGCCGGATTGTCCCGAACCGACTCCAGCAATTCCTCGGAAATCGATGCATCGATGCTTTCAAATACCTCCCGGTTCACCCAGGCGCCCAGTTGCCTTGCCAGGGCACGGCGAAACGAGGTGACCCCGCTACACAATTGACTCATTTTTCGATGTTGACGGATCGAGAGCAAATGACTGCGCCAGACAACCCATGCTTCACTCCGTACAGGTTTCATCACTTTATGGCAGGCGAGTTCATTGATATCACCCAGGTGGATCAATGTTTGTTTGAGTATAGGGATGGTCAGGTAACGAGAGAGTTCCAACGTGGGAATATCCGGATGCAAGGGAACTTGCATCCAAACCACGTGCAGGATAACGGGGGAATAATTGGGATCGGCATGATGATGACGAAACCAATCTGCCGTTTGCACATGTATCTCTACACAGCCGACCCAGAGCACCTGATCAATAAAGATCTGCGCCCCAATAAAATCGGGGCCTTGGTCGTTGTTCCATTTACCCGGATGTAGGACGCGAATCGACTGTCCCTGATAGGTATGAAGCGGCCAGCCATTCCAATCTTGTTTTCCCCAAAGGGACTGCAACCATCTTTATCGCATGGGAATAAAAAAAACAAACCTATTCAGGCCCATTGAATTATCCCGGGGAAAATCAACACTTAAAAACGAGAAAATTCTTTCAAGGCGCTGACTACTCGGCTGACGGGAAGTCCCATTACATTATAAAAATCACCCTCCACCGATCTTATGCCTACGACTCCGATCCATTCTTGGATAGCATAGGCACCGGCTTTATCATAGGGTTTGTACTGATCGACATAATGTTCGATCTCGGTTTCAGTGAGCGGGTGAAAATCGACTTGGGTTCGATCGAAGAAAGATAATTCTCTTTCGTTTTGTCGCAGGACCACCCCTGTGATGACTTCATGACGAGTGCCTTGCAATGCCAGCAGCATGCTAATGGCTTCTTCGCGGTGTACGGGTTTTCCAAGCATGTGTTCGCCCAAAACGACGATGGTATCGGCTGCGAGCACGATCTCATCGGTGGCCGTTTCAGTTTGTACGGCGACTGCTTTTTTTCGAGCAATGAATACCGGAATCTCCTCCACCGTCAATTCGGGTGGAAAATCTTCCGGCGTGTTTGACACATGTACCCGAAACGGGATCTCCGCCCATTCTAAGAGCTGTTTTCGTCGGGGCGAACCGGAGGCCAGCAGGATCGGGGTCATAACAGGATGTAAAAAAAGATGAGAGATAAAATACCGGAGAGCATCACCCATTTTAGGATGCGGCTCAATTCAGTAAAATCAGCCGGTTGATTCGCAGAGATTAATTTTGAGAGGAAGATGACCAGCGGAGATATAAGCGTGATGAGTGCATATAAAGAAGCGAACCACCATCCGAAGGGCAATACATAGGTGTGTACGACCATCAAACTTCCCAGCAGTACAACGGACCACACGCCCGTATAAACTTTAGCAGCCGGAAATCCCCATACGATCGGCATCGTACGGCATCCGGCTTTGGCATCTCCGATTCGGTCTTCCATGTCTTTTACGGCCTCGCGGATGAGGGTAATGACAAACGAAAAGCTAGCATATTGAATAACTATACGCGTGAACTTCTGTTGTGCCTCATCAGGATGATCGAAGAGTTCTACCGAACTGAAGCGCGACAAATAAATCACCCAGATCGTCCAACTGGTCAGCAGCGCAATCAAGATGTTTCCAATCAGCAACGTTTTTTTCAGCCGGGTAGAATAAAACCAAAGGGCGAAGACGCATCCCAGGTTCGCAAAAAACAGGTAGGCATGCGCGCTCCAATTCACTGCCAGGGCCGTCAGGGCCAGCCCAAGTACACTCAGGATCAGGTGCCAGAGCATGGCCCATCGTCGGCATATGATCTTGTCTACCACCTGTCGGTCCGGCCGATTTACCTCATCGATGTTGATGTCAAAATAATCATTGATCACGTATCCGGCGGCGGCGATGAAGACTGAGGCCAGGATCCAGAGAATCAGATTTCCATTATAAACGGAAAGGGAAGGCGCGATCAAAGGTTGGTACAGGCACGTGTACACCAGCCATTGGGTGACGGCGATAAAGATCAGGTTGGGCCATCGAATCAATCGTAAAAAAGCGGGAAAGAGTGCCATGGCTTAACGGGATCGGATGTCGGAAGAATGAATCCAATGATTATTGGATCGTAGTACTTGTTCGATCACATCGCGCACGCATCCCCTCCCGCCTCCGTAGGGAGAGATGTAATTGGCTACCGCGCGAAGCTCGCTTGCGGCGTCGGATGGACAAGCGGATAGTCCCACCACCATCATAGCCGAAAGATCGGGCAGGTCATCGCCCATGTATAGTGTGTGTTTGGGATCCCAACACGCTTGTTGCATGTGGGTTGAAATAAAGTCTGCTTTATCGGAAACGGAGAAATGTATCGCGTCGAGTCCAAGTTTACCCAACCGATCGGCCACTGCTGAAGGAGCACTTCCGGACACGATCAGCAGGGAATAGCCCATTTTATCAGCCAATTGAATAGCATAGCCGTCTTTGATGTTCATGCGACGGACCTGTTCACCACCTGGCATGACATAGACTGTTCCATCGGTCAACACGCCATCGATATCAAAAATGAAATGGCGAATCAGCGCAAAGGCTACGGGCTGGGCAGGGCTCATCATACTGGAGCTAAAGATACAGAAGGGGGCGGAGTTAGGGTTGGTTGTCGCGCCACTCGTAGACCCAGGCACTCTGGATCATCTCCAGGTGTCCCTCTGTGCTTTGCTCGCGGGTACCGGCAAAACCGGGAATTTGCAATACCCATTCGAGCAAGTCGGTGAACCGAATGCGATAAATTTTGCCTTCGTTGAATTCGTCGCCAAAACGCTCATAGAGTTTGAGGGCGATGTCTTCGTGATCGGACCAATGTATGGGTGGTTCAAAATGTGCCATAGGATTTTTTTATTCACCCAAGAATTGGGTTTGATCGGGCAAGGTAACGACAATCTCTCCGGAGCCTTCCAGCAACAGGCATTGACAGCCCAGGCGGGATTTGAGGCGAGGGTTGACCGCACGGTCAATAAAGTCTTCTTCCTTATCACTCAATTCCTCCAGGTGTTTTTCACCTTGTTGAACATAGAGATGGCAGGTACTGCAGGCACAAACACCTCCGCAGTTGTGATGCAGTTCGATATCGTTTTTGAGCGCTACTTCCAGCAAACTTTGTCCGGGTTCCACGCCCGATAAGATCCGGGGTTCCAAACCGGGCTGCTCAAATTGATAGGTGATCTTGTACATAATAAAAGATTGGTAGTCGCGGGCCGCAAAAGTACAAAAACAATGCATCGGTTAAATGGTTGCAGGGATGGTAACTTTGCGCCGTGTTAACCTTTTATCAGATCTGGTTTCGGCTGGGTACCTGGCTCTGGCCGGGTTGGGCTGCTAAGCAAGCCTTCACCCTATTTATCACCCCACAGGCACGTAATCAAAAACCATTGCCTCCGGTTTTTGAACGGGCAGAGCGCCTGAGCTGGCAAGAATCGGGCGATACTTGTGTGGGTTGGCGATGGAACGCGGGTGGGAAAAAGCGGATTTTGATCCTGCATGGCTTTTCTTCTTCTGCCCGAAACTTCGCGCACTTGATCGAGCCCTTGGTTAACAAAGAGACGGAAGTAATCGCATTCGATGCCCCTGCTCACGGAGATAGTGAAGGCAAACAGATCCACTCACTCCGATACCGAAAATTCATTCAGGAGATACGGCAGCAGTGGGGACCTTTTGACGGATATGTTGCCCATTCGTTTGGCGGTTTGTCCCTTTGCCTGGCATTGGAGGAGCAACCGCCCCGTACAAGTGACCGGGTTGTATTGATTGCTCCCGCTACCGAAACCCGATCGGCCTTGAAGCAACTGCAATCCACTTTGCGATTGTCCCCCCGTATCATGACGCGCATCGGAGAGGCCATTAAAAAAAGAAGCGGAAGAACCATCGATTGGTTCTCCGTTAACCGTGTGGTCGGCGGGCTGAACAACCCGATCCTTTGGATACACGATCAACAAGATGACGTAACCCCGTATGCGGATATTTTGCCTACACAACAAAGCATTTCGGGGCAGGTGCGGTTTCGTATCACAGCGGGACTGGGACATCGGCGCATTTACCGCGATGCAGAAGTTTGCCGGGAAATCGTTGATTTTTTAACTTCCGGCTACGCTGTCAAATGAACCCCATCCAAAAATACCTGGCGCTTGGCGATTCCTACACCATCGGAGAGGCCGTTCGGACGGAAGAAAGTTTTCCGGGACAGTTGGTTTCGCTTCTTCGGTCCGCCGGTCACCCGGTGGAGCAGTGGCGGGTGATCGCGAAAACGGGGTGGACCACCGACGAGTTGATCCGCGCGATTGAGGAAGCGGAAAAGATCGATCCGATCGCCTGTGATCAAGACCTGGTAACCTTACTGATCGGTGTGAACAATCAATACCGGGGCCGCTCGGTTTCCGAATTCGCTGTTCAATTTCAGGATCTCTTGAAGCGGGCCGTACATTATGCCGGAAATAATCCGGAACGGATTCGGGTCTTGTCGATCCCAGATTGGGGCATTACGCCTTTTGCGGCAGATCGGGATCGGGAGGAAATATCTCGGCAGATTGATCTATTCAACGAGGAGAAGAAGTCGATTTGCGAACGGGCGGGCATACATTATATATATATTACAGACCTTACCCGGGAGGCGAAGAACCGTCCGGAGCTGATCACCACAGATGGGTTGCATCCTTCCGGGATTGACTATTTTCATTGGGCCAAACGGGTTTGGAGCAGTCTGAAATCCAGTAGATTGATCGGGTTTTAGCCTGCAAAGATTTCATCCGAAAACGCGAGAAAATTCCCGTTGGTGGAAAATTTCCTAATCTTGCTCTAACTTGCGACCGCGTAAACGCGGTTTTTTTACTACAAAGTCCCCCATGGCTAAAAACTTATTGATCGTTGAGAGTCCGGCTAAAGCCAAAACCATCGAGAAGATATTAGGCACTGATTTTCAGGTAAAAAGTTGTTTTGGACACATCCGTGATCTGGAAAAGGCCGGCATGGGTATTGATGTCGACAAACAGTTTGAGCCCCGTTATATTGTATCGGCCGACAAGGAAAAAGTGGTTGGTGAATTAAGATCACTTGCCAAGAAATCTAAGGAGGTCTGGCTGGCAACGGATGAGGACCGTGAGGGGGAGGCCATCAGTTGGCATTTATGTGAAGTATTGGGGTTGAATCCAAAAACCACCAAGCGGATTGTATTTCATGAAATCACCAAGCCGGCGATTCAGGCAGCCGTAGCGAATCCGCGTCGGGTAGATATGAATTTGGTAATGGCCCAACAGGCGCGTCGCGTATTGGATCGCATTGTGGGATTTGAATTGAGTCCGGTACTCTGGCGGAAAATGAGCATGCGAAACAACCTCAGTGCTGGTCGCGTGCAGAGTGTTGCGGTGCGGTTGATCGCGGAGAGAGAGCGGGAGATCAATGCCTTTCTGGCGGAGAGTCAGTTTAAGATCGAGGGTAGTTTTCAAGCCCCGGATGCAGAAAAAAGAATGATCGCGTTCACGGCGGAGGGGAAAAAACAGCCCTCGGCGCGTACCGCGGAAAAATTCTTAGAAAGTTGTAAAGGCGCCTCTTATCAGGTAACCGATATCCAGGTCAAGCCTGGTAAGCGCTCTCCTGCCCCACCCTTTACGACCTCTACTTTACAGCAGGAGGCCTCTCGAAAGCTGGGGTACAGTGTTTCGCGCACCATGCAAATCGCGCAGCGGTTGTATGAGAATGGATACATCACATACATGCGTACCGACAGCGTAAACTTGAGCAAGACGGCCCTGGCTGATATTTCACAGACCGTAAAGACGATGTACGGGGAACGGTATCATCAATTCCGGAGATACAATAACAAGAATGAAAGCGCACAGGAGGCGCATGAGGCCATTCGTCCCACTTACATGAGCACCCCCCGGGTTGCCGAAGCCGAGTGGGCCCGGCTTTATGAATTGATTTGGAAACGCACCATGGCATGTCAGATGGCGGATGCGGAACTGGAAAAAACATCGGTTGACATTGAGATCTCTACCAACAAAGAATCGCTGTCGGCTACCGGAGAGGTATTGAAATTCGATGGATTTTTGAAAGTATATATGGAAGGCAAAGACGAAGAGGAAAGCGAGGATCGTCCGGATGGAATTTTGCCGCCGATGAAAAAAGGTCAATCGCTCACCCTCACGCAACTGCAGGCGGTGGAGCGTTTTTCGCGCCCCCTCCCCCGCTACACCGAGGCGTCCCTGGTAAAAAAATTAGAGCAACTCGGTATCGGCCGCCCCTCTACCTATGCCCCCACGATCTCCACCATCCTGAAACGAGGATATGTGGAGAAGCGTGACAAGGAAGGAATACAACGTGCCTATCAGGTGTTGACCTTGAAAAAAGATAAACTGACCACGGTTACTGAATTTGAGAACACTGGTACGGAGAAATCGAAGCTCTTTCCTTCGGATCTGGGACTGGTGGTCACGGATTTTCTTAAACAGTATTTCCATCAGATCATGGATTACGGGTTTACGGCCTCCATTGAGAATGAATTCGATGAAGTGGCTGAAGGAAAACGGAAGTGGAGCAAGATGATCCAGGAGTTTTATCAGCCTTTCAAGAAAGAAGTGGAGCAGACCATTGAGACCGCTGAGCGGATCAAGGGCGAGCGGGTATTGGGCACCGATCCCAAATCCGGCAAACCGGTCGTTGCCCGGATGGGTCGCTATGGAGCAATGATCCAGATCGGAAGTGCAGAAGAGGAAGAGAAACCCCGTTTTGCCAAGATACCAACCGGACAAAGCATCGAAACCATCAGCTTCGAAGAAGCCTTGAATTTATTTGGAGCACAAGGCGTAATGGGACAATATGAGGAAAAAGATGTGTTGGTCAATGTAGGAAGGTTTGGCCCCTATGTCAAATGGGGGGAAGATTTCATTTCGCTTCCGAAGGGTACGGATCTATCGCAGGTTGACTTAACAGCTGCTATCAAGGTCATTCAGGACAAACAGAAAGCAGATGCACCGGTGGGTGAATTCCAACAGAAACCGATCACCAAAGGCACCGGGCGATTCGGCCCTTACTTGAAATGGGACGGACTGTTCATCAACGTTCCTAAGAAATATATTTTTCAAAAGCTATCGGCCGCCGAGATGCATGAACTCATCGAAGCGAAGATCAAGAAAGAGGAGAATCGATACATTCAACGGTGGCCCGAGGAGAAGATCAATTTAGAAAATGGTCGCTGGGGACCGCTGATCAAATACGGAAAGAAAGTCATTCCCGTCCCCAAGAAAGCAGACAACAACCGTTATTCCGCGGAGGAAGCCGCTGCTTTTACGCTCGAGGAGGTGAAATCATTCATTGAGGCGGCTATACCGGGAGCATTCAAGTCCAAGCAAAAGACAAAGTCCCCCGCCAAGAAATCTGCCGCCACCAAAACTGCATCCGTAAAAACCGCGTCTAAGTCGACTTCCAAGAAATCTGCCAAAAAGGCCACACCGAAAAAGCGCAAATAGCTTTTCAACAGTTGTGGATAGAAATCCAAAGGTGGTTTGGTGTTTCGAGTGCATATTGTGCGCATGGTTCCAACTGTTAACGACCCGGAATTGTTCGCCTTGATTCGTTTATTGGACGACCCGGATGAAAATGTTTTTGAGCCGGTTTTCAATCGAATTGTGCAATACGGCTACCGTGCCATTCCTCAACTCGAGCATGTATGGGAAACAGCGGAACAAGCAGACCAGCAGGTTCGGGTGGAATCGATTATTCGACGGATACAATACCTAGAAATTGCCCAGCGTTATCAATATTGGAGACAACAGAGCAGTCCCGACCTATGGGAAGGCTTATTGATTTTGGATCAGCTTTATCATCGGGAGGACAGAACTGAAATCCTTCGGCAATCAATGGAGCAGCTTCGACGAAATGCGTGGTTGGAGCTCAACCAATACTTAACGCCGCTGGAACAGATGAATGTACTCAGTCGAGTTTTATTCGAGCATGAGCGCTTTAAGGGTATCGACTCGGCGCGGGAAAAAATTGCAAGCCATTTCATCGGCGATATTTTAACGAACCGAATAGGAAATCAAGTTGGCTTAGGGCTCTTAATTCAGATTTTAGCAGAAAAACTAGACCTCTCTCTTTATGCCTTATCAGTACCGGGCATTTTTGTACTAGGTTCACCCAATGTGATCAAATCCCGGGAGAAGAAAGGGATTGACAGCATCGATTTTTATCTCGATCCACAAACAGGTGAATTATTTGGTCGAGCAGAGATTGAACTCTACATGCGTCGAATTCATCAACCTTTGGAGGAATCATTCTTTGAACCCCTTTTCGCAAAACAACTGGTTGAATGGTGGCTGCGGAAAGTAGCACAAAAGGCACAGGAAAGCGGCGACTTGATTTTAGCCGCTCAATTAAGTGAACTGTTGCGGTTGCCTTAAGGCTACTTACCAGCCGGGCCGGTATTCCCGTTGAACAAACTGATTGGCGGGATCAAAATTGGTTACTCGCATAGAACGTGCATGCCAAATCAGTTTTTTTCTGCCGAGAGACTTATCCTCCCATCCTTTCAGCGCCGGGTTCTTCAACATCCAACTTCGAATAGCCAAATTGCCGATAAGAATACTCTCGGTAAATGGTCCCGCATACTCAAAAGGGGAACTGGTGGTGGCCTTTCCAAATCCAGCTCGACAGGCGTTTACCCACTGCAAGTAATGCCCTTCTACAACCCGGGGTGTGGTGGGTTTCAAGTCAAGCTCTTTCATACGCAGGGTGGGAAGTAGCCTTGGATTTGCCCCGTAACAATCAAGCAAGATTTTTCCCTTGGAACCCACCAGTAGCACCCCTCCATCCCAACTGCCGAAGGGCTCGCCCGGGAGTAGTTCTTCGGGGCGAGGGGGAAGCAGGCCTCCATCGTGCCAGGAAACTTTAATGGATCCGAGACCATCGGTTCGCGGAAAATTCAGATGAACGATGGTGGCAGGCGGAAAAGCATCCAGATTTTGTGTGTCATTCCACATCTCTTTCCAGATCGTTGCCACACTGCACTCGGCCGAATCCGGATATTGGATGGGAAGCAATCGAAAAATCGGATCCATGACATGACAAGCCATATCCCCTAAAGCGCCTGTTCCAAATGCCCACCATCCCCTCCAATTAAATGGCAGGTAGGCCGGATTATAATCTATAAATGAAGCGGGTCCGAGCCAAAGATTCCAGTCCAATTCAGTCGGTACATCAAATTTTCCCGTAGGGGTAGGAATTCCTTGCGGCCATACAGGTCGGTTGGTCCATGCATGGGCCTCTGTTACTTCTCCAATAAGTCCGGCTTCGTACATTTCTTTTGCCTGTCTGACTCCGTCACCGGATCCCCCCTGGTTGCCCATCTGAGTAACCACCTTGTAACGATTGGCTGCTTCGGTTAGTTGTCGGGCTTCATGGATGCTGTGGGTGAGGGGCTTTTGGGTAAAGACATGTTTTCCCAGTTGCATAGCGGCGAGGGTTGCTACTGCATGTGTATGATCCGGGGTAGAGATGGAACAGGCATCGATCGTGTTTTTTTCTTTATCCAACATCACACGAAAATCTCGGTAGTAACTGGCCCCCGTATATTTTTTCCTTGCCCCGGCTGCCTGCCGATCATCCACATCACAAAGCGATACGATATTGACGTAAGGACTTTTTGCAAACTCCATTAAATCGCCGGCTCCCTTTCCGCCAACGCCAATACCGGCTATATTTAATTTGTCGCTGGGTGGAATGAATCCCCTCCCAATACGTGACGGGGAAGAATAAAAAATGCAGAAGCGGCTAGTGTTGTTTGACGAATAAATTTTCTACGCGACTGGGTTGATCGCTTATCAGCTTTCATGTTCTGTGGTTGTAGGGGTAAGGTAGTAAAAAACTGCGGTCAGTTCCGCAGTCCTTTCCCAGTAAAGGCAAAGGGGAGTAATGATTCGGCTGAGTCTACCACGTGTACCGGTCCACTCATTCCTGATAAGATCAGGCGGATGGGGCGCTGAAAGCGCATCTCGTGTTCCAGTAAGACCTGTCGACACATGCCACAGGGGTAAAGGGGTACTGCGCTGGATTTATCCTTCGGATGATAGCTGATGGCCAGGGTTTCGATGGGATCCTCCGGAAAGCGGACGGCCGCATGACCGAGCAAAACACGTTCAGCACAAGAACCCACGGGGTACGAAGCATTTTCCTGATTGGTTCCCAGAACGATGTTGCCGGAAACCAGCCGCGCTGCAGCCCCTACCCAAAAATTGGAGTATGGTGCATAGGCAAGGGCGGTAACCTGACGGGCTTCCTGAAGCAAAGCACGATCGGCAACGGACAACGTGCTGTCATCGGGCCACGCTTCGTATTGAAACGAAATCTGGTTGATCACGTGAACAAGATAGGAATATTATTTCACGAAACGGAACAGGCGTTTCCAACGCGGACCATTCTCCCAGCTGAACCAAATCAACGAGGCCTTCCCCACGATTCGATCCTCGGGTACAAAACCCCAAAATCGAGAGTCTTGAGAGCCATGCCGATTATCTCCCATCATCCAGTAGTAGTCCATTTTAAACGTGTAAGTGGTCACCTCTTTGCCATTCAATAGAAACCGATCGCCTTGACGTTCTAAGTTGTTTTTTTCATAGACCCGAATGGCCCGTTCATAGAGCGGATAATTTTTTGCATTTAACGTGAGGGTCGCTCCTTTTTGAGGAATCCAGATTGGGCCGAAGTAATCTACGGTCCACCTGTACTGGAGGGTGTCGTACGGAAAGGTCAGGTTGGGCAATTGCTTAAAATCTATAAAATCGGGATGAATAACGCGGGGCTGTATTTGTATGAAAAGCTTATCCGCTATAATCTTATCCAACGTTTGGGCCGGCAGATTTTGGAAAATAACCTGATTGGGTCCACTTTGGTAAAAATCTTCTCCTTGTTCCATTCCAAAATCTGTTTCCAGTATGTCGGTTCGGGGAGCGCTGCCGTCGGTGGTTGCTACATAATCCATAACCGAGAAGGGAGGCGGCTTTTGCTTGCTGCCGTTTATGTAAACATCCCCTGATTTTATTTCCAAGGTATCCCCGGCAATGGCGACACAGCGTTTGATGTAATTGTCGGTCTTATCCACTGGATGTACCGCCAAGGGGTACTCTTCAGGATTCTGGAGAATGAACTGTCTGCCTGCGGCTACATCCCCGTTACCCAATTCCCGGCAAAGTCCTTGAAATTCCCGGAATGACTGATAGTCTGGCTTATTAATAACCGTATCGCCGGCAGGAAAATTAAAAACCACTGCATCCAACCGCTCTACGGGCGAACGAAACCAACGGATGTAAGGGATCTGCACCGCGGATAGGTATGACTTTTTACTGGAGCCAAAGGGCATATAATTGTGTACGAAGGGAAAAGATAAGGGCGTGTTGGGGATTCGGGGACCGTAGCTGAACTTGCTCACAAATAGAAAATCGTTTACCAGCAGACTTTTCTCCATAGAGCCTGAGGGAATGGTGTACGCCTCAAAAACAAAGGTTCGGATCAGGGTGGCGGCTACGATCGCAAAAATGGCAGCATCGTACCACTCCCGCCAACTTTTTTTAACGTGCTTTTTCACCTTTTCCGCACCAATAAAAACGGGCTGTTTTTTGTAGGCCAACCAAGGAAAATAAAAAGGTGCCAGTAAACTCGCACCCATGTGATCCCCTACGGAGAACCGTCCGAATACCTTGGCAAATTCGATGTAAATGCCCGGTGTTACGAACCAGCCGATAATGGGTATGAATTGCCAGAAAACCCAGTGTTTTGGACGGTTATTCAATTGCTGAATCAACCAGGTATTATAAAAGGGGATGTAGGCTTTCCAGGCGGGGAGTCCGGCTTTTACAAATAACCGGGCCAGACCCGGTGCCGGCAACAGCACCAATAAAATACTGATCAGATAAACGGTCAGAAAATGATTAAAAGGCATCGGTTGAATTTGGGTCAAAACTACCGGAAATTCGATCGAACAGTTTTAAGTAAGCTGTTAATATTCAAACTGCTTTACCTGATACATTACTTCCTTTACCAGGCGAACGGTTCGGCTTGTATCGGGCAAGGCAGCAGCGACCAGGTTTGGCGCATAATGCAAGGGAGCATCGGCGGCGGTGATGCGTCGGATCGGTGCATCCAAGTAATCAAACCCCTCCTTTTGGATTCGGTACGTGATCTCAGAAGAGATCGAGGCGAAAGGCCATTGCTCCTCCACGATTACCAATCGGTTGGTTTTTTTGACACTTTCCAAAATGGTCATCCAATCCAGCGGACGTATGGTTCTTAGGTCGATCACCTCGGCGCTGATCCCCTCTTTTTCCAACTCGGCCGCGGCACTCAGTGCCACCTTCATCATTTTATTGAAGGAAACGATGGTTACATCCCGTCCTTGCTTTTTGATATCGGCTTTTCCCAGCTCAATATAATATTCATCGGTCGGCACCTCGCATTTATCGCCATACATCTGCTCGCTTTCCATGAATACGACGGGGTCCTCTTCAAAACGTATGGCTTGCTTGAGCAAGCCCTTTGCATCGTAGCCATTGCTAGGTGAAATGACTTTGATGCCTGGAATGTTGGCATAAAGCGATTCGAAAGCGGTGGAGTGTTGAGCGCCGAGCTGACCCGCGGAGCCGTTGGGGCCACGAAATACAATTGGACAGGTGATCTGTCCGCCGCTCATAGCCAGCATCTTCGATGCCGTATTCAGTATTTGGTCCAATGCCAGTACGGCGAAATTCCAGGTCATGAACTCAACGACGGGACGAAGACCGTTTTGAGCCGCTCCAACTCCAATGGCCGTGAAACCCAATTCAGCGATCGGTGTGTCGATGACACGCTTGGGACCAAACTCTGCCAGCATGCCTTGGCTGACCTTGTAAGCACCGTTGTATTCTGCAACCTCCTCTCCCATCAGGAATACACGCTCGTCGCGGCGCATCTCTTCACTCAATGCTTCACGCAGGGCTTCCCGAAAGGCAATGGATCTGGACATGATCAGGATTTTGGGTGCGGCAAAATTACTGTCTGCCGGGGAGAAATCCTAAACCAACCGAGCGACCGCTAAAAGGGGAAAACTCAGGAAACAACAGCCTCTTCACCGTAGATCTGTCCCTTGAATTTCAGGGAAGGAGAAGGCAGAAAAGGTCCGATTCCCAGCGAATCCCACTTAGCATCCACGGAGCGGATGGTTTCTTCATTGGCGACAATGATGTTTGGCCAGTCGCGGTGAAATCCGTCGAATTCTTTGGTTTTTCGAGTGCCATCCAATCCCAAACAGGCATCGTAATGAAAACCATCTTCAGACTCCACCCGAACCAATTCTGAATCTCGTTTGGGATCCATGTTGTTGCAAAAACGCCAAAGGGCGGTGGATAGGTCCAGCGGATCAACCGTATGTTCCACATACAGCACCATCTTGATGCCCCCCAGTTCGTTTCGTTGAGCCATCTTTTTGTGCAGGGAACGAAAATGACCCGGACGATCTTTTTTGATGGCAACCAGCAGCACGGGAATATTTTCTGAGATCAATTGATCGTTTATCGCCGCGATCTCAGGGAAATCGGATTTCAAGTTTTGCTTGGCTTGATTCCAATTCATCAAGGGGCGGGGCCGGTACTCATCGGCCTGCTCCTCGGGGTGTTTGGCGGTACCATCGATGCTCATTTTCCCACCAAAGCCTAGTTTGCTGCAACTATGGTCGAGTACGTCCATGGGACCGCTGGCAAAGGCCACATCGGTAGCCGGGTTCAGGTGTTGAAATACGGTTTGTGCCAGCGTTCGGTAATCTTGTATGCGGGTGTTTTGATCGGCCAGTACCAGAATTTTATTGAACATCATTTGTCCGGCTCCCCACATTGCATTCATGACTTTTTGGGCCTGTCCGGCATAGTCTTTTTGAATTTGGGTAATGACCAGATTATGAAATACGCCTTCCACGGGCATATCCATATCGAGGATTTCAGGTACCATGGTCATTTTAATAGGGGCCAGAAAAATTCGTTCGGTGGCTTTTCCCAACCAGGCATCTTCCTGAGGCGGTATGCCCACGATGGTAGCCGGATACACGGCGTTTTTCCGATGTGTGATGGCGGTGACGTGAAAACGGGGATACCAATCGGGCAGCGAGTAATAACCAGTGTGGTCGCCAAACGGGCCCTCCCAGATCAACTCTTCGTGCGGGTCAACATATCCTTCGATGATAAAATCCGCATCAGCGGGCACTTCGATCTCGGGTTGGGTGATGCAACGCACCAACTCCACTTTCTTTTTTCGTAAAAATCCGGCGAGCATGTACTCATCCACATTCTCGGGAAGCGGAGCGGTAGCTGAGTACGCATACACTGGATCGCCCCCCAGGGCCACGGCCACGGGCATCCGTTGATTGAGTTTTTTGTATTCGGAAAAATGTTTGGCGCTGACCTTGTGCTTGTGCCAATGCATACCGGTGAGTTGCGGGCCGATGACTTGCATCCGATACATCCCCACGTTGCGTGATTGGGTAATGGGATCTTTGGTATGAATCACGGGTAGGGTTACAAAAGGTCCCCCGTCCTTTGGCCAACAAGTGATCACTGGTATCTTAGAAAGGTCGGGATCAAGCTGGATCACCTCTTGGCAAATGCCTTTGCCGGAGCGAACCTTGGGTATCCAACTGGCAAACGTGCCCAGTTTGGGGATCAACTTTAATTTATCGAGCATCGATTCTTTCGGAGCGGAGAGCAACTTGAACAATCCTTCAATCTCACGTGCAACGTCATCGAGGTGTTCGACGCCCAACGCCATGCACATTCTGCGTTCGCTTCCGTAGGCATTCATCAGCACGGGAAAATCGGTACCGGTGTTCTCGAAAAGAAGGGCCTTCCCTCCTCCGCCGGATTTACTGACTCGGTCTGTAATTTCAGCGATCTCCCACTTTGGATCGACAAAGGTTTTTATGCGAACGAGCTCGCCGGCACGTTCGAGGGCTTGTATGAATTGGTGTTGATCGCTCCAGGCCATTTTCTTCGGTTTGCAAAAGTACAACAGCGGGCGGTCACAAAGGTTGTCCTATGAAAAAAGCGTGCATTGAATGCCCAAACCCGGATCGGAAGGGATCGTTGCCCGTCCCTGATCATACAAAATACCCGTTGTGATGTCTTCGGCCAGCAGCAAGGGGCCATCCATATCCACCTCGTCAATAAAAGGCGTCAGGTGTGCGATGGCGGCAGATCCCAACGTCGACTCGTTCATGGAGCCGATCATAACTTTCAATCCCAGCTCTTTTGCTTGTTTGATCATGCGGCGGGCGGGCGTGATGCCGCTGCATTTGGTCAGTTTGATATTGATGCCATGAAAAAAAGAAGCGCATTTTTCAACGTCGCGTTCAAATACACAGGATTCGTCGGCATACAGCGGTATAGACGAGACCGCCCGCAGATGCTTCATTCCTTCCCAATCTTCTTTCGCCAGCGGTTGCTCGATCAGTTCGATGTTCATTTCCTGTAGATCGGGTAACAGGGCAAGGGCTTGCTCGAGCGTCCACCCGGCGTTGGCATCGATGCGCAGTCTTGCTTCGGTTTGTGCACGCAGGGCACGCAACATCGGGAGATCATCGGGGGTGCCCACTTTTATTTTATAAATGGGCCAGGGCTTTTCTTTCATCTTCTCAACCATGCGCGGGATGGTATCGATGCCAATGGTATAATCCGTAAGGGGAGCGCGGGTGGGATCGCCGTTCCACAACTGATAAAGAGGTTTGCCTCGCATTTTTCCGAAGAGGTCCCACCCTGCCATATCCAGGGCAGATACCAGAAAAGGATCTTGGGGCAGCAGATGATGCAGGTAATGCCAATAGCGCTCCGGGTCGGTGAAGGCAAAACGTTCTACCTGCGTTTTTTTCTGTTCCAGGCGTTCGATCATCTGATCGACCGTCACCTGATAATAGGCAATGGCCGGTGCTTCGCCGTAACCGATGTATCCGCGGTGTTCCAGCGCCACGACCAAGGCGGGTTGATGGGTTTTGGTACCCTTGGAAATGGTAAAGGGATGACGAAAAGGAAGTGCGATCGAATGATAACGTACCTGCATGCTTGCAAGTTAGGACAGATCGAAGGTTTACCGGCCCGAAGCTTTTACGGTTTCCCTGAATTCTCGGTTGAACGCCTGTTCCCGGATCAATTGCTCCAGTGTGAGATGCATCCGGTATTGCCAGTATTGGTTGGGGTTGGCCGGGTCGTTGATTCGTTCCTCCTGGGGCATTTGCCGACGTAATTTTTCCGAGCACCCCAAGATGTCCTGCACTTGAAAGATGCTCCACATGGCGGGCGATTGAAGGTGTTGGTCGAGTATGGCGCGGTTTACCCACGATTCGCAGAACTGCGGGGAATCGCCCCATTGATTGAGCTCTTGTTGGTAAAAATCACGTGTACGTGCCGCATCTTCCTCCCACCAGGCACGCAGGGTGCTCATATCGTGTGTTGAGGGTGTTACCACCGAGAGGTAAGGCGCATCCTGGGGATGGAAGAATCGGTGTTTGGAATCTTTGGGCATGCGCTGGATCTCCAAGCTCAGGATGCCGAGTTGCTGCATGACGTCGGGGACACAGTGCGGCACCATACCCAGGTCTTCGCCGCAAACCAGCATATTGGTGGCTGCCTTAAGGGAGGGCAGTTTTTGCATGGCCTGTCGGAACCAAAAATCGTCCTGACGCTTATAGAAATAATCTAAATACAATTCATAGAGGTTGCGTTGGATCTCCGGAGGCAGACAAGAATAGGAATAGGTCTTGTCCATCGAGATCCGAAAGTGATAACCGGATTCGGCGCCTTCTTCTTCGAAAAGGATCACATTCGCTACCAGCGCATAAAGTTTTTCGCGGGTTCCGGAAGGCCACTGGTTGTGCTGCTGAAAGTAGCGTTCCACCTGTCGCTGTGTTGCAAAGGCCGGACGCAATCGATAAGTACCCAGATCGGCTGTTTCCAGAAAGAAATTTCGAACCGATTCGGCATCCGATCCGAAGAGTTGCTGAAGGTAGGTTTCAGTTATATAGGGTTTGGTGTAGCGGTCGGCATGAAAGGGTATACCACGTTCAGTAAACTCCTGGGGACAAACGGGAATGGCGGGAACAAAGCGACCGAGCAGCCCTTCTACCGCGTGGGTCGGAATGCTCCAGATGCGGAAAAAACCCAGAATGTGATCAATCCGAAAAGAATCGAAATACAATTCCATTTGTTGGAAACGCAATCGCCACCAGTTGAATCCATCGGCTTGCATGCGTTCCCAGTTGTAGGTAGGGAATCCCCAGTTCTGTCCGATGGCCGTGAAATCATCCGGCGGGGCGCCGGCTTGCCAATTCATATGATAGAGCTCAGGCGCAAACCAGGCATCACATCCATGCCGGTTTACGCCGATCGGAATATCCCCCTTCAGAATGATTCCCTGGCTATGCAAATATTGGACGGATTGCTTAAGTTGTAGATGTAGGTGGTACTGAACAAATCCATAGAAGGAAATGGCTTTGGCCGACTTGGTACCTGACTTCAGCAAGGGCTTACAAGCATCGGGATCATAGCTGTTATGGCTCGGCCAATCAGAGAAATCGGCTGTTTGGTTTTGGTCACGCAGGTAGGAGAAAATACAAAAGGGCTTGAGCCAATGTTGTTGTTCTTTCCAAAAAGATTTATAGCCAATGGAGGATAAACAGGATTTGCCAATCCGGTCGTACAGGGTACGAAGGATCGACCATTTTGCTTTCATGACGGCTTCGTAATCAACCACAGGTTTTTGGTTGAGTTCGATTCGGGTAGTCTCCCACTCTGCAAGCAAGTCGGTCTGCTCGTCTCCGGCAACAGCGGAGAGCGACAGGTAAAGAGGATGCAAAGCAAACGCAGAGATCCCGGCATAGGGGTAGGAATCTTTCCAGTTGTGAAATGCCGTTGTGTCGTTTACGGGCAGGATCTGGATCATTCGCATACCCAGCGCCTTGGCCCAATCGGCCAATTGGGGCAAGTCCGCAAACTCTCCGACACCAAAGCTTTTATCGGTCCGGATACTGAACACCGGAATCGAAAGGCCGGCCCCCTTCCACGTATTATTGGACAGTCGGATAAATCCATCATGCACATAGGTGTGAACAGAGCGGTCTACGAGCGAATCCGGAATTAACCGATCCGCACCTTCTTCATATCTCAACCAACAGTTTTGTTCATCGTTCCACACGCCGTATTTATAACGCAAGGGGGAGGATGTGTTGGATAGCTCAACTTCTGTTTCCCAGCAGGTACCGCTCCACTGCATGCGGCGTGCATCGGTTTCTTTCCAACCGCCCAGTTCGGATCCGGTACCGATCAGTCGGATTGACTGCCCCGCGGGCAACAACGGTGCCACGACACGAAAGCAGGCACGGGGTCCTTCGCTCCGTACGGGCGCAGAGTCGATGGCACGCTCAGGGAGCAAAATCTTTCGGAAGGGGCCTGACAGAAAAGTTTGTTCAAAGGCACCGGCATAACTCCAACTATCCAGTGTATGCAGAAGGGGAAGGTTTTGGATCCCGATCAATTGTCGCCCATTGCCCCCTTCTTCCACAAACCTTCCGTCCGACTCCTGAAGCAGATACTTGTAGGTGATGGAATCCGGTATTTTTTTCGATGGCAGGGTTAGTTCGGCAGACCAGTACTGGTCGTTGAGGTATTGAAGAGGGAAGGCCGCTTGAGGGTTCAGATTGCCCAGGGCTGGATGGTTGCCCGTTACCCACAATTTTTGGCCATATCGGGTAGAAAAGCGAAGCTGAAAACGGATGGTCATGGCAAGCAGGGAAATCGTTCGAATGTGTGCTAAACACACGGTCGGCGAAAATAGGATTTTTCAACGACAGAAATCAGCTCGGGTGCGAACCGGATATGATAAAAAACTATGATTGTCTTACTTTTGCCAAAATTCAATACATGGAACAGACCAAAAACGCAAGGGGACTCTGGTGGTTGGTATTTTTTGTTTCCACCGCTGCCCTCGGCCTAGCCATTTATACCCATTGGGAATGGCTGACCTTGATCCTGCCTTTCCAAACCACTGCTTTCGTAAAAGCCATGGACATCATGTGATGGCTAGAAATATTTTTTTCGTCTTCCTATTTTTTTTGTTGTTGGTAGATCCGCTACTGACAATGGCTTCTCATCCCGCCAACCCACGCTCTCTGGAGCAGGCTTAGGCGGGCGCCTTATCGGAGCAATTACAAAACATGAGCAATGCGGAGCGAAGCGCATGGCGACGGAGTGTTCGCGCCGAATTCAAACAATTCAAACAGAAAAAAAGGGCGGGTGAAGAGGCGGATGTGAGCAAATTTTTACTCACGTTGATTGCCCTGATCCTCCCCCCTTGGCAGTTTATTTGCATCAGGGGGAGATCAATTCCAAATTTTGGATCAGTCTGCTACTGACCTTGCTGAAATGGGTTCCGGGTGTGGTGTATGCCCTTTTGGTCATCTTTGGCATGGTAGCCTGACCATTCATTCAGCACGATCAAATAGTAAAAAAGCCCCTTGAAGGGGCTTTCATTTTGCATCGAAGTGTTTTCTTGTCAAAATTTATTTCACCGACTGGATCAGCCCTTTGAAGGTCTCGGGGTGATTCATGGCCAGATCGGCCAGTACCTTACGATCCAGCTCGATTCCTTTTTGCTGGAGTTTGCTGATAAAAACGGAGTAGGTCAACCCTTCCTCGCGTACGGCGGCATTGATACGGGCGATCCAGAGTCCGCGGTATTCGCGCTTTTTGAGTTTACGACCCACAAACATGTAGGTCATACCTTTTTCCACTACGTTTTTGGCAACGGTGAGAACATTTTTGCGTTTGCCATAGAAACCTTTGGCTTGCTTGAGTATTTTTTTACGGCGTGCTTTGGAAGCAACTGCATTTTTTGAACGTGGCATAGGACGTTAGTTTAGAGTTCGGGGTTCAGCGTTCGGGTTAAGCGTATGTTATTTCAGACGCAGGAGGCGTTTGACGAAATCCAGGTGGGAAGCCGAAACGGTTCCGTCCTTGCGCATGTTTCGTTTGCGCTTTTTGGATTTTTTCGTCAGAATGTGACGCTTGAAACTTTTCTGATGCTGGATCTTGCCGGTTCCGGTCACTTTGAAGCGCTTCTTGGCACTCGAATTGGTTTTAACCTTGGGCATGGTACCCTATTTTGAATTTCGTCCTTGAGGCATTCCCCACAGGGGGACCTTTTTCGAACCTCTTCAGACAATTGGCTTGCGCCGAATCGCTTTCGCGGGGTGCAAAGATACGGCTGTTTTTGATAGCCCCCAATAAAAAAGGGCCTCGTTTGAGGCCCTATAAATTTTTGAAATTGAGTTATTTACGAGGATCTAATGCTTGATCGATCCGATCTGCCAGATCTTTCCAGTGATAACGTGTCATCGGATCCGCTACCAGGGCTGCGGCGGTGTTGAGCTCTGTTCGCAGGGTCGTGAGGTGCGCTTTGACAACACTTTTCAGGTCTGTTTTATCGGAAGAGGGTCCAGCAGACATCTGAATAACCATTCCACCGGCTACCAGACCAGATTGTGCGCCTCCTGCATCGATCAGACGAGTCAAAGTAGACACATATGATTTTTGCAGATTGCGGCGATAAATATCGGTTGGCTGACGAGTGGTCAGCTCCGAGCAGATACCGGCTTTTAGGTCGCCCAACAGATCGGTGATCCGATAGGCCTTATTGCCGATCGAGGCTTCGGCATCGATGAGTTTGCCCAGGTTTCGGGCACTCAACAGTCGATTCAGGATATTATCCTGTGCGCCACTGATGATGGTCAATCCGCTTTGTCCGGTACGGGTGAATATATCCTCGCTGATCAGCCACTTTGGCGTGGTGAACAGCTGCTTATTTAAATAGCTTACGGCTTCTTTTTGTTTGGCCTTGGAAACGATCTCATATACCGGACCGTCTTGCTCAACTGTTTTCGGAGTTTCCATGATGCCGCCCACGTATTTGGCTACATGTCCGTTGTAGCGATTGAACTGACCTACCACTTCACCGTAAATGGTGCGTAGTCCCTCATATCCCTCATTGGCCTCACGGGTCCACTTCATCAGGTTGGGTACGATTCGCTTGAGGTTTTCGGTTCCGTAAAAACTTCCCTTCATGGCATCGTCGCCCACTTGCTCGCTTTGAGAACGGGGATCATCGGGGTTAGATTCAGTACCAAACCAGAGTCGTTTATCCTTGAGCCGATCGATCACCCATTGATTCATGTATGGCTTTTCTACATTTTCATCCCCGAATTGATAGAAACGTCGATACCCCCATTCGATGGCCCAATTGTCGTAATCGCCAATGCGGGGAAATAATCCGATCTCAGAAATATTATCGCCGGGCTGTGCCACGTAGTTGAAACGAGCATAATCCATAATAGAAGGGGTGTGTCCGTGTTTTTCCACCCAGGCTTTGTTGCGTAAACTGTCTACGGGTACCGTGGAGCTTGATCCGTGGTTGTGGCGCAGACCAAGCGTATGGCCCACTTCGTGCGAGGAAACAAAACGAATGAGTTGCCCCATCAGCGCATCATCAAAGGTCATCTGATTGGCTCTTGGATCGAGCGGTCCGCACTGGATCATGTACCAGTTGCGCAGGAGCTCCATTACGTTGTGGTACCAGTTGATGTGGCTCTCCATGATCTCTCCGCTGCGGGGATCGGAGATGCTCGGGCCACTGGCATTCGGTATATCGGAGGGCTTATAAACGATCGCAGAGTTGCGGGCATCGTCGAGGCTCCAAGTACTATCTTCTTCTTTGGTAGGTGCTCGCTTGGCCAAGATGGCATTTTTGAATCCGGCCTTTTCAAACGCTCCTTTCCAATCATCGACTCCTTGCATCAGATAGGGAACCCATTTTGCGGGCGTGGCTGGGTCGATATAAAAAACGATTGGCTTTTTAGGCTCTACCAGTTCTCCTCGTTTATATTTCTCAATGTCTTCCTCTTTGGGTTCAAGCCGCCAGCGTTTGACGAGATAAACATCCTTTACCCCTTGCGGATTAGCATCAAAATCGGTATATCCGACTACAAAGTATCCAACCCGAGGGTCATAGTAGCGAGCCTGCATGGGCTTTTTAGGTAACAGAACCATGGAACTATTTAACTCCATGGTCATGTTCCCACCCCCTGCCGGGGCCGCGAATCCGCCGGGCGCCGAAGGGGCAGCCCCACGGGAGTAGGTCTTCACCACGCGGATCTCAACATTGATTGGGAAGGACCGAACGTTTACGATGTAGGATTTATCGGCTTGGGGCGAACCGAAACGCAAACTGGATTTAAGAGACGTGTTGAAAAAGAATACATCGTTATCGCCGGAAATGTAATCGGTTATGTCAACCACCACACCGGTGGAGTCCCTGCCCAGTGCTTTGATGTCAAAAGCCGCTGAAATGGGTTGAATATTGGAATTGGATACGCTTTGAAACATCGGGGAGGTAGAATCTTTGGCGTACTCACCATAGGAAAGCGTCCGCAAAAAGATCTTGTTATTAGGGCCTTTTTCAAATCGGATCACATTCTGACCGATCTGATCACCGGCATATCCGAAAAAGCCACCGCTGCGCAAATCGGCCGGTGCTTTGGAGATTCGGTTGACCACCAAAATCTCCCTACCGATCAAGCTATCCGGGATCTCGAAAAAATATTTATCCTCCACCTTGTGTGTCCAGAACATTCCCTTCTGGGTTTGGGCTTTGGGCGTGATCACTTCCTTGTATGGCTTGGGACCGTTAACGGCAACCGGGGGCTTCTTGGTCGTATCCGCTTTGGGTGCCCCATTGGGAGCCGGAGGGGGGCCGTAGGGACGTTGGGCCACTACCGAGGTAGTGAGGGCCAGACAAACGATCAGGCTGAATAAAGCTGTAAAAAACCGCATAGAAAAGTATTAGAGGTGTATGTTGGTGGATCGCGCAACCATTTACTGGGCACTTACAAAGTTTGAAGCGTTACGATTTCTTCTTTCCTTTTGGAGCAAACATGGCCAGCATCCGCCTGCCTTCCATCTTGGGCATATTTTCCAACACACCCGCCTCGGCCAGCCGTTCGGCGAATTTCAGCAGCAGCAGTTGACCCCGATCCTGAAATTGAATGGCCCTTCCCTTGAATTGAACATAGGCCTTTACCTTATTGCCTTCCTTCAAGAATTCAATCGCATGTTTGGCCTTGAAATCAAAATCGTGGTCATCGGTGTTGGGTGTGAATCGGATCTCTTTCACCTCGGAGGCCTTGCTCTTGGCCTTCATCTCCTTCTCTTTTTTCTTCTTATCGTACAGAAACTTATTGTAGTCAATGATCTTGCAAACAGGCGGATCAACATTGGGCGAGATCTCCACCAGATCGAGCCCTTGTTCTTGTGAGAGCCGAAGGGCGTCTTGTATGGAGTAAATGCCGACGGTTACGTTGTCTCCTACCAATCGTACTTGTGCGGAACGGATGAATTGATTGATTCGATGCTCCGCTTCTTTTCGCGGTAAAAATCTTCCTCTGAATCCACCACCGGGGCGGGGTCCGCCGCCGGAAGGTCTGTTGAACCCGCCTCCGGGTCGTTTGGGTACTGCCATTCGTCTGTTTTAGTTAATCGATCTCCCCCGGTTTGGGGGATGCACGAAATTAGCTATTTATTCGAGTCTTCTTTCGATAATTTCAGCGACCAGGGCCTGCTGAAACTCATCCACGGTTTGCGCGCCTACGTCCCCCTTCCCTTGACGGCGAACCGATACTTTCCCCTCGGTTTGTTCCTTCTCCCCTACCACCAGCATGTACGGCACTTTCAGGAGCTCCGTGTCGCGTATTTTTTTACCGATCTTTTCATTTCGTCCATCTACCTCTGCTCGTATACCGGCCTGAGTAAGGGAGCGTTTAACTTGCTCGGCATAATCGGAAAATTTATCGCTGATGGGAAGGAGTTTAACCTGTACCGGTGCCAGCCAAGTGGGGAATTTTCCGGCAAAATGCTCCAGCAAGAAGCCGATAAATCGCTCGTGGGTTCCGAGGGGAGCCCGGTGAATGATCAAAGGCGCTTCGGCTTGATTCTGGGCATTGGTGAACGAGAGCTTGAATTTCAAGGCTGAGTTGAAATCAACCTGATTGGTCGCCAAGGTAAACTCTCTTCCGATGGCGCTCCAAATTTGCACATCGATCTTAGGGCCATAAAAAGCTGCTTCATCCTGCACCTCCACAAAGGGCGTTCCGGTGTCCTGTAACACTTTTCGCACCATTGTTTCGGTTTCCTGCCAAAGGGCCGGCTCGTTCACGTATTTCTGACCGAGTTTACTTGGGTCGTGCAGGCTCAGGCGCATGACGTACTTGTCGACTCCAAAAATTTTGAAGTACTTCAAGTACATTTCGTTGACGGCCTTGAACTCATCAAAAAATTGCTCGCGGTTGCAATAGATATGTGCATCATTCATATGCAGACAACGCACCCGCATCAGTCCAAACAACTCACCGCTTTGTTCATACCGATAACAGGTTCCGTATTCGGCAAGGCGATAGGGAAGATCTTTGTAACTCTTGGGTTCGGCATGAAAAACTTTGTGGTGATGGGGACAATTCATGGCCCTTAGGTAATACTTCTCCCCATCCATTTCCATGGGCGGAAACATACTGTCTGCGTAGTACGGCAGATGGCCACTGGTCAGATACATGCTTTCTTTGGCAATGTGTGGGGTAACGACCCGTTTGTAGCCAGCCTCCAATTCGGTTTCTTTCGCCAATTTTTCCAGCTCCTCGATCACAACGCCACCGTTGGGCAACCAAAGAGGCAGACCGGGTCCCACATCGTCATCCATGGTAAAAATCCCCAACTCCTTACCAAGCTTTCGATGATCCCTTTTTTTAGCCTCCTCCAACATCAATAGATGTTCGTCGAGTTCTTTTTGAGAGGGGAAGCTCACGCCATAAACTCGGGTCAGCATCTTATTCTTTTCACTCCCCTTCCAATAGGCACCGGCAATGTTTGTGAGTTTCAGGGCCTTGATGAGTCCGGTATGAGGGATATGGGGGCCGCGGCACAAGTCTGTGAATTGCCCTTGCGTGTAGAACGTGATCGATCCATCCTCCAAATGACTAAGCAAATCTAATTTGTACGGGTCGCCTTTTTGCGTGAAATAGTCCAAGGCCTCCGATTTCGATACCTCTTTTCGAACATAGGAAGAGGAAGTCTTCGCCAGCTCTTGAATTTTTTTCTCCAGTTCCGTCAGATCTTCATCGGTCATTTTCCGATCCCCCAAATCCATGTCATAATAAAAACCATTGTCAACAGCCGGACCTACCCAGAATTGTACGCCCGGGAAAAGCGTTTCAACGGCCTCGGCCATCAAATGAGCAGAAGAATGCCAAAAGGTAGATTTTCCCTCCGGGTCTTGCCAGGTGAGCAATTGTAATTGCGCATCGGTATGCAAGGGCCGAGTTGCATCCCGAACCTCCCCATTTACGTTGGCGGCTAAAACTTTTTTGGCCAGTCCCTCGGAAATGGATTTGGCAATTTCCAAGGGAGTGATCCCGGGGGGATAGGACCGGACAGCTCCGTCCGGAAATGTAATCTGAATCATGTGTGGATTGACAAGTTCTAAAGGGGCAAATCTAACGCTTTTTCAAGCTATTCTACGTGCCAGAACCGGTTCGTATGGGGGAAAGATACTCGATGGATTTTAACAAATGATTGCCGCGTGGGGCGCTTCCCCATTATCCGATTTAATTAGTTTTGTTATATGTCATCGTCACTCTCCCGCTTGGTCGCGTTGCTGACGACCACCCTCCTTGCCAGTTCTTCCCTTGCTCAAAGTCTAACCGGCATCTGGAGAGGTTATTTCATAACAGATGCGTATGAGCAGTACAAATTTGAAGTCCAAATCGAACAAAATGGCCCCTCCCTACAAGGTGTGTCCTACTCCTATCTCACCACAATCTTTTATGGCAAGGCGGCGGTAAAAGGCAGTTATGAATCAACCTCCAAACGTGTCCGGTTGCAGGAAACCCATACCCTTGAGCTCAAAATGAGTGAGGGATCTCACTCCTGTATCATGGATTGCAATCTGATGCTTAACCGATCAGGCAATGAAGAGTTCTTAGAAGGAACGTACACCAGTCAGTTTGAAAAAAATGCACCCGGCGTTAGAAAAGGTGCCGACTGTGGAGATGGAAAAGTATATTTAAGAAGGGTAACTGAATCTGACTTTTATCAAGAGCCTTTTCTGAAAAACCAATCGCGGAAGGAAAAGCCGGTATACGACAACCAGGCTCCTCCCGATCGAAATAAACTTGGCACAAAAACGGATTCTCCCCCCAACGCAAGCACCAAAAAAACCGAGAAGCCTCCGGTGCAAGAGCAACCCACCAAATCTACTCCCCCTCCTGCCAAAAAGGAACCAACACCCCCACCCACCCCCACGGAAGACCCAACCCCATCGGTACTGAAGAACCGTGAAAATGAATTGAGCCGGGAACTGACCGTCAATAACAGAACAATACGCATACGTCTGTACGACAACGGTGAAATAGACGGAGATACCATAAGCGTGTATGTGGGGAAAAAATTAGTCCTTTCCCGTAAGCGCCTTACCGCCAATGCTCTGGAGATCAGTTTCGAGATTCCGGCGGGTGCGACGGAAGAACAGGTGACCATGGTAGCTGAAAATCTCGGCAGTATCCCCCCCAACACCTCGTTGATGATAGTGGAGGTGGGCGACGAAAGATTTGAAGTGCGAATTACTTCCACCGAACAGAAAAATGCGGTAGTACGTTTCCGCTACAAACCAAATTAACCTCCCTTCTGTCCGTACCTTTATGTCTATGCAGCGCTTGGTACCCCTTGGCTGGTTACTTCTGATTGGTTTTTGCGCTCAGTCGCAGGAGATCTCTGGATTTTGGCGTGGAAAATTGGTCACTGGCCCCGGCGGCTGTTTCCCTGTTTACCAGACCGAACTTCAGATAAATTGTACAGGGCCTGAAATCAGCGGCAAAGCATATCACTTTTCCGATTCCTCAAACTTTATTAGCAACAACCTGGTAGGCACCTGGGATTCGGTCAAACGCATTGCCCGGTTACGAGAGACCGGTATCGTAACCTTTCGTCTCAAAGAAGAGTGTATTCCTTGCTTAAAGAACTATGAATTCACGCTTTCAGCGGGCACATTCGACCGCATAAAAGAACTTCAGTTACGTGGAAACTGGTCTACCCCATCCGGCCTTGCCATTGACGGAATAACCCCCTGTGCGCCCGGCACTATTGTGTTGAGCCGTTTTGAAAAATCCGTGTTCCCAATGGCTTCTGCTCAAACCCCGCCACCCCCCAAGAAAATTGATCAACTTGTACAGGAAATACGGTTGGATAGCGGAGCGGTTCAACTCGCATTTTACGACAATGGCCAAATTGACGGAGACACCATTTCTGTCTTCATCAATAAAAAACCCGTTGTACTACGCCAGATGCTGCGTACTGAGCCAATTACCTTAACGATCTGGATCGACCCAAAAGAACCGGTGAAAGAGATTGTAATGGTTGGGGAGAACCTGGGACAGATCCCTCCCAATACGGCACTTATGGTGGTAACTACCCCGAGCGGAAGACACCAGATCTACCTGACTGCCGACGAACAAAAAAATGCATTGGTTCGTCTGATCTATGAACAGGGAGTCATTCGAAAAAATTAAAACTTGAAATTCCACGTAACCGAGGGCAGAATGGGAAATAGAGAAACCTGCCTAGCCGCTACTTGCAGATCGCCGTTCGACAACTGACCTGTCTGATCAAAATACAAGAAATATGGGTTTTGTCGGCTATACAAGTTATAAATACTAAATACCCACGACTGCCCGCCTTTTCGACCCGGCTTTGACTTAGGCATATAGGTAGCCGATACATCCATCCGATGATATGCCTGCATCCGGTATTGGTTGAGGCGACTATACTCTTGCGTCAGCACTCCGTTGATAAAGTAAAAACGCTCCGGCAAGGTTATGGCATTCCCGGTTCCGTAAACAAAAACCGCTCCGAATTTCCATTTGCGATTCCATTCCCAATTCCCCACTACCGAGAGATCGTGTCGTCGATCGTAACGTGCTGAATAAACTTCCCCGCCATTTAATTCGGAGAACCGCCGCTTGGTCCACGATAACGTATACCCCACCCAGCCCGTTAGCCGACCTTTGACTTTGTTGATCAACCACTCGCTTCCATAACTCCAACCATTTCCGAATACAAATTCCTCCTCGGGGTCAGACAATCCCGGGGTATATCCCTCCTTGTACTCGATCTGATTTTTCATGTCCTTATAATATACCTCCCAGGAAGTTTCGATCGTGTTGTTAGAAAAATTTCGGAAATACCCCATCGCTAACAACCAACTTTCCTGAGGCCGAACGGCATAGGTACTGGGCACCCACAGATCGGTGGGAAGTGTACTGCCCGCATTGGTCACCAAATGGATGTACTGGAAATTGCGGGTGACCGCAGCTTTGAAGGAACTGTTGTCGCTCCAACCATAACGCAAAGTCAGCCGAGGCTCCAGTCCCCCATAAGATTGAATCGCCCGCGCCCTGCCATACACCGTACTGTCGATCTTGTTACCGTTTGCATCGCGTACATACCGGGTAAACGGACCCATTTGTGTAAACCGACTCAGCCGGATTCCATAGTTGATCTTCCAGCGTTGACCGATCGACCAGTCATCCTGCAAATACAGGGCCGATTCTAATGCATACTTGGCCAAGGCGTTGTTGGGCTCAAAGACGACAGAGTCCTGCCGACCACTCACCACATTAGGCACGAACGTATGATGGGTCAATGCCATGCCCAGTTTCACTTTGTGATTGGGAGAGGGATAATAATCCAGATCGGATTTCCAACCGATGTCGCGAATTCCAGATGAAAGTCCTACCTCAAAATTATCTTGCCGGGCCGTAAAATCGAATTGATAATCGTTGAACACCAGGGTGGTGTTGGTAAAGGCACGGGGACCAAACACGTGATTCCAACGCAATGTACCGGTAGCATTCCCCCAAGGAACCCGCGTAGAAAAAGAACGCTTGGAATTGTTGAAATTAAAAACATCCCGCCCAAAATATCCGCTCAGAAAAAGGCGATCCTTGTCCGAAAACCGATAATTGACCTTCGCGTTCAAATCATAGAAATAATAACCCGACCCATAAAAGCCACTGCTCTTTTTTACAAAGGGAGTAACCAGGGCATCGATATACGTCCGACGCGCCGACAAAATGAAGGAAGATTTATCTTTTTGGATCGGACCTTGCACCGAGAAACGACTTGCGATCAGTCCAATGCCGCCCTCTCCCTGAAAACGATTCAAGTTACCTTCTTTCATGGCAACGTCCAGCACGGATGACAACCTTCCGCCATATTGCGCAGGCATTCCGCCCTTGATCAAGGAAACATTTTTGATGGCATCTCCATTGAAAACGGAGAAAAAACCGAACAAGTGACCTGTATTATACACCGTAGCATCATCCAATAGGATCAGATTTTGATCCGGCCCCCCGCCCCGCACATAGAACCCTGCGTTTCCCTCTCCGGCACTTTGAACGCCGGGTAATAATTGAATGGCTTTCAGAATATCCACTTCCCCCAGAAACGCCGGAATGGTCTTGATCTGATTCATGGAAAGATCCACTTTTCCCATCTGGGCACTTTTCACGTTCCCGTCTTTTTTCTTGTTGAAAACAAACACCTCCTGCAAGGCGGCCGATCGGGGCGTAAGGGAAACGGTAAAGGTCTGAGAAGCATTTAAGGTAATCCGACGCGTAAAACTCTCGTATGAAACATGTGAAAAAAGCACTTCGTAATCACCCAACGGAAGGGTGATTGAGAAAAATCCGTAAGCGTTGGTCAGCAAACTTCGATTGCTCACTCCAACCGTTACGGTAGCACCGATGATACTCTCGCCGGTTAGGCTATCGCGCACATACCCATTGAACGTAAACTTTTCTTGGGCAAATAAAGACCCGGCAAAGATCCCCAGAAACAAAAAAATAATTCGAAACACGTCGCAAAGCTAGACGGATCCGATGACATGCCCAGCGGAACGCAAAGAGAATGTGTTAATTTTGCGCCCATGTTAGCCGGCTTTCAGAACCTAACCTTTGAATTTGGAGCACGTACCATCGTTGCGGATGCCACTTGGCACATCCAACCCGGTGAACGGATCGGGCTGATCGGCTATAACGGTACCGGAAAATCGACCTTGCTAAAAGTGTTGACGGGCGAGTATCGTCCGAGCGCCGGATCCGTTGAACGCAGCCGCGGCACCACGATCGGTTATTTGCATCAGGACCTGCTCAGTTTTGATATACACGACTCAATTTTGGGTGTGGCCCTGGGTGCCTTTCAGGAAATCCATGACCTGGAAGCGGAGATCGAAGCACTCGGAAAAGAACTCGAACGCACCGGCGACGAACAAACGCTGATCGCCTATACCGATAAATTACACGAACTGGAAACCAAAGGCGGGTACAACATCCACCACCGAACCGAAGAGGTTTTACAGGGTCTTGGTTTCCCACCCACTGGCCTGAACCGACCCTATGCCGAATTCAGTGGCGGATGGCGGATGCGCGTACTGCTGGCCAAAATGATCCTGCAAAAACCCGATCTGCTGCTGCTCGATGAGCCCACCAACCACCTCGACCTGCCCTCGATCGAATGGCTGGAAAAATACCTGAGCAACTACGAAGGAGCCGTGGTCATCGTGAGCCATGATAAATATTTCCTGAATCGAATGGTGACCAAAATCGTGGAACTCTATCAACAAGAGCTGCACATCTACACCGGCAACTACGATTTCTACGAAAAAGAAAAAGCCATTCGGATCGATCTGCAGAAAAAAGCATTCGAAAACCAACAAGATTACATCCGCCAACAAGAGCGCATCGCCGATCGCTTTCGGGCGAAAGCCTCCAAGGCCGCCATGGCGCAAAGCATCCTGAAAAAATTGGATAAACTCGAACGCATCGAGGATGCCAACATGGAAAGACCCAACATCCGAATCAATTTCCGGGTAGACAAAGTCCCCGGAAAAGTGCTGGTTGAACTAAACGGCCTGTCAAAATCTTACAGCGAGCTAACCATCCTCAAAAATGCCAAGGCCGAGATCGAACGGGGCGATAAGATCGCCCTGATCGGCGCAAACGGAAAAGGAAAGACCACGCTGCTGCGCATCATTGCCGGGATCGAATCCTACGAAGGGGAAAGACGCTGGGGCCACAACGTGGAAGACAGCTTTTACGCCCAACATCAATTAGAAGCCCTGAACCTGCAACATACCATTTTGGAAGAAATGCAAGACTGTGGCAGTCAGATGACCGACCTCGAACTAAGAGCCCTGCTGGGATGTTTTCTGTTCAGCGGCGACGATACCGACAAACGGATCCGTGTTCTTAGCGGAGGAGAAAAAGCCCGGTTGGCCCTGGCCAAAGTGATCGTGAGCAAAGCAAATTTTCTGTTGCTGGACGAGCCTACCAACCACCTTGACATGCACAGCTGCGACCTGCTCATTGAAGCCCTTAATAAATATGAGGGGACCATGATTCTGGTTAGCCACGACCGCTATTTTGTATCCAAAACTGCCAATAAGATCTGGGAGATCGTGGAGGGGGAGATCAAAGAATTCAAAGGCGGATACGAAGAGTGGGTACAATGGAAACAACGGATGGCAAAACCTGAATCCTCCTCCAATAAATCCAAAACAAAATCGGCCCCTGCACCTGCCCAAGAGAAAAAACCGACCCTGCAGCAATCGCCATCCGCTAACGCACCGATCGACAAAGAGAAAAAAAAGGAGCTGCAACGCGTAGAAAAAGAATTTCAACAAGCTGAACTGCGTCTGTCAGAATTAACGACTCAAAAAAATAAGCTGGAAGCCGATTTGGCCAATCCAGATTTTTACTCAGACAAAATAAAATTTCAAACAATCGAAAAATCCTACCAGGAAGTCTCCCGTGCCTGGGAAGTAGCGAATCGGGAGTATGAAAGAGTATTTGAGCGGATGATGAATGCGGGAACTTCGTAGTTCGAGATTCAGCGCTTAAAGTTTCGCAATTTGGTGGTCGACCAGCGTACGGATTTGCTCCTCTTTGATCATGGCTTCTTTCTCCATTTGCGCACCTTCTGCCAGTAGTTTTTTTACATAGTCTGCATCGGTGCAACCTGCGGCATTGATTCGAACATTCATATAAGCCCCGAGTACGGCAGCGCGCGCACAAAGCGCGCCAACACCCGCATCTGAAACGGAATTCGGATTGCCGTGCGTAGCCATGGCCTGGATCAGTTCCATGGATTGAAGCGACAATCGCATGACTTGCAACGGTACTTCCATGGCTTGCTTGGTGGCTGCCTGAATGGCTGCCTGACGCGATTGCTTTTCAGCATCGGTTGATTTTGGCAAACCAAACGCTGACATGATCGCATCGAAGGCACGGGTATCCGCATCAACTAATAACAACAACTGCTGACGAAGCACCTCCCCTTTCTCGGCCCAATCACTGAACTCGGCCCAGCGATCGTCCCATCCCTTCTTATGCGAAGAAAGATTCGCCACCATCGTAGCCAACGAAACACCCAGCGTACCAACATAGGCCGCAATGGATCCGCCCCCGGGCGCGGGACTTTCACTGGCAGTCTCTTCCGAGAAACGTGACAAGGACTGGCGGATCAACTTTTGTTCTGCCGGATCTTGTAACAAATATTCGATCACCCGCTCCTCCGGCTTGAAGGGCGTTAACTCGTCGAGTCCCATCGATCGAATGGCCATATCAATCAAGGCTTTTTCTGAAACCCCCACCGAACGATTTTGCTTGCGCAGAAAATACTTTCCTGCTTCGATCAGTGACTGCAATGGCACCAGTCCCACCAACTCACTTCCCGTAACCCGCATGCCCCGGTCCCTCGCTCGCTCACAAACCTCGTCAAACGCCATATGCAATGGCGTTACCCGAATGTTGGTCAGGTTCATACTGATCTGCGCAATGCCGTATTCCTCGATGAACCAACCAATGGCCTTGACCGACTTGAGTGTACCCGGAATGCTTACCGGATTCCCGGCAGCATCCTTGACTACTTTCCCATTCTCCTGTTTCACTCGACCGGCTTCGCGCACATCAAAGGCCACGGCATTGGCGCGTCGGGTAGAAGTGGTATTGAGGTTGACATTATAGGCAACCAAAAAATCGCGAGCACCGATGACCGTGGCGCCACGCTTGGGATCCATTGCCGCGGGACCAAAATCCGGTTTCCATTCCGGCAGAAGGATCTTTTTAAAGAACCCCTCGTACTCGCCGGCGCGAATGATGGATAAATTTTTTCGGTTGGGATCGGATTGAGCGGCTTCGTACAAATAAACCGGAAGATCCAACTCCTTGCCTACCCGTTTGGCAAGCCGATGGGCATACTCCGCCGTTTCTTCGATGCTGATGCCGCTGATCGGAATAAGGGGGCAAACATCGGTAGCACCCATTCTAGGGTGTTCACCTATATGCTGCGACATATCGATCAATTCTCCGGCCTTTCGGATCGCCTGAAAAGCGGCTTCGATCACCGCATCGGGTTCGCCGACAAACGTAACCACGGTGCGATGCGTGGCCTTTCCCGGGTCCACATTCAATAAGCGCACCCCCTCGATCTTTTCAATCTCATGGGTGATCTGACGAATCTTTTCAGTGTCTCGTCCCTCGCTGAAATTGGGCACACATTCAATGATACGCTTCATATTTGATGCATTCAGTTTATAGATAAAATTTTCCGTTGATCATCACCCGCTCCACCACGTTCTCGCCAAACGAATAAGGAAGATACGCCAGCGAGGACATCGGCTTGGTAAAAATCAGATTCGCTTTCTTACCTGCTGCAATACTACCCACCCGATCGGCCAGCTCCATCGCAAACGCTCCGTTGATCGTAGCGGCATTGACTGACTCCTCCGGCAACAACCGCATCTGCGTACAAGCCAGCGAGACCACCAGGTTCATGTTGTAAGAAGGGGCGCTACCGGGATTGAAATCGGAAGCCAAGGCAATCGCGGCACCGCTGTCAATCAAGGCACGGGCGGGCGCATAGGGAGCCCGAAGAAATAATGAGCATCCGGGAAGCAACGTGCCAATGGTATCGGCGGCAGATAAACAATCAATCGCCGCGTCATCCATGCATTCTAAATGATCGACGCTGAGGGCGTCATGTCTTACCCCCACTTCTACCCCACCGGATACAGATAATTGATTGGCATGGATCTTGGGCCTTAATCCATGCGCGGCGGCAGCAGCAAGGATTAAGGATGTTTCATCGGGTGAAAAAAATCCCCGTTCGCAAAAAACATCGATGTAATCGGCCAGTTGCTCGGCTGCGATCCGGGGCAACATTTCCTCAATCAACAAACGCAGATATCCTTCGCGATCGTCTTTGTATTCAACCGGAAAAGCATGCGCCCCCAGAAAATTCGACCGAATGGGTATGGGAGTCTGCTCTTTTAACCGCTTAATCACTCGCAGCATTTTGATTTCCGCCTCGGTTTGAAGTCCATATCCACTTTTGATCTCCATCGCACCGGTACCTAGCAGAATGGCCGCTTTCAATCGGAGCAATGCTCCTTGAAACAATTCATCCTCTGAACAAGCTTGCACCTTTCGGGCGGAATTCAAGATCCCTCCGCCCTTGGCCGCAATCTCTGCATAGGTGGCACCTTTAAGTTTATCGACGAACTCTTCTTCGCGCGTAGCAGCAAATACAAGGTGGGTATGGCTATCGCACCAGGCAGGTAGCACAAATCGATCTTTTGCATCGATGACCTGATCGACGTCCGATGCGGATAGATCCAACGCATTCATCACACCATATCGAAGGATGACATCGTCTTCCAACAATAAAAATGCATCCTTGATCGAGGGAAGTTGAGCCAACGCTTCTTTGCGCAGGGGCTGCTTGGGGTCCTGAACACCAACTAAACAATTGATATGTCGAATCAGCGTTCTCATTTCGTTGGCCGCTCGATCACGAGTGCGCTGGCGCCGCCTCCGCCGTTGCAAATACCGGCTGCTCCATAACGTGCGTTGTGATGTGTAAGGACATTGAGCAGGGTAACCAAAATACGGGCGCCGCTGCAACCCAGGGGGTGGCCCAGAGAAACGGCTCCGCCAAAGGCATTTACTTTGGACGGATCCAACCCCAGCCGTTTAATATTTTCCAGGGCCACTACTGAAAAGGCTTCATTGATCTCCCAGAAATCGATCTGCGACATTTCCAGTCCGGCTTTTTTAAGTGCTGCAGGCAATGCTAACGAAGGCGCGGTGGTAAACCATTCCGGAGCCTGTTCCGCATCGGCATAGCCGCGTATATAGGTAAGGGGGTTGAGTCCGAGTGACTGTGCTTTTTCAGCCGACATTAAGATCAATGCAGCCGCACCGTCGTTCATGGTCGATGCATTGGCGGCCGTGACGGTTCCTTCCTTGATAAAGGCCGGAGCGAGTTGTGGGATCTTATCGAATTTGACTTGAAAGGGCTCCTCGTCTTTGGAGACAATAATAGGATCTCCTTTTCGCTGCGGGATGGTTACCGGTACGATCTCGGAGGAAAAAATGCCTTCGTTCCAAGCACGCTGTGACCGCTGATAGCTCTCGATGGCAAAAGCATCTTGATCGGCACGGGAGATCTGACAGGTAGAGGCACACAACTCCGCAGCCACGCCCATTGCTTTTCCGTCGTATACATCGGTGAGGCCGTCTTTGGCCAATCCGTCGACCAAACTCACATTCCCGTATTTGTTCCCCCAGCGAACATGTTCCGAATAAAAAGGCACGTTACTCATACTTTCCATCCCGCCGGCGATCACGACATCGGCGTCGCCCAGTTGAATGTGTTGTACCGCCATCGAAACAGCTTTCATTCCGCTGGCACAAACTTTGTTTACGGTTGTGCAATTGACTGAATCGGGTAGACCGGCAAATTTGACTGCTTGCCGGGCTGGCGCTTGCCCCAGATTGGCCTGAATGACCGAGCCCATGAAAACATCGGTTACGACTTTGGGATCCAACTGAATCCGATCCAGTGCTCCGCGGATCGCCGCGGCACCTAATTGAGTAGCAGATAAGGACTTAAGCGAGCCGCCAAAACTTCCCATCGGCGTTCGAACGGCAGAAACGACAACAACTTCACGCATCATAAAAAATGTTTCGGCTAAGGTACTACAATGACCGTTCTCATACGTTCGGGATGATTTCGCTCAAGTTTGGATCGTCGGATGAATTTTGATATACCTTTATGTTCCTGCTGGATCCTCAAACAACTTAACAATCGATGAAACTTTTTGTAGCCGGACTCCCATACGACATGGGTGATGCTGAATTAACGGAATTCTTCGACAAATTTGGAACCGTGAGCTCGGCCAAGGTTACAATGGACAAAGAAACGGGCAAAAGCCGTGGCTTTGCTTTTGTGGAAATGCCCAATGACTAAGAAGCTCGGGAAGCTATAGAGGGGTTGAATAACCTGGGAATCGGAAAAAAAGTAATGATCGTGAAGCCCGCAGAGGATCGTAGAACATCGGAGCCAACCGATCGCAGGCCCCGGTTCTCCCCTACTTCTCGAACGCCGCGAGACCGTTATTGATACAAGACTGTTAGCGTAAGCGGCTTGACCGGAATCAAGCTCATCGCTGAAGTGGTGTTTACCACCCGGTTATTGAGAATGGCCGGTTTCCAACCCTGTCCAACTACCCAAGGAGCAGATGCTTCCATTCCACTGTATCGAACCCGTATTTTTCTCCACTTGTCATTGCCCCCCACCGATTCGATCTGAAAACGAACCGAGCCGGTTGTTTCTGTCTCCTCGAACCGGATGGCCTGGATCAGCGTTTTTGAATCGGCGAGTCGAAACGAAGCATGTTGTTTCCGCAGTTGAATCAAGGCCTGTACGTATTGATAAAATTCAAGTTGCTGAGATTTGTTATTCCAATCGATGGCGTTGATGCTATCGGGACTTTCAAAAGAATTCTCCACCCCTTTTTTGGTTCGACGAAATTCGGTTCCAGCATGAAGAAATACAATACCTTGGCTGGTAAGCAGAATTCCCAGGGCCAGTCGGTGCATTTCGGCTCGAAGGGAATCGGTTTGCTCCGCAACGGAGATGGCTAGTTTATCAGCCAGCACATGATTGTCGTGGCATTCCGCATACGTGATGGTATGATGGGGTTGCGCGGCGTAGGACTGCTTGGCGTAGATAACCTTTGAAACATCGACTTGGTCGTGCGGCAGCGCGGCTACGACCCCAAAACGGATGGAGGATTCCATGCCCGACTTACCGGATACGAATCCTTTGTCGTGGTGATCGAATACACTTCCCTTGATGGCATCCCGGATATCATCACTGAACACGGCGATGCGATCGAGCCGATGCGCATTGGACTTGAGGGCCCGTTGCGCATCGGGCAGCGGACTCTTTCCGGCGGTCCACCCCTCCCCGTACAACAAAATATCCGGTTTGATCCGGTGCAGTTCGGCAGAGATCTGATTCATGGTTTCGATATCGTGGATTCCCATCAGATCAATCCGAAAGCCATCGATATGGTATTCCTCCACCCAATATTTCATGGATTCCAGCATGAATTTCCGGAACATGGGTCGCTCGCTGGCGGTTTCATTGCCGCAGGCAGAAGCGTTGGAGAACCCGCCTTTTTCATTCTGCCGGTAATAATACCCAGGAACCAGTTGGTTGAAATTTGATTTCTCGGTAAGGGCCGTATGATTGTAAACCACATCCATGATCACCCGTAAGCCTTTCTGATGCAAGGCCAGTACCAATTGTTTGAATTCGCGGATGCGCACAGCGCCGTCTTGGGCATCGGTGGCGTAAGATCCTTCCGGTACGTTATAGTTTTGCGGGTCGTATCCCCAATTGTATTTTTTATCGGGTTGGGTTTCATCGACCGAATAAAAGTCAAATACCGGGAGCAGATGGACGTGGGTAATGCCGAGTTCGGCCAAGTGATCGAGACCGGTGGATTGTCCGCTTGGATTTTTCGTACCGCGCTCGGTTAGTCCCAGATACTTCCCTTTTTGTCTGATTCCGGAGCTCGGATGGATGCTGGCATCGCGTACATGCAATTCGTAAATAATGGCATCGGTTTTATGGACAAATGCGGGGGAGCGGTCGGTTTTCCAACCGATGGGATTGGTTTCTTTCAGGTCCAGGATCTGGCCTCTTTTTCCGTTGGCTCCGGTGGCGCGCACATAGGGATCAACGATTTCGTCTGACCATTTCCCGTCGATTAGCACGCGCAGGGTGTAGTACTTCGCTTTTTGGTCGCCCGGAATCTCTCCTTTCCAAATACCCTGTGTTTGTCTTTGCAGGGGATGGGTGCCCAGGGTCATGCCGCCGGCATCTTTTTCATAGAGGATCCACTCGGCGGCGGTAGCGGTGGGCGACCAAACCTTTAGCACGCTGCGGGCAGGCGAATAGGTTAGTCCCAGGTCTTCTCCCGCGTAGACAGGATAAACGGTAGGATCCAGGTATTGACTGAATGCGGGGGTGGATAGCAGGTGCAACATCAGGAGTATGGGGAAAAAGCGCATTGGGTGGTTTGCCTAAAGGTAAATGGTGTTAGAAAAAAAGAGTGCGTTATTTACTTTTCGAAAGTAGGAAAGAACTATTTTGGAAAGTCAACAAACTCTTTTCATGGGAGATCTACAGGTAAAAAAACAATCCAAAAAATATGATGTGGTGATCGTGGGTTCCGGCGCCGGGGGCGGCATGGCGGCCTATGTATTGGCGCAGGCGGGATTGAAAGTTTGTTTGCTTGAAGCGGGCTATCAGTACGATCCGCAGAAGAATGTGACCCACCTTAAGAATCCGTGGGACTCTCCCCGTCGCGGAGCCAGTACTTCGATAAGACCCTTTGGTGATTTTGATGCCTGTTACGGTGGGTGGTCGCTCGAAGGAGAACCCTATAAAAAAGAAACCGGAACCGAGTGGATGTGGTGGCGGGCCCGCATGTTGGGGGGACGCACGAATCACTGGGGAAGGATCTCGCTTCGGTTTGGTCCCAAAGACTTCAAACGTAAAAGCATCGACGGGTTGGGGGATGACTGGCCAATCGGGTACGAGGACATCAAACCCTATTACGACGCGGTTGATAAATTGATTGGGATATTCGGAACGAATGAGGGACTGGAGAACGACCCGGATGGGATCTTTCTAAAACCTCCCAAGCCGCGTTTGCATGAATTGTTCATCAAGGATGCGGCCACGCAAGCCGGGGTAAAGGTGATCCCCTCTCGCCTATCGATCCTTACCCAAAAACTGAACGAGGAACGCGGGGTTTGTTTTTATTGTGGGCAGTGCAACCGCAACTGTTCGGCGGCGAAAGCGGATTTTTCATCGACCAATGTGCTGATTTATCCGGCACTGAAGACCGGTAATATAGACATGATCTGTCAGGCCATGGCCCGCGAAGTACTCACAAATAAGGAAGGCATGGCTACCGGGGTGTCTTATGTAAGCAAGGACGACCAGCAAGAATACCAAGTAGAGGGCCGCGTTGTTATTGTGGCGGCCAGTGCTTGTGAGAGTGCGCGGTTGTTGCTGAACTCCAAATCGCCCCGGCATCCCAACGGACTGGCCAACAGCAGCAACGTTGTCGGAAAATACTTGCATGACTCAACCGGCGCAGCGCTGGGTGGAATTTTACCGCAGCTCTTCGACCGCAAGCGATACAACGAAGATGGTGTGGGCGGCATGCACATTTATTCGCCTTGGTGGATGGACAATAAGAAACTGGATTTCCCGCGCGGTTATCACATCGAATATTGGGGTGGGATGAGTCAGCCTAGTTATGGTTTCAACTGGGGCATAGAGGGATTGAACGGAAAATACGTAGTGCATGGAAAGAAAAAAGAGGCCGGCGGCTACGGGGCTTCGCTCAAAGAAGATCATCGTTATTTCTATGGGTGCGGCGTAGGCATGGCCGGACGGGGCGAGGCGATTCCCCTGGAAACCAATTACTGTGCCATTGATCCTACCACGGTCGACAAATACGGGATCCCGGTGCTGAAATTTCATGTGAAGTGGAGTGAGCACGAGATTCGGCAAGCCAAACACATGAAAGAGACCTTCAAGGAAATCATGCATAACATGGGAGCCGTGATCACCTGGGGCGGGGAGGACGATGAATCCAATCAGTGGGGACTTTCCAAACCGGGTGAGATCATTCACGAGGCCGGAACGGTGCGCATGGGAAATGATCCGAAGCGATCGGCCCTGAATGCCTGGAATCAGGCGCACGATTGTAAAAATCTGTTCTGTGTGGACGGAGGGGCTTTTGTGAGCCAAGCCGATAAGAATATTACATGGACGATTCTGGCCCTGAGCATGCGTGCCTCCGAATACATCATCGATCAATTCAAAAAACAAATGCTATAATCGTATATTATGGATCGTCGGTCTTCCTTGAAACTAATCGCCACCGGTGCACTCGCTGCCCCGGCTGTACTGACTGGCTGCGATCCGGAGAAAAAAACAGTTCCCACCGACGCGTTCAGCCTCGACCGCAACCCCGATGAATTGGAACGGGAGAAAAAATTATTGGCGGAAGGTCCCTTTTTTACGTCGGAGGAAATGGCAACCATTACGGTGCTGGCCGACATCATCATCCCTCGCGACGAAGTCAGCGGTTCGGCCAGTGAGGCGGGTGTGCCCGCGTTCATAGACTTCATCGTGCGGGACATGCCCGACCATCAGGTACCGATGCGGGGCGGATTGCGTTGGTTGGAAATGCAATGCCTGAATCGCTATGGTCAGTCGTTTTCAAAATGTACTTCCTCGCAGCAACTGGAACTGGTTGATCAAATCGCCTATCCGGAAAAAGCTAAACCCGAGATGCAGCCCGGCGTGGAATTTTTCAACCGGATGCGCAACTTAACGGCTTCCGGTTTTTATACTTCGTCCATGGGTGTAAAAGACCTGAATTACCGGGGCAACCAGGCAACAGTTTGGAAAGGCGTTCCCAAGGAGGTGCTTGACCAATATGGCCTTCGGTATACCGATAAAGAAGATCAAGAATGTATTTAATTAAACACAAAATGAAAAAGCTCATTCTCTCTTTAAATTTCTTATTTACCCTTTGTTTTTTTGCAAACGGCCAAATTGCCTGGCTATATGAAGGATGCAATTACACAGGAGTAGCGCATACGCTCGGGGTGGGACAATACCGTTTATTCCAAATGAAAATCGGGAACGATCGCCTGCAAGGCCTGATGATCCCAAACGAGCTGAAGGTAACCATCTATGAGAATGACAATTTCCAGGGAAAATCCAAAACCTACTTTAGCAATCAACCCTGTCTGGAGCCAGAATTCAAAAATATGGCCTCTTCCGTTATCATTGAACAGGCCAATGCCAATCCCAGCAACAACCCCAACGACTACATTACCTTTTTCAATGATTGCTCCTACAGAGGCTATTCCCAATCCTTCTCGATCGGAACCTATAGTGGCTCGCAGATTGGGGAATTGAAATTCAATATTTCCTCCCTGCGCATTCAAGGGAATGTTGTGGTCAAAGCCTATCTGAACAATGAGTATAATTCAGGATTGGCCATCACACTGGACAACTCCTCTCCTTGCCTGCCCAGCCAGTACAACGATAAGATCGGCTCTTTTTCCGTAGAATACAGAGCAAACAACAACAACAACAATAACAACAATAACAACAATAGCAATAATAGCAATAACGGGTGGAGACCCCGCAGTTATGTTACCTTATTTAGCGAATGTCAATATGCGGGCAATGCCTTGCGGTTGCAACCCGGGTACTACGAGGGAAGCAAGCTTGGCATTTTAAAATTTAACATCCAATCGATCGAGATCCCACAAAACTTACGCATACGAGCTTATTTGAATACAGAAAGTTTGAGTGGCTTTTCTCAGCAAATCCTCCAATCCACTCCATGTCTAACGGCCCAAATGATCAACCGGATTGGGGCCTTGGTTGTGGAAGAAGTGGGGAATGGTGGTGGAGGGGGAAATGGTTTTGGTGGAGGGGGTCCTCTTTTTGGGGGCCAACCGGTTTATTTGTATGCAGATAATGACTTCCGCGGTCAATCACTTAGTTTACCCCCCGGCACATATTCCAGCTTATCCTCCCTAGGCTTTCAGGATCAATCTTTAAGCTCGATACAAATTCCTTCGGGCTATCGGGTCGTTCTATATGATCAACCCAATCTCCGCGGAGCGAGTTATACATTGACCTCCTCCCGCATGAGCCTGAACATCATGGGGTGGAACGACCGAGCGGTTTCGATTGCGATCTATCAGGAGTAAATGGGATAACGTAACTTGTAGGCCGAATGATATCCACCTTAACCATTCAGCAGATACAAAATCGTGCAGACATTCTGGACGTGGTGGGAAACTTTATTAAATTAAAAAGGCGAGGCACCAATTACCTGGGGCTTTGCCCGTTTCACAACGAGAAAACTCCCTCCTTCACCGTCTCCCCTTCCAAAGAGATCTTCAAGTGTTTTGGTTGCGGCAAAAGCGGAAACCTGATCAGCTTCCTGATGGAGCATGAGAAGTACAGCTACGTGGAGGCGATCCGCTGGCTGGCCAATCGGTACGGGGTCGAGATAGAGGAAACCTTTGCCAGCGATGAGCAACGACAGCAACAACAACAGGCAGATAGTCTGTACATCATCAATCAATTCGCCCAGCAGTGGTTCTCGGAACAATTGCTAAACACCGAAGAGGGCAAAGACATCGCCTGGAGTTATTTTCGAGAAAGAGGATTCACCGACGAAACCATTCAAAAATTTCAGCTGGGTTATTCTCCGGAGCAGCGGGATGCTTTTACCCAGGCAGCCGTTGAGAAACAGTTCAACAAAGAATTGCTACAAAAAGCCGGATTGATTTCGAACCGTTACGATCAATGGTTGGATAATTACCGAGGCCGTGTCATCTTTCCGATCCACAATCACAGCGGCAAGGTGCTTGGGTTTGGAGCCCGTATACTGAAGAGCAGCGAAAAAGCGTCCAAATACATCAATACGCCGGAAAATGAGATCTACCTCAAGAGCCGGATCCTGTATGGGTCATATTTTGCCCGTCAAGCGATGGACAAGGCCGACGAGTGTTTACTGGTAGAAGGATATACCGATGTAATTTCCATGCACCAGGCCGGTTTGGAAAATACCGTTGCAAGCGGTGGAACAGCACTGACTCCGGATCAGCTTCGCTTGATCCGTAAATACACCGACAACCTCACCATTTTGTATGATGGGGATGCTGCAGGCATCAAGGCCGCTTTGCGCGGAATGGACTTGGCGCTGGAAGAAGGATTGAACGTACAGCTTGTCTTATTGCCCGACGGACACGATCCCGACAGCTATGTACGCTCGATGGGAACAACTGCACTGCAGGAATATATCCGCCTCAATAAAAAAGATATTATTCTCTTTCAATTGGAGGTAGCCTTGCAAGATGCCGGATTGGATTCCATCCGAAAATCGGCTGTCGTTAACCGAATTGCGGAGACGATTGCGCGTATCAACAAAGCCGAGGATTTTACCCGTCAACAAGATTATATCAGACAATGTTCCAGTCTACTTAAAATTGACGAGGCAGGTCTGCAAAGTCTTGTAAATAAATACATACGAGACCGCATTTCATTGATCGAGAAGAAAATGCCCTTTGAGGAGGCAAAGGCCTTTGAACAAAACGCACAGGAGGGCGAACGAAACGAGTATGATGAAACCACTTTCCAGCTGCTATTTAAAGACGACTTGCAAGAAAAAGAAATCGCCCGCATTCTTTTGGAGCATGGCATGCGCACCTGGGAGGACGAAAAGTTGGTGGCCGACTACATATTCGAGGAACTGCTGGATGAATCATTGATCGACAACCCTTCCGTCTTACAACTAATTCAATTTTATCGTGAATTAAGGCAAGAAAAAACCACTCCCATCAGCCGGTCAGACTTTGTATACCACGCCGATCCAGAAATCAGTCGATTCGCCGTGTCGCTGCTGCAATCGCCGTATGAGGAAAGTCCCCGTTGGCGTAACAGCGCCACATCACACAGCGGCTTTCAGCCCCGGTTGTTTGAGCAAGCGTATGCCGATGTGGTCAAATTGATTCAATCCGAAAATCCGGAAGACCTACAGAAATATCTTTTGATGGAAGAAGATAAAAGCCTGGAAGAAGTACAATCTGCCATCAGCTACCTAAAACTTAGAAAAATCAAGCGGATGATTTTAGAAAATCAACAGGATATGGAAAAGGAACACAATCCGGATGAATTCCGAATCCTACACCAAACACACCTCCACTTAAAACAAATGGAGATCAGCCTGACTCAATCGATGGGCTCCGCCGTCTGGAAATAAAAAAGCCCCTCACGGGGCTTTGTACTTACTATCCCAAAATAATTTATTCCTCGATCGCTTCCGTGATAACCGCTGCAGTGGCAACGACCAACTCAGAGCGACAAAAGCGCAAGGCAGACCAAACATGGTCCAATTCTACCCGATCGATGCTCTCAAATCCCTCACCGGTCAAACAATTCCAACTGCTTTCCCGATTTAAATCCGTGACGATTTTGGATGTGACTTTGGGATACGCAACCCAAAACTTCGTATTGTCCTTCAACGCCGGCAGCACATCGCGAATAATCCCGATTAATTGCGTTTCACTAACGGCAAAAATCAAAGCAAAATCGATTTTGCGAGAAAGCAACAGCGGGGTGATATTTTTTGCAAAAGAGAGCTTGCTGAACTGTTTTTCGATAGAGGAGGGCAATCCTTGTATCAACAGGTTTTTTTCGTCGGCCAGCAGTAATTTTTCGGGTAAAGTCTGTAGCATGTAAAACGTTTTGTGAAACAGCCCGACCCTTGACAAGGATCATTTGGTAGGGCGTCAAAAATACGACGATTTAAGGGAAGGACAAAAGACAGGTGCAGGATTCAAAAGACGATCAAAAGAATATGAGTTGATCTATCCTATTAAATTGATTATCAACCTTTTGATTTTTCATAATATTCCATCGCTTCAGGCATAATCTTCTGCAGTCGTTCGATTCGTTTTCCCTCGGAAGGATGCGTGTTCAGAAACTCCGGCTTTTTTGCTCCCCCTGCCTTTTCCATCCGCTCCCAAAGACCAATCGCAGCCCGAGGATCATACCCGGCCTTAGCCGCCATGATCAGACCCCACCGATCGGCCTCTAACTCATGACCTCTTGAAAAGGGAAGCATTACCCCCAACTGGGCGCCTACCCCATATGCGGTGAGAAATAAATCGCGTGTTTCTTGAGGCTTATTGGATAGCGCCACCGACAAGGCCACCCCTCCTAACTGCTGTATCAATGCCTGGCTCATACGTTGGTTGCCATGCTGAAGTAAGGCATGGCAGACCTCATGTCCCATAACAGCAGCCAGTGCATCCTCGTCTTGTGTAACCGGAAGTAGACCTGTATAAACTACTATTTTCCCACCTGGCATACACCAAGCATTGATTTCATTATCCTGTACAAGATTAACCTCCCAATCGTAGCCCTTTAAATTATCGGCTGAGCCTCTTTCGATGTAGAGATCATTAACTGCCTTTACGATTCGCTCTCCCACCCGGTTGACCATGGTAGCATTTGCGTTGGAGTTAACACCCAATACCCGTTTGCCCACCAAGAACTGACGATATTGTGTGTTTGCCATTCCTTGCAACTCCGTCTCGGGCAGCAGCGTAAACTGGCGCTTACCGGTCAAGCTGTTTTGCGTACAAGAGATCAAAAAACCCAAAAACAAAAAAGATGCAATAAGGAACCTCAAGCGACAGATTTTTGACACAGTAAATCTAAGGAATTTGGACGTTAAAAAACCCGTAAAACTAATCTCCGGACTGGAGACGTTTCTGTTGTTCCTTCCGCCGATCGCGATTCTTAAAAATGGGAAGTTTGCTCTCGTGGCCCCGAAGAAGCCGGCCAATGTTCTTTTGATGGGTGAGCAACACCAATAACGCAACAGAAATGGCAAACACCCGATACAGCGGATTATCGACGTTGAAAACCACCAGAATAAATATGGGGAAAGCGATGCTTGCCAGAATGGAACTTAAAGAAACAAAGCGGGTAAGGTAGAGCACCAACAAAAAAATCCCGACACAGGAAACAGCGGTCCAAGGAGAGATCCCCAGCACCATGCCAAACAAGGTAGCTACCCCCTTCCCTCCCCTGAACTCGGCCCAGATGGGAAAAATGTGACCCAAGACGGAAGCCAGACCCAAACAGGTCATCAAGTTATCCATCCGCCACTCAGAGTCGATGTACTCCGGAAGCAACCAGGCCAATTGAACCGCCGCCATGCCCTTCAACATATCCAGCAACAAGACGGTAGTCCCCCACTTGGGACCAAGTACCCGATAGGTATTGGTCGCTCCCGCGTTCCCGCTTCCAAATTCCCGAATATCAAAACCAAAATATCGATTGCTTACCCAAAATGCGGTTGGTATACTGCCGATGAGATAGGCTAAAATGAGCAGAAGGAATTCGTTCATTGGGTTCTCAAGGAGCTGTAAAACTAACCAAAATCCAGTTTGGTAACAAAAAATTAATACTACCTACCCCCTTGAATATGAGCCGCTTGAATGCAAATCCACCCACCCTGCGCCCAATGATGGGTTCGGCTCAATTGTGCAGCGCACAGGGCTTCATCCATGACCGGTAGATCGGCTTCCAGAATTCCGCTGAGCAGCAAGGTGCCGGAGGGGGATAGACTGGACCGCAGCGCATGCATGTGCTCGATCAAAATATTCCGGTTGATGTTGGCAAGGATCCGATCAAATGGTCCGGCCACCGAAATCCGATCTCCCACTAAAAAGTGGATATCGGTTACGTGATTCACGGCCGCGTTCTCCCGGGCATTTTCAATACTCCAATCCTCTATATCGATCCCAACTACCTCAGCTGCACCCATTTTTTTGGATAGGATCGCCAAGACGCCGGTTCCGGTTCCAAAATCCAAGACCCGATCTCCGGGCTGGATGCTTGTCCGCATCTGTTGCATCATCAACCGCGTGGTGGCGTGATGACCCGTCCCAAAACTCATTTTGGGCGTGATCACCAACTCGTTTTTGACCTGCGGCAGAGGGGGATGAAATGCAGCTCGGATGCCAACCCAATCGTCGATCTGCACGGGATCAAAATAAGACTCCCAGAGCTGATTCCAATTGGTCTTCTCGATTTGTTCCGTAGTAAATGGAAACGATTTTTCCCGTAAATGATCATGAACCAGTTTTTCCGGCCATTCACCGACGGGGCGATATGCTTTCAATTGATCCGGCAGTTGTTCAAACCCCTCAAACCCCATCTGATCCAAATAGGAAACCAATTCGTCGGATTGCTCCGCGGTGGAAACAGAAATGGTCAGACAGGTGTAGGATTCCATTGGATAAAAATAAAAAGACCCTGACGAGCAGGGTCTACAAAATTATGCATTCGGTTGTTCGTCCTCCGGACGGGGCGGACGTGGAGCAGATTCCGGTTTGGGCATCAATACCTTCCGGGAAAGTTTGAATTTTCCGGATTTGGGATCGGTGCCGATCAGTTTCACTTTCATGTGATCGCCTTCTTTCACGATGCCTTCCAAGGTCTCCAGTCGTTTCCAACTGATCTCAGAGATGTGCACCAGTCCTTGTTTTCCGGGAAGGAACTCGACAAATGCACCGAAAGGCATGATCGACTTAACGGTTGAATCGTAAACATCCCCTACCTGCGGAACGGCTACAATTCCCTTGATCCATGAAACGGCTTTTTCCACTCCGTCTTTATTCACGCTGAAGATGCTTACTTCCCCGCGGTTGTTGATCTCTTCGAGGGTGATGGTGGTTCCGGTCTCGCGCTGGATCTCCTGAATCACTTTACCACCCGGTCCGATCACGGCTCCGATGAACTCTTTGTCGATGAACAGCTTCACCATGCGCGGAGCATGCGGTTTCACTTCGGTACGGGATTCCGGAATACAACTGTACATATGATCCAGTATATGCAAACGGGCGCGGCGGGCCTGGTCGAGCGCTTGTTGCATCACTTCCATTTTTAATCCGTCTACCTTGATATCCATCTGTACCCCACAGATCCCGTCGCGGGTACCGGTCACTTTGAAATCCATATCGCCCAGATGATCCTCGTCGCCGAGAATATCGGTGAGAATCGCATACTTGTCGCCTTTGCTGATCAGTCCCATCGCCACCCCCGATACGTGCTTCGGAATTCCGACACCCGCATCCATCAGCGCCAGCGAACCGGCACAAACCGTGGCCATAGAAGAAGAACCATTTGACTCGAGGATATCACTGACCACGCGAACCGTGTAGGGGAAATCACCTCCCGGCATCATTTGTTTCAGCGAGCGCTGTGCGAGGTTTCCGTGACCCACTTCGCGGCGGCTTTGTCCGCGCATCATTTTCACCTCACCGGTAGAGAAGGGCGGAAAATTATAGTGCAGGTAAAATTTTGAATCGACCGACTTGGCCGCACTCTCCACCAATAATTCATCCATCGGTGTGCCGAGCGTAACGGTGGTCAGCGATTGTGTCTCGCCACGAGTGAAGAGCGAAGACCCGTGTGGGGACGGAAGGATGTCCACTTCCATGTCTAAGGTGCGAACCGTTTCCAGATCCCGTCCATCCAACCGAATACGCTCGTTCAGGATCATATCGCGCACCACATCGTACTGCAGATCGCTGTAATAGGTAGAAGTAAGTTTCTTGGTCAGATCGGGCAAGGACTCTCCTTCGGTCAGTCCCAGATCTTTTTTTAAGTACTCGATCACTTCGTCCTTAATGGCTGAAAAACGATCGCTGCGCTCGTGCTTGCTGAGTTTTCCTTTAGCCACCTCGTATACTTTTGGTTGAGCAAAGGCATAGATCTTATCGCGCAGTGCTTCATCGGTAGCAGGCTTCACATAATCGCGCTTGCCCTTCACTCCGGCCAGATCACGCAATTCCTCTTGCGCCTTTACTTGTACGCGGATCGCTTGGTGGGCGATCTCCAATGCCTGGCAGAGATCGGCCTCGGAACATTCCTTGGCTTCGCCTTCCACCATCATCAGATTCTTATCGGTTGCCGCAATGATAAAATCCAGATCGGATTTTTCCATCTGGCTGCGGGTAGGGTTTACAACGAATTGTCCCTCTACACGAGACACCCGTACCTCAGAAATTATTTCTTTGATGGGAATATCGGATACGGCCAGTGCGGAAGAAGCCGCCAAACAAGCCAGTGCATCGGGCATTATTTCCGGATCGCTGGAGATCAGGGTAACGAGCACCTGAACATCACACAGGTAATCTTCCGGGAAAAGGGGACGTAGGGCGCGGTCAATCAGCCGACTGGTCAGCACCTCATAATCATTGAGTTTGGCCTCGCGCTTGAAAAAGGATCCGGGGATGCGTCCGGCCGAAGCGAATTTCTCTTGGTAGTCGACCGAAAGGGGGAAAAAACTCTGTCCCTCTCTGGGATCTTTGTTGGCCACGACGGTAGCCAGGATCATGCATTTGCCGCAGGAAACGGTGACGGCGCCATCTGCCTGACGGGCCAGTCGACCGGTCTCGATGGTAACCATACGGCCATCTCCAATATCGAATGTTTTACGAATAGGTTGTTGTAACATGTTCATTGATTTGTGATCGTAGCTGACAATAGCAGGTTGGATCGGTGGAATATATTCCCGATACTACGGCAGGTTGCATCGATCTGGGTGGGAAACGCCTTCAAAAAAAGCAGGCGGATAAAACGAAGCAAGCCCCGGCCGTGTAGCGGGGGCTTGTGATTATTTGCGGATACCCAGTTTTCCGATCAGGGCACGATAACCGCTCAGGTTATGCTTATGCAAGTAATTGAGCAGTCGCTTGCGCTTACCGACCAATTGCATGAGTCCCCGATTGGTGGAGAAGTCCTTCTTGTTGACTTGAAGGTGTTCGCTGATGTGGCTGATGCGCTCGGTGAGCAGCGCGATCTGTCCCTCGATCGATCCGGTGTTCTTAGCAGAACCGGCATGGGTCTTGAAAATGTTCGCTTTTTTTTCAGTAGTTAATGACATCTTTTTTTTTCTTTTAGGTTCATCCGATTGTTTTCATCCAATTTATGAGGGGTTAAAGGTACGAAGTCCGAGGCGAATGAACAAGTGAAATTTTGCAAGAAAACGGTATGACTGTCAGGGACTTATCCCGAATCCAGTAGCTTTGCAGCATGGATCTTTCCGCCGATACCCGGGCTATTTTGGGCCTTCAATTGCCTACCGATCCCCGCTGGGTGAACCTTGCCGCCCACTCGCTGGAGGAGGTGCTCACCGATCATGCCTATTGTGAACAAAAAGCCGCCACCTCCTGCATCTCCCTGATCCAACGCTACAGCCAGTATCCCGAGCTGGTCAGTGCCTTGGCCCCGATCGTAACCGAAGAATGGGGACATTTTCGGTTGGTTCTGGCCGAACTGCATAAACGTGGACTCTATTTGGGTAAACAACGAAAGGATGAATACGTGAATGCATTGTTGGACTTCCAGCAAAAAGGAGGCGATCCTGAATCCCGCATGCTGGATCAACTCCTGACCATGGCCTTGATCGAAGCCCGCAGCTGCGAGCGATTCAAACGCCTCAGCGAGGGACTTCCCGATCCCTACCTCCAGCAATTTTATCGTCGCTTCATGGAAAGCGAGGCAGGACACTATACCTTGTTCATTGAACTTGCAGAGAAATACATCGACCCGCAACAGGTAAGAGCCCGTTGGAAACAGTGGCTGGAATACGAAAAAGAAATAATGAGCAAACTGGATGTCTGCGGCGACCGAATGCATTAACCATGCACCCTTCACTCCCCCCATCCCTGATTCAACGGTTGTGCATCCACGATGCACAGTCGCAACTTACGCCGATCGCCGGGGGACTCATCCATCACACCTATCGGCTGCAGGTTGGAAACGAGCAGACGCTTTTGCAATCCATCAATACCGAAATTTTTTTAAACCCAATCGGACTGATCCAGAATCATCTGGCCCTTTACGAACATTTTCTTTCCGCCGGATCCCCCTTTCCGCGTCCTTTGGCCAAGCCCCTCCCCTTTCCGGATGGCAGTTGGTTGCATGTTGACGAATGCAATCAAACCTGGCGACGAACAGAATTCATTCCCAACTCTTACACACATCCGACTGTAGAGGATCCCAAACAAGCCTTCACCTTGGCAGAATTTTTCGCACGCTTTACCAGACATGCTGCTTCGGTAAATCAATCCGCCTGGCATATTCCCCTATCCCGTTTTCATGACCTGTCTTTCCGATACGAACAATTTGAACAAGCATCAAAAGAGGATCCGTTCGGAAGAAAAAATAGCCAGCCTGCCTTGATCCAGGAATTGGAAAGCAGACTCCACTATGTAAAGACGTTTCTGCAAATCGATCGGCACCCCGCATTTCCGCTGCGAATGATGCATCACGATGCCAAACGCAGCAATGTATTGATGGATCAACAGGAAGGCACGTGGCTTTGCCCGATCGACCTGGACACCGTGATGCCCGGTTATTTTTTTTCGGACCTGGGTGATATGATCCGCTCCCTTTGTAACGGTTCAGAAAAAGAAGACAGCACGGCGGAGCAAGTGCATTTTCGCTCCGACCTCTTCGAATCGCTTCTTACCGGATACCGAGCGGGTCTGACAGGTATCCTTTCGCCTCCAGAGGATCAACTGTTGCCCATCTCCGGGGTGTGGATGACCTACATGCAGTGTCTAAGGTTTATGTCCGATTACTTGAACGGTGATCTCTATTACCGAATTGAGCACCCTCAACAAAACCTCGATCGAGTCAACAATCAATTGGAATTATTGCGTCAGATGGAAAATCATTTGCAGCGAAACGGACGCGCTTCGTTATTGTCCGGAGAAATAGGATAATTCTTCTGAGAGATTCAGATACGGATAACGCGCCTGCAGCTGCATCGTTTTTTGATGATGCGTTTTTAAAAACTGATGATGGGCCTGGCTCTCGGGATACTGAACCCGGTGCTTGCGGGCGGTCACCAACGCCTGAATCTCCTCGATCAGTGATCGGGTAGTTTCCTTAAAGGCGTATTGGCTGAATTGCTCCAATACAAATTGCGTAGCGGCGTAATTGGGATGTACCAGGTCGATGTCGTAGTACCGATGATCGCGCAACACATCGATCACGTATTCATAAGCCGGAAAGTAATAACAGTCAGGCAGCTGCTCCTCCAACAGCTGCACGGCCTGGATCAACCGGGCCTTGCTTCGGTTGTTTTCCACGACGCCATCGCGGATGTGTCGGACCGGACTGATCGTCAGCATCACGCGCAATGCCGGATTGCTCGTACGCAATTGTTGGATGGAATTGGATAAATCGCCTGTTATCTGTTCCACTGATAGCATTTCTTTTTGGAACCAATTGGCCGCAGCGCGGTGGCAATTGGCAACGGCGTCTCCCGGCTGCAATCCGCCTCCACTGGCCCGATCGGTAAGTCGGTATGTAAATGCGGAACCCAGCGTCAGAATGAGCCAATTGGCGGAACGGAGAAAAGTATGCGTTTCCTGAATGGATTCGTTGACGCGCGCAAGGGTGTTTTCGGGCTGCATTGCAGAAAAACGAGAATGGTGTTGCCAACTGTGCCAGCATTCATTTAGAAAAAAAAGATCCGATTGGGTATAGACGCGGGCGGTTTGGTAATCGTTTAGGGCACGTGCAATGGCATCGGGACCAAACAAGATCCCATGCGGGTTTTGCAAAAGTGGAAATTTCCATTCGCTCAAGGCCTCTCCAATGTGTTCGGTGAAGCAGGAACCCAGCAGCAGGATGCGTTGCCGGTGGTCGATCGGAACGGGTAGCGGATCGGGTGAGAGGGGAAGCTGAAACTGCATCAAGTAAAGATCGTTTGCGCCAATTGTACACAGGTATTAAATTGTTCGCGATCGATGGAAAGATCGGGGTAGATTTCAGACAGGTAATCGATCAGCGACTGGGTATTGATGTTTCCAACCAGTTCATCTTCGGCGAAGGGGCAACCGCCATAGCCACCGATGGCGCCGTCAAAGCGTCGGCATCCGGCTTCATAGGCGGCAGCGATCTTCTCTGGTTGCCCGCCTGGTTTGCCATGCAAGTGTACTCCCCATTGAATGGAGGGAAATTCGGCGCGGCATTGCGTAACCAGTGAACGGATTTGATCGGGTGTGGCGAGTCCCACCGTATCGGCCAGCGACACAACAGGGACATTCATCTTTTGAAGTTGACCAGCAAGTTGCAGCACTTGATCGGGGTGATAAGATTCTCCATAGGGATTACCAAATCCCATCGAAACATAAACGACCAATTCGGCATTTGACCGATCGGCCAGATGGCGCAATCGTTTCGCGAGTTCAATCCCTTCAGAAACGGATTGTCGGGTATTACGCTGCTGAAAGGTCTCAGATACCGAGAGCGGATATCCCCAATAAGAAATATAGGGATGATTGGCCACCTGTTCGGCTCCGCGTTCATTGGCCAGAATGACCAGCAAGCGGGTTTTGGTATCGCGAAGATCAAGTCCGCAAAGCACCTCGGCGGTATCGGCCAGTTGGGGAACGGCTTTGGGGGAGACAAAACTTCCGGCATCAAGGGTATGAAATCCAACGGCCAGCAATTGTTGCAGGTAGTTTGTTTTGAGTGCCGTGGGAACAAGCTTCGATCGGCCCTGCCAGGCATCGCGGGGGCATTCAACGAGTTGGATGGACTCAGGCATGACGTCGCTGTTTCATGACTTCGTAGAGCATCATACCGGTGGCTACTGAAACATTCAGACTATCGAAATCACCGGACATGGGAATGTGTACTTGTTGATCGGCTGCTTTCAGCAATGCGGGATAGATCCCTTTTTCCTCTCCCCCCAACAACAGGGCGAGGGGAATGGTCAGATTGGTTTGATCGATGGAGGTACCTGCGCGCATCACACTGGCCAGTACCTGAATGCCATTTAGGTGCAATTCATCGATGGCTTTGAGCAAACTCGTAACGCGGCAGACGGTAATCTTCTCCAAGGCGCCGGCCGAGGTTAGGATCGCATCTTCTTGAAGGGCTCCGACTCCTTTATCGGGAATGATGATGGCATGCACGCCTGTGCAATAGGCTGTGCGGGCGATGCCGCCGATGTTGCGTATATCGGTGATGCCATCCAGGATCAGGAACAAAGGCGTCTCGCCTCTTTCAACAACCCAGGAAATGACATCTTGTAAAGATTGATATCGGACGCGGGCTTTTTGTGCCACGCAACCTTCGTGACCAACGACATGAAAACTATCGAGCTTGGCAGCGGGTACCATTTGAATGGGCACGCCGTGTTCGGCGGCGAGTTTTCGAATTTGCGGAATGGTGGTGCCAAAGGCTTTTTGATCGAGGTAGATTCGGTCGAGCACCTGACCCGATTCAAGGGCTTGTTGAACGGCATGGGGACCGATCAGTAAGGTGCTTTTTTTGGGACGAGCGGAATGGCGAAAGGATTTCACGGAGCAAAGAAAAGAAAAAAAGGCCCATCCGAGGATGGGCCTGATCAATTATCCGAAAGGCATTAGATCCCGAAATCTTTTTTCACTTTGGAAACATAGTCTAGTTTTTCCCAAGTAAACAATTCTACGCGTTTGCGGAGGGTATTTCCGCCGGGGGCGAGGAAAGTTTTAGTAATGGTTTTGTGGCTGCGCCCCATGTGTCCGTAGGCGGCGGTCTCCCGGTACATTGGATTGCGGAGTTTAAGTCGCTTTTCAATGAAATACGGGCGCATATCAAAAATGCTTTCCACAAGCTTGCCGATCTGTCCGTCGGTCAATTGAACCTTCGCCGTACCAAACGTATTGACGTTGATGCTGGTGGGTTGAGCCACGCCGATGGCGTAGGAGACTTGCACCAATGCTTCGCTGCAAACGCCAGCGGCCACCAAATTCTTTGCGATGTGACGCGTCGCGTAAGCGGCTGAGCGATCGACCTTGGAAGGATCTTTTCCGCTGAAAGCTCCGCCTCCATGGGCGCCTTTTCCGCCGTAGGTGTCTACAATGATCTTGCGCCCGGTGAGTCCGGTATCGCCGTGTGGTCCGCCGATCACGAACTTACCTGTCGGATTCACGTGATACTTGATATTGCTTTTGAAAAGATGCGCATAGCGCTTGTAGCGTTTTTTTACACGGGGGATCAAGATCTTGATCACATCTCGTTTGATGCGGGCAAGCATCTGGGGTTCAGCCGCGAAATCATCGTGCTGCGTGGAGATCACGATCGCATCGATGCGAATGGGCTGGTTGTTATCGTCGTATTCTAATGTCACCTGGCTCTTGGCATCGGGGCGCAGGTAAGGCATGGGCGATTTTTTTTCTCGACGGATGGCGGCCAATTCAATGAGCAGGTTGTGGGCCAGGTCGAGTGCCAGGGGCATATAATGCGGAGTTTCGTTGGTTGCGTAACCGAACATCATACCCTGGTCACCGGCGCCTTGGTCTTCTTTCTTTTTTCGCTCAACGCCTTGGTTGATATCGGCCGATTGTTCGTGGATCGCGGAGAGGATTCCGCAACTGTTGGCTTCGAACATGTATTCGCTCTTGGTATATCCGATGTCGCGGATCACTTGACGGGCGATCTCTTGTACATCGAGGTAAGCGCGGGATTTTACTTCACCGGCAAGCACAACCTGTCCGGTTGTTACCAAGGTTTCACAAGCTACTTTTGATTGGGGGTCGAAGGCCAGAAAATGGTCGATGAGGGCATCGGAAATCTGGTCTGCTACTTTGTCGGGATGTCCTTCGCTGACGGACTCGGAGGTAAACAGATAAGGCATGCTGATAATTTGTTTCGGCAAAGATAAGTGGGCACTGGTATCAATCAACCAAGCTTCCCAAAGAGTTATAAACGGGAGTAGACCAATCGCAGTCGAAGGCGTTTGGTGGCATCGGGATAATTACCACCGGCGAGTATAATTCGACCGTATGCCACCCGATCGGTTACGAAAAGCTGGTTGCGGGACTGGTAGCCGGGCGAATACAAGAAGGCCCGGATGGGAATATAAATGCGAAGCGAATCGTTTCGGAGGCGTTGGGTGACCAGACTTTGTACATACCGGGTTATGTTGAACCGATACGTGCTGTCCCGTTGGAGCTTGCCTCCGAACGTACCGATATCATAGGAAAATGAGGTAAAGTTGTTCGATAATAACATATCGTTATCGAACGAATAAGCCGTGTCGCCACGCGGACTGATCCGATCCAGAAACAGCCCAAGCGGATAACGGAAAGTTCCTCCTTGTGTACTGGGCAGCGGTGCCAGAACCAGTTCCGCCCGGTGAACGATTACGTTTCGGAAGGTATCCAGGGCAGGGATTCGAATCTGCGCCATCGATCCCGGGGTTGCCGGCAAATAGAGCTTATCGTCGTTCGGTATTCCATTATTCAAATAACTGAGCCAGCTGCCACCGGGGGTACGTCGTACCAAGTTGGCCTGTCCGCCAGTAGAATGAAAATAATCGGCCTGGGTAGTATCAGTCAGCCCATTTTTCGTGTACCGGAAATAAACCGTGAGTTTATTTTTCAGTACATCGGTGGGATTGATGTAAACCAAGGCATTGCCCGAAATGTCGGCTTTAACGGCAAAACCGCGAAACAGTCGCTTGAAGATGGAATCGTTACGGTATCCACCGTTGGCGGTGTTGGAGGTGTCGTAGTTCACCAAGCGGCGGGCGAAGTTAGTGTCGAGTTTGATGCGAATGACATTGGCCAGCTTAGAGGTATCTCGCTTTTGGATGAAGCGGATCGAATCGGACAGTCGTTTAACCTGAAAAGACTTATTACCCAGTTCTGGTCCGGTGAGTGCAAAATCGGGATGACTATACCGATAAAGAGCTGTATCGCTGAATCCTGCGTTTTGGCTGATCTCAAAAACCCGCAGGGTCAGGTTGCTGTTGGTATCGCCATAAGAAGCTTGATAAGAGAGGGAAAGAACGACTGAGTCCACTTTTACCGAATCCCGGTTATAATAAGGATAGATGAAATAGCTGGGGTGGCTAATATTGAAATATGCATCTGCGTGGGTAGTCCCGAATTCAGGATCATTGAGGTGCCCAAGTGCCAGGTCGTCGCTGAAATACACCTTGGTCGTGTCGGTCATGAACCGGTTATTGGCTTCTGCGGAAAGAAAAGTTTCAAAGGTGTTGATGTTGTCGACCGGCGGAATGAGGTCGCCTCCCAGATTGGTGGATTCATTGATCCGCGTACAGGCTACAAAGAGTAAAACCAACAGTAAACCCGGAAGGATTTTGGTAGCACGAAGGATGAAGAGCGGTCTTGCCATGGGATGGTACGGACGGAATAAAAATTTAGCTGGCAAGGTCGCTATAGAGTTGTAAATAGTCTGTTAAATCGCCCTCAGGTTGATAGAGCAAGGTTTTCTTGCCTCGGACCTTGGAGAATTCTTCCGCGAGCTTTTTGTCGATCTTCTCCGCACCAAAGGTGATGGCATCGGCAAATTGGGCTCCGCCGCGAAACAGGGATAGGTTGGAACCATCCTTATACACTTCCAGGTCTTTTTCCTTCAGGGATGCATGGATAAGAGCCTTCTTTAAAAAGGAAGCGCCCATCTTTTCCTTGTAGGTCGTTTCTCCGATGGTAAATACAACTTTGCTGTGCGCAAAGACGGGTTCTTTTTTATAGACGGTCTTCAGATAGGCCGGGATCAGGCCCGTCATCCAGCCACTGCAATGAATGATGTCGGGCGACCAACCGAATTTCTTGACGGTTTCTAGCGCTCCTTTGCAAAAGAAAATGGTACGCAAGTCGTTGTCCTCGAACCAACGATCTTGTTCGTCGTGAAAAACCGATTTGCGCTTGAATAGTTCTTCGTTGTCCAAAAAATAAACCTGTAACCGAGCACTGGGCAGAGAAGCAACTTTTATCTGCAAAGGGAGATCGTCGTTGTCGACCGTTACATTCATCCCCGAGAGTCGGACAACCTCGTGGAGGCGGTGACGACGCTCATTGATGACACCGAAGCGGGGCATGATGCAGCGGACCTCGAAATTGTTGTCATTTGCTTTTATGGCCAGTCGGTTTACGATCTCTGAGAACTCCGTCAGCTCCAAGTAAGGAGACATCTCGTTGGCGATAAAGAGAATGCGTTTTTTTGCTGACATCGGCGGACGCTTTGGGTAAGGATCGGTTTTTCGGCCAACCGGACTGGCTTTATTTGATCCAATAAGGGGGCAAAGGTACAGAAATTAGGGAAAATCAGCTTTTTGAAAATGAGTTTGACAATACATTTGGTAGCTTTATGCATTGATAATCATGCAGAATCGTCTATCCAAATTAGGATCCAACCTGTTTTACGCGGCACTGGCGGGGTTTTTCATCTGGCTCTCGCTACGGCATTTGAATGGGGAGCAGTGGACCCGGATCCAGGCTGCCTTGAAAAATACCCGATACTTATTGATCGTCCCGGTGGTGGTCATCCTATTACTCAGCCACTGGGTCAGGGCTTTGCGCTGGCGGCTTCTGATCGATTCGTTGGGACACCCAATACGGAGGCGCGATGCCTTTTACGCCGTCATGATCGGGTATTTGGTTAACCAAGGGGTACCACGGCTGGGCGAGATCATGAAGTGCACCCTGCTGGGCAGAAAGACCGGTATCGCAGTGGAAAAACTCATCGGTACCGTATTATTGGAAAGGTTATTTGATGCCTGTTGCCTAATCGTATTTTTTGGATTAACCCTGGCCATTCAGCCAGATCTGTATGACCGTTTGATGACCACATTTTTTGAATCCGACAACTCCTCCCCTTCCCCGCAGGACCGAGGGTTGATTTTTTGGGTCCTGGGTCTCTTACTCATTGGCATCGGGTTTTTCTTTTGGTGGAAGCTTCGTCATTGGAAGATTGCACAGGTAAAAGAACGACTGGGTCGTTTTCAACGCCAGTTCGTAGAGGGATTCCGTTCTATTCAGCGCTTACAAGCCAGAGGCTATTTTTTATTCCTGACCCTGGTTATGTGGGCCTGTTACTTGGGGGGCGGGTATATTGGATTGCTGGCTTTTTCGGAAACGCAGCACCTGGGCATCCCCGTTGCCTTCAGCATCCTTTCTGCCGGTAGTGTAGGAATGATCGCTTCCCCCGGGGGCATTGGCGCCTACGCCTATTTAATACAAAAGACCATGGAGTTATACGGAATAGAGGAGGCTGCCTCGATCGCTTTTGGATGGTTGCTGTGGCTGGTGCAGACGAGCGTGATTACCCTGGGCGGGCTGGCCAGTTTTCCGGGTATTGCCCCTAAAAAAACAACGCATGCATCAACCTGAGAAATACCTGGAAAAGATCCTCACCCCGGATGAGGCCAAACTCAAAATCGCCGGATGGCGCCACTTGGGACATACCGTGGTCTTTACCAACGGCGTGTTCGACCTGCTGCACGAGGGGCATCTACATTCCCTGGAACGAGCTGCGCGCGAAGGGGATCATTTGGTCGTGGCGATCAATTCCGATGAATCCGTCAAGCGCCTCAAAGGTCCCAACCGTCCTATCCAATCTCAAACCACCCGCGCCCGAGTCGTCGCGGCCTTGCTCCTTTCTGATGTGGTAATTGTTTTTGAGGAGGACACGCCGGCAGCGTTGATCGAACACTTACAACCCGATGTATTGGTCAAGGGAGGCGATTACAGTGTTGAACAAATTGCCGGAGCTGAATCGGTACTGAAGCGTGGCGGCCGCATCGTGATCAATCCCCTGATCGAAGGTTTTTCGACCACCGCCAGCATCCAAAAAATGAAAAGGGACTGAGTCGTTTAATTGGGACTACTTTTGCGGCGCCATGTTTACTTATTATAAGTTTTTTGGAATTGCACTTTCCCTTTCCCTCGTGTCGCTCACTGGCTTTTCTCAAGCGGAGCCAATCACCTTATCGGAAGTCAGTTTCACTGCGCATGGAAACCGACAGCCTACCCGAAACACCGGCCGCAATGTATGGATCGTGCCCGGATATTTGCTTGCCCGCTCGCCCATTCACTCACTGGATGATCTGCTTCGATTTATTCCGGGCATAGAAGTCCAGCAACGCGGCCCTCAAGGCGCACAGGGCGATCTGTTGATCCGAGGAGGAACCTTTCAACAAGTATTGGTTTTGATCGACGGCATTCGGTTGAACGATCCGCTTACCGGGCATTTCAATGCTTATATCCCCATTGATCCGCTGGAGATCGACCGTATAGAGATCTTGAAAGGTCCGGCTGCAGCCACCTGGGGTTCGGAGGCCGTGGGCGGCGTGATTCAGATCTTTACCAAAACCTATTCGGACAAACCGTCCATCCACAAAAAAGAGGTGCAGGTTGGATTGGGGGCAGGCGAATATAAATCCTGGCAACTGCAGGCCCGGGGCTATGCCGAAACAAAAAAGGATCGGTTTTCGATTTCCGGCGCGTCCCGAAACAGTGACGGCGCTCCGCAGCGAGGAACACGCGGGTTTTTTCAGCTCCACACCGTTCAAGCGGCCTGGCAACACCAATTCAATGATCGTTGGCGGATCCGGGTACGGACGGCCTGGGACGGAAGAGATTTTAGCGCACAGAATTTTTACACCGGATTTTTAAGCGATACGGCCCGCGAGCAAGTTAATAGCTGGTGGAACCATGCACAGTTTTCCAGGAGCGGGAAGAAAGGTCTTTGGCAAGCCGACGTAGGACACAAACAATCATTGGATATTTATCGGTTTCGACCGGCTGCTGCTGCCAACCGAAACGAAATGGGATTTTCCCAATTCCAGTTACGCTATCAGCGACAAACAATTGCTCCTTTTCAGTACCAAGCCGGCCTGCAGGCATTTCAGCGAAGCATTCGGTCGAACGACCGGGGGAATCACCGCATTGAACAGCTATCGGTTTTTGGGATTGGCTCGTTAATACTTGGGGCGCATTGGATGGTCCACGCGTGCATGCGGATCACCGCAGATGAACTCTACGGAAACATCCTCATCCCGCAACTGAGTCTTTCCCGGTCGGGCAACAATCATCAATGGCGATGGAGTGCGGGACGTTCGTATCGGGATGCCGATTTCACGGAACGCTACAACAATTACAACAAGCCGCTGGTAACCAGCGGGCGAATCGGCAATCCGGTGCTGTTGCCGGAGGATGCCTGGCAAACAGAAATCGGCTACGATGTGCAGATCAAAACAAAATTTTTTGCGCATACCAGTCTTTTTTACCGAGATCAACGCGGATTGATCGATTGGGTTACGACTCCTTATGCGAGCATGCCTCGTCCGATCAATCTCACGCCCACCGGCACCTATGCCCTGGCCAAAAATGTGGAGCGGGTGAAAACCTTTGGTTGGGAAATCGATCTTCAATACCGGGATAGCTTGGGCAAGGGGCAACTCTTGGCTCAGGGAGGTCTTGTGGGGTTGAATAATCAAGTCCCCTCCGGTGGAGCAGGCTTTTACCTGAACAGCCATGCCCGATTTTTGGTAAATGGATTGATCCAGTACCAAAGCGGAAAATGGACCGCCTCGTTTGGGATGCTTTACAAAGAGCGTACGGCTCAAACGGCTGCTGCGCTGGGAGCAGCATTATCGCCTTCCTATTTTTTAATGAACACCAAAATTTCTTTTTCTCCTTATGGAAAAAATAGGTCGTTGTTTGTGCAGGTAGACAATCTGCTAAATACTCGGTACAGCGATCTGTTGGGTGCTCCGATGCCGGGTCGGTGGCTCTCCGGGGGATTTCGGGTAACTTTATAAATCAATTGAATCGTTATGGAATTTTTATCTCAGCTGGGAATCACCGCCAAGCACCTGGGCGTAAGTACGGGTGCGAAATGGCTTGAGTCGGATGGCGCGTGGATTGAATCCTTCTCCCCGGTAGATGGCCGTTCGATCGGACAAGTTCAAGTGGCCGATCGATCTTCCTATGAAGCAGCTATCAAAAAAGCTCAAGAGGCATTTTTGATCTGGCGATCGATGCCGGCTCCTCGTCGGGGAGAGATCGTTCGGCAGATCGGGGAGGCACTTCGTGCAAAAAAAGAGGCATTGGGACGATTGGTTTCCTATGAAATGGGAAAGAGTTTGCAAGAAGGTTGGGGCGAGGTACAAGAGATGATTGATATCTGTGATTTTGCCGTGGGACTTTCGCGTCAACTGAATGGTTTGACCATGCACAGTGAACGTCCTTCGCACCGAATGTACGAGCAATATCATCCGCTGGGCATTGTGGGCATCATCTCGGCATTCAATTTCCCGGTGGCGGTCTGGAGCTGGAATACCATGCTGGCCTGGGTATGTGGAGATGTATGCGTATGGAAGCCCTCTGAAAAAACGCCTCTCTGTTCCATTGCTTGTCAACTCATAGTTGCGGAAGTATTTGAGAGAAATAATTTACCGGAGGGCATCAGCGTGGTGATTAACGGAGGTGAAGACGTAGGAGAATGGTTGAGTGCCGACGTCCGTGTACCGTTGGTCTCCGCGACCGGATCGACGCGGATGGGGAAAGAGGTGGCCTCTTCCGTGGGAAAACGATTGGGTCGTTCGCTTTTGGAGTTGGGTGGAAACAATGCGATCATCCTAACCGCCGATGCCGATCTGGACATTGCCATTCCGGCGGCCGTCTTTGGTGCGGTGGGTACAGCGGGGCAGCGTTGCACCACAACGCGTCGGCTGATCATTCATCGATCCATTTATGAGACGATGAAGGAGCGGTTGACAAAAGCATACGGACAGATCCGCATCGGGGATCCGCTGGATCCGAACCATCACATGGGTCCATTGATCGACAAGGATGCCGTTGCCCAATACCTTCGGTCGATCGAGTCTTGCCGCCAGCAGGGCGGAACCTTTTTGCTGGAAGGCGGCCTGCTAACCGGAAAGGGGTTTGAGAGTGGGTGTTATGTGAAGCCTTGTGTGGCGGAGGTGTCGCCCGACCTGCCCATCGTGCAACACGAGACCTTTGCACCGATTTTGTACCTGATGCCCTATGATACCCTGGAGGAAGCCATTGCCATTCAAAACGGGGTACCGCAGGGATTGTCGTCTGCCATCATGACCTTGAACCTGCGCGAGGCAGAGCAATTCCTCTCCGCTGCAGGAAGTGATTGCGGGATAGCCAACGTAAACATTGGTACTTCAGGGGCTGAGATTGGAGGAGCCTTTGGAGGGGAAAAAGAAACCGGAGGCGGACGGGAAAGCGGCAGCGATGCCTGGAAAGTTTACATGCGTCGACAAACCAATACCATTAACTATGGCCATCAATTGCCGCTGGCACAGGGCATCCGATTTGATCTGTAAAGCAAATAAATTCTTAAAACAATACCAGAACCCCGGGAGCCTGAAAACAGGTTCGCCAGATTCCGTACATTTCCATTCTTAATCAATGATATGAAATACAATTTCGTAAAACGGTTTGTTCTGCTGGGACTTTGGGCGTTTGCCTCCTTGGTACCGGCTTTTTCTCAGTCCTCCGGCTCAATTGACTCGCTAAAAGGCTGGCACCTGGCAGCTGCGAGCAGCGGTTTTCAAGGCATCGCGCTGGAGCAGGCCTATCAATGGTTAAAAGATAACAAGAAAAAGAGCACGACCATTATTGTGGCCGTGATCGACTCTGGGATCGATACGCTACATGAAGACCTCAAGTCCGTTTTATGGAAAAACGCAAAAGAGATTCCGGGCAATTCAAAAGATGATGATTCAAATGGATACATAGACGATGTTTATGGTTGGAATTTTTTAGGCAACCGTGCGGGCGAAAACGTAGAGAAAGACTCCTACGAAGCGGCCCGGGTCTATCATGGGTTAAGAGAAAAATGGGAGGGCAAATCCATAGAAGTAAAAACCCTCTCTTCTGAGGAAAAGTTTGAATACGAGATGTGGAATCGCGCAAAAGAGGAAATGGCGGGGAACGACAACGGAATGGAGATCATTTACTTGAAAAGAGCTTATCAAAATTTTGTGAGCAACGACAGCTTGTTGCGCATTGCCATGGGCAAAGAAAAGTACACCGGCAATGAATTGGGTGCATTCAATCCGGAGACAGCGGAGTTGAAAAGAGCGAAAAGCATGATTTATGGACTCCTATCGGGCAATGACATGCTCGATGTATACAACACCGATTTTCTGAAGGATTTTAAGAGCTATGTGGAGTCGGAGGAATCAAAAGCCGACGCCGCGCTGTTTCCCCCTACGCCCTACCGAAATCAAGTAGTGAAAGATGAATACCAGAACATCAAAGATCGATCTTACGGGAACGGTAACATCATGGTTGGGTTAGATGCCGCGGTGCATGGCACGCACGTATCGGGCATCATTGGGGCAGCCCGTAAGAACGGGGTAGGGATGGATGGAGTGGCAGACAATGTTCAACTAATGACGCTGCGTGCGGTACCGGATGGGGACGAACATGACAAAGACATTGCCTTGGCGATTCGATACGCTGTTGACCACGGCGCCCGGGTCATCAATATGAGTTTCGGCAAGAGTTTTTCCCCGCAAAAAATATGGGTTGATGAGGCTGTTCGCTATGCAGCGTCTAAAGATGTTTTATTGATACATGCAGCCGGTAATGATGCCAAGAACCTGGATTCCAGCTTCAATTACCCCACCCCGCAATTGCTGGATGGAAGTCGACCCAACAACTGGATTACGGTTGGGGCCAGTGGAGATCCCCAGCTTGGAGGGCTCACAGCCAACTTTTCGAACTATGGAAAAAATGAAGTGGATGTATTTGCCCCTGGGGTGAAGATCTGGTCGACCGTACCCGGCACCAACACCTACCAATTCCTGCAGGGAACCAGCATGGCCGCCCCGGTAGTTGCCGGACTGGCAGCGCTCATCATGGAATACTTCCCCACGCTTTCAGCGGCACAGGTAAAAGAGGTAATTGAAAAATCGGCTCAAAAACCAAAAGAAACGGTCAAAGATCCCGGAAGTGGCGATGAGGTACTGCTCTCGGAGTTGTCACGCACGGGCGGCATCATCAATGCCTATGAGGCGGTTAAACTTGCCTCTACCATGAAAGGAGATCGAGTGAAAAATCCCGTCAAAACAAAAAAATCATTTTAAGCAAAAGCCGGTTCGCCGGCTTTTTTATTTTTTTCAATTTCTTATCTGCGTTTTATCGCTCAAAAGGATCCGATATGCGAATACTTCCCTTTCTTCTGCTGCTTTCCGTTTTACCCGAAGGCATTCGGGCACAGCAATCCACTTTATCCGTAGAATCTATCATGCGTGATCCCAAATGGATCGGAACCTCCCCTTCCAACCCGTTTTGGAGTCCGGACGGTCAAACCCTTTACTTCTCTTGGAATCCGGAAAAAGCTCCTGCCGACTCGCTCTATGCCCTATCGCTCAGTGAGATCCAGCCCCGGAAATTGGATGCCGCGGAGAAAGACCGCCTCAACCAAACCGGCCGATACCAATACAATGCCGATCGCTCTGCAGCCGTTTACACCTATTGGGGAGATATTTTTTTATGGGATGCCAAGCGTAAACAAACCACCCAGATCACCGCTACCGCAGATAACGAGAGCAACCCTCAATTCAGTTTCAACGAGCGTCGGGTTGTTTTCTCCCTGCGCCAGCAACTTTTTTCGTGGGATCGCCAAACCGGCGCCCTCGAACAGTTGATCCAAGTAAAAATTCCGGAGCCCGGCAATCCAAACCGAAGCGGTGGAAATACGAACCGCACACTCGGAGTGGGCAAACTAGAAAACTGGCTGCAACAAGAGCAACTGGCAGTGATGGAAATATTGCGCAGCAGAAAAGAAAAACGAGAGGCGGCCGATGCCTATAAAAACAATTTGCCCAAGCCAAAAGAGATCCGGAGTATCTCGTTGGAGGACCGCTCGCTCCAACAATTACAGGTATGCCCCACGGGTCGCTACCTGAGTTATGTGCTCTTCCGAGCCGGTGGCGGAAAGGTCGCACAAGTACCCAATTATGTAACGGAGAGCGGATTTACGCAAGAGATTGATACCCGAACCAAGGTAGGTGCGCCCCAAGGGGAATATGAACTTTTCTTCTATGACCGAACCGAGGACAGCTTGATCAAAATTTCTACAAAGGATATTCCGGGCATTTATGATTTGCCTGATTATAAATGGGAGTTAGCCGGGAAACGCACCGACTCTTCAAGAATTCGATCGGTCATCTATGCAGGAGTTTATTGGTCGCCCAACGGAGAACGAGCGTTATTGGAGGTACGGGCGCAGGACAACAAAGACCGGTGGCTACTCTGTTGGGAGGCTGCCACCCGAAAAATGTGGCTAGCCGATCGTCAACGCGATGAGGCCTGGATAGGGGGTCCAGGTTTACCCGGCTGGGGAAGTAATTCAATTGGCTGGATCGACAACGATAATTTTTGGTATCGGTCTGAACAATCGGGTTATGCACATCTGTACCGGTATCAAGTATCCCTGCGGAGCAGCATTGCGATCACTCGTGGCGCTTATGAAGTACAGCAAGTCCAGTTATCGAACGATAAGAAACATTTCTATCTGACCACCAACGAGGTTCATCCCGGTGAACAGCATTTTTATCGAGTACGTCTTTCCGATGGGCAACGTACCCAACTGACCAGAGGTGAGGGCGCGCATCAAGTGACCCTATCGCCCGATGAAAAGAACCTGGCCATTCTATACTCCACGTACAACCAGCCTTGGGAATTATACCTTCAGAAAAACGACCCCCTCTCCTTCGCACAAGAAATTACCGATTTGGGGCGCTCGGAGGAATTCAAGCGGTATCCGTGGCGGGTACCGGAATTGATTACCCTTCCCGCTCGTGACAGTGCCCGGGTATACGCGCGGTTGTACAAACCGAAAACACCCGACCCAACCAAACCTGCCGTGATCTTTGTGCATGGAGCAGGCTACCTGCAGAACGCCCACAAATGGTGGAGCAGTTATTTCCGGGAGTATATGTTTCACAACTTGCTAGCCGACCTGGGTTATCATGTATTGGATATTGATTACCGAGGAAGTGCCGGTTACGGGCGCGACTGGCGTACCGGGATCTATCGCCACATGGGCGGAAAAGACCTGACCGATCATGTAGATGCTGCCAAGTTCTCAACTACCCAGCTGGGAATCGATCCCAACCGGATCGGGATCTACGGCGGATCCTATGGTGGGTTTATTACCCTGATGGCGCTGTTCACCACACCCGATGTTTTTAAGGCGGGTGCTGCGCTTCGTCCGGTAACCGATTGGGCAAACTATAACCACGGCTACACTTCCAACATTCTGAATGAGCCACAGCAGGACAGTCTGGCTTACCGAAGAAGCTCACCCATCTATTTTGCAGAAGGATTAAAGAACCATCTCCTGATTTGCCATGGTATGCTGGACCTGAATGTGCATTATCAGGATGCAGTGAAACTTACGCAACGGCTTATTGAACTGGGAAAGGAGAATTGGGAGCTGGCCTCCTACCCACTAGAAGATCACGGGTTTGTTGAACCCAGCAGCTGGATCGATGAGTACAAACGAATCCTTGCCCTTTTTGAAAGGGTCCTGAAAGCCCCTCTTCCGGAGGCAAAGTGATAAAGTCTGCTATATTTGTACTTCATCAGCCTTGATACCATGGCCCTGAAATTCGAAGATTTTGATGCGCGCCTGACCGGGGAAGAGTCCTCCGGCCCCTCCGGTAAAAGCAGTTGGTTCCGTCGAATCAAAAAAGGGATCGTCACCTCAACCGCGGAAAAAAAGGAGACGCCGGAAGGACTTTGGAGCAAATGCCCGGAATGCAGTCACATTATGACTGCCTCCGACCTAGAGGAACAAGTATCGGTTTGTCCCAAATGCAGCCATCATCACCGAATCAGCAGCCAAGAATATTTTGAGATCCTCTTTGATCAGGGAGCATTCACGGAATTGGCAGACAATATCCGGAGCAAGGACTATCTGGGTTTTACGGATCTGAAACCCTACGGAAAAAGACTGGAAGAAATCTGGAGCAAAACAGATCTGGTCGACTCCATGCGCGTAGCCACCGGAACCATCGAAGGACATGGTATTGTAATTGCTTGTATGGACTTCGCCTTCATCGGCGGGTCATTGGGTAGTGTGATGGGTGAAAAATTCTCACGTGCCGTTGATTATTGCCTGGAACATCGCCTACCTTACCTCGTCATCAGCAAGAGCGGTGGCGCCCGAATGATGGAAAGTGCGTTCTCGCTCATGCAACTGGCCAAGACCAGCGGCAAACTCTCTCAACTCAGCAATGCCAAGTTGCCTTATATCTCTTTACTGACCGACCCAACTTTTGGCGGGATTTCCGCTTCGTTTGGAATGTTGGGCGATCTGAACATTGCCGAGCCTGGCGCTTTGATCGGATTTGCCGGCCCCCGGGTGATCAAGGAAACAATTAAAAAAGATCTTCCGCCCGGATTTCAGCGAAGTGAGTTCATCTTGGAGCATGGGTTTCTGGATTTTATTGTTGCACGAAAAGAATTGAGGTCCAAACTCGCAGTGATCCTTAAGCATTTTCGGTCCTGACATTCTAGGACTATTCGGGTTACCTTTGCTGAATGGCTCTACCCGAGTTTCATAACCGCCAGGCCCTGCATCAATATTTTATCGATGACCGATATGTGGCCGGTATGGTTCTGGAGGGAACCGAGGTCAAATCGGTTCGGGAAGGTCGGATTAGCTTTAACAACAGCTACTGTCAAGAGCAAGACGGAGCCATTTGGGTAAAATCACTTCACATCCCCCCCTATTCGCATGGTACGGCGAACAACCACGACCCGCTTCGAGATCGTAAACTTCTGCTGCAAAAAAGGGAAATCGAACGCCTTCGGTCTCGCATCAAGGAAAAAGGATGTACGTTGGTGCCGCTGCGTCTTTTTTTTAATGAACGAAATTTACTTAAATTGGAAATTGGCATAGCCCGCGGAAAGAAGCTACATGATAAACGGGAAAGCATCAAACAAAGGGAAGCGGATCGCGCCTTGCGAAGAGCCGGCCATCGGTAAGTCATGCTAGGACCTAAAGCATCCTTTTCAACAACTCCTACAACCAACTGAGCCAAGTGAAACCATTGCGCTTTATCCTCTTGGGAATGATGCTACCACTTATACAGTATGCGCAAACCATATCCGGATGTTGGTACGGAACGGCCTTTGTGGCCGGCCTCCAAGAGCGCCAACACAATTACATGATCGAACTCATCCTGACCGAAAAAGGTCCGGAAGTAAAGGGTTTACTGAACTACCACTTTCGGAACTTGTACCGCTCCGTACCCGTCAACGGAAAATTTGATCGAAAAAAACAAAAACTGCTGCTTTCAAACATCCCCTTGATCTTTTACAAATCGCTCGAGAATATGGATGTAGACTGTCTTATGGATGGACTGTTTACGCTGGTTTTGGCCCGTGCCGGATCTACCATCAGCGGACAATGGTATCCGGATAGCAATTACAGATACACCTGCCCTCCCATACAGGTTAGGCTTTCACTAGATCGAGCGCAGCCCATGAGCGATTCCTTAATTCAAGCAATCAAATCAAGCAAAGAACAGAATCTAGTTTGGGCACCTTCCCCAACCAGCGATGCGGCTTCGAACCCGATGCTCCCACCCCGTACCGTAAACGATTTTTCAAACGTACAAGAACAACCCAAAAGAATTGAGGAGGTCGTACAGGTTCTGGAGATAGAAGACGACTCGGTTAAAATTTTTCTTTATGACAATGGGGAGGTAGATGGCGATTCCATTTCCATTTTTCTAAATACCAAGCTGATTGCCTCCCACCAGCGGCTGACCAATCAAGCCATCCGGTTCACACTTCCGTTGGATGAGCTGTTGGAATACACTGATCTGACGATGTTTGCGGAAAACCTGGGGTCGATCCCTCCCAATACGGCTTTGATGATCGTGGAAGGGGGGAATAAAACTTTTCAGCTTCGCCTGTCGAGTACCATGGAAAAAAGTGCCAAGGTTCGGATCAAACGAATTCGGAAAAAGATCCAAACCAACTGATCAGGAATCAAACAGGCTGTATTGGGCTGAGCTGCTCGAAGAAACCCATTCCAAATCGGTCGATTTGGCGAAATCGGCCATTTTCACTCCCACGGTTCGCCAACCGGTCACTTCCGCCATTTTAGCGATCTTCAGTTTGGCCTTGCGCAATTGTGCACCCCTACCCTGCTGGATAAAAAGAATCGGCTCGGGCTCCGTAGAAACCGTACGCAGAAAATTGCCCTCCCCTTCTTTGATGCATTGGAATTTGCTGCGCAACGTCGTTGTTTCAACCTTGAACCGCTTGAGCATGAATTGTTTTTTATCCTGGTCCACATAAACCGCGGAAACGATCGCATCCGGATCAAACTTTCCGATCCATAAAACCTGCTCAGGATCAAATTTCTGGGTCATTTCCTGATCGGTAACTTCATAATTTCCATCGCGATAAAAGATCAGAAGCCGGTCCTCCGATTCAAAATTGCCCAATGATACTCCTTTCCCCTCCGCATTTAATCGGCCAAATCTAGCGTCAAACCAAAGCCCTCTGCTGCTGCTGGTAACTTTTCCGGCTTCTTTAAATTTGACCGAACGGATTGGATATTTTGTCACTTGATTGCCCATGCTGCTTCGGCCCTTTACAGCTAATTCCTCAAAATAAAAATCAAATTCCTTTATCCGGGCCGAGCAACCCGACGTGAGCAGCACCTTAACAACTTCGGCGCCACCCGTTGAATTAACACTCAGATAATGCACCCGACTCTTCTCATCACCTCTGGTTAAATCATATTCCTTGTCGCGCGTTACACCCGTAATGTTGAACCGCTTGGCATAACTGACACCCCCTTTGCCATCGGCATAGATCATGTTGTAGGTAGTCCGCTCATCATTCTTTTGAAATACTGCCACGTGCAGAATGTCTTTTCCGATGAATGACTTTTCGGCTACCTTGACCACCTTCACGATCCCTCTGCGCGTGAAAACGATGATATCATCCAGATCCGAGCATTCAAACAAGAGTTCATCTTTTTTTAGCCCCGTGCCGATGAATCCTTCCTCCCGATTCACATAAAGTTTGGTATTGGCGATGGCCACCAACTTGGCTTCAATGATCTCAAATGCCTTGATCTCAGTTTTTCGTTCTCTTCCCTTGCCATATTTTTTAAGCAACCCCTCAAAATAGGCCACCGAATAATCTACCAGATTCGCCAAGTCGTGCTTCACTTGTTTGATCTGTGCCTCCAGGTCCTTTATCTGTGCCAGCAGCTCCTCGATGTCCAATTTATAGATCCGACGCACCGGTTTTTCCGTCAGTTTCAGGATATCCTCCCGGGTGATGCCCCGGTTTAATTTTTTCAAAAAGGGCTGGAAGGCTTTTTCGATCGCCCCCAGTACTTTCTCCCAGGTTTCGTGCTTCTTTTCAAGCTCCTGATAGATCTTCTCCTCGAAGAATATTTTTTCGAGTGAAGTATAATGCCATTTTTCCTGCAACTCTGCCAGCTTGATCCGCAGTTCCTCTTCAAGTAGGTCTTTGGTCCTGTCAACCGAGAGGCGAAGCAATTCCTGTACCCCCAGAAATTGAGGACGCTGCTCCACGATCACACAGGCGTTGGGAGAGATCGAGATCTCGCAATCGGTAAACTTGTACAATGCATCGATGGTGATGTCTGGCGAGATGCCTGCGGCAAGGTCGATCTGAATCTCTACCTCGGCTGCCGTATTATCGGTTACTTTCTTGATCTTGATCTTCCCTTGATCGTTGGCCTTCACGATCGATTCCATCAATTGGGTGGTGGTAACGCCATAGGGAACACTGGTAATGAGCAAGGTCTTCTTATCGAGTTCTTTGATATGAGCGCGCACCTTTACCCGGCCACCGCGTTTGCCTTGGTTGTAGTCGGCCACATCGATCATGCCGCCGGTCTGAAAATCGGGATAGAGTTCAAACCGTTTTCCGCGCAGATGCTTTATGGCCGCTTCGATCAATTCGTGGAAATTGTGCGGCAGGATCTTGGTGGATAAACCCACAGCGATGCCATCTGCGCCCTGTGCAAGAAGAAGCGGGAATTTCATGGGTAGGGCTACGGGCTCTGACTTTCGTCCGTCGTAGCTCAATTGCCATTGGGTGGTCTTTGGATTAAACGCCACCTCCAACGCGAATTTGCTGAGGCGCGCCTCAATGTAACGAGCAGCGGCGGCATCGTCGCCGGTACGTACATCGCCCCAGTTTCCTTGCGTTTCGATCAGCAGGTCTTTCTGCCCCAGGTTCACCAACGCATCTCCGATGCTGGCATCGCCGTGGGGGTGGTATTGCATGGCTTGTCCGATGACGTTGGCGACTTTATTAAAGCGGCCATCGTCCATTTCTTTCATGGCATGCAGGATCCGTCGTTGTACGGGTTTCAATCCGTCCTCTACCGCCGGCACGGCTCGCTCCAAGATCACATAGGAGGCATAATCCAGAAACCAGGAGCGATACTGGCCATGCAGGCCATGGTCCTGTTCCTGCACGCGGGTCGTTTTATTTTTTGATGCAGCCATGTTGATTATTCATTGGGCAAAGTCGACGTTTGTTCATCTTCCCTTGCAGTCGCAGCACCGGAAGTCCCGGGCAGTTTGATATCCAGATCTTTCCAAGAACGGTCCGGCTCACCGCTGGTTTGCAACCGACCCGTCCGCAGCATCTCCCGCAACCGATGCATCAGGAACACATCGCCGGTTCGTACATTCATTTTCTGAAGAACCTGCTGTAAGACCCGAGGGGCTTTCTGATAATCTTTTGTGACCTGACGCAGGATCTCCGTATCAAAATATTCGAGGGGCTGTCCCAATATTTTTTTTCCGCCTTCCAGGATCCGGACCATCGCATTGTCGATTTTCAAGCGATTGAATTCGTCCGGGTCGATCTCAAATTCACTCAACGTAACAGGGCGCGCGAGTTTTTTTGCTTTTTTAAATTCTTTTGCGGGGATCTCAGATAACCAGGCCGGATAGAACAGTTGTCCCTTTTCATTGATAAACGGCAGGTTATTCATATAGAGCACCTGGATTCTTCCGGCATAGGGTTTCAGATGAGGGATCAGCCAATAATAGCCCATCACATCGTGCTGGTTTTGTCCTATCCAGATCCAAACTTCCGATTCAGGGTCTTCGTCGAGCGACCGGCACAGGGCGGTGACAACTGCCAGATCATCGACCCCCTCTACTGCCTCTTCCCCGTAGGGAGTGTCTGAAAATAGCCTCCGCCACCAGTCGAGCCGGGCCACCTGCCCTTCTGCCGTTTCCAATTCGGCAATCGGTCCCACGGCATAATCATCCCGGATCAGAAAGATTTCTCCCTCTAATTCGGGATCAAGGGCCACGATTTCTTCGAAAAGTCCCCGATCGGCCTCGTTAAATAAAACATGTTTCATACAAGGTTCCTGTTTGGCTTGATCAAATAATAGACGCAGGTGGTCAGGTAATTGCGTAGATACGGAATACCTTTCACCCAGAAAAATTGTTTGCGGGCCGACCACCCAAACTTCCACTTATAAATGGGGTTCAGCAAATAATGCTCAGCAGATACAATCTGATATCCCTGCCCTTCGCAAATTCTTTCAAAGCGTTCAATTGACAGTCGGGTTTCTCGTATTTCCATCAGTTCCTCAACGGGCTCTTTCTTCCATTTCAGTAAGGCCCGGTAAAGGGATTTTGGCAGCAGATGGACGTAGGGCAATCGAGAGAGACGGGAGCGGCAGATCTGTTGATGACCGCCAAAGGGCATCTGCCAAGGTGGAAATCCGAAAAAGATCATCCCTTCGGGATTCAAAAAATTTTTCATCCAGCCGATCAGTCGAGGTTGATCGTGAATATGCTCGATCACATCTTTTAACAGGATCAGATCAAACGTTCCCTCCAGATCCTTCTCCCGATCTACCTCATAAATGTCTTTGGTGATGATGCGGATCGCACCATCCCTGATCAGATCGGAAAGCAATCGATTGGCATCGTTTACCCGGATAGCATCCAACTCCACCCCCACGCCTGTACATCCCTTTTCCCAGAAAGCTTTCAACATGCCGCCTTCCCCGCATCCGATCTCCAGTACGCGCATGCCGGGTTTCAGGGGGAGCGAACGCTCTACAAAGGGTCCGACGTATTGCCGGGCATTCTGCCACTGGATCTCAAAGTATCGGTCTCTATCGTGATGAAAATCGAACAAGGGGTTCTTTTACGTTTATACTGTTTCTACCGCATCCAATTCGATGCGCAGGTTGGAGATGATGAATTCTTGTCGCTCCGGCGAATTCTTACCCATGTAGTATTCCAGCAATTGCTGAATGTGATCGCCGTGCTCGAGGCGCATCAGTTGTTTGCGCATGTCAGTGCCGATGAATTGAGCGAATTCATCCGGACTGATCTCCCCCAACCCTTTGAAGCGTGTGACCTCAGGTTTGCTACCCAACTTTTTCATGGCCTCCAGTTTCTCCGATTCACTGTAGCAATAGATCGTCTCCTGTTTATTCCGTACCCGAAACAGTGGGGTCTCCAATACGTATACTTTCTCGTGTTTGACGAGGTCGGGGAAAAACTGCAAAAAGAAGGTCATCAACAGCAACCGGATGTGCATCCCATCCACGTCGGCATCGGTAGCGATTACCACATTGTTGAAGCGAAGGCCTTCCAACCCTTCTTCGATGTTAAGGGCATGTTGCAACAGATTAAATTCTTCGTTCTCATACACCACTTTCTTGGTCAGCCCAAAGCAGTTCAAGGGCTTACCGCGCAAACTGAATACGGCCTGTGTTTCCACATTTCGGGCTTTTGTAATAGAACCGCTGGCGCTGTCTCCCTCCGTTATGAAAATGGTGGTTTCTTGTTGCTTGGAGAGGTATTCTTCTTTTCCGCGACTAGGCGGTTCTTCATTTAAATGAAAGCGGCAATCGCGCAGTTTTCGATTGTGCAGGTTTGCTTTTTTAGCCCGTTCGTTTGCCATTTTCTTTATTCCGGCCAATTCTTTTCGCTCGCGCTCGCTTTGCTCAATGCGTTTTTTTAGGGCTTCGGCTACTGCTGGATTTTTGTGCAGGTAATTATCGAGCTCCTTGGAAAGAAAATCGCCTACGAACTGGCGCATGGTAGGACCTTCCACATCCACATTGACCGATCCCAACTTGGTTTTGGTCTGTGATTCAAATACAGGCTCCACAACCCGAACCGAGACAGCGGCCACGATGCCGGTACGGATATCCGACGCATCGTAATCTTTTTTGTAGAAATCCCGGATGGTTTTCACAAACGCTTCCCGAAAGGCCTGCTGGTGCGTTCCGCCCTGGGTGGTGTGCTGGCCGTTGACGAAGCTGTAGATATCCTCGCGGTAGTCGTTGTTGTGGGTTAGGGCCACTTCAATATCTTCTCCTTTCAGGTGGATGATGGGATAGCGGATCTCGTCGGCATTGGATTTTCGTTCCAACAGATCCAACAATCCGTTTTTGGATTGAAAGGATTTCCCATTGAACTGGATCTTCAGCCCGGCATTCAGAAAACAGTAATTCCAGATCTGGTTCTCGAGGTATTCGGGGATGAACTTGTAATTTCTGAAGATCGCTTCGTCCGGTATGAAACTCACCTGGGTACCATTGGGATCGGTGGTTTTGCCCTCTTTGTGCTCTTGCGTGAGTTCGCCCCGTTTGAACTCGGCTTTTTTCTGTTTCCCTTCCCGCACGGCCGTAACCTCAAAATAAGAACTGAGGGCATTGACCGCTTTGGTACCCACGCCGTTTAGTCCCACCGATTTCTGAAACGCCTTGCTGTCGTATTTCGCGCCGGTGTTGATCTTGCTGACCACATCCACAACTTTTCCGAGCGGAATACCCCGACCATAGTCGCGTACCGTAACGGTTTTTCCATCGATGGATATTTCCACGGTTTTCCCATATCCCATGGTGTATTCATCGATGCAGTTGTCCACCACCTCCTTGACCAATACATAGATCCCGTCATCGGGAGAAGAGCCATCGCCCAGCTTGCCAATGTACATTCCGGGCCGCAGGCGGATGTGTTCTTTCCAGTCGAGCGACTTGATGCTGTCCTCTGTGTATTCAAACAAGTTTTTGGGTTGCGTGGGGTTCGCCATAGGTTTGTGATATTCAGCAGGTTAACCGGCGCAAGGGCTCAGGTTATAGCAAGCGGACAAATATACCAAGGGGAAGGGGCCTATCCTTGCGCAGATTTATGCACAACTGGGGAAAAAGAAACCGCTTTTTTCTGTCATTCGAGTAAATGACTGAGAACGGAGGTCAGCCGTTGCATGGGCAAGAGATTTGTTCCAGAAGCTGGCTATATGGACAACTATGGATTGATGGAACCGGGGAGGTATTATCTGGTCCGCGAATACGAGCAAGGTCCGATCCAATTATTGCTGATCATGATGCAAACCGACCGCGGATTGCTGCTGCAGCGATACGGAATACCGCTCGAGTTGGAATGGCGATTGCGCACCGATCCGCTACAAGAGGTCATCGAGTGCTTGTCGGACGATCAGGTACAGCAATGGCTGTATTGTTTTTGCAGTTACGAGGATGCGTATTTGCGATCGGAGGACGGAGAGGAGGACGATGACTAAAGAATTCGGAATCGACGGAGTTCCTGCTTATCCTGCACCACCCCCGCGGCGTTGAGGGCTTCGTAGAGAATGAGTCCGATCCCGCGGGCGTAATATGCCTTCCCAAAAAAGTCGATCGTTCCGGTAATGTCTTGCCAAACTCCGGGGGTGACTTCCAGCTCCAACCGTTCTTCTACGACGATGACGTTGGAATACGTGGTGCTGCCAACCGAAGCGGTTACGATAATGGGAACGTCCTTTTGCAGGATCTTATAGCTGAAACGAACATTGAAATTATTTCCTTGAGCGCTGCCGGCAAAACCGTTCGATTTCCAAACCGTGTTGGCCGCAACGTTGTCTTTGACCATAATGTATTGTCCCCACACCGGCGCATCATAACCCAGGTATCCGCCGGCATCGAACCATTCAAAATAATCTCCGCCGCTCCGACGATAATAACCGGAGGAGTCGAGTCCTGTTCCGTCGTTGGCCTGGAAAATCTGAAAGGTGCTTCCCAGTGCGGTAATGGTATTGGGGTTGACCACCCGATAAAGCGAATCATTGGCGGCATCGTTGATCTCGTAACTCCAGTTGCTTCCGACGCTGCGGGGGAAATAATCGTTGGGCAGTACTTGAACGGTGAAGGTGCAGGTGCTGCTTCCGAAAGTGACGGTAAAGGTTTGGTTGCCGGCGGTCGTTGGCGTACCGGAGGCATTCAGGTTTACCACCTGATTGTTGCCCACGCTTAGGCTACCGCTGGAACTGAAGCTGAGTCCATTTACCGTATTGGTTGTAATGTTATAGGTGCCTGCGGTGGTGATGTTCACCGTTACACCGATGGTATTGGTTGTTCCCGTGGCGGTCGACTCCACATAAAAACCGTTAACCGTTATGGGCGCGCAGGCATTGGGTGCGCCAGCCAAGGTTCCAACTGCTGCACCGCCTCCGGCCGGGGCTACGGTTACAGTAAAACTGCACGAGGCATTAGGCGCTGTAAAGGTGATGGTGTTAGCTCCCGAAGTGCTGGGGGTACCTGAACCGGTCAGCACAACGGTTTGATTGCCGGTGGTGGTAAACGTGCCGGTACGCGTAAAGGTCATTCCCCCACCACTGGCCGTAAGCGTATAGGCACCGATGGTGGTGACGTTGACGGTTACATTTACGGTATTGCCGGCCGTCAGGGCAGCATTCTGCGTATACGTGCCATTCACTACAGCAGAGGCACAATTGCTGGGTGTTCCCCCGGCAACCAAGGTAAAAGCTGCGTTTCCACCACCCCCACCGCCGCCACTTCCCTGGACGGTTACTTGGATGTCACAAAAAGTACTATCGAAACTGACGATAAAATTATTCACCCCGGCGGAAAAAGGTGTGCCATTCCCGCGAAGCGTAACAGTGTTGCTTCCGATACTGGTGAAGGTACCGGTGCCACTGAAATAATATCCATTGATGGTATCGGTAACGATCAGGTAGGGACCTTTTTTGGTCACGTTCACTTCGCAAGTGATGGTGTTTACGGAGGATACCAGCGCAGTACCCGCGGTGTAGGTGCCGTTAACGGTCTTGGGTGTACAATCGCCGTTTACATCGCTTCTCAGCGATCCTTCGGCCGGCGTGTTGTCTCCTTCGTAACTGGTCTCTTTTTGGCAGGAAAGGAAAAGGATGAGGCTACTGAGAGCTAACAGGGAGAAGGATCGTACCATAATGCGATTATTATGCTTCAAAGGTATAGAAAAGCGGAAACCCGGATCCGTTCTTATTTTTATACCATGTTTACATTCAAGAACGCATTCCGCGCTGTTTTCGTATGCCTGATGTTCATGAGTGACACGTGGGGCCAGGAAATAATTGAAATGAATAGTGGTACGAAGGCGCAGATAAGGGGACTATCCGTGGTCAGCGATCGGATCGTATGGGCGAGCGGGAGCAATGGACAGGTAGGTATTTCCACGGATGGAGGAAGTAGTTGGAGTTGGAAGCAGATACCCGGATTTGAAAAGATTGATTTCCGAGACATCGAGGCATTTGATGAGAGCACGGCAGTGGTGATGGGCGTAGGCAGTCCGGGTTATATTTTACGCACAACCGACAAAGGAAAAAATTGGTTGGTTGTTTACAAGAACGAGGATAAAATTATTTTCATGGATGCGATGTTCTTTTGGAACGATCGGGCGGGTATGATCGTCGGTGATCCCATAGACGGACGATTTTTAATTCTCCGAAGTTTTGATGGAGGCAAGTCCTGGCGGGAGGTCCCCACAAAAAACCGCCCCCAGGCCAATGAAGGAGAGGCCTGCTTTGCCGCGAGCGGATCGAACATTGCTTCTGTGCGTCGGGATGAAGCAATTTTTGTAAGTGGCGGTACCCATTCAAGGGTGTTTATTCGAGACCGTTCGATTCGATTACCACTGGTTCAGGGCCTTGAATCAACCGGTGCCAATGCCATTGCTACTTATCAAAAAAATAAAAATAAACGAGCCCAACAGATCATGGTGGTAGGGGGAGATTTTGCGGCGGATAAAAAGGACAGTGCGGTCTGTGCCCTCAGCTTAGACGGAGGAATTACCTGGAAACTTCCCAACCGGGGGCCCCATGGATACCGAAGCGGGGTTCTGTGGATGGATCACGCGCGCTTAGTTGCCTGCGGCACCAGTGGTGTGGACGTGAGTGAAAATGGCGGAATGGATTGGCGATCCATTAGTACTAATGGATATCATGTGTGTGTCCGGTCCAAGAAAGGAAACAGCATTTACCTGGCTGGGGCTAATGGACGAATCGCCAGACTGAACTGGCCATAAAACAAACCGACCTTAATTGGCCGATTGCAGGCTCCGAAAGTCTACACTGACCAATTTGCTCACACCGGGCTCCTGCATCGTCACTCCATAGATCACATCAACTGCACTCATGGTCATCTTATTATGCGTAACGATGATGAATTGAGAGTTATCGCTGAATTGTCGGATCATATTGGTGAATTTGCTGACGTTGGCATCGTCGAGCGGTGCATCGACTTCATCCAAAATACAGAACGGAGCCGGTTTGATCAGGTAGATCGCAAAGAGCAGGGCGGTTGCCGTAAGGGTACGTTCTCCCCCACTGAGTTGGGTTAAGGAACTGGGGCGTTTGCCTTTGGGTTTGGCGATCACGTCAATGCCCGTTTCGGCCAGGTCTTCCGGATTCTCCAGAATCAAGTCGCACAGATCATCCTCAGTGAAAAGGGTCTTGAATACTTTTTGGAAATTCTCCCGGACGAGGTGGAAGGTCTCCAGAAACTTTTGATTGGCAGTAGCCTCTACTTCCTCGATGGTCTTTAATAAACTTTCCTTGGCATCGACCAGATCGGTCTTTTGTTCCACGATAAAATCGTATCGTTTCTTCATTTCCTGGAAAGCCTCCACCGCCATCGGATTCACTTCGCCGAGATTCTCCAAGCGCTTGCGCATCCGGTCAGTCTTCTCCTGTAATTCTTCTAAAGCAACCTCACTGGTCCGAGCCTGGCCAAGGATGTCATCGAGCTGGATTTTGAATTCAACATCCAGTCGTTCTTTCATGCCCGCCAGTTGAAGCTTCAGCTCCGTTAACTTATCCTTGATGGCTGTAAGCAAAAAATCAGTTTGTTCCCGTTCCTTGACCTGATGACGGATGGCGCTTTCTTTTTCCTGCACCTCATTGCGGTGCTTGTAGTAGGCCTGATCGGTTTCGTTAAGTTTCTTCTCTGCTTTTTCCTTATTGTGCAATTGCTGGGTCAGGTTCTGCTCCATTTCCAGCAAGCTGTTGCCGATCTGTTCAACGGACTGGTTCGTATCCGTCAACTGCGCTTGGTTGCTTTGGATCTGCTCATTGAGATCGTTCCACTGGTTGTTTCGAAAATCGAGTTCCTGTTTGAAACCGGCGATCTTACTCTGTTGACGGGTAAGCAGCAAGTTAAAATCATTGTAATCGGCCTGTGCTTGAGAAAACCGGTTCTCTTCTTCTTTATATGCCTGTTCGGCTGCTTGTAGTTTGGATAGGTGAACCTGGATTTGTTCGCCCAGCTGATTCAGCTGCACCCGTACGCCGGAGACACTGGATTGCGTTTGGATCAATTGATTCTGCAGATCTTCCAGGCGGCTGGCACTGGATTGTTGCATGGCCTGTAAATTCTCCAGCTTGTTGCGTAACGCGAAGGACTCATTGGTGAGCGTCTGAATCGCGCGTTCGGCCTCTCTTAGAGCAACTTCTCGCAAGTTCTCATTGAATGCGATCACCTCATTGTGCTTGGATTGCATCTGGGCACGCAGCTCCTCCACGATGCGGTCTTGGGCATCGATCTCTTGTTTTAATTTTTCTAAATTTTTTGCCCTACCGATCTTTTTGCCTTCGATCATCCCCACGCTGCCACCGGTAAGGGAATAGCGCCCACGCACGTATTTACCGGACTTTTCGATCACTACGGGCGCATCGGCTTGTTCGAGGGCGGCTTCGGATTCTGCAATGGATACATGACCCAGCAGGTGTTCGGCAAGCTTTTGGTATTTGGAATCGACCTCGATTACTTGAAGGGCCGAAACCAAACCGGGGAAAGCGGAATCACTGGATGCACCGGCGGGCAGTTGTGCTAATTTGTCCAGCAAAAAGAAATTCGCTTTTCCTTTTCGATTGGCATCGAGTAGTTGAACGGCCTCTAGTCCGGTTGCCAGATCATCCACCACATAATAACTAAGAAAAGGCTCCAGTACATTCTCCAAGGCAGTGCGGTAATCTTCGCGCACATAGAGCACATCCGAAAGAATGGGCGCATGTGGATTCCAGGCCGGATTGTTATGCAAGAACTTTACGGATTCCGGATACCCTTCCATGGAGTCGATCATGCTCTTGAGCAGGTCGTATTCGTTGCGTTTGGCATCCAGCTTTCGGGATTCATCGGCCAGTTGGTTGCGCAATCCCTCCAATACGGCTTGCGACTGAAGGATCTGTTCCTTGGTATTTTCTTGATGTTGCTGGAGTTGGTCCAGGTCAACTTTTTTGATCGCCAGTTCTTTTTCTGCTTGCTGGTGTTGCTGGGTAAGTTGTTGTTCTTCCTGTTGGCGCTGCGTCCGTTCCGTATCCATTTGCTGAATGGTGCGTTGCAGGTTTTGGATCGAAGTATCGGCCACCGCTACTTGTTTCTCTGCTTCGAATTGCTGCCGCTGTAGGTCTTGGTGGGTGGTTCGAGCTTGTTCCCAATCGAACCGCTTGGATGCAAGCGATTGACGGAGCTGCTCCACTGCCTCGCTACGTGCTTTTAACTGCTCTTCCAGGTTGGAAAGTACTTTTTCCTCTTCAGCAATTTGCTGCTGCGAAAAAGAGATGCTCTCTTGAAGACCGGCTACTTGTCCCCCTGCCTTTTGTAAAAATTCGGTCAGGCTCGCCTGTTTCTCTCTCAGGTGCTCCAGGCGCTGCTGGGCTAAATTTCTTTCTGACTCAAGGGTACGCAGGTGTTGGATTTGCTCGTTGAATGCCTGCTGCAATTGCTGCAGCTGGCGCTCCTCTTCCACGAGGGTCAATTTTTCTTTTTCCAGCTCCGCCTCTTGCGTGCCAATGGCCGCTTCGATCGCCAGTTTCCGGTCGGTTTCCGTTTGCTGTTGCTGGGTCAACTCTTGGTAAGACAGATTGAATCCTTCCAAGGAGGCTTTAGCCAATTCGATGCTGGCCTCTCTGTATTCTTTTTTTATTTCGTGATATTTCTCCGCCTTTTTGGCTTGGTTTTCGAGCGCTTTCAGCTGGTTGTTGATCTCAAAAATCAGATCCTCAATCCGAGCCAAGTCTTGCTCGGTTGCCTCCAATTTGTTGCGGGCTTCTTTTTTGCGTGTCTTGTAGATGGAGATGCCGGCGGCTTGCTCCAGCATTTTGCGACGGCTGTTGTCTTTGTCCTTGATGAGGTCATCGACCATATCCAGTGCAATGATCGCATAGCTATCGGTACTGATACCCGTATCCAAGAAAAGATTTTGTATGTCTTTGAGACGACACTGCACATCGTTGAGTCGGTACTCACTTTCGCCACTCTTGTAAAAACGGCGGGTGATGGTGACCGTATTGAATTCCGTTGGCAGGAGGTTTCGGGTATTCTCGAAGGTCAGGCTTACCTCTGCCAGCCCGCTTGAACTACGTGTCTTGGATCCGTTAAATACCAAACTTTCCAGGTTTTCAGACCGAAGCTGACTGATCTTTTGCTCCCCGATCACCCAGCGAATGCTGTCTACGATATTGGATTTCCCACAACCGTTTGGACCCACGATACCCGTTACATTTTCGTCAAATTGAACGACCGTTTTATCCGGGAAGCTCTTAAACCCCTTAATCTCTAATGTTTTTAACCGCACTACGTTGAATTTTACATCTATTCCGACGGCGAATATAGTGAGGGATTGGGCACGAACTATCGACTGGGATTCAATCATTTATTAACAATCATGGGGATAAAATTCGAGCCTAAAATGAAGGCCCGACCTGCCACCCCAAAACTGCCCGATCCCCGAACAGCTGTTCGAAAAAACGAATACGTACCTTTAGGTGCATGCGAAACATCAAGTTGATCGAGGTACCCTCCGAAATTGGTGCGGGTACCCGGGGGGCGAGTTTGGGTATTGAGGCCATTCGGATCGCAGCCCTGGATTTTATGAGTAATTTTTTTGTTCATTTCCCCTCCGAGCGCGTGGAGACGGAGAACCGTTTGCTTTACGAGCCGATTGATTCCCCCTACGCCAAACGCATCAAAGGACTGAACACCCTTTACGACCGGGTTTCCCGGGCAGTAGCGGATACCCTCAAGAACCAGTTTTTCCCGTTAGTGATCAGTGGCGATCATAGTACGGCCGGAGCCACCATCGCCGGGTTGCGGATGGCCAAACCCAAGGGCAAATTGGGAGTTATCTGGATCGATGCACATGCCGACTTGCATACACCCTATACTACCCCATCGGGCAACCTCCACGGGATGCCTATGGCCATCTCGCTGGGCCTCGACAACCCGGATTGCGCCTCGCATGAGCCAGATGCGCAGACCTTGAAATACTGGGAAAACTTAAAAAAAATCGGGAAGATCCATCCGAAGATCAAGGCAGAGGACGTGATCTTCATCGGGCTGCGCGACTATGAAAAGGAGGAGCGATACCTAATCGAGCAACACGGCATCAAAGTTATCAGCATCAAGGAGATCCGGAACAAAGGAGTTGAAAACATCGTGCGTTCGTCCCTTCGATATCTTTCCGACTGCACTGACATCTATGTATCCTTTGACGTAGACAGTTTGGATGCTTCCATTTCGAGGGGGACCGGCACTCCGGTGTCCCACGGACTCAAAGAACGGGAAGCAGAGGACCTGATCAGTAAATTCATGATGAACCATAAGATCTGTTGCCTCGAGATTACGGAGGTAAATCCCACGCTGGATCGGGAAAACCTGATGGCTGAGATCGCGTTCAACATCCTGCAGCGATCCGTAAACATATTGATGATGAACTAAGGCTTTGGAAAGCACAGCTGCAATCCGTCGTCAAACGAACAAGGGTTAAAACCAATTGCCTTTTTTGCTTTTTCGATTACAAATCCGGTCCGCATCGGACGCTTGGCTGGCTGTTGCAGTGTCTCTGCCGATACGCGCGTTAGCAAGGAAGCTTCCAGTCCCAAATACGTGGCCGTGCGAATCGCCATCTCATAAGGCGTAAGCACCTCCTCTCCACTTAAGTGAAAAATACCATTATGCGATCCCCGAATCAAAGTTGCCACACCCGAGGCCAAATCGCCCGCATACGTGGGGGTACGTATCTGATCATCAAAAACAGAATACGTCTCACCCCGCTTAAGTTTATCCACGACCGTACTGAGAATATTGGGGCGTCCAGCTACAGGCTGCCCGTATACGGTCACCGTACGCACGATGCTCCAACCCTTTGGATACTGCTGTACAAGTTGTTCAGCCTGCCACTTGGTGTGTCCATAGTAATTGACCGGACAAGGTAAATCCGTTTCCACATACATCCCCTTCCTGCCATCGAAAACAAAATCGGTTGACAAAAAACAGAAATAAGAACCCAGTGCCGCTGCCGCAGACAACAGGTGTTGTGTTCCCGCTCGGTTAACCCGATCGGCCAATGGGTGATCCTGCTCACAAACATCCGGCTTGCTGATCGCCGCAGCGTGTAAGATCGCCGTGGGTTGCTCAGTGGCCAACAACGCGTTTACCGCTTCGGCATCAGTGATATCCAAATCGCAGTAACGCGTATTTTCTACGAAGGGAAATCGCTGCGGGCCTTTTCCGGTAGCTACGACCGTTGCGCCGGAGGCAACAAGGGCCCTTAACCAATGCTGGCCAATAAAGCCGTTCATACCTGTTACCAATACTTTCATTTGGCAAAAGTAAAGAACTGCAAAAACGAACAACTGTGTGTATTATACACCAAGGGGAATTGTGCTACCTTTGCGGCATTTAGCTATGCAGCACAAAATCAAACGAATTGGAGTACTAACCAGCGGAGGCGATTCTCCGGGAATGAATGCCGCCATTAGGGCGGTTGTTCGTACCGCGCTTTACCATCAAATCGAAGTGTTCGGTATCCGCCGTGGCTATCAGGGGATGATCGATAACGATATTTTTCAGATGGACAGCCGATCGGTCGCCAACATCATCCAACGCGGTGGAACGATCCTGAAAACAGCTCGTTGCAAAGAGTTCATGGAACCCGCCGGACGCAAAAAGGCCTACTACCATTTGAAGGAGCACGGGATCGAGGGCCTGGTGATTATTGGCGGAGACGGTTCTTTTCGCGGGGCCTGTGCCTTACAAGCAGAGCATGGCATTCCCTGTATCGGACTGGCCGGAACAATTGACAAGGACATATCCGGAACGGATTTTACCATTGGTTTTGATACGGCCGTGAATACCGCCGTGGAGGCAATCGATAAGATCCGGGACACCATGGATGCACACGACCGGATCTTTATCATTGAGGTCATGGGAAGAGATGCCGGCTACATTGCCTTGCACAGCGGTATCGCCACGGGTGCGGAGAACATCTTGATCCCCGAACGAAAAACAGATATTAACAACATCATTCAATCGCTGCAGGAAAAAGAGCGTCGCAAAAAAATGGTGAACTTGATCGTAGTGGCAGAAGGAGATGATTTTGGAGGCGCCACGGAGGTGCAAAAAAAACTGGAGGAGAATTTACCCAAGGCGGAGATCCGCGTTTGTATCCTGGGACACATTCAGCGCGGGGGAGCTCCCAGTTGTATGGACCGGGTCATTGCCAGTCGTATGGGTTATCACGCGGTAGAGAGTTTGATGGAAGGCCGCTACAATGTATTTGTAGGCATACAGAATAATAAAATGAACTACATACCGCTGGAGGCCGCCGTCAAGAATAAAGGAAAGATCTCCGACGAATGGCTCCAGATCGTACGGATCCTGGCCAGTTAAAAAATACCATGAGCAAGCTCGAAAAATACCTACATAAGAATTACGACAACGAGGAAGGGAAACGACATGCCTACAAGCGTACCAAAATCGTGGCCACGGTAGGTCCGGCCTGCGACTCCTATGAACAGTTGCTGGAATTGGTACGAGCCGGAGCAAACGTATTCCGATTGAATTTCTCGCATGGCACGCACGAGGATAAATCCCGGATCATCCAACACATCCAAGACATCAACAAAACGGAGCCTTACAACCTGGCTATTTTGGCCGACCTGCAAGGCCCTAAATTACGCATCGGAGACTTGGAAGAGGGCAAGATCGATCTGAAAGAAGACGATTTACTGACCTTTACCAACGAGAAAGTGGTTGGCAACCAACAACGCATTTACATCTCCTATCCCAACCTGGCAGCCGATGTAAAAGTGGGTGAAAAGATCCTGATCGATGATGGAAAACTGGAAGTGGTGGTGCAGGAGATCACTGCCAGCAACGATGTTAAAGTACGTGTAACCCTGCCGGGTACGCTCCTTCCCAAAAAGGGTGTGAACCTTCCAGACACCAACATTTCGCTTCCCTCGTTAACCGAAAAAGACCGGGCCGACCTGGATTTCATCTTATCAAATTCGATTGACTGGATCGCCCTCTCCTTTGTGCGCAGCACCCAAGATATCGTCGAATTGAAAAAATTGATTCGCGACAAGAAGCACAAGGCCAAGGTCATTGCCAAAATAGAAATGCCACAAGCCATCGCAAACCTGCGCGACATCACCGTAGAGAGCGATGGCGTGATGATTGCACGCGGCGACTTGGGCGTGGAGATGCCCGTGGAGGCCGTTCCGCTCATCCAAAAAGACATTATCAAAAAATGCCTGCATCGGGCGAAGCCGGTCATTGTAGCCACCCAAATGATGGAAAGCATGATCGAGCGAACCAAACCGAACAGAAGCGAGATCAGCGACGTGGCAAATGCCGTGCTGGAGGGAACCGATGCAGTGATGCTAAGCGCAGAGACCGCCACGGGGAAATATCCTCGATTGGTGGTGGAGACCATGAGCAAGATCATTCTCGAGATCGAGTCAAAAGCCTACAAATACAATCGGGAAGACGAATTAAAGCCCCAAGTGCACTCTCCTACCAAGCTAAGCGATGCGATCTGCTACAATGCGTGCAAACTGGCCGAGGATGCCCATGCAGATGCCATCATTGGCATGACGCAAAGTGGCTACACGGGTTTTATGCTTAGCAGCTACCGTCCAAAATCGCCGCTGTACATTTTTACCAAGGAAAGATCATTGGTAAACCAGCTCAGCCTCAGCTGGGGCGTTCGGGCCTTTTTCTATCACGAAGAAGAAAGTTTGGATGATATATTCAATGACCAGATCGAGATCCTGAAAGAAAGAGGATTCTTGCAAAAAGATGATGTGATCATTAGCACCGGAAGCACCCCGGTTCATTTGCACTTGCCCACCAACGTAATCAAGATTGATCGGGTAAAATAAAGATCAAAGTCGGCGGATCTTGATATTTCGGTACCATACCATATCGCCATGGTCTTGCAAGGCAATGTGACCTTTTTTGAATTTTCCGAAATCGGGCATATTGGCAAACTTGCTGGCCGCCACCATTTTTTTCCAGTTATCGTCCCACAGCACCGTATTCACTACGTTCACCCCGTTTAGCCAGAATTGCAAATTGCCCCCCTGACAAATGATCTCCACCTGGTTCCACTCTCCTGCTGCTCGAACGGTCTCAGGTTTTGCGGAGATCAGATCATACAGATCACCGGCTCGGTGCTTGATGATTTTAGCATCCGGGTGGCCGTTGTTGTCGAGCACCTGCATTTCCGGTGCGGTTTCCCAGGGCCAACGGTACTTGGTGGTATCTTCTTGGGCATAGATCATGATCCCGCTGTTTCCGTTCGGAGCTATTTTCCATTCCAGCTTGAGGTGAAAATTTTCAAAGAGATCGTTGGACATGATATCGCCACCTCCCTTTACTTGCCAATTCTCCTTGATTTCTGTGTCCAGATACAACGTTCCATCGCTTACATTCCAAGCACTGCCCACCACCTTACCGCCATATTTGTGCCAGCCACGGGTAGTTAATCCGTCGAACAGCAACTCCCACCCATCCTTTCGCTCTTGCTTGGTGAGTCGGTTGTGGATCGGCAGGGTATCAGTAGTGGGAATAGGAGTAACGGAAGGATTCCCGCAAGCAACCAGGTGGAGGAACAACAATGTAGTAACGGCGAGCAGTCTCATATGAATCATTTTAAAAGAAGAATGTATTGCAACATGGCCTGCGCGTCTTCGGAACTAAGTGTAGGATGTGGGGTCATGGGGATCTGTCCCCATACCCCAGCCCCTCCTTTGATGATCTTCTTCGAAACCGCGTAAAGCTGTGCATCGGTTGAACCGGCGTATTTCTGTGCGATCGCTTTGTAAGAGGGACCGATCCCTTTGGCATCTACCTGGTGACAGGTCAGGCAATCACTTTGCTTTACCAATGCAAATCCCTTTTTGTATGCCGGATCCTGGGTAACATCCACCGACCCAGAGGCTTTCGAATTCCCCGACTCTGCGCAGGAAACCAGCAACAACGATCCAAGCAGCAGTATGGAAACATATCGAAACATAAACAAATGGGTTTAACTACGAATATACAGGCTAATCCAATCCCAGAATCCTACGGTTCGTCATTCGGTCCGCACCTCTCGACGCAAAATCATCAAAAGCCTTGTCCGTTACCCGAATGATCTGATCCCGAATAAACGCTGCTCCTTCCCGGGCTCCTTGTTCGGGATGTTTGATACAGCACTCCCACTCCATCACCGCCCAGCCCGCATACCCGTACTGGGTCAGTTTGCTGAAGACGCGTTTGAAATCGACTTGTCCGTCGCCGGGAGAACGATACCGGCCGGCCCGGTTGGCCCAGGATTGATACCCGCCGAAGGTTCCCTGCCTTCCGCTGGAATGAAACTCCGCATCTTTTACATGAAAGGCTTTGATGCGTTCGTGATAGAGATCGATGTATTCGATGTAATCGAGTTGCTGCAACACAAAATGAGAAGGATCGTAGAGCAAACAGGCACGCGGATGCTGATCAACGGCATCCAAAAACATTTCATAGGTGATGCCATCGAAAATATCTTCTCCCGGATGTACTTCATAACAGACATCCACACCGCAGGCATCGAAATGGTTGAGGATGGGCGTCCACCGATGCGCCAATTCCCGAAATCCTTCCTCCACCAATCCGGCCGGCCGTTGCGGCCAGGGGTGAAACATATGCCAGAGCAACGAACCGCTGAACGTGGGATGTGTGGTGAGTCCCATATGCATCGACGCCGTGGCTCCGTATTTTACCTGTTGGATGGCCCACTCGGTTCGGGCTTTCGAGTTTCCGCGTAAGGCCTCCGGGGCAAATCCGTCGAACAATGTATCATAGGCCGGATGAACGGCCACCAATTGTCCCTGTAAATGCGTGGAGAGCTCCGAGATTTCCATGCCGGTTTCGGCCACGATTCCTTTGATCTCCTCGGCATAGGTTTTGCTCTCCGCAGCTTTTTTCAGGTCGATGCAGCGTGCATCCCAAGTGGGGATCTGCACCGCCTTGAATCCAAGAGACGCCGCCCATTTGCAGATCGAGGAGAGCTCCTGGAATGGAGCCTGATCGCCCAAGAACTGAGCCAGAAAAATTGCCGGGCCTTTTATGGTACGCATGCAACTAGTTTAGGTAGTAAAATCGATCCATTTCTTTTCCGAAGATCCGGAGGCGATGACATGATCAATGAATGCCATGCCGCGCACACCCGCTTCCACCGAGGGAAAATCCAACAGCTCATCCGTAGGCTCCTCGCCATTCATCCGCGCGCGCAACGTGTATATGAAATTTCGATAGAGGTTGGCAAAGGCCTCCAGGTATCCTTCCGGGTGACCCGCCGGTGTGCGCGCATTGTGTTTGGCAAAGGAATCGACATAGCCCGTACCGGCGCGGTAGAGTTCAGCCGGACGATCAGGCCATTTTACGATCAAAGTATTGGCATCTTCTTGCTGCCACTCCAATCCGCCTTTTTCTCCAAAAACCCGGATCTTGATGTTGTTTTCAGCTCCGGCAGCGATCTGTGTAGCGATCAGTACTCCGCTTGCGCCGTTATTGAATTTCAGCAACGCGGCTCCGTCGTCATCAAGCATCCTTCCTTCGATGATGGTATTGACATCGGCACAGATCTGGGTTACTTCTAACCCGCTTACATATTCCGCCAGATTGAAGGCATGGGTACCAATGTCGCCCATCGCGCCGGCTTTGCCGCTTCGTTTGGGGTCGGTACGCCAGGCAGCTTGGGCATTATTTGCTCCCTCCAGATAAGTACTCAGCCATCCTTGCGGATATTCCACATATACTTTTCGAATAGTGCCCAATGCGCCGGATCGGATCAGGTGGCGGGCTTGTTTGACCATCGGGTAGCCGGTATAGGTATGGCAGAGCAGGAGAAGTTTACCGGTCGACTGTGCCTTTTCCCGCAATTGCTTGGCCTGTTCGAGTGAGAAGGTGATTGGCTTTTCGACAACCACGTGAAAGCCGTGATCCAAGGCCAACATAGCCGGTTCAAAGTGCAGGAAATTAGGCGTGACGATGCTGACAAAATCAATTCGCTCTTCGGCCGCCTTACGCGATTCCGCTTCGAGCATCACTTTGTAATCGGTATAGATACGATCGGGCGTCAAGAAAAGTTCCCGGCCGGAGGCAAGCGCGATCTCCGGATTGACACTGAGGGCACCGGCCACCAACTCCACCTGACCATCCATTTGAAAAGCCAACCGATGTACGGCTCCGATAAAGGCATCCTTACCGCCTCCGATCATGGCCATCCGCAGCTTGCGCTTGTTCATAGGTACATACTTGTGAGGTTGAAAGGGCGTTGTGGGTAACAAATAAACATTGTTTTTTCTAAAATTCCTACATTGTCGCATACACCTTCTGGAAGCGACCCAACCAACGCATATGAAAGCATCCGTCCGAATTCAACTGTTTGTCATGATGTTCCTGAACTTTTTTGTTTGGGGGATCTGGTTCGTTACCATGGGTACCTACCTCACCAAGGGATTGATCGGAGCTTCCGGCGAACAAACTGGGCTGGCCTACGGCACCCAATGCCTGGGTGCCATTGTGGCGCCGTTCATCATTGGGATGATCGCGGATCGTTTTTTTGCCGCCCAAAAGATCTTGGGAGTACTGCATTTGTTGGGGGCGGGATTGCTATATATGCTGTCGACCGAATCTGCCTTCGGCTCCTTCTACACTACGCTGCTCATCTACATGATCTTGTATATGCCCACCCTGGCACTGGTAAATGCCATCGCGCTTCGGCAGGTAAGCGATGCGGAAAAAGAATTCAGCGGCATCCGGATGTGGGGCACGATCGGTTGGATCGCAGCCGGACTGATCATCGGCTGGATGGCCTGGGAGGCAAACCCCGGTTCCCTCGGGATCACCTTTCGGGTGGCAGCGGTTGTTGCAGCGGCCTTTGGGATCTTTAGTTTTTTCCTTCCCAACACGCCTCCGCCCAAAGCGGGCCAACAGGTGAGTCTTTCGGAGGTATTGGGACTGGATGCGCTCGGTATTCTGCGCGACCGCAACTACCTGATCTTTTTTGTTGCCTCCATCTTGATCTGCATACCCCTTGCCTTTTACTACGGACAAGCCAATCTGTTTCTAAATGAAGCGGGGATGCAACAGGCGGCTGCGAAAATGACATTGGGACAAGTAGCAGAAACCATTTTTCTTTTTCTAATGCCCTGGTTCTTTACCCGATTCGGCACCAAGCAAATGATCTTGTTCGGTATGCTGGCCTGGATCCTGCGCTATGCCTTGTTTGCCTATGGAGATGCCGGGGCAAACCTTTGGATGCTCTACGGCGGCATCGTCCTACACGGGATCTGTTATGATTTCTTTTTTGTAACGGGACAGATCTATACCGATCAGGTGGCAGGTCCGCGCGTACGTTCTTCCGCACAGGGATTGATCACGCTGGCTACCTATGGCATCGGTATGTATATTGGATTTTATCTGGCGGGCTTGTATGTGGACAAATATAAAATAGGTGAGAAGGGCCATGACTGGTCGACCATTTGGCTATATCCCTGCCTATTTGCTGCTGGCGTAGCCCTTTTGTTTTTGATTGCCTTCCGGAACAGTCAGAAAAAAACACTTGCCTGATGCGTCGAAGATCTGCCCTTCGTTCGATGTTGGCCGGGGCGGCCGGGCTAAGCTTACCGGTTGCACAGGGTTTCATTTCCCCGCTAGAACCAACTCGTCTGAAAGGAAATATCCGGCACTCGGTCTGCTCTTGGACCTTTGATTTTTTATCGCTGGTCGAGCTTTGTCAGGTTGTCAAGCAGATCGGATTCTCGGCCATCGACCTGGTGGCGCCCGGCGGATTCAAAGTCCTCCAAGAAAATGGCATCCACTGCTCAATGTGCTATACGGCCGGTAAGGTGAGTTTAACAGAGGGCTGGAACCGTACCGATCACCACGAATGGCTGATCAAAGATTACCTGGTAGCGATCCCCTTGATCGCAAAAGCAGGTTATAACAACCTGATTTGTTTTACCGGTAACCGAAACGGAATGGATGATGAAACCGGGCTGCAAAATTGTGTAAACGGACTCCAGCAAATTCTACCCGCTGCTGAAAAAGCGGGTATCACCATTCAATTGGAACTGTTCAACAGCAAAGTGGATCACAAAGATTATATGGCCGATCGATCGGCCTGGGGCGTGGAGCTCTGCAAACGGTTGGGCTCCCCAAATTTCAAGTTGCTCTATGATATTTATCACATGCAGATCAGCGAGGGCGATGTGATCCGCACCATTCAGGACAATCATCAATACTTTGGACATTATCACACCGCCGGCGTGCCGGGCCGACACGAGATCGATGAAACACAGGAGCTATTCTATCCCGCCATTATGCGCGCCATTCACCAAACCGGTTACCAGGGATACGTAGCTCAAGAATTTATCTCCCGACAAAAAAAAAACGCCGATAAAATCACCAGCCTCAAAAAAGCCATCCAACACTGCGACATCTAACTCTTCAAACTTCTCAAACTCTTCAAACTTCTTAAACTCTTCAAACTCGTTCATACATGTCAACCCAACAATACGACGCCATCGTGGTGGGCTCCGGAATCAGCGGAGGATGGGCCGCCAAAGAACTCACTGAAAAAGGACTGAAAGTGCTATTGCTGGAGCGGGGAAGAAACATTGAACACATCAAGGATTATGTCAATGCAAACAAAGACCCCTGGGAGTTTCCGCACCGCGGCTTGATGCCTACGCAGGAAATGATCCAACAGTATCCGGTGCTCAAGCGAGACTACCCGCTCAACGAAACGGTGTTGGATTATTGGGTGAAGGACAAGGAATCGCCTTACACCGAAACCAAACCCTTCTCCTGGTTTCGCGGATATCATGTAGGAGGCCGGTCGTTGATGTGGGGCCGGCAGAGCTATCGGTTCAACAAGTGGGATTTCGAAGCAAATGCCAAAGAGGGTATTGGGGTAGATTGGCCTATCCGTTACGAAGACATGGCCCTCTGGTACAGTTATGCCGAAAAGTTTGCGGGGATACAGGGAAGTTTAGAGGGATTGGATGTTTTACCCGACGGTGATTTTATGCCGGCCATAGAGATGAACATTGTCGAAAAAGACGTGGCAGCCAAGATCAAAAACCATTATAAGAACCAACGGCACATGTTTATCGGACGAAGTGCCAACATCACTCAGCCGCATCACGACCGAATCAATTGTCAATACCGCAACCGATGCTGGCGCGGTTGTCCCTTTGGCGCCTACTTCAGTACGCAATCGGCCACCCTCCCAGCCGCAATGAAAACCGGCAATTTGACCCTGCGTCCCTTCTCGATCGTGACGCAGGTGAACTATGATAAGAACACGAAAAAAGCTTCCGGTGTGGAAGTGCTGGATGCTACCGATAACAAGACTTATACCTTCAACGCCAAGATCATTTTCCTCTGCGCCTCGGCGTTCAACTCGACTTGGATCCTGATGAACTCGGCAAATGAAATTTGGCCAGAGGGACTAGGCAGCAGCAGCGGCGAGTTGGGACATAATGTGATGGACCACCACTTTCGTTGCGGAGCAAGTGGCCGGGTAGATGGTTTTGCGGATAAATACGAGTACGGACGCCGACCCACCGGCATTTACGTTCCGCGCTTCCGAAACGTGTACAACGACAAACGGGATTATGTTCGCGGCTTTGGTTATCAGGGAGGCGCCGGTCGGGGCAGAGGCGCCCACGTTGCCGAATTCACCATTGGCGCTGATCTAAAAGACGCGCTTAGCGTGCCCGCCGATACCTGGGGAATGGGCATCATGGGATTCGGGGAAGTAATTCCCTACCACGATAACAAGATTTCCCTGAACCGAAAGGTGAAAGACAAATGGGGGCTGCCCGTACTCAACATGGATGTAGAGATCAAGGACAATGAAAAGAAAATGCGCATCGATATGATGAACGATGCCGCGGAAATGCTAACCGCCGCGGGCGTAAAAGAGGTAAATACATACGATTACGGATATGAGTTTGGAATGGGAATCCATGAAATGGGAACGGCTCGTATGGGAAAAGACCCCAAAACCTCGGTACTTAATGGAAACAATCAGGTATGGGATGCGCAAAATGTATTTGTGACCGACGGGGCTTGTATGGCTAGTGCTTCCTGCGTGAACCCATCTCTCACCTATATGGCCATGACTGCCCGGGCGGCTGATTTTGCCGTAACCGAACTCAAAAAAGGGAATATTTAATTCATCTCATCAATTCAAACACATGGACAGAAGAGTATACCTCAAACAAATTGCTCTGTTGACCGGCGCCGCCGTGGTGGGTGCAGATTTCTTTTTGTCGGGTTGCTCGCCGAACGGAACTACCGGCGGATTAACCAAAACCCAGCTGGCGTTGTTGGATGAGATCGGTGAAACCATTCTGCCGGCGACCAATACCCCGGGAGCAAAAGCGGCTGAAGTGGGGAAATTCATGAATGTAATGGTGCGCGATTGCTATACGACCGATCAACAAACCGCATTCAAGACCGGAATGGAATCGCTGGAGCAAGCTTGTCAGCAAGTGCACGGAAAAAATTTCACGAAATCGAACCCCACACAACGACACGAGCTGCTGGTTCGATTGGAAAAAGAGGCCAAGGCCTACAACGAAACAAAAGCAAAGGAGAAGCCCGTTCATTATTACACGATGATGAAGCAGCTGACGCTGTGGGGATTTTTTACCTCCAAAACCGGGATGACCGAAACCCTGCGCTACGTTCCCATTCCTGGTCGCTATGACGGTGCTCTTCCCTACACCAAAGGAGATAAAGCCTGGGCTGAATAAATTAAAAGATCATGAAATATCCTCGTCGAACATTCATCCGCCAATCGGCTTTAGTTGGAAGCGGGTTATTGCTTTCCTCCCTATCCGGATACGCCGCCAACTGGCTCAGTCGGGGAAAAGTAAGAAAATACGGGGTACAACTGTGGTCGCTTCGCGATATACTTGGGAAAGACCCTTGGGGACTGATCGCCAAACTAGGTGAAAGCGGATATGGATCGGTGGAGAGTTTTGAAGGACCAACAGGAGTGTACTGGGGTAAAACCCCCAAAGAGTTTTCTGCATTTCTGAGAAGCCATGGACTTTCGATGCCCTCGATCCATTGCAATGTGTTTGATCGCTTCGAGACCAAAGTTGCAGAGGCGGCAGAGGCCGGTGTTACATATGTCTTGTGTCCGTGGCTGGGACCCCAAAAAACGATCGATGATTTCAAAAAAGCAGCGGAACGATTCAACCAAATGGGAACCATTTGCAAAAAAAATGGACTTCGATTTGGATACCACAATCATGATTACTCGTTCAAAGAATTGGAAGGAGAGATTCCGCAACAGATACTGATCGAATACACCGACCGGAACCTGGTCGATTTTGAAATGGATATTTTCTGGGTGGTGGCTGCCGGAGCCGATCCCATCGAATGGTTTGAACGATATCCCAATCGCTTCCGCTTGGCACACATCAAAGACCGAACCAAAAAACCCGTAGCCGACGAATCAAAAAATTCCGTGGTAATCGGTACTGGCCACATCGACTTTAAATCGATCCTCCTCGCCGGAAGAGATAAGGGATTAAAAGAATTGATCGTGGAGCAAGAAGCGAATTACGGAGCTGGTCCATTGGAATCTGTCGTTGCGAGTTTGCAGTATTTAGAGAGTAAAAAATTCTGAAGAAGGGTTTAGGGAACAGCGTTTAGTGTTTAGCTCCTAAACGATACAATTGTAACAAATGATACAAGAATACCTAAACGCTAAACCCTATTTACTAAACAAACATTCATTCATTCCTTCATCTTCCTCACTTCTGCCTCATTAATATCTGGATTCAGGTAAGACTCCTGCGCACCTGAAAAATTTGGATGCCGGAATTGCATTTGGCTTTCTTTCCAGACGCGCAAGGAGGTATGAAATTCTATACAGCCTGTTTTCGCACGCAGGGCTTGAATGTTCTCGGGGCGTACACCGCTGCCCGGCATAATGATAATCCGTTCGTTGGCTTGTTGCTGAAGTTGAGCGATGCAGGACACGCCTTCCGGGGCTGTCAAATGCTGTCCGGAGGTCAGGATCCGGTTCACTCCAATATTTATCAAATCCTCCAGTGCTTGGTTGGGATCCAGACACCGATCGAAGGCCCGGTGAAAGGTGCACTCCATCGGGTAGGCAAGTTCGCGCAGCCGGGCGGTTCGGTGGAGATCGATTTGTCCATCGGACAACAACAAACCGATGACCACGCCTTCAAATCCCATTGAGCGAGCCAGTTCCACTTCCAACTGCATGGTCCGAAATTCATCATCGGTGTATAGGAAGTCGCCGGCACGGGGACGAATGATTGGAAAAATTGGCACCGAGAAACGTTCTCGGCAGATGCGCATCGTACCATAAGCCGGCGTGGTGCCGCCTTCTCCCAAATTGGCGCAAAGCTCGATGCGGTCAGCCCCACCGGCAATGGCCTGACGGGTCGTTTCTAAATCGGCGGTGGCGATCTCAAGTATAATATGGGGATCGGTCATCATCTCATGAATCGAACCAGCTGGTTGATTTATAAATTTTTTCTTCGTGACGCGAACGTACCGCATAGGTGAAACCCGGGCGAAGGGAGTACCCCCCGAAATTTCCAGCACGATCGATCGCCAAAAAACAAACTTGTAACTCGGCCAGCTTATTCGTTCGCAGCTTAACAAAGCGTTCGATCGCTTTTTTGCAGGATTGTTCCGGTGTCAATCCGCTGCGCATAAATTCTACTACCAGGTGAGCACCGGCGATGCGGATGATCTCCTCCCCTTGGCCGGTGGCAGTACAAGCACCCACTTCATTGTCGACATACAAACCCGAACCGATCAGCGGGGAATCACCCACGCGTCCCCGCATTTTAAATCCCGCGCCACTGGTGGTACAACTACCGCTCAGGTTTCTCTGCTGATCCAATGCCAACATTCCAATGGTATCATGATTCCAATCGCCATTGGCTAACCGTGTGGGGGCAAAGGGACCGTGCTGCTTTTTATTCTCAATATTTTTTTCGGGGGGTCTGTAATTCGATTTCTCAAGCCATTGTTCATACGCGCGTTGCGCATCCTCTGACAAGGTACCTGACTCGAGTTTGAATCCCTCTTCCAAGGCGAATTGCTGTGCGCCTATCCCAACCAGCATTACATGCGGGGTTTTTTCCATAACCCTTCTGGCCACAGAGATCGGATGTTTGATGCGCTCCAAAAAGGCCACACTGCCACAGTTTCCATGCGCATCCATGATGCAGGCATCGAGCGTTACAAATCCATCGCGATCCGGATTGCCCCCCAGCCCCACACAACAGTTCAAGGAATCTTCCGTTATCCGTACACCCTGCTCCACCGCATCCAACGCGATTCCGCCTCTGCTTAACACCTCCCAGGCAGCCCGGTTGGCATCCAATCCCACATCCCAGGTAGAAACCACTATAGGGCTGTCGGGCGCACCCTGGATAGAAGCCGAATGCACCTCTTTGCCAAGCAACAACCCAACGGAACCCAGTGCCGATCCCGAGATAAACTTTCTCCTGTTCAACATGTTAAAATATTGTATCCGAAAGTACATTAACAAATTTGATTGATGGCGCATTTGGTTGTAGAACTATTTTGATGTTTAAACATTATTATCTACATTTATCTCCTGTATGGCTATTAAAACGATTGAAAAGGTATTAGCTCCCCCGCCGCCCCATATGGTGGGAGATGGGTTTCGCGTACATTCCTTTTTACCGGGTGATGGCCGGTTGGGAAAGCAGCGAATGAGTCCTTTTTTCTTGTTGGATTATGGCTCGAAAGTGGAGTTTCCGCCGACCGATACGCCGCGGGGCGTGGGGGTTCATCCGCATCGAGGGTTTGAAACGGTGACCATCGCCTACAAAGGACGGATCGCACACCACGATTCGGCCGGACACCACGGAGTAATTGGGGAAGGAGACGTGCAATGGATGACGGCTGCTTCGGGGTTGCTTCATAAGGAGTATCATGAGGAAAGTTTTAGCAGAAGCGGTGGGCTTTTTCAAATGGTGCAGATTTGGGTAAATCTGCCGGCCAAACACAAAATGGATCCGCCCGCTTACCAAGAGATCACCCATCAACTGATGGGCAAGCATCTACTTCCGGATCAAAATGGGGTTGTGGAAATAATTGCTGGAAATTTCAGGGGCACTCGTGGTCCTGCCCGCACGTTCACACCCATCGAAATGTACAATTTGAAATTGCGGGCGGGCGCAACCTTAGAATTGGATCTTCCGGCGCATTACAACACGGCATTTCTGATGATTCAAGGCGCTGCCGAACTGAACGGCACCTCGATTTCTCCGGATCATTTTGTGTTGTTTCAACACGACGGAGAGTCCGTTTCGGTAGTAGCTTCAACCGACGTAGTGATCTTAGTCTTATCGGGCGAGCCCCTCGATGAACCCATTGCCGCCTATGGCCCCTTTTTGATGAATCATTGGAGCGAAATCGAGCAGGCTATACAGGATTTCAACACCGGGAAATTCGGCCTGCTCGACGATTGACAGCCGATAGAGATTAATCGTACATTTAGCGTTCCAAACATGTTGGAATGAAATCAATACTTCCCTTTCTCCTCTGCCTGACCGCATCCACTCTTTTTGCACAAAATGGTTCTAAACCGCCACTGGCAGGTAAGAACGATAAGGGCCCTGTAAGTTTCTCCGAAAATCCCCAAAATCCGTATCAGCTCAATGGCGTAGGCAACAATTACACAGACACCATACCAGTGAAAGATCTCCCTGCGTTGAACCTCATCCCCTATCCCAGTCAGGTTTATGTACAAGAGGGTAAGTTGGCCATGCCCAAAAAAATACGGCTGCAGATTTCTTTACCAAAAGCCGATAGCAGCTTCATCATTCCTTACCTCCTGCAACAGTTGCGTCAGCAATATGGCGTTCAATTAGCGAATGCAACGGAGCCGGCCACCAACGTAGTGGTGGGGTTGATTGGTCCCCAACCCAACACCCCGGGCGATTATTTTTATCGGCTGCTGGTGAATGCACAAGGCATACAATTGCAAGGCAATAGTCCACAATTGGTTTTCAACGGCATTCAAACGTTGTTGCAACTGGTGGAAAAAAAAGCCAATAATACGTATCAGTTCCCGTTCGTGGGCATTGGCGATAAGCCTCGTTTTGCCTACCGGGGCATGCACCTGGATGTAGGTCGACATTTCTTTCCCGTGGCCTTCATCAAACAATACATCGATTGGCTGGCCTACCACAAGATCAACACCTTCCATTGGCACTTGACGGAGGATCAGGGCTGGCGGATCGAAATAAAAAAATATCCGGAACTCACCCGCGTGGGTGCCTGGCGAAACGGCACGATTGTTGGAAGATACCCAGGTACATCGAACACAAACCAGTACTATGGAGGGTTCTACACGCAGGAGGAGATCAAGGAAGTGGTAAAATATGCCGGCGCCCGTTATATTGAAGTGATCCCCGAGATCGAGATGCCGGGTCATAGCAGTGCGGCCATTGCAGCATACCCCCAACTCAGCTGCTTCCCTAAATTGCCAACGCCCTTACCGGAGAGTCCGCTTTCCGAAAGAAGCCGCGAGGAGATGAAAAATGGTCGTATCAAGATCGTACAGGAAACCTGGGGTGTGTTCGACGACGTGCTTTGCGCGGGAAACGACTCAACATTTGTTTTTCTGCAAGACGTGATCGATGAAGTCATCGCGCTATTCCCTTCCACCTATTTTCACATTGGTGGCGATGAGTGTCCCAAAACCCATTGGAAGAAATGTCCGCGTTGCCAGCAACGTCGGGTCGAATTCCAACTGAGGGACGAACATGAATTACAGAGTTATTTTGTTCAGCGCATCGAAAAATACCTGAACAGCAAGGGTAAGATCATGATCGGTTGGGATGAGATCCTGGAAGGCGGACTCGCTCCCAATGCCGTTGTCATGAGCTGGCGGGGAGAACATGGAGGCATTGAAGCAGCCAAGCAAAAACACAATGTGATCATGACCCCGGGCAGTCCGCTTTATTTCGACAACGGGCAACGCGAGAACGAAGACTCTGTTTTCATTGGTGGTTTTAATCCAATTGAAAAAGTATATGCCTACGACCCCCTGTCAAAAGAACTGACCGCTGACCAACAAAAATTTATTCTGGGGGCGCAAGCCAATGTGTGGACCGAATACATGTCCAATCCCAAAAAGATCGAGTACATGATCTTTCCCCGGATCGCCGCACTCAGTGAAATTCTCTGGACGCCGAAGCGTTATCAGGATTGGAACTTCTTTGAAAAACGACTGATGCCGCAACTGAAACGCTATGAGGCCATGAACATCGATTATTGTCCCGGCCTGTTTGATCTTCGCTCCACCATCATTCCCGCACCCGATCAAAATGGGGTGCTTTGGAAATTGGAAAGCAAATCCACCGAACCGATCTACATCAATTACAACAACTGGGATACCATCTGGCCCTATAAAGGTCCGCAGCCCATCACCTTCAATACCCGGGCCTCCGCCTCGTCCTACGTGGGCGGATTGAATATGGTTGTGCGAGAGACCTTCCATTTTAACAAAGCCACCGGCAAAAATATTACCCTTACTGTCCCACCGGCCAAACAGTATAATGGGGACGGAGCCTTTACACTGGTCAACGGCATACAGAACGAAAAAGGAATGGCCCGCAGCCGGGAATTTCTGGGCTTCAGCGGCACCGATTGTATAGCCACCATCGATCTGGGCAGTTTGCAGTCAATTCAAAAAACAACGATTCATACGTTCGAACAAAAAGCCAGCTGGATCCATCCACCCAGCGGCATAAACTTGGAGATCAGTGATAACGGAACCGACTTTCGAGCCATTGAGGTGGCACCAGAAAGCACCACCGATGAACGGAAACGCATCGACAAACTGATCCTCCGATTTTCTTCTACGAACGCACGTTATCTGCGTGTGAGCATCAAGAATGCAGGTGTCATCCCTGCTCGAAATGCCGGTGCCGGAAATAAGGCGTGGTTGTTTGTGGATGAGATAGAGGTAGAATAGTTTGGACAGTTTAGGTAGTTTGGGTAGTTTGAATAGTTTGAGTAGTTTGGTATATTTGTGGCTCAACTTAATTCAGGATGCCTGAGAGTGCCAAGTTGACCGACAGTTTAGAGAGAATCCCAGTAAAAATCGTTGCTGACCAATCCGATGGTTCCCTTTGGGTAGCCCGTCAGATTGCGGACCTGATTCGTCAGAGACAAAAAGAGAAAAAAACAGTGGTACTGGGACTTGCCACGGGCTCCACTCCCAAATCACTTTATGCCGAGTTGGTGCGCCTTCATCACGAAGAGAAACTCAGTTTTAAGAATGTCATCACCTTCAACCTGGATGAATATTATCCCTTAGAACCGACAGCCCTTCAAAGCTATCATCGGTTCATGCACAGCCATCTTTTCGATCACCTCGACATCAAACCCAGTAATATCCACATCCCCCCGGGGAACATCGCCAAGGATGAGGTGAAAGCATTTTGTCGGGAATACGAGAAAAAAATCCAGGCAGCAGGGGGCATCGACTTGCAGGTTCTGGGGATGGGAATGAACGGCCACATCGGATTCAATGAGCCGGGGTCGGGTATTTACAGCAAGACACGACTGGTCAACCTGGATCATTCCACACGGTTGGCAAATGCATATGAGTTTTCGAACATTTCGCAGGTGCCGCGGCTGGCCATTACCATGGGAATCGATACGATTCTCAAAGCCAAGCGGATCTTATTAATGGCCTGGGGCAGTGCAAAAGCCCCCGTCATCAAAAAAGCCGTAGAGGAAGATGACTCGGAGCACGTGCCCGCTTCCCTGCTGCAAAACCACGACGATGTCACTTTTATATGCGATGAGGCCGCTGCAACAGAACTCACCCGCTTCAAATCTCCTTGGCTTACCGGCGATTGCGAGTGGACACCGCAGATGATGAAAAAAGCAGTGGTGAACCTGGCGCTCGCCCTAAACAAACCGGTGCTGAGTCTCACCAACAGCGATTACAATGAAAATGGATTGGGCGACCTGCTCGTCGAAAAAGAAGAGGCCTACGAGGTGAACCTGCAAGTATATTACCTGCTGAGAGATTCGATCACGGGCTGGCCGGGCGGAAAGCCCAACGCGATCTTGCCCGGACACCCTGAGCGTTCCGAACCTTATCCCAAACGGGTGCTCCTCTTCTCGCCGCACCCGGACGATGACATCATCAGCATGGGGGGGGCGTTTCAACGTCTGCACAACCAGGAGCATGACGTGCACGTTGCCTACCAAACCAGTGGCAACATCGCAGTAACGGATGAATTCGTGACCCGCTACCTGGATTTTGCCGTAAGGTTTGAATCGATTGCAGGCATCAACAATAAAAAATCAAGAGAGATCCTTCATGCCTCTCGCCGATTTCTTGATAAGAAAAAGTCGAACCAAACCGACACAAAACTTATTCGATCCATCAAGGGACTGATCCGTCGGGGCGAGGCGAAAGCCACCTGTCGATTTGTGGGGATCCCGGAAGCGAACATTCATTTCATGGACCTCCCCTTCTATGAAACCGGCGCCATCGAAAAAAAACCATTGGGCAAAAAAGATATCCTGGCCACCAAAGAACTGTTGCGGAAGATCCGTCCCCATCAAGTTTATTGCGCCGGAGATTTTGCTGACCCCCATGGCACACACATTGTTTGTTTCCAAGCCGTACTGGAAGCGCTCAAGCAAATAAAAGCAGAAGGAGATGATTGGATTGGCGACTGCTGGCTATGGCTCTACAAAGGCGCGTGGGAAGAATGGAACATAGACGAGATCGAAATGGCCATCCCGATGAGCCCGGACCAAGTCCTTCGCAAACGACACGGCATCTTTATCCACCAATCCCAAAAAGACTTGGTCCCCTTCCAAGGCACCGACGCACGGGAATTTTGGCAACGGGCCGAAGAAAGAAATGCCCATACGGCTAAGCTTTATGCCGACCTGGGTCTAACACACTATGCCGCAATGGAAGCCTTTGTGCGTTGGAAGTTCTGACTTTTTGGTATCTTAACTGCTCAAACAATACACCATGGCAATCTTTGACTCCAGCAACCCTACGCTCAAAGAAAAAACCTTTGAGCGGTCGATCTCCGGTGAATACGCCGGCGACTCCATGACGCTCAACGGCACCCTGAACAAATTCGGTGTTCTGATGGCGTTGATGGCTGCATCCACATTTTTTGCGTGGGACCAATTTCAAAAAGGATCCGATCCGTCCACCTTCATGATGGTGGGTGTTTTTGGCGGACTGATCATGGCCCTGATCATGATGTTTAAAATGTCGTGGTCGCCCGTATTGGCACCCGGCTACGCGGTTTTGGAAGGCCTGTTTTTGGGAGCATTCAGTGCATACCTGAATGACCGATATCCGGGCTTACCTATGCAGGCAGTGTTTCTGACCTTGTTGGTAGCCGGACTTATGTTTCTGATCTATCGCTTTAGGATCATACCCGTCACCCAACGATTCCGCCAAATCATTGTGGTAGCCACCATGGCCGTTGCAATCTTTTACTTGGTTCAATGGATCGGCGCACAGTTTTTTGGTTCGACGATAGCCGGTGGCACCATGGATTCCAGCGCGTTTGGAATTGGGTTCTCTGTTTTTGTGGTGGTCCTGGCCTCCCTGAACCTTCTGTTGAATTTTGACATGATCGAGAAAGGAGCCGAGATGCAAGCTCCCAAATTTATGGAGTGGTATAGTGCCTTTGGCCTGCTGGTAACACTGGTCTGGCTCTATCTCGAGATCCTACGCCTTCTCACGAAATTGCAGCGTCGATAAGAATCAACGCACAAAAAAGCCCCGCCGAGTTGCGGGGCTTTTTTGTGACCCCGTCAGGATTCAAACCTGAAACCTTCTGATCCGTAGTCAGATGCTCTATTCAGTTGAGCTACGAGGCCATCCCTAAGGGGTAGCAAAAATAAGGCAATTCAGTCAAATAAATACGCACCTACTGCAAGCGGACTTATCGGACAAATTTCATATCCGAGTTTCGGATATATCCACGGGTAACAACATCCCGCTGGTTTCGAAAGGTAATGTACACCCAGTCGTTATTGTAGTCACTGCAGGTAATCCAAAACCGATCGCCGTAAACCAGGTAAGCTTTGCGCTTCACGTAAGCCGTGCGCCCAGCACTGTAGGTTCGGTCATAAAAGTAAACTCGATCACGAATTGCATACATTTCACATAAAGATCCAGAGGATTGGGCCGACATCACAAAGGATACCGACAAAAGCAGAGAGAAGAACAGCAATCGTAGTTGCATATACAGAATTTTTATAATGAACAACCGATTTAATAGCAAGCATTCGACGATTCAAGCAGATTTCCAAATTTATGGAATTCACGGAAAACCGACACATTGTGCCCATCCGGCTTATTGCTTCTCAGAAATCTGACTTTCAAATCTCTAGGAGTGAACCTGATCTATACAGACACCGGAGGGTATCCTTTAGCGGCCCAACGCTGGTTTTCCCGGAGCGATCCTCAATGGGTTTTGTTTCCCAAACTACCCAAACTAACTACATTCCTTAGCTTTGCGCATGCGCATCTCTCTTTGGTCGGTCGGTAAGCCCCACGAGCCCTATATCAAAGCCGGGGTGGAAGAATTCACCAAACGCATCGGACGGTACTATAAAGTAGATTGGCAACTGATCCCCACCCCCAAACAAAGTGCCGTACTAAGTGAAATGGACCTGCAACGCAAAGAGGGCGAAATCATTTTGGAGTGGCTGCAACCCGACGATTACCTGATCGCCCTGGAAGAAACCGGGAAACAACACCGATCCGAAGAATTGGCCAAATTCCTCCAGCAACGAGCCAACGAGAGCCGCAAACGACTGGTATTTCTGATCGGAGGAGCCTACGGACTATCCGAATCCGTCCTGAAACGAGCCGATCATCAGTGGAGTTTGTCTAAGTTGGTCTTTCCGCACCAGCTGGTTCGACTGATCTTAGCCGAACAACTCTATCGCGCCTGCACCATTCTGCGCGGTGAAAAATACCACCACGCATGAACCTGACCATCACCCTTTCCTTGCTGCTGTTCACTACGCCTGTCTCCATTGGCGGATTTTCCAACCGTAAACTGATCGACGACCTGATCTTCTACCCGCCCGCCATCACCAAACAAAATCAATGGTATCGATTCTTCACCTGCGGACTGATCCACGCAGACTGGGGCCATTTGCTATTCAATATGCTTTCGCTGTATCTATTCGGTGAATTTGTGGAACAGTCATTTGAATCTCCGCTATTGTTTGGAGAAAATGGAAAAGTCTATTACCTGGCTCTTTACGTCTCCGCCCTGTTTTTCTGTCTGATCCCTACTTTTTTCCAACACCGTACCAACAACCGCTATAGAAGCTTGGGCGCCTCCGGTGCGGTGAGCGCGATCGTATTTGTGGGAATCTTATTTAATCCCACTTCAAAAATCGGTTTCTTTTTTATCCCTCCGGTGATACCGGGTTACGTTTTTGGCCCCCTTTACCTACTCCTCTCTTCCCTGATGGGCCGACAAAACCGCGACAACATCAATCACTCTGCCCACATTTGGGGAGCGTTATACGGACTAGCCTTCACGCTGGTACTGGCCTTTCTCCTGCAAACCGAATACCAGCCGGCACAAGAATTTTTCTATAAAGTACGGGCACACCTGAACTCGATCGGGATCTGATCAGACGACCCAATCGATCTGAACCACCTCGCGCGATTGCGCACGAACACGAAAGCGATGATCGATCCGATACCCGATCACCCAAACGATGCGATTACCCGATTCCAATACCCATACCCTTTCTTTTTGAGGAGTGGATAGTTTTAGATCGATCAAAAACCGGGCCAGTTTCTTTTTCTTATTCAATCCCAATGGATAAAAATAATCACCGGGCTGCCAAGGGCGCAGCAGCAAGGGAAAATCCAATTCCCCCACATCCAAACAGGCTGTGCGCGGATCGCAAGGAAGGGGTTCAGTCAGTGTAAGCAGCGGTTTGATCTCCAGTCGTCCTCCTGAAAAAACCGAAACGGAATCCTCCGCGCCGATCCACTGAGGTGAACGGGAATCAGTTTGCACGGCAGTGAGCAAAAAATGATTTCGGTGTTTGATGATACGGTACTTTCCATCGGCCGATACCAAGAAATGACCAGACTGACTTTCTCCCAACCGAAGCAGTTCGTCTTCCTGTTTTTCGGTGAAACCATGCCCGACTAACCATTCATGTACGATGGCGCGGTTTTCAGGCTGAAGGAGCAGGGCGCAGGATACTTGTTGCTCGGCTCCTTTTACGACGATATGCTTTTTCATCCAACGACGGGCAGCCTGCTGATAGAGTGCGTAGGCCGACTGAAACCGATCGATGTTGTGTTTCAAGTTGGCATCCACTTGCGGATAGAGATCGCGCAATATCGGCATGAGTTCAAGACGCAATCGATTGCGGGTATAATCTGTGTTGCGGTTGGAAGAGTCCTCTACAAAATCGAGTTCATTTTCCCTCGCATAGTCCATGATCTGGCTTCGGGAAACGTGTAGCAGCGGTCGGCAGATATAATCATTTACGGCGGGAATTGCGGTGAGCCCGCGAAGTCCGGTGCCTCGCAAAAAATTCATCAGCAAGGTTTCTGCATTGTCTTCGGCGTGATGCGCCGTGAGCAGCACTGCTTGTTTGCCCGCGGGTTTTACCTCGGCCGCGAACCAGTTGTATCGAAGGGTGCGGGCGGCTTCCTGGGTAGAGAGCTTATTTTCTTCCGCAAAGGCCTTGGCATTCACGGATAAGGTGTGCAGGGTTTGATCCCATTTTTTTGCCAGCTGCTCCACAAATTGCTGATCTCGGTGGCTCTCCTCTCCTCTTAACTGAAAATTCATGTGTAGCCAAATAGCTTGGTAACCGGAAACCCTTAATAAATGGGCCAATACCACCGAATCAATGCCGCCACTGATGGCCAAGAAGACCCGGGTAGCAGGCGAGAGTCCGAAGGACCGCATTGTCTTTTCAACTGTTTGGCGAATGTTCATCAGATCAAGTTGTCGTATGCGGATCGAAGCTCACTGAGGGCATGTTGGTCACCCAATTTCTTTGCCACCTCCATTCCCCGCTCGTAGATATCTACCGCTTTTGGCTCTTCGCCTTGGCGCTCGAGCAGCTTTCCCAAGTGGTAATAGCTGCCAATATAGTCGGGATTTAACTCCAGCAGACGCTCGAAGAGGCAGCGTGCCTCCTGATCCCGACCCATTTTGATCTCCTCCAAGGCCAGGGCATGGTTCAGGAAGGGATCCTGGGGCTGTTCGGACAATAATTTATGAAGGTGTTGAAGACGGTCCATGTGGATATTCAGTACATCGAGGAACAATTCATTCGGGCGGGGGCACTTACCTTTGCAACACGAAATAATTCGAAAATCAACTCGACGTTATGAAGATCCTGGTTTGCATCAGCAAGACGCCCGACACCACGGCAAAAATAGCTTTCACCGATAACAACACGAAATACGATGCCAACGGGGTGCAGTGGATCATCAACCCCTACGACGAATGGTATGCCCTGGTTCGCGCAATTGAACTAAAAGAAGCAGATGCCTCGCATGCCATCCACCTGATCTCCGTGGGCAATGCCGATGCCGAGCCCATTTTGCGCAAAGCCCTGGCCTTGGGTGGCGATGAGGCCATTCGGGTAAACATCGACAGCGATGATGCCTATGTGATCGCCACTCAGATCGCAACCGTTGTCAAAGATGGTGGATATGACCTGATCCTGACCGGCAAGGAAACCATCGATCACAACGGATCTTCGCTTGGCGGGATGGTAGCTGAGATGCTGGATCTTCCCTATATATCGCTTGCTACCAAACTGGAGATGGATGGTTCGGTGGCAAAGGCTACCCGAGAGATCGATGGTGGACAAGAATTGGATGAAGTTGCCACCCCGGTTGTCATCAGCGCGCAAAAAGGAATGGCCGAAGCCCGCATCCCCAATATGCGCGGCATCATGGCCGCCCGAACCAAACCGCTGAAAGTAGTGGAGCCCGCGGCCTGTGAAGCACTGACCGCTACCGTGTCGTTTGAAATGCCCCCTGCCAAGGCCGGTGTGAAATTGGTGGCGCCGGATCAGGTGGAGGAGTTGGTGAGGTTGTTGAGGGAAGAAGCGAAGATAGTTTAAGGTTTAGGGTTTAGAGTACTATGATATTGGAACATGATTTGAATTCGTTGCTAAACCCTAAACTCTGCTTTCTAAACAACAATATAGATACAAACATAATAACAAGACAAATGATACTTATCTACGCAGACAACATCAATGGTACGATCAAAAAATCGTCGCTGGAAGTGATCACGTATGGTGTGGCTATTGGAAAGCAACTCGGAACAGAGGCGCAGGCAATCGTGGTGGGTGCAGTGAACAGCGACCTCTCTGAGCTTGGCAAATACGGGGTAAGTACGGTGCATCAGCTCACCGGTCCCGATACATTCGACGCGCAAGCCTTTTCCAAATTGATTGCCGACAAAGCCACCGAACTCGATGCCTCGGTTGTTGTCTTCTCCCATAGTTTGATGGGCAAGGCATTGGCTGCCCGGGTTTCGGTTCGATTAAAAGCCGGCCTGGTAACCGGGGCGGTAGCACTCCCCGATACCACCTCCGGGTTCGTGGTAAAAAAATCAGTTTTTTCCGGAAAGGCCTTTGCCAACATTCGGATCCAGACCCCCGTAAAAGTGATCTCCCTGAATCCAAATGCATACACCGTAGCGGTTGGAGAGGGAGAAGCAAATGTGATGGCCACCCCCGTATCCATACAGCCAGCCGTAAAGGTGATCTCTAACAGCAAGAGCAGTGGCGACAGAACCCTCACCGAATCGGAGATCGTGGTCAGTGCCGGCAGAGGCATGAAAGGTCCCGAGAACTGGGGTATGATCGAGGAGCTGGCCGATGTGTTGCAGGCGGGACTGGCTTGTAGCCGCCCCGTAGCCGATGCGCACTGGCGGCCGCACCATGAACACGTGGGACAAACCGGTGTCGCCATCGCGCCCAACCTGTATATCGCCATAGGCATTTCAGGAGCCATTCAGCACCTGGCCGGCGTAAATCGCAGCAAGGTGATCGTCGTGATCAATAAGGATCCCGAAGCGCCTTTCTTCAAGGCCGCCGATTATGGAATTGTGGGGGATGCCTTTGAAGTGGTTCCCAAATTAACGGCAGCCCTCAAGGCCGGAGCCTAATGCGATCGGTCACCCCTTCTTCCAATCTTGATTAGCAAACCCTGAGACTGAACGGATTAGACTGAAAAATTGTAGTTTTACTTCATCATGGAAAAGATCGAACTCGAGATCGTAGCCCTTTCGCACAGCATGGCACAAACACATTCCTATGTGGTAGTGCTGGGCGAAGTAAATGGGCTTCGTCGCCTTCCCATCATCATTGGGGGCGCGGAGGCACAGGCGATCGCTGTGGCGTTAGAGGATATGAAACCGGCTCGTCCTCTTACCCATGACCTCACCAAGAACATGATGAATGCATTCGAGATCGATTTGTTGGAAGTGATCATTAGCGACCTGCAAGAGGGCGTGTTTTTTGCAAAGCTGGTCTGCTCGAGTCAGCACGATACCGTAGAAATCGATTCCCGTACTTCGGATGCCATTGCCATGGCCGTTCGATTTGGTTGCCCAATCTACACCACCGATGCCATTTTGGATTCGGCCGTTAACAATGGCGATGAACCGGCTGCCGGCACCAAGAAAAAATTACCCGGAGGAAAAACAAAAGAACCGGTGAAGGAAAAACCTGCCGGAAGTGCCGAACTCGGTGCCATGTCGATCGCTGAGTTGGAAAATCACCTGAACGAAGTGCTGGAGCAAGAAGATTACATGCGCGCCATTGCAATCCGCGATGAGCTCAAGCGCCGCAAAGGCAATTAATTTCCCATGATCCTTTTTCCACCCGCCAAGATCAACCTTGGGTTGCGCATTCTGCGAAAACGAACGGATGGATACCACGACCTCGATACGGTTTTTTATCCTATTGGATTAACGGATTTGTTGGAAATAAGCCCCCTCTTAGCCTCCCCCCGGGGGAGGAGAGATGAGCGTGTGCAGCTAAAGGTGACGGGATTGGAGTTGCCCGGTAATAGCGAGGATAATCTTTGCCTCAAGGCCTGGCATTTATTGAAGGCTGATTTTCCTGATCTGCCCACGGTGCAGATGCATTTGCATAAAATAATTCCCATCGGAGCGGGACTGGGCGGGGGAAGTGCCGATGGGGCGTATGCGTTACGAGGATTGAATGAAAAATTTAAATTGGGACTAACCGCCGACCAACTCGTTGAATATGCCGCAAAACTCGGAAGTGATTGTCCGTTTTTTATTTACGACGAACCCTGCTTGGGTGCCGGACGCGGAGAAATCCTGGAGCCGATATCGGTTTCACTGCGTGGATATTGGATCGCATTGATCAATCCCGGTATTCATGTCTCCACCAAAGAAGCGTTTGCCGGAGTATCGCCTCACGAACACCACAAACCGATCCGGCAGATCATTGCCCAACCCATCGAAACCTGGCAAACAGAACTAATCAACGATTTTGAATCCTCGATCTTTCCCCACTATCCAAAGATCAAAGAGGTCAAGGAAAAACTTATCGCCTCCGGAGCCCTGTATGCCAGCATGAGTGGCAGCGGCAGCACCGTGTACGGAATCTTTACCGATGATCCGGGGCAATTGAAGTTTGAAAGCTGTATGATGTTTCGGGTTTAGGGAACAGGGTTTAGCGTTTAGCGAACAGGGTTTAGTGTTTAGAACCTTCAGCATCAATTATTACGATTATACGATTAAGGAGCTAAACCCTAAACGCTGCTCTCTAAACATCGATCTCTAACATTGATCTCAAACCCGGCTCTCTAAACCTAGTCTTCCCTACCTTTGTACCATGAGCCTCTCCCCCGCATACCTCTCCCCCTCTATCCTTGAGGGAAATCTGGATCTGCTCAATCACTAAGGACTACGGAAGCGACTAATTAGCGTAGGCCAAACGCTCATCTCTTCATCCCACGCCCGCCGAAGCTTTCGCAAAGAAGGGCTCAAATTCTTAAATATGTTCCCTCCTCAACATTACCTCGATCTCGAGCATCAATACAGTGCTCATAATTATCATCCGCTTCCGGTTGTTCTGAGCCGCGGACAAGGCCCTCATGTATGGGACGTGGAAGGAAAACGCTACCTGGATTTTCTAAGCGGTTATTCAGCGGTGAATCAAGGTCATTGTCACCCGCGCCTTGTGCAAGCTTTATGCGAACAGGCCTGTCGCTTAAGCCTGACCAGCCGGGCCTTTCATAGTGATAAACTGGGCGAGTACGCTGAATTCATCACGCGGTTTTTCGGATACGACAAGATGCTGCCCATGAACACCGGCGTAGAGGCCGTGGAAACGGCCATCAAGATCACCCGTAAATGGGGCTATGAGGTCAAAGGCATACCGGATGGAATGGCCAAGATTGTGGTCTGTACGGGTAATTTCCATGGCCGTAGCTCTACTGTTATCTCCTTCTCCTCCGATCCATCTGCCCGAACGCATTTTGGTCCCTATATGCCCGGTTTTTTGACCATTCCCTATAACGACGCGGCGTCGTTGGAAGAGGCCCTGCAAGACCCCACGGTGGCGGGCTTTTTGGTGGAGCCGATTCAAGGGGAAGCGGGCGTAGTGGTGCCCGACGAGGGTTACTTATCGACCTGCAAGGCCCTATGCGAAAAAAATCGCGTGCTGTTCATTGCGGATGAGATTCAGACGGGACTGGCCCGTACTGGTAAAATGCTAGCCTGTGATCACGAGGGTGTTCGTGCCGATGTACTCATTCTCGGCAAGGCCCTGAGTGGCGGATTACTTCCCATCAGCGCGGTGCTCACCGATAAAGAGGTGATGGATTGTATTCACCCCGGTGAACACGGTTCTACATTCGGGGGCAATCCGTTGGCCTGTGCCGTGGCGATGGAAGCGTTACGTGTACTGAAGGATGAAAACCTGGCTGAAAATGCTAAGAAATTAGGCACCATATTCCGAGAAGGAATCCGGCAATTGAATAGTCCGATGATTACGCTGGTCCGCGGCAAAGGTCTTCTAAACGCCATCGTGATCAACAATTCCGATCCGGAAGCGGCGTGGAACATTTGCCTGCGGATGAAAGATCGTGGATTACTGGCCAAACCTACGCATGGCGATAAGATCCGTTTGGCGCCGACGTTGGTGATTAAGGAGGAGCAGATCAGGAAGGCCGTTGCGATAATTGGAGAAAGCCTGAGGAGTTGAGATTAACAGAATAGCCGTTGAACAATGGTTCAACCATCGTTCAACCACAGTTCAACCAGGTTCTAAATTTAGGTACAGATTCAAGAAACATACTGCCTAATTGCTTTGCTCATCGTCTCAACTTTATAGACTTTTCTTCTCGGCATACAAAATCGTAGTTTTACCCCTATGGATCGATATAAAATATTGGCACTATTGGTTGGCCTGCTCACGGCCGTGTCCTGTTTTTTACCTTGGATTGGTATTGAGTCAAAAGAGTTGGTCCTTAGCGGGATGGACACTACGGGCACCAAATTTGGCAAACCCGGTCTGTTGCACTTGGTACTGGCCGGGATCTTTTTAGTGTTCTCTTTGACCGGAAAAGAATGGGGTCAGCGAGCAAACCTGCTCGTCATGGCCGTTAACGCCGCCTGGTTTATTCGAAATTTTTTTATGCTCTCCGTCTGCTACGGTGGCGAATGCCCGGTACGGATGTATGGATTTTATCTGCTCCTCGCCGGCTGCCTCGGCATGATGGTAGTTACGCTGTTCAAGCGTACTGATTAATGTATGTTTAGGGTTTAGGGAACAGGGTTTAACGCTTGCTGCAGCATTTTATATAGAATCACGATTGATTAGCTAAACGCTGCTCGCTAAACGTTTCTACCCAAATTATCGCCTCCGCCAAATAAAATAAAACGGCACGCCCAAAAAAGTAATCAGTAGTCCCAACAGCGAATTGATCACGGGTTGTTTATCGTCGAGGTAATTGGTGACATCGCTATACAGCGTAATGATCAGATAGGTGAATGCAAAGAGAATGAAGGCCAGGGTGACGAAGGGATGGCCCCAGATCCGGTAGGGACGAGCCGCATCGGGTTCTTTTTTTCGCAGCATAAAAATACCCAGGGCACCCAATCCATAAGCAATCCAGGTAATAAACACAAACATATCGGCCAGCATGTCAAAGGACCCGGTGAGAATGAACAGACAGGTCCATACACCATGCAACCATAGCGCATTGGCCTGGGTGCCGTATTTCGGATGATCGAGTCCGATCGATGAAGCAAATACCCGGTCGCGCCCCATGGCATAGGTGATCCTCGACGTTGCCATCACGTTTCCATTGATCGCCCCCAACGTACAGAGTACTATCATGGCAGCTACCAAGGCCTCAGAGGTTTGTCCCAATGCCACCCCGATGGCATCGGAAGCCACAAGCGTAGATTTCGCCATTTGATCCACCGGCATCACATACAAGTACGCCTGGTTTACGGCCACATAAATCAACACACAAGCCATTACACCCACCCATAGACTTCGGGGGATGGTTCTTTGCGGATCCCGGATCTCACCGGCCATTGAACTTACATTGATCCATCCGTCATATGCAAAAAACGCTCCGGTCATCGCCGCCACCAAACCCGATAGCCAGCGCCCTTCTCCTTCAACAGGCGTAGAAATAAAATGAGCAAGCTCCCCTTTGCCCGATAAAAAAATACCGAACACCAAGGCTCCAATCACCACGATCTTTAGCAGGGTCGATACATTTTGAAAATAATTGCCCGCCTTCAGACTACGCACATTCAAAAAGGTCAATATCAGAACCAGCACGATCGCCAATAGCTTAACCCCAAGGTCTTGCAAGGGATAGAGATCGCCAACAAAGGGAATATGGCAACGCGTTTCGGGAAAAACCTTCACTCCATCGACCAGTCGGAGTTGCTCGCCCTCCAATACCGGCAGGGAAATAAAATATCCGGCGTATTTGGCACAGACAAAGGCAATGGCTGCGATGGCAGCGGTATTGATCACGGAAAAAGCCGACCATCCATATAGAAATGCTGGGAAGGGTCCGAACAGTCGACGAAAATACACATAGATCCCTCCATTCTCCGGCATCATGGCCCCCAACTCAGCATACACCAACGCCCCAAAAAGAGAAAACAATCCGGCAATGATCCAAACGGCAGTTAGTAAAATAGGCGATCCCAACTGCGCCGCCATCGTCGCAGGTTTCATGAACACCCCTGATCCGATTACGCTTCCGATTACCAAGGCGATTGCGGAACGTTGGTTTATTTTGTTTGTTGGAAACATTCAGGTTTAAGGAAATGATGAAATGTTTTGTGTTTAGGGTTTAGTGTTTAGTTGTTGGTGCAACATCCTGCATAATTTAAAGTTAAGGATCTAAACGCTAAACCCTGTTCCCTAAACAATCTCAGCCCCTCAACTTCTCCAGGTACTCATCAAACGTCATCAACCGATCTACAACCCCATTGGGTGTGAGCTCTATGATGCGGTTGGCGACGGTTTGCATGAAGGTATGGTCGTGGCTGGTAAGCAGCACGATGCCTTTGTAATCGGTGCACTGCTCGTTGAAACTTTGGATGCTCTCGAGGTCGAGGTGATTGGTGGGCTGATCCAACAAAACCACATTGGGATTTTGGAGCATCATGCGACTCAGCATACAACGAACCTTCTCGCCGCCGCTAAGCACATTGGTCTTTTTCATCACATCCTCTCCGCTAAACAACATCTTCCCCAAGAATCCGCGAAGGAAGGGCTCATCCACATCCTTTACATGATCCGGCACATACTGACGCAGCCAATCCATCAAATTGTGTTCGCCGGTAAAGAATTCACTGTTTTCCTGTGGCAGGTACGCATAGGTAATGGTGGTGCCCCACTCATAGGTGCCGGCTTCGGGTTGAAGTTTTCCGGTGATAATCTCAAAGAAGTTGGTGATGACCAATGGGTCCTTGCTCACCAGGGCGATCTTATCGCCTTTGTTGACCGTGAACGTAACGTTGCTGAAAAGAGTTCGGCCGTCGACCGACGATTGCAGCTTCTCTACATTCAGGATCTGATTACCCACTTCGCGCAGGAGCTGAAAAATGATACCCGGATATTTTCGGTAGCTGGGTTCGATCTCTTCAATGCTGAGTTTTTCCAATGCTTTTTTTCGGGAAGTGGCCTGCTTGCTCTTGGAGGCGTTGGCGCTGAATCGGGCGATGAAATCGATCAGGGCCTGACGTTTATCCTCGATCTTTTTGTTTTTGTCGCTGAGCTGACGAGCCATGAGTTGGGAGGACTCATACCAAAACGTATAGTTACCCGTGAAGATCTTGACCTTTTGGCGATCGACATCGGCCACGTGGGTACAGACGGCGTCAAGGAAGTGACGGTCGTGACTCACGACCAACACGATGTTCTCGTAATCGGCAAGGAAATTCTCCAGCCAACTGATGGTTTCAATGTCCAGTCCGTTCGTGGGCTCATCGAGTAGTAAAATATCCGGATTCCCAAAAAGTGCCTGAGCCAATAGCACGCGTACTTTGAAATTGGAGGGGATGTCTTTCATGAGAGAGTAATGGAACTCCTCTCCTACGCCCAGTTCGCTGAGTAAGGTGGCTGCGTCGCTGTCGGCCGTATAGCCGCCCATTTCCCCAAACTCGGCTTCAAGTTCACCTACGCGCATGCCGTCCTCTTCGGAAAAATCGGGTTTTGCATAGATGGTTTCGCGTTCTTTGGCGACGGACCAGAGTTTGGTGTGACCCATCATGACGGTGTTGAGGACCGTCTCCTCGTCGAATTGAAATTGATTTTGCTTGAGCACGGCCATCCGCTCGCCGGGGGTGATCTCCACGCTGCCTTTATTGGGTTCGATCTCGCCGCTGAGGATCTTGAGGAAGGTACTTTTTCCGGCCCCGTTGGCGCCGATGATACCGTAGCAATTGCCTCTGATGAAATTAAGGTTCACTTCCTCGAAGAGAACCCGTTTGCCGTAGGCGAGTTTGATGTCTTTTACCGCTATCATGAAGGTTTAGGGAACAGGGTTTAGGTTTAGGGCCGTGTTTGGTTAAAAACGTAAGGGCTGCGAAGGTACAAAATCCCTCGCAGCCCTAACCCCTAAACGCTAAACTCTAAACTTTCTTCATCCTTCATCCTTCATCCTCATCTTCCTCAATCGCTTGGCTCCATAGCCCAGGCCGGCAGCCAATAAAAAACCGAGGCCACCGTCGACGGGTACGCCGGGACCGGGGTCTTCGGGGTTAGAGGGGGTCTCCTCGCCAGTGCTTTCTCCGATCACATCGAAATATTCAATGTCCCCAGACAAGCCATCCAGTGCTCCCTCTCCGGGCAGATCGATGGAGCCACCAGTTGGAAGTTCAATAAGCTTGCTTGCGTCGATCTGGGCTTGAACAGAAGCAGGTGTAGCCAGAAGCACAGTAAGCAGCAGGATCGATACAGTCCCTCTGTAAAAAGTTGTTTTCATAAATTTCGTTTTAGTCGTTTGAAGGGTTACTGTATGATGATTTTGAGGGATTCTACATTTCTTGACGAGGCATCCAGGACATTTACCAGATAGCTACCCGGGCTTAGCTTAGAATTGAGCTTGATGTTCTGGACGGATGTACCGCCTGCGTGCTGGACAAATTGTTGCTGTACACGGGCACCCTGCAGGCTGTTAAACACCACGGTGTAATTACCGGCCGGACGATCGTTGAATTTCAAATTCAATTGTTCGCCTACGCGCAACGGATTGGGATAACCCTGTATCGTATGTCTTGGACCGAATTCCAGCGGTTCTGTTGCTTTGTAGGAGAATACAATGCGGAACCGCTCACCGCTGCTGGCAGTTGCATTACCGTCGATCTCGAAATCATAGTTGACCGATGTATCCAATTTCAGGATCTGCTCTTTATTTAGATAGGTGTCTTGCAGCACCGGAATCAATTTGTTGCTATTATCGAAATCAGAGCCCGTGAGAATCAACCGATAGGCGCCGGTACTGGTGGAGCGAAGATTCAAGAAAAGTGTGTCGTTGGATTCAACCGGCGGACGGTGTTCGAAGGTTAGATTCGTGCCGTTTCGACGGAACATGATATTATTGGAGGCGTTCATTAATTTTTGTCCATCCATATCATTTACTTCTGTAGCCCCTCCGGCATAAAAGAATGCGACGGCTCCATCGGTGGTAATGTGTTCGCCATTAAAATTTCGCTGAAGAGTCAACCGCATTTTCTCGGCTTGAAAATTACTACCACTGCGGAGTACCGTGTTCGTGCTAGAAGAAGATTTATCAGCTTCTGTAAAGTTTACTGAAAGATTGGCTGTATTGGTGGCACGCACGAAAAAGGCCTGTCCGCTTTGCAGACGGGTGTAGTCCGAAGTGTTTGTTCCAGTGTATACAAGACCGGTACCACTTTGTCCGGATAGAACACTATATGTTTTTGCAGTGCGATCGAAAGATACATATCCTCCCACACCATTGGCACCGCTGAGATTGGGATCCCAAAGCCAAACCGGATTGTCAACATTGACCATATTAACCTCGCCATGACTAACCGGGGAAGCGTACGGATTGCCAACCATAAAATAGCGGCCGGATTGGGCATTGGTAATTGAAAAAGATTGATTTCCTTGACGGAGCGCCCCTGTTGCTCTGACTTTTACAGCAGAGTAGCTAGCGGGAACGGAACCATTACCAAGCGGCCCCGCCACGAAAAGGAAGTAACTTTTAGGATTTGCAGCATCCGCTGTAAATAATGGAGTGCTTTTGGTATCAGTTACATTGGCATAGGCGGGGCTAGATGGGTCATTATTCCATTCACGCATAGAAGAAACGGTGGCATGATAAGCCAACCCATTGGCACCACCTGAGCCAGTGGGAGCTGCCGAACCGGTAGGCCCCCATATCTCCACTCCGGTGGCACCGCCTGTGGTGGAACTTTGCCAATGTTCGTAGATAAAATTGCTGCTTGAACCTGCAACCGGGGCTGTTACCAAACGCCAGGCTTGCTTGTTGCTGGCGAAGTGGCGTTCGACGGAAACATTGCCGCTCACATACCCTCCAGAAGAGGAACCTGTAGCCACCCGGGCTGTACCGGTGGCAGTACTCTTTAATGTCAGGTTGCCGTTGGTAGTGAGGGTGCCCGCTGTCGGTGTCAGTACTCCTGTAAGACTTTGCATGTTGGAGCCCGAGCTTATGGTTACGCCAGCGCTGTTGTTGATCTCCAGATTTGAAATAGTACCTGCACCTGAAATGGTTTGAGCGCTGCTGCCGGACATGATCACTTTACCATCGCCGCTGATGGTGCTGCGGTTGGTGAGGTCTCCGGAGATACTAACGCTCATTCCAGCGGGAATGGAGAAGTCGACAGCATTGGTTCCGTCACCAACGACAACTTTTGAATTTGAACCAGATACAGTCCAATTAGCTCCAATTGTTGCTGAAGATCTATTTCGAATTTCATAAACGGAACCGGCTGAAGTAAAATCAGTAGGTTCAGCGCCTGTGCCATTGGTATTATCACCCCAGCTACTAAAACTATTAATATCTCCGGAAGATTTGGAATAAAAAGTTACTAAAGGTATTGCTGCTGTGCTCGCAGTAGCAGTACCGTCACCTGCAGCATTTACGGCGCGTATTTGCACGTTATAGGAAGTCCCGTTCGTGAGCCCGGTAATTACAATTGGACTGGTTGTAGAGGAGGCCGAAGTAAAACTACCACCACCATCAGTGGAGTATTTGTAATCTGTAATTGCAGCACCTCCGTCAGAGGAAGGAGCAGTAAAAGCAACACTCAATTGTTGATTGCCCGGTGTAATTCCTGTAATGGTTGGAGCACTCGGAGTAGTTCTCGGTGTTGCAGCTGTACTTGCAGTTGCGGTCCCACCACCGACAGCATTTACTGCTCGGATTTGAATATTGTAAGAAACTCCATTTGTTAGAGCAGTTGTACCATCAGTTGAAAGTGTTGAAATTACCAATGGACTTGCTGTTGTGCCGGAAGCACGGTTCCTCCAACTAGTGCCACCGTCCGTGGAATACTGGTAATTCGTGATCGCCGAGCCGCCATCCGATCCCGCCGTGAACGCCACGGAAAGCTGCGCATCGCCCGGAGTAATGCTGGTAATGGTGGGCGCTGCAGGAGCTACGTAGTTTGTAAGTGTTATGTCGTCAATGTTGAACCTACGCTGGGTGCCTATATTACCACCACTTACATGAACGATTCTGATACGTACATCTTCAGTAACGTTAATTGATGTTGCAGAGAATGTCTGTTCGTTGTTATTCGCTGGTGGTGAAAAATTAGAACCTGCTTGTATCCAAGAAGACCCATTGTTAATTGAATATTCAACTTTCCAAGTTGCTTGTGGATCAGTACCGTATCTCCAATATTTAAATGAGATGCTACCTAAACCATTTGATTTATTGGCATTCATTGTAAACGATGATGAACTGTAACCACGAAATCTTGCAGAACGAAGTCCATTTTTATAATCATCAGAACCTGTACCTATTAGTGCATCTGTCATATTCCATTGAATACTATTAAGTGTAACATTACCAGATGCATAAGCAGTTTTTGTTTCACCTGAACCCTCAAAATCCACAATGTATTGCCCCCAAACATTCCCCACACCCAGCACCAATACCAAACAAAGCGCCAGGGTGTGTGGCAGAACAGCCGGGTGGTTAAGGATGCGAGAAAGGAATTTAGGCATGCCTTTGCGCGGGATGGCGGTAGTTGTTTGCCCCACCCCACATTCGCCCACATTCGCCCCCTTTCGCATGGCAATGGCGATTGCAAAAAAGCTTTTTAAAGCTTTCAAATTAAATTTGATAAAATGCATAGAAACGTTGGTATTATTTTGGCTTAGGATTTTTAGCTGTTGCTATTAAGAGATATTTGCTCGCCTTGGAAACGCAAAATAATCTTATTCAACAACCTTTGCGTTGCTTGTAAGTTAAGGTATTGTAACCTCTGAAACGATACCCCTTTGAGGTGGGCTGGTAGTTTTCCACATCACTGTGGATAAGAAAAGAGGGTTTAGAGAACAGCGATTAGTGTTTAGGCCCTGGTGAGTCATTTTACGCAGGAGTTTACTTAAGGATCTAAACCCTGTTCCCTAAACGCTAAACGGCTGCTCATCCACTCATCCCTCGCCCGCCGAAGCCTCATCTCCTCATCCTCTCATCTTCTCATCCAACAAAAAGCCCCTCAGTTTCCTGAAGGGCTCTTTAAAGCGAGATTAGAAAGGATTATCGGTAGATCACGATGCTGGTGGCTTTGGTGGTCACCTTGCCGTTCTCATCATTCACCATATATACCTGATAGGTGCCACTGGGCTGACCGGAAATATCCATGGGCAGCACCGAGCCGTAGCGAACACCGCTGAAGCTCTGCGACTTGATCTGCTGACCCATCGAGTTGAAGACACGAACCTCGAGCTTAGTGATCAGGTCAGTACTGATGCCAATGTTGAACTGGCCGTTACCCGGACTCGGATACACGATGATCGCGGGGAACTTATCGATCGTCAGCTGACGCTCGGCACACTGATTCACCAAGATGGTGCGGGCCGCATTCGATGTACAACCGGCTTGGGTAACGCTGTACGTAACCGTTCTCGCACCCACACCGGCCACAGTCGGATTGAAGCTACCTGCACTTACACCCGCTCCGGAGAATGTACCACCGGCTGGGCTTGCACTCAAGGCAATTGGCTGATCCGATTTACAAATGGTTGCGGGCGGACTAAAGCTGATGATCGGGAACGGATTTACAAGCAGCTGCACCAGCGCTGAATTCACGGATCCGCAACCGGCCGTAACGATCACGCGGAAGACATAGTTGTTTTGTCCAACCACCGCTCCCGTGATGCTATACGAAGAACTGGTCGCACCCGGAATGCTGGTATAAGTGATACCATTGGTACTGAACTGCCACTGATAACTCAACACGCCTACTCCGGTCGTTGCTGCCACGGAGAAGTTGGCCGTACCACCCTCACACACCGTAACCGAAGTGGGCTGGGTCGTGATGCTGGGGAAGGTATTGACCGTCAGCGTAGCGGCATTTGAAATACCGGGGGCACAACTGGTGTTCGAAGCCACCATCCGGAAACGATTGCCGTTTTGTGTGGGCAATACACCGGTGATGTTCAAGGTAGTGGTCGTGGCACCAGCGTAGACACCCCCGTTGCTGAGGTTGGTCCAAGTAGTACCCCCATCGGTACTGATCTGCCATTGGAACGCAAGTCCAGACCCCGCGGCACCCGATACGAAGCTGATATTAGTCGCTTCGCAGACGGTTTGGCTGCTGGGTTGTGCAGCGATCGTGATGTTGGAGGAAACGGTGAGCGTAGCGGCACTGGTTGTGGCGCTGCCGCAGGTACCGGTAACCACACAACGGAACTGATTTCCGCTTTGTGTGGTGGCAACACTGGCAATGCTGTAGGTAGAAGTCGTGGCTCCACCGATCGCGTTCCAGGTTGTACCGCCATCGGAGCTCAATTGCCATTGGTAAGTCAGTCCGCCACCCGCTGCTGCCGTGGTAAAGCTGGCTGCGCTGCCAGAGCAAAGCGCCAAGTTCACGGGCTGAGTAGTGATGGCGGTGGTTGCATTTACAGTAAGTGTTGCCACGCTGGAGGTGGTGCTGCCGCACTGACCAGTGACGATGCAACGATATTGATTGTTATTCAGGTTGGCCGCTCCGGTGATGGAGAGACTGCTGGCAGTGGATCCGCTGATGTCGGTCCACGTAGTTCCCCCATTCGTACTAACCTGCCACTGATAGGTACCGGTGGCGGTAACGCTGAAGGCACCGGACTGTCCAATACAAACTGCCTGGTTAGACGGCTGCGAACTGATGGTGGGCGCCGTACCGGCGTTGATCTGGAAGGTAACAGTAACGGTCTTGTTGGGTTGTCCAGTTGCCGTACCCGTGATCGTAGCCGTGTAAGTACCGTTAGCCAGGGTATTGGCGTTGTTGAGGGTAACAATAAACGGACTACCCACGGCCACCGAGGCGGTGGAGAGGGTAACGTTCAAACCGGCCGGAGTCGTGGACGTAACCGACAAGCTTATGTTTCCTGTAAAAGATCCGATGGCAGAGGTATTGACCGTGGAGGACATAGTAGCACCGGCCGGACAAGCACTGGTGGTAGTAGCAGGTGTACCAAGGTTGAATCCGGCTACCGGTACGCAACCGTCAGAGGTCATTAATGGTGCGCGAGGACCACCAGTCGCGAATATAGCTTGCATCCGGTTTTTTTGGCCGATGGAGAACATTTTCAAACAGGGGTCATCGCCATAGTCCATATAGCTCATGAACATATCCCCTTGATAGTTGGTGGCCCAGGGGCTACCCGAAGTTTGTGTACAGCCGGGGCTATTTTTCGGGAAGGCCGGGCAACCATAGTTGGGGCCGTTTTGTACCGGGGTGTCATCCACGAAATCGTTTCCGCAGGTGGCATCTCCCCAGATATGACGAAGATTGAGCCAGTGACCTACTTCGTGTGTAGCAGTACGACCCAAGTGGTAGGGAACTGCTGTACCAGGGCTCAGCATACTACCTACGGAGCTATACAAAAGCACTATGCCATCAGTGTTGGCTGCACCGCCGGGAAACTGAGCGTATCCCAGGGTACCACCGCTCATGTTACAAACCCAGATGTTCAGGTACTTGTCGCGAGGCCAGGCATTGCTACCGCCGGTAGCGGTGAATTTGACGTTGTTGTTGGTAGAGAAGGCTGTAGTAGAGGTCTGCACCCGAACGATACCGGTGGATGCCTGACCGCTGGGGTTACGCTGCGCCAGACAGAATTGAACTTCTGTATCGGCACCATAGGGCTGAAAGACTGAGGGCACCGTACCAAAATCGGTATTCAACTTGGCGAAATCCAAATTCAACTGGTCGAGCTGAGCCAATAATTTTGAATCCGGAATATTTTGTGCTGCCGTGTTCCATACTACGTGGAAAACAACGGGGATGGTTACCAACACAGCTTCGTTGGAATGGTTACGGGCGAAATTATCCGTGTGTGCTTCCAACTGCTGCAAGCGGTTAGCATAAGCAGGGTCCTTCGCGATCAGGCCCTCATTGTACTCGTGCGTGGCACAAGAACGCTGAGCAAAAGCCGGTTGAAGCGCAAAGAAACCAAATAAGATAAGCAGGGAAATGCGGAGAATTTTGGTCATGGGAGGTGGTTGAGGTGAGTAAGAATTTTGCCAAGCAAAATAATGAAACTTAGGCATCTAAATGAAAAAACCCGACCACCAATGGGGTCGGGTTTTGCAATGGCTTGGGGAAAAGTGCTTAACGCACTGATTATCAGTATCCCATTCCGCCCATGTCGGGAGCACCCCCATGGGTAAGGGGCTCTTCCTTTTTGGGTTTATCGGCGATCACGCATTCGGTGGTCAGGAGCATACCGGCAATAGAGGCGGCATTTTCCAGGGCCACACGGCTCACCTTGGTAGGGTCGATCACACCGGCCTTAAACATATTCTCATAGGCCTCGGTGCTGGCATTGAAACCAAAATCTCCTTTGCCTTCTTTGATCTTCTGCACCACGATGGATCCGTCAATACCGGCATTGGCCGTAAGGGTGCGGATGGGTTCTTCGAGGGCGCGACGAACGATGGCCATACCGGTCTGCTCGTCCTCGATCTGCCCTTTCACTTTCACATCCAGGGCATCGATGGCACGAATAAAGGCTACACCACCACCGGGTACAATCCCCTCTTCTACCGCGGCGCGGGTCGCATGCAAGGCATCATCCACGCGATATTTCTTTTCCTTCATTTCCACTTCGGTGGCAGCACCTACATACAGCACCGCTACCCCACCGCTGAGCTTCGCTAGGCGCTCTTGCAGTTTTTCCTTGTCGTAATCGGAAGTAGTAGTTTCGATCTGTGCTTTGATCTGATTCACGCGGGCGGTGATGTCTTCTTTCTTTCCTTTTCCACCTACCACAGTAGTATTATCTTTATCGATGGTAACGGAGGTAGCCTGTCCGAGATAGCTCAGGTCGGCATTCTCCAATTTGAACCCTTGTTCTTCACTCACCACTATTCCTTTTGTAAGGATCGCGATGTCTTGCAACATTTCCTTGCGGCGATCGCCAAAGCCCGGGGCTTTTACGGCCGCTACTTTCAAGGTGCCACGGAGTTTGTTCACCACAAGTGTTGCCAGTGCTTCGCCTTCTAGGTCTTCGGCAATGATCAGCAGCGGGCGTCCGCCTTGTGCCACTTTCTCCAGGATATGCAGGATATCTTTCATGTTGCTGATCTTCTTGTCGTAGATCAGGATGTAGGGGTTTTGCAATTCCGCTTCCATCTTCTCGCTGTTGGTGACGAAGTACGGAGAGATGTATCCGCGATCGAATTGCATCCCTTCTACCACGTCAACCGTGGTGTCGGTGCCTTTGGCTTCTTCTACGGTGATTACACCTTCTTTACCAACTTTACCGAACGCTTCAGCAATCAGTTTTCCGATGGTTTCGTCGTTGTTAGCGGAAACGGTTGCCACCTGCTGGATCTTTTTGCTGTCGTTTCCAACAGTCTGACTTTGCGATTTCAGATTCTCTACGATCAGGGAGACAGCTTTGTCGATGCCGCGCTTGAGGTCCATCGGATTGGCACCTGCTGCCACCATTTTCAATCCTTCGCTGATGATGGCTTGAGCCAACACGGTAGCGGTGGTGGTGCCGTCGCCGGCGATGTCGGCGGTTTTGGAGGCCACTTCTTTTACCATTTGCGCTCCCATGTTCTCAATGGGGTCTTCCAGTTCAATTTCCTTGGCTACGGTGACCCCATCCTTCGTAATGGAGGGTGCACCAAATTTTTTTTCGATCACCACGTTGCGGCCTTTAGGGCCCAGGGTTACTTTCACGGCGTTGGCCAAGGTGTCCACGCCTTTTTTCATTTTATTTCTGGCTTCGATGTCGAAGAAGATCTGCTTTGCCATGAGTTGCTAAAATTTTATTGGTTAATGTATAGGATCAAACGATGGCGAGAATATCAGACTCGCGCATGATGAGGTAGTCCTCCCCTTCGATCTGAATCTCGGTTCCGGCATACTTTCCATAGAGTACGGTGTCGCCGGCCTTTACGGATACGGGTTCATCTTTTTTACCGGGACCAGCCGCAATGACGGTACCGCGTTGTGGTTTTTCCTTGGCGGTGTCGGGGATGATGATGCCTCCGGCTGTTTTTTCTTCGGCCGCAGCGGCTTTCACAATCACCCGGTCGTGGAGTGGGGTTACGTTGACTTTCTTAGCCATAATCGTGTTGGTTTTAATTTTTTGAATGTTTGCCAGCCGACGGAGCGGCGGTCGGCGAAGGTACAGTAAATAACATGCCAAGGGGGGAAATACTGCAATTTTTGCAGTCGGGACTGCAAAAGATTCCATATCCGGCACCTAAAGTGCAATCCGACCAGAAAAACTGGCAGAGTACAATCCCCCTTCCTACCCTATCTTTGCGGCCGCAAGTTCTTATCATGATCAGTCGCAGAAACATCCGGGTCAAAGTCATGCAGACCCTTTACACGCTGTCCACCTGGGAGGCGACCGATCCTCGTCCCGACCCCGTCAAAACCCTTCAAAAACAATTCGATCAGACCCGCGAAATGCTGGTTTTTTTGCTGTGGAGCTTGACCGAAATCGGCCGTCACGTGGAGCGGCATGCCCATCAAAAAGCCTCCAAACACCTTCCAACCGCAGCCGACCTCCAGATCAATACCAAACTGGCTGGCAACGAGATCTTGTGGGAGATCCAGCAGGACAAAACCCTGTCTGTACATCTTCAAAAAGATCAGACGGCTCGGCAGGGAACCGCCGACCTCATCAAACAGATCCATGCCCGGCTGCTGGAATCCGAACATTATAATCTATATATATCCAAACAAGAACGCACGCGGTCGGACGAAAAGAAGATTCTCCTGCAGATAATGAACGACCAACTGGTTGGATATCAACCTTATGAGGAATGGGTGGAGGATCATTTTTCAAATTGGGAGGACGATGCAGAGGCCATTCTTCAGTTATTGACCCAGTATTTGCAAAAACCCGGAAAACTCAGCGGGAAAAAAGAGGGCGTTTCGTTCGAGCAATTGATCCCGGCCGACAAACTGGCTTTTGGAAAAGAACTGTTGACCACGGTACTCGATAAATCCGAACACCTGCAAAGCCTGATCATCCCTAAGTTAAAAAACTGGGACCCAGAGCGGATCGCCACACTCGATATGATCCTCATGAAAATGGGACTGGCCGAGCTCCTTTATTTTGAGACCATTCCCCCAAAAGTGACGCTAAACGAATACATCGACCTGGCGAAAGAATACAGCACGGCACAATCCGGACAATTCGTCAATGGGATATTGGATAATATTCATCAGGACCTGGTCCGCTCTGGAGAACTCAACAAGATCGAATTCAAAAAACCATGACCTGCCGTAGTATATTTGCATTTATGAGCAGCTGTCTAAAAATATTATTGTTACTCCCCATTCTGTCCCTGACCCTATGGGCATGCAAACAAGTGGATAAGCGTACCAATGCCACAGACGCAGAAAAATCTAAAGAAGAAGCACTACGAATAGCCCAAGCTGATACGCTGAACCTGACGGATGTCGAGTGGTTGGATTCGATCGATCGCTCCCTTGGCAAATTAAAAGCAAAAAAATCGGTCGATATCATTTGGCGTTTTAAGAACGTGGGGAATAAACCCTTGATAATCGATAATGCAACAGCCTCCTGTGGTTGCACCGTACCGGAAAAACCAGAAAAACCCATTGCCCCCGGGGAGCAAGGAATCATAAAAGCCACCTTTAACGGGAGTGGCGAGGGATCCATTCGTAAAGAGGTTCATGTCATCGGCAATTTGAAACCAAACCGAGAAATAACCCTGAGCTTTTCCGGCCAGATCGATAAAAAATAATAATTAACCCCTCATCAATTTTTTTTATGCGCAACCGAACGCTTTTACCGCTGCTAACCTTTGTTCTTTTTCTCTCCTCTTGCGTTCCCCCTACCAGTGGAGGTGCCACGGGTAAGCCAAGTGGCCCACTGGGCGATTACGGATCGCTCCTCTTTATGGGCATGATCATTTTGGTGTTTTGGTTGTTTTTCATTCGCCCCCAGGCCAAAAAGCAAAAAGAGCAGAAAAAATTCATTGATGAAATGGGCAAGGGCGATAAGATCGTGACCGTCGCCGGCATTCATGGAACCATCAATAAAGTTAATGATGATGGTACGATCCAACTCGAGGTGAGTCCGGGTAGCTACCTGAAGATCGAACGTTCCGCCATCAGCATGGATTGGACGGCTGCGCTGAACAAGCCCACTCCCGAGAAAAAATAACATGCTCCGAATCGGACTCACCGGAGGGATCGGCAGCGGAAAATCGACCGTAGCCCGGATCTTTCAAACGTTGGGCATTCCGATCTATTCAGCCGACATCGAAGCCAAACGGCTGATGCGGGAAGACGAGTCGGTCCGTTCGGCCATACAGCTTGCCTTTGGCGCGGACATCTATACGAATGAGTTGCCCGATACGCGTCGCCTGGCTTCGATCGTTTTCAACGATCCAGTTGCCTTGGAAAAACTCAATCAGATCATTCACCCGGCCACCATCGCCGATGCCAAAAAATGGATGCAGGCACAACAAGCTCCCTATGTCATCAAAGAATCGGCCTTGCTTTTTGAAAGTGGGGCGACAGAGGGACTGGACCTGGTCGTAGGTGTATATGCCCCGCAGGCCCTCAGGATCCAGCGTGTGATGCAACGCGAATCGGTGAACCGCGAAACCGTACTGGCGCGCATGAGTAGACAGGTCGAGGAAGAGATCAAGCGTCGCCTGTGCGACCGCGTAATTATCAACGACGAGCAACAGCCTCTGTTGCAACAGGTACTCGACCTACACCAAGAGTTATTGGAGCTGTCAAAACAAGCTTAATTCAAGTCCGCTAAGGCTTTTTTGATCCGCGCCCATCCTTCTTCGATCTTAGGCAAACTATTCGCAAATGAGAAGCGTACGCATGTGGGTTCGCCGAAGGCATCGCCCATCACGGAAGAAACATGTGCCTTGTTTAGTAAGTACATACTAAGGTCGGCTGCATTTTTGATAATTGTCTCCCCATCCGACTTCCCGTAATAAGCACTCAGATCCGGAAAAACATAGAAAGCACCTTGGGGTTCGGGGCATTGCACACCGGGAATTTCTCGAACCAGTTCTAATACGCGCTGACGGCGTTTGGTGAATTCTTGTACCATGTCAAGAGTGGGACGAAGATCGGAGGTGAGGGCGGCCACAGCTGCTTTTTGTGCGATGGAGTTAGCGCCGCTGGTGAATTGCCCTTGTACCTTTTCACATGCTTTTGCAAGCTCGGTATTTGCGGCAATGTAACCGATCCGCCAGCCGGTCATAGCAAATCCTTTGCTAAGTCCGTTTACGATTACCACCCGACCCTTCAGATCGGCTAGCGAAGCCAGACTGGAATGTTCCCCCACAAAGTTGATGTACTCATAGATCTCGTCTGACAGGATGGTGACATTTGAATGCTTACGAAATACGTCGGCCAGAGCGTTCAATTCGTCGGCTGAATAAACCGATCCGCTGGGGTTACACGGCGAGGAAAAAAGAAACACGCGCGTGCGCGGGGTGATGGCTGCTTCGAGTTGCTCGGGTGTGATCTTGAATCCGGATGCAGCCGTCGTGCGAACGGTAACCACTTTTCCGCGGGCGATCTTGACTAGTTCGCTATAGGTGACCCAGAACGGCGTGGGAATGATGACTTCATCACCTTCATCAACCAGCGATAAAATTAAATTGGCAAGACTTTGTTTGGCGCCGGTGGAAACCACAATATTTTCCGGCGCATAGTCTAACCCATTGTCCCGTTTCAATTTGGCACAAACCGCGGCGCGCAGATCGGGAAATCCGGCTACGGGAGTATAGTGACTCCAATTGTCCCGAATCGCTTGTATCGCTGCCTCTTTGATGTGCTCGGGCGTATCAAAATCCGGTTCCCCCAAACTCAGGTCGATCACATCAATTCCCTTGGCCCTTAACTCCCGACCCAACTTGGCCATTTTCAGGGTTTCGGGTTCGTTGAAGCGAGCGAGGAAAGTGGAGAGGTTCATGGTTTGTGGTTGAAAAGTGGTTGAACAGTGGTTTGACGGTGGTTGAACGGTGGTTTGACAGTGGTTGAACAATGGTTCAACAATCGTTCATCTACCGTTCAACCATCCTTAAACCATGAAACAAACGCCCAATTTCCTTCATAAACGGAAACCCGACGTCGTCATAATCATATTTATCATCATTAAAAATTCCATCTGAATTACAATAGATCACGGCGCTGAGCAGAAATTCGATATTGTTTTTCTTGTCGTGGAAATAAGCGCCGTCGATCAGAAAGCCGTATGCATCCCCAACCTTGTTGTACACGTGGATGTTGGGATCGTATGAATTCCGTTCGGATCCGTAGTAAAGAAACTTTACATAGGTATCCCAATACTCTTTTTCATCATAAACCGGATCGTCCGATTCGGCGGGTAGCATCGACATGTACTGATGCAGGAAAGCAAGATCGGCCGGCGTCAGATTGAATCGTTGATTCTTGGGAAGTGATTCGGGAAACATTACACTTCGCACTACCCGGTGCAGGTCGGACAAGGGGAAACGATTCTTAACGGAAAAATCAAATGGCTCATTTACCAACTTTCCTCTTGAAAAGTATCCACTACCCATTTGGATGCTGCAGGGCGGGACCTGTCGGGTACTGACCAGTGCCGGTTTGGAATAGAGCAGGTTGCCATTGGCATCGAGAAATCGAACGGGATTGGTGTAGCGGTTTTGCTCAGCCGACAGCGGCAAGCTCAAGCGATGAATGATCTCGGTGTTGGCGTAGCCAAGTCGGTGAAGGGTTTCGTTGATGTAATCGGGACCGAGAAATTCATAGAGTCGGTTGAAGGCATCGTTGTCGCTCACCAGCAGGATCTTCTTGATGTAATGCGCGATCGTGGGGCGGCCGTCGGCGGCCGATCGATCCCCTAGAACCGGGGTTTGCTCCGGTGAGGCCGAATCGGTGAGCATGGTGGTATTCATATCCAGCCCCGGGATCTTCAGTTCGTTCAGTTTTTGCAAGGCGAGGACGGCGATGGGCAATTTGACGGTGGAGGCGGGATAGAAATACTCCTCGGAGTTGGAGCGGTAGGTATGGTCTGTAAAATGAGGCCGTCCCCTTTTATCTCGATCGATCCGGGTGTAGAGGATCTGCACCCGGCGATCGGCCGACCCAAAAATGAGCGGATCAAAAACTTCCGACTTTGCCTTTAATAAGCTGTATATCAATGTGTCAGACATGTGTTTAGGAGTGTTTGTCTGAAAGGATGCAGCCGGCAATTGAGCCTTTGCGGCTGCCGATACAAAAATGACCCATACGAACAGGCAGCGGGGCGTTGGAATCGGTCGCAATCTCATACTTTTCAAAGATAAGATTCCCGTTGATTTAAGTTTTTAGAAATCAAGTACAAACGGGCAGATTCAGCCCCCTTGATTCCCCTGAAACCGCTATATTTGCCGTCCTAAAAATGACGGCCTACGGCAGGTGCTACAGGCCCCAAAACCATTACGTATGCAATCGAAAGGGTTGGTGCGGTTTTTAACCGTGTTTTTCACTGTGTTGTTGATCGGCTATTCCGTTCATCAGCTTTCATTTACTTGGTTTGTTCAAAACCATGAAAAAAAAATAGAGACGCAGGCTACTACTTGGCTCAAGAAAACTTTCCAAGCGGCGGATAAAAAATATCCCGGGAATAAAGATTCGCAACAAGCCTACCAAGATGAGCTAGATCGATATTACAGGCGCTATGAGGACAGCTTGCTAAAAGTTTCCGAAAACACTACCATTACATATGGGATCAATGGAGCATTGAGCTACAAAAAAGCCAAGCAAGAAGAGTTGAACTTGGGATTGGACTTGCAGGGAGGTATGGGTGTAACGCTGGAGGTAGAAATGACCGGACTCCTCAAAACCTTGGCCAGTAATTCTTCCGACCCCAGTTTTCTGACAGCCCTGGTGAATGCCGACAAACGCAAGGCCAACAGCGATGCAGATTTTGTAGGCCTTTATCTGGAAGAATATCAAAAATTGGCCCCCAATCGGCCTCTTGCAGGTTTATTTGCTGCCAAAAGCACGAACGAAATCAACGCCAAATCTTCTGACAAGGAGGTTGTGAATTACATTCGTAAAAAAACCCGCGCTGCGTTCGACTTAACGTTGAAAAGACTTTCGCAACGTATCGATCAATTTGGCGTGGCACAACCTTCTATAAACCCGGATCCGAATAAGGGACTCATCAGCATTGAGCTGCCCGGCATCAAGGATAAGGACCGGGTTCGTCGCTTGTTGCAAAGCACGGCCAATCTTCAGTTCTGGGAGGTATATACTTTCGCCGATGCCCCTTACACAAATGGCTGGCAAAAGACCATTACTGCCTTCAATAACAAATATGGCGGCATAGCGGATAGCACGAAAAAAGATTCCGCTCAGGTAAAAGCAGCCGCTCCCCCAACGCGAGACACCACCCAAACGGTTAAACTTTCAGCTGACTCGCCCGCACAAAACTCCACTGCCGTTGCCCCCAAGCAACCGACACAAAAAGTAACGATCGATAAATTCCTGCAGATCATTCAGCCCAGCCCAGACGAGCAAGGAAAGACCTATTTCCCGGCACCAACGGGCCAAGTTGCCATCAAGGATACCCTGGTTTTCAGTGAATACTTGCGTGAATTCAAAAGCAATTTCCCCGGCGATGTGGTTTTTGCTTATGGCGTGCCGGAGAAAGATAAAAGGGGGATGGCATCTGAGTATGTGCCCTTGTACGGACTAAAAACCTACAACCTCACGAAAGCCAGAATTGAGGGGGATGACATCGAAAATGCTCGTCCCGATTTCGATCAGTATGGCAAGATCATGATCGAGATGCAAATGAAAACGCAAAAAAGGGATACGTGGAAAAAAATGACAGAAGACAACGTTGGTAGGCCGATTGCAATTGTACTGGATAACATCGTTCAATCCGCTCCCAATGTTATGGGCGTTATCCCCAACGGAGTATCGTCCATCACCGGAAACTACTCGCAGGAAGAAGCCACCGATTTAGCAAATATTCTTGAGGTCGGAAAACTGGAAGCCCCGGCGAAAATTGTTCAGGAACAACAAGTAGGTCCCACCCTGGGAAGCGAAGCCATCCGCAGCGGCTCGTTGGCCTTTCTCATTTCATTCATAGTGATCTTTTGCTTGATGTTGGTCTACTATAACACGAGCGGCTGGGTGGCCAATATTGCCCTTATCCTAAACTTGATTTTTACCGTAGGAATCTTGGCCGGTATGGGCGCTAGTCTGACGGCACCCGGTATCGCCGGACTGGTATTGACCATCGGCATGGCAGTAGACACCAACGTGATCATATACGAACGCATCAAGGAAGAACTCACCAAGGGGAAAAGCTACTTGTCGGCCATTACAGAGGGATACAAACGTTCCTTACCGCCCGTGCTGGATGCGCACGTAACAACGCTTTTAACTGCACTAATACTGCTTTATTTCGGATTGGGCCCCGTTAAAGGTTTCGCCACAACCCAAATTATAGGTATCCTGCTGTCCTTATTCTGTGGCATTCTGGTAAGCCGCTGGATCTCCGACATATTCACCGACAAGAAAAAACACCTTGAGTACTTTACAGGAATCTCCAAAAAAGTATTCAAGCATGCCAAATACAAATTCATCGAATACCGAAAAGTTGCCTACGCCATCTCCATGATCGTGTTGGCGCTGGGAATTGCAGCTTATTTCAATGGATTTGACCAAGGCGTTGAGTTTGCCGGTGGTCGCAGTTTTATCGTAAAGTTTGATAAACGAGTAGATGTGGAGGCCGTTCGGAACGATCTAAAGGCGACATTTGAGGGTGAGAATCCGATAATCAAGACCGTTGGCGACAACTCGACTCTGGATATTACCACCGCCTATCTGATCCGGGACAACAGTGCGGGCATTGATGCCAAAGTAGAAAGCAAACTCTTTGAAGGACTAAAAAAATACTTGCCAGCGGGAATGACGTTGGAGCAATTTGAATCCGGCTCCTCCAACGCGGGCAGACAAGCTTCCAAAAAAGTCCTTCCCACGATCTCGGATGATCTAAAGAGCGGCGCCGTCAAAGCCACCATTTTTGCCGTATTGGTGATCTTCCTATACATCTTCATTCGCTTCCGCGATTGGCGTTACTCACTGGGAACCATTGTAGCGCTGATGCACGACGTATGTGTGACCCTCGCGGTATTCTCTTTCGCCCGTTCGGTAGTGCCTTTCCCCCTGGAGATCGACCAGCATTTCATTGCAGCGATCTTGACGGTGATCGGCTTCTCGATGAACGATACGGTGATCGTGTTCGACCGGATACGTGAAACCAGCCGAATCAGTCCCTCCGCGCCCCGCGCCGAGATCATCAACCGCGCCATCAACGAAACTCTGAGTCGTACCATCATGACCTCCCTCACGGTGTTTTTAACCATCCTGATCCTCTTCCTCGTTGGTGGAGAAGTAACCAAAGGTTTTGCCTTTGCAATGCTGATCGGAGTGATTACCGGTACCTACTCTTCGATTTTTGTGGCGGCACCGATCCTGGTTGACCTGGGCGGCGATCGTCCGCTTGGAAAATCAGCCGATAAAAGTTGATTTACCTAACACCAATATGAAAAAGCCCCGGATACCGGGGCTTTTTCATTAATGAATTTTTGTATCAGACCGCAAAAGAGGTACCGCAGCCACAAGTGGAGCTGGCATTGGGATTGGTGAAGGTAAAGCCCCGGTTATTCAACCCTTCTTTCCAGTCCACCTCCATCCCCATCAAATACAGTTGATGCGGTTTTTCCATAACACAAGAAATCCCCTCCACCTCGAAGAAAAGATCTCCCTCCTTCGGCTGATCAAATCCCAATACGTAAGAGAGCCCGGAGCACCCACCTCCCTTTACACCCAGCCGGAGCGATTGCGTAGCGTCAAATCCGGGTTCAGCCATGAGTCGCTTGATCTCGTGTATCGCCCCTTCAGTCAACTGAACAGGGGCCTTTTCTATGATCGTTTCCATATCACAAAGTTAATCGATCCAGATACTTCCCGTTCGGCTTACTTTTGTTAAAGCTGTGAACATATGGACAATCAGAATCTCCCCTTATTTCTCTCCGTACTGGCCATCGTCATTAGTGTGTTGGCTTTTGCCAAAAAGCAATCACCTGCCCAGCCTGCTCCCAGCGGATCCGATACCCGTTCGCTGCGCCTGCAGGCCTATGAGCGGCTGGTGCTGCTGACCGAACGAATCGCTCTGCCCAACCTCATCTCCCGGCTGGCACAACCCGGTATCAGCGCCCTTGAAATGAAAGTGGCCTTGCTGGAAAATATCAAACAAGAATTTGACTACAACAGTACCCAACAAATCTATGTGTCGGACGTGGCATGGGACTCCCTCCGTAACCTAAAAGAGCAAAACCTCTCCATGATCCACCAAGTATCCGCTTCCTTGCCACCCAATGCCGGCGGATCGGAATTAAACAAACGATTGCTGGAATTGCTGATGCAGCAACCCGGGGCACCATTGCACGAAATCGTTTCCAAAACACTCAATCAGGAAGCCAAAACATTAATGGCGTAATGGACAATTCACAAAAAAAGACAACCGAATCCGGCATCGAGATCAAATCGGTTTACAATGAAACCGATCGTCCGAATACTCCAACGGAGCAACCAGGTGAATTTCCCTATACCCGCGGCATACAACCCGATATGTACCGCGGCAAATTATGGACCATGCGGCAGTACGCCGGGTTCTCCACCGCCGAAGCCAGTAACGAACGATATCATTACTTGCTTAAGCAAGGGGTAAGCGGACTCAGCGTAGCCTTCGACCTGCCCACCCAAATCGGATACGACAGCGATCATGCACTCGCCGAAGGCGAGGTAGGAAAAGTAGGCGTAGCGATTGACTCGATCGAGGACATGCGCCAACTATTCAAAGGCATTCCGCTTGAATCCGTGAGCACGTCCATGACCATCAATGCCACCGGCTTCATCTTATTATCGCTTTACGCTGCCGTGGCCAAAGAACAAGGAGTAGATATCAAAAAACTGAACGGCACCATCCAAAACGATATTCTGAAAGAATATGCCGCAAGGGGTACGTACATCTATCCCCCCCGCCCTTCCATGCGGATCATTACCGATATCTTCGAATGGTGCAGCCACGAAATGCCCAAGTGGAATACCATATCCATCTCCGGCTATCACATCCGCGAAGCGGGAAGCACCGCTGCCCAGGAGATCGCCTTTACGCTCAGCAATGGAAAGGCCTATGTACAAGCCGCATTGGAAAAAGGACTAGACATCAATGTGTTTGGAAAACGTCTCTCCTTTTTTTTCAATGCACACAACAACCTGTTTGAGGAAGTAGCTAAGTTTCGGGCGGCGAGGCGTATATGGGCGAATCTCATGCGTGATCTCGGGGCCACCGATCCAAAAGCCTGCATGCTCCGCTTTCATACCCAAACCGGCGGCAGCACCTTAACCGTACAACAACCACTGAACAACATCGCGCGCGTGACCATCCAAACACTAGCTGCTGTATTAGGCGGAACCCAATCGCTGCACACCAACGGATACGATGAAGCATTGGGACTCCCCACCGAAGAAGCCGCCCGCATTGCCTTGCGCACCCAGCAGATCGTAGCCTTTGAGAGTGGTGTGGCCGATACCGCCGACCCACTGGCTGGTTCCTATTTTATCGAATCCCTCACCGAAGAGATGGAACAAAAAGCTCGCGCATGGATGCAGCAAATTGATGAAAAAGGGGGAAGCGTGTCCGCCATTGAGCAGGAATACATGCAACGCGAGATTGCCCGCAGCGCCTATATCTATCTGCGCAAAGTAGAATCAAAGGAGCAGATCGTAGTGGGGCAAAACGCCTACACGACCAAAGAGTCATTACAAACGCCAATCCTCAAAATCGATGACTCCATCCGCCAACTGCAAACCGAACGGCTTGAAAACCTAAAAGCTCAACGCAACGCAGCCACCGCATCGCAATGCCTGGAATCGGTTCGCCATAAAGCCGTCAGCGGAGAAAATCTGATGCCATCGGTGTTGGAAGCAGTTGAGAACAATTGCACGCTGGGCGAGATTTCGGATGTGCTGAGAGCCGTGTTTGGGGAGCACAAGTGATCGGATCAGGACTTCTTCGCTTCTTTGGCCCAGACATCTTTGAGTCCAACGGTCTTGTTGAATACCAATTTGTCGGATGTGCTGTCCTTATCCATCACAAAATAGCCTTGCCGTAAAAATTGAAAACGATCCGACTCATTGGCTGCTTCCAACGCGGGTTCTGCATAAGCGTTTTTAATGACCTGCAACGATTGAGGATTAAGAAACGATTTGAAATCGGCCTCGCTGTCGGTTGGATCCTCTACCGAAAACAATCGGTCGTACAAACGCAATTCAACCGGTAGGGCCTGAGCAAGGCTTACCCAATGCAGGGTTCCCTTGACGGATATTCCGCTGGTATCGGAACCACTTTTGCTCTCCGGGAAGTAGGTGCACTTTAATTCGGTCACCTCTCCCCTTCCGTCTTTGATTACTTCGTCGCATCGAATGATGTAGGCACTTTTCAGTCGCACCATTTGTCCGGGTGCCAACCGAAAGAATTTTTTCGGAGGAACCTCCATAAAATCGCTTCGCTCGATTAGTATTTGGGAAGAGAGGGGAACCGGACGGGTACCGCCGGTTTCAGATTCCGGATTGTTCTCGCTTTGAAGTTCTTCCACTTCGCCGGAATAGTTGGTGATCGTGATAAGCAAGGGATCGACCACTACCATGCGGCGCAGGGCAATTTTATTCAGGTGTTCACGCACGCAAAACTCCAGCAGGCCCACATCCACCAGGTTCTCTCGTTTGGCAACACCAATTCGGGAGCAGAATTCCCGAATGCTATCGGGGGTGTAGCCGCGTCGACGGAGTCCGCTGATGGTAGACATCCGCGGATCATCCCACCCGCTGACGTGCCTCTCTTGCACCAGTTGCAGCAACTTTCGTTTGCTGGTAACGGTGTAGTTGATATTACGCCGGGCGAATTCATATTGATGGGAGGGATAGATCTCAAGTTTTTCGATCAGCCAATCGTATAGTTCGCGGTGGGGTACGAATTCTAGTGTGCAGATCGAGTGGGTGATGCTTTCGATGGAGTCGCTTTGTCCGTGTGCAAAATCGTACATCGGATAAATGCACCATTTATCGCCGGTACGGTGATGTTGCGCATGTTTGATGCGATACAGGATCGGGTCGCGCATCAGCATGTTCTGATGCGCCATGTCGATCTTGGCCCGAAGGGTGCGGGCGCCGTCGGGAAATTCACCGGATTTCATTCGACTAAAAAGATCGCGGTTCTCTTCGATTGAGCGGGTTCGGTAGGGACTTTCCACCCCGGGTTGCGTGGGTGTACCTTTTTGTGTGGCAATCTGCTCGGGGGTGAGGTCGTCGACATAAGCCAATCCCCGATCGATCAGTTGGCAGGCATATTCAAAAAGCGTATCGAAATAATCGCTGGCGTAGCGTTCGTGTTTCCATTCGAAACCAAGCCAGCGTACGTCTTCTTTGATGCTCTCCACGTATTCGGTTTCTTCGGTAGTGGGATTGGTGTCATCGAACCGCAGGTTCGTGTAGCCGGGATAACGCTGGGTTAGTCCGAAATTCAGACAGATCGAGGAGGCGTGTCCGATGTGCAGGTATCCGTTGGGTTCCGGCGGGAAGCGGGTTACAATCTGCTGATACTTACCAGCACGAAGATCCGCTTCGATGATTTCCTCCAAAAAATTAAGACTGCGTTCCTCTGTCATATTAGAGGGCGAAGATACAAAAGGAAGGGCGCTCAAGGGCGACAGTACCGCTGAATCTCCTCGGCCACAGTCGGATACTGTGCACTCAACGCTGCGGCCGAGGCCATTTCATGGTCGTTGAAATGAAAGCCGGGTGAAACGGTACAACTCACCAAGCAGTACGCCGTTCCCGGTGCAGGCAGCGCGGCAAACCAGTGATTCGCCGGAATGATTACCTGCAGTACATAACCGGGACCCATCCAGATGGTCTGGAGGGTGATTTGATCGCGGAGGACCAATAGTTGAAGCGGACCCCCTTCATGAAAATGCCAAATCTCATCGCTTTTAATTCGATGGAAAGCAGCAAAATCACCCGCTTCCATCAGGTATAAGATTGCCGTGGCGTGAGGCCTCCCCGCGGGGAAGGGATCTTGGTCAACTTTGCCCGGAAAAATGGCCGACGAACAGTAGGTTCGTTTATAAAACCCACCCTCCGGATGTGGTTCCAACCCGAGCTGCTCGATCCGTTCGCGGGCTGTCATCAAAATCCTTTCTTGGGCAATTGGCTGCCGCCAACACCGATCTCGCTGGAGCCAAGTATGGTAATCTCCGATTTGATGAAATCTATTTCATCGGCCTTGTAAATATTCTCTACGAATTGCTGCGGATTGCGGTCGATGTAAGGAAACCAGGTACTATGGATCTGGATCATGATGCGGTGACCTTTTTTGAAAGTGTGGAGCACGTCTTGCAGGGGTATGTTTACATCGGTGGGTTGTCCGGGTACGAACGGCTCTGGTTTTTCAAAGCTATTTCGGAAGCGGCCGCGGAACACTTCGCTCCGCACCAGCTGTTGATATCCGCCCATCACGATGTTTTTGGGATTGTGTTCGTAATTCGGATGGTTATCGGGATATACGTCTATCAGTTTCACAATAAAATCGGCATCCGTGGTCGACAATGCTACTTTGAGCTTGGCAAGGATCTCGCCCGCGAGGGTAACAGGATCGGTCAGTGGATCGGTCTCGAAGGTGAGTACGTCGGGACGGCGGGAAGCGTCGCGCTGGTCATCGCTCATGAAATTGCGGGGGGTGAAGGTGAGTCCCTCTGTCTGTGATGTGTAAGGCACCGGTTTTGCCGGGTCGCTCACATAGGAAAAGCGAAGCGTGGCGTCAGCCGTTTGGTTCACGTAGAGTTTCCCGTTCTGACCAAAGGTTAACGTAGCAGGCGGAATATCTCTTGGCGGCCACACGTCAAATCGTTGCCATTCCTTCGTGCCGGTATTGTACATGTGTGCCTCCGGGAGGTTGGGATCGGCTGCATCTTTTAGATGATGGGCAAAGAAGGGGGCTTCGATATTTTTCAGGAAGTAGCTGGAGATGCTATCGCCGAAATAGATATGATGGTGAGTGGTTTTTGAGGTTTCGCTCGACCATTGTCCGTGCGCCCAAGGTCCCATGACAATACTATTCTTTGCCCCCGGCGTGGTGCGTTCGATGGTCTTATAGATGTTCAAGGGGCCGTATAAGTCCTCCGCATCAAACCAACCGCCAACCGTGAGTACGGCCGGCTTGATTTTTTGCAGATGGGGAAGAATGCTTCTTTTCTGCCAGAACGTATCGTAGTTGGGATGATTGATGATCTGTTGCCAGAAGAAATTATCGTAATGATATTTTTCCGTGATATTTTTCAGCGGTCCCAAGCTGAGATGGAAATTATATCCGTCGCGCGGATTGGAGGCATAAAAGCGCATCATCTTTTTCATGTACCAATCGCTGCGGGTAGTATCCTTTTTCTGATATCCAAATACGGCAAAGGCGGCCGTGTAACTCTGCAGGTAAGCGCCCATGTGATGAAAATCGTCGAAAAAGAAATCAGAGATCGGCGCTTGTGGGGAACAGGCCTTGAGGGCCGGATGCGCATCGGGCAATGCGGCAGCCGTATAGAAACCGGGGTATGAAATGCCGTACATGCCTACCCGTCCGTTGTTGTTGGGCAGGTTCTTGATCATCCAATCTATGGCATCATAGGTATCGGAGCTTTCATCGATCGCTTTTTTGTTTTTGGGATCGTTGCCGGGAATGTTAGGGGTCATATTGTTGAATTCCCCATCGCTCATGTACCGGCCGCGTACGTCTTGAAAGGCCAGGATATATCCGTCGCAGACCAGGTAACGAGATGGATGTCCGCCAGTATTGAACCCCCGATAATCGGAAGCATTGTAGCAGGTTCGGTTCAGCAGGATCGGATAGGTTTTGGACCGGTCCTTCGGCACGTACACCAGCGTAAAGAGCTTGATGCCATCACGCATGGGAATGCGGTATTCAAACACATCGTAGTTGTCCTTCATATACTGCACATCGGAGCCTTGACCGAAGGAAGAAATAAAGACTAATGAAAAAAACAGGGACAGGGATAAAGATCGCATAACAATAAAAGTTTGGGCAGTTTGGGTAGTTTGGGAGTTGAAGGTAGGAAGAAATGGCGCTAAATGATAGCTTTACAAAAAACGAATCTGATGCGCTATTTTATCTGGGCTCTGGTGTGCTGCACACTGATCGCTTGTGGCGAGGAGGCCGTAAATAATAAGACCGCCGAAGCCGTTAGAGAAAAAAAAGAAACGATTTTGCCGGTAAAAGAAATGATCGATTCGGCTCTTGCGGGTAGTTGGGAATTGAGTGCACTTCCGCGGTCCCCCACCCCCTTTTCCAAACTCTATCCTCGGCAGCGACCGGTACTCTTCATCCAGCCCGAACTAAAGTTGATATCCGGATCTACCGGATGCAATCGTTTCAGCGCAACGATCACGACCGTCGGAAATCAATTGAGATTTACAGACTTCACCCGAAGCACATTAACTTGTGTTGGCGATGCGGAGACCATTTTCTTGACCGCATGGGAAAAATCAGAAAAGTATTTTTTTCGAAACAACGATGAACTGGTTTGGGGAACGGACGCGGTAGCGTGGATGATTTTCAAGCGCCGTTGATCTTTTCCCTTTCGCCAAACAGCAGGCTGCCGATTCGAACCAAGTTACTTCCCTCTTCGAGGGCGATGCGAAAATCGTTGCTCATACCCATGGACAGAGTTTGGATAGTTTGGGAAGTTCGGATAGTTTGGGAAGTTCGGGAGAGGGAGTGGAATTCGGAGCGGATGAGATTTTCATCGGTGGTGAAGCTGGCCATGCCCATGAGTCCCACTACCCGCGCGTTCGGATAGTTTGGGAGTTTGACAAGTAGTTCGGTTAGTTCTGCGTTATCCAATCCGAATTTGGTTTCTTCCCGGGCAATGTGCATTTGAAGCAAGCAATCGATGATCCGGTTATTCTTTCTTCCTTCCTTATCGATCTCTTTGAGCAGGGATTCGGAATCGACGCCATGGATCAGGTGAATGAAGGGAGCGATGTATTTGACTTTGTTTCGTTGCAGGTGTCCGATGAAATGCCAGCGAATGTCGGCAGGTAGTCGTAGTTGCTTTTCACAAAGTTCCTGCACGTAGTTTTCACCGAAATCACGTTGTCCGGCTGCATAGAGCGCTTCGATGTCTTCGACCGGTTTGGTTTTGGATACGGCAACCAGTGTGGCCGACCGGTGGTGCAGTTCTTTTTTTAGGGAGAGGTAGGCGGACAGGTTAACGGGCATCCCACAAAAATAAGGAAGCGGTTATTTGATCAGCGAGCGGCTGATGACGATCCGTTGTACTTCACTAGTGCCCTCATAGATCTGCGTGATCTTGGCATCGCGCATGAGTCGCTCTACGTGGTATTCCTTGACAAAACCGTAACCGCCGTGGATCTGTACGGCTTCGGTAGTGGTCCACATCGCCGTTTCCGAGGCAAATACTTTTGCCTTAGAGGAGCTAACGGTATAATCAATGCCGTTATCTTTTTCCCAAGCGGCTTTGAGGCAAAGCAGTCGCGCCGCTTCGACGCGGGTAGCCATGTCGGCCAATTTGAAAGCGATGGCTTGGTGATTGATGATCTCGGTTCCGAAGGCTTTTCGGGTCTTGGCATAAGCCAGTGCCAGTTCATAAGCGCCGGAGGCAATTCCCAGCGCTTGCGCGGCGATGCCGATGCGACCGCCGGCCAGGGTTTTCATAGCGAACTTGAAACCGAACCCGTCCGGACCCACGCGGTTTTCCTTGGGCACTTTAACATCATTAAACATAACGGTATGCGTATCACTACCGCGAATACCGAGTTTGTTTTCTTTGGCAGCTACCACCACGCCGGGCCAATCTTTTTCTACGATCAGGCAATTGATCCCTTTTGACCCTTTGGCCGGATCGGTCTGGGCGATCACCAAATAAACAGAGGCTTTGCCGCCGTTGGTAATCCAGTTTTTGGTGCCGTTCAGCAAATAATGATCGCCTTTATCCTCTGCCGTGGTGCGTTGGGAGGTAGCATCTGAACCGGCCTCCGGCTCGCTAAGCATGAAGGCACCAATGTGCAGATTTCCGTCCTTTTTTGCCTGTGCCAATGGATGCAGGTATTTTTTCTTTTGCTCTTCGGTGCCAAATTCTTGTAGTCCGTAGCAGACCAAACTGTTGTTCACGCTCATGCATACGCTGGTGCTGGCGTCGACCTTGCTGATCTCTTCCATAGCCAGCACGTAACTGATGGTGTCGAGTCCGCCACCGCCATAATTCGGGTCAACCATCATGCCCATAAATCCGAGGTCGGCCAAAACAGAGATCTGTTCCCTAGGGAATTGCTGTTTCTCGTCGCGCTCAATCACCCCCGGAAAGCACTGATTCTGGGCAAAATCCCGCGCGGCCTGGCGAATCATCAATTGTTCCTCGGAAAGCTGAAAATTCATGGTAAAATATTTACTCGAACAGTCGTTAGCTTTGCAAATATAGGGGCAATTTTGTGCGGTCGAGGGACCGGGGCTGCCTAATTTTGCACCACCAATTTGAATATGAAAAAAACTCAACTGGCTTTACTGATCGGAATTGCCGCTTGCATCGGGGTGTTGCTGAGCTTTTTGAGGACCACCAGCACCTATGACACGATTGAAACGGCCAGAAAGAAACCGGGCCAGTTTGTACATGTAATGGCCAAGCTGGATAAATCGCAGCCCATCGAATACGATGCGCTTAACAATCCAAATTATTTACGTTTTGCGGCGGTAGATAGTCTAGGAGCCCGCATGTATGTTCAATACAACAATGCCAAGCCGGAAAATTTGGAAATGAGCGACCGCCTGGTTTTGAAAGGACGGTATCGCGACAGCATCTTTCTCTGCCAAGAGATCCAAACCAAATGCCCTTCTAAGTACAAAGAGGAGGAAGCCAAAGGCATGAAACACCCGGGCGAAGTACCGCTACCCAATATAAAACCCTGATGATGTACACCGGAGAATGGAGCTGGGCCGGACAGATCGGACATTTATCGGCGATCGTTTCGCTGGTAGCCGCGGCGCTGGCAAGCATCGCCTATACAAAAGCGAACCCATTCATCCTCGCGCCTGAACATGCGATCTGGAAACGTATTGGCAGAATCAGTTTTTATGTACAAACCAGTGCGGTCTTTCTGATCTTTTTCTTGTTGCTCTACCTGATCCATCAACACCGGTTTGAATATCATTATGTCTGGAAGCACAGCAGTAAATCGCTTGAATTCAAATACCTGCTGGCCAGTATCTGGGAGGGGCAGGAAGGCAGTTTTCTGTTGTGGTTGTTGATGCAGGGGGTCTTGGGATTGATCTTGATCCGAACGGCAAAAATTTGGGAGTCGCCCGTGATGTCGATCGTGAGCTTTGCACAGTTTTGCTTATCGACCATGATTATTGGTCTGTCGATCTTCGGATGGAAACTTGGCTCCAGTCCTTTTTTACTCCTGCGCGATTCCGGTGTACTCGACAATGCTCCGGCCTTACACATCGATTTTGACCCCAGCTTACCCCTCCTCCCCAACTACCTGGATAAGATCACGGATGGCAACGACCTGAATCCCCTGTTGCAGAATTACTGGATGGTGATCCATCCCCCGGTATTGTTTCTGGGATTTGCTTCCACGCTTATCCCCTTTGCATTTGCCATGGCGGGGGTGATCCATCGTCGCTATATGGATTGGGTAAAACCCGTTCAGCCCTGGGCTTTGTTCTCCTCGGCCGTACTGGGTGTGGGCATTATGATGGGAGGAATGTGGGCTTATGAGTCGCTCACCTTTGGCGGATACTGGGCTTGGGATCCAGTGGAAAATGCTTCGCTGGTGCCTTGGCTGATCGGCGTAGCGGGTTTGCACACGCTGTTGATCTACCGGCACAGCGGTCAAGCCCTGATGAGCACGATCGTCTTTTTTGTACTCACCTTTCTGTTTATTCTGTATTCCACTTTCCTGACGCGCAGTGGTATTCTGGGAGAAACATCCGTACATGCCTTCACCGGTTCTGGGATGAACATTCAGTTATTGGCATTGATCGCCGTTTTTCTGTTGCCGGCAGCTGGTTGGATCTGGATCCGTCAAAAAGAATTCCCCCGTGTACAAACCGAGGAGAATTTGTCGGCCCGCGAGTTTTGGATGTACATCGGGTCGTTGTTGTTTTTTTTATCGGCGATCCTCATCATTGGACAAACCTCCTTACCCGTTTTCAATAAGATCTTCGGTACCACCATCGCCCCGCCGGAAGATGTGGAGTTTTCCTACAACAGCGTACAGATCTACATTGCCATTCTGTTGGCGTTGTTAACCGCGGTAACGTATTATCTAAAATACAAACAGACTCCGCGTGCCCTGTTCTGGAAACGGTTGTTGGTTCCCCTGGGGATCTCAGTGGTATTGGCCGCGGGCTTTATAGTGTTTATCGGAATTCATTACACCGCAAAGGGACCGGGATTTCAGGCAGCCCTCTGGGTTTCTGCTATCTGTAGTTTATTCAGCGTAGTAGCCAATGCCAGTTATATCTGGATCGGGATAAAGGGGAATTTGGCGAAGTCGGGCGGTGCCATTGCGCACGTGGGATTTGCGTTGACCTTACTGGGCATTGTGGTAACATCTTCTAACAAACAAGTCATCTCCCAAAACAACAACGGGTTTGCCACGCCGCTGGGCAAGGGCGAAAATCCGCGAGAGAACCTGACGCTGGTGCAGGGTGTACCGGCTGAGATGGGTCGTTATACCTTGACCTACGAAACGGACTCCACGCATCCCAAAAAGAAACTATGGTTTTACCGGGTTCGCTTCAAGAGCAAGGATGGAAAAGAAGAGTTTGTATTGGAGCCCAATGCCTTTGTGAATTACAAGGGCAACAAGGGGTTGATGGCCAATCCGGATGCGAAGCATTATTGGGACCATGACGTATTCACGTATGTGACCTCCCTGCCAGATCCCGAGGCGAAAGAAGACACGACTTCGTTTCGTAACCAAAACGTGAAAGCAGGTGATACGATCTATTATGGAAAGGGTTTTATCACTATTGGGGATTCCAGGCGAATCGACAGCGTGCCGGAAGAATTGTTCGGGAAAGGAGGTCGAGTCGTTGAATTGCCCATTCGGGTGAACAGACGCACCGGCGAATCCATTACCATTTCTCTGAAATCGGCCTGGGCCAGCAGCCAATGGATGCCGCTTCCAGATACCCTGCAAGCGGATGGGATGGTTTTGCAATTGCAAGAACAAAAAGAGGATGGGTCGTTGATACTGGGTGTGAAAGAATCCGATACCCTACTGAAATACGTAACGCTGAAAGCCTTTCATTATCCGTACATCCGGTTCTTGTGGTTTGGGATTTGGCTTACCGCGGTGGGGTTGTTGATCAGTACCCGACGCCGAATGTTGCAATGGCTACAAGAAAGCAAACCTTAATTTTAACAGCCAACTAACTCTCCTCATAGATAAATGCCCCGGGCATTGTTTACCTTGAGTTATGTTCCGAAAATGGCATGGATGGCTAGTGTTATTTACCTTACCTCAGGCAATTGCTTTTTGTCAGGAGCCTGTACCCACTGACACGATCCTGCCGGTACCGCCGCTGAGTGTTCGAATGAAAAACTGGGGGCCGAACGACACCCTTTTGGTACCTGCGATCTGGTATCATAATGAGATACATACCTATTTGGAAAATGAAGGAGTTTGGATCGGAAAGGGCTCAGCTGCCCAAAAGGCCAAACAAATAGCGGAATGGACAAGGCTTCGAAATGCGGTTTATGTAACCTACCCCTATGCACGGATTGCGGGATCCACCATTAACGACATCCATAAAAACATGCAGGGGCTTACCGAGCGAAAAGCACGTAAAAAATACCTCGATAGCCGCGAGAAGCAACTCCGAAAAGAATTTGCCGATCCGCTGACCAATCTGTCCGTTTACCAAGGCAAGGTTTTGATGAAACTGATCAACCGACAAACCGGCAACAACTGTTATGATATCCTGAAGCAATACAAAGGAGGCTTCAATGCCCGCGTTTACCAAACGGTCGCCTTCTTCTTTGGCGGCAACTTGAAACAGGATTGGGATCCTTTTGTGAATACGGTAGACCGAGACATTGAGAACATCATTCGGGAAATCGATGGGGCTTGGTACAACAATCCCTATCGACGCTGAATCCGGCCTCAATTCACTATTTTCACGCCGTATGAAAGTGGATATTCTGGCTTTTGGCGTGCACCCCGACGATGTGGAACTGAGTTGTTCCGGTACGCTGGCCAAAGAAATCAAGCGCGGAAAACGGGTGGCCATCGTTGACCTCACCCGCGGCGAGCTGGGCACTCGGGGTACGGCCGAAACAAGAGATGCCGAAGCCCGGGAGGCCGCCCGTATTTTGGGCGTACAAGCAAGGGAAAACCTGGGCATGCGCGACGGATTTTTTCAAAACGATGAGGCCCATCAACGACAGGTGATTCAATCCATTCGCACTTATCAGCCCTCGATCATTTTGTCAAATGTTTTGCAGGATCGCCACCCTGACCATGGCCGTGCCGGCCAGCTGGTGCGCGATGCAGCTTTTCTTTCCGGACTATCCAAGATAGAAACACTCGATGCCAGCGGAAGGCCACAAGCCTTTTGGCGGCCGGCCTATGTATTTCATTACATCCAAGACAACTATTACGACCCGGATCTCGTCATAGATATCACGGAGGTTTTTGAAACAAGAATGGCCTCCATCCAAGCTTATAAAACACAATTTCTGGCCCAAGAGGGCGATGGTCCCCGTACCTATATTTCCACCCCGGAATTTTATGAAGCCCTGGTGGCCCGTTGCCGCCTCATGGGCAAACGCATCGGCGTTAAATACGCTGAAGGATTCGTGTGCGAAAAAAAGATCGGCCTCTCCAACCTCGATAGCCTAGTTTTACACGAAACCTGAAACTCCGAATGCTAAACTCAGAACTACGAACTAAAATCCGCATGCTTCCAAAATTTAACGCCAAAGGCCAACAATTTCACACCGAGCTCAAGCAACGAATCCAGACCTATTTCCAGGAAACGGAACAAAAAATGACCGGCAACTGGAAACTCTACAGCAAGGCCATTCTCTTAGTGACAGCCATGGCTGCCGTATATGTGCACTTGATCTTTTTTACCCCGGGGACTGGCTGGGCCATTTTAGAGTGCCTGGTGCTGGGTGGGCTGACCGCTTCGATCGGTTTTAATATTATGCACGATGGCATGCACGAAAGTTTCAGCAGCCGCAAGTGGGCCAATGAGCTGGCCGGTCTCACCCTGAATTTTCTTGGCGCGAACAACTTCATGTGGAAATCCAAACACAACATCATACATCATACCTACACCAATATTGAAGGAGTGGACGACGATCTGGAGGCTCGTCCCTTGCTTCGGTTGTGTTCGAATCAGCCAAGATGGATGATCCACCGGGTGCAGCATTGGTATTTTTGGGCCGCTTACTCGTTGTTGTATTTGTGGTGGATCTTCATCTCTGACTACAAAAAATATTTTTTGGGACGGATTGGTGCGTATCGCCTACAGCCGATGAGATGGACCGACCACTTTAGTTTTTGGGGGTTCAAACTTATTCATGCGGGAATATTCATCGGCATTCCAATTGTTTTTCTTGGATGGAAGGCCTGGCTGATCGGGTTTTTGGTATATGCCTTGTTCACGGGACTCGTCCTGAGCCTGGTTTTCCAACTGGCCCATACCGTGGAGGAAACGGAATTTCCGGAACCGGTTGACGGCAAACAAACCATGGAGCATGAGTGGGCGATTCATCAGTTGCTTACCACGACCAATTTTGCTACCCGTAACCGATTTATTTCCTGGTGGGTTGGCGGGCTTAATTTCCAAATCGAACATCACTTGTTTCCCCGGATTTCGCACGTGCACTATCCGGCGATCAGTGAGATCATCCGAAAAGCCTGCGCAGAATTTGATATCCCCTACCTGGAACATCCACAGATGCGGTTGGCAATTGCCTCGCATGTTCGTCACCTAAAAAATCTGAGCCGATCCTAAAAATCCCTTCGGAGTGAGAACGGATTCCGTAATTTGCACCGCTTTTTGGCAATCACCCTATGGTCAACCTTGCTTCCTATGATCCGGGCCTGGTCAGCAATCCGGACAATAACATATTCGGACTCCCCACCAATGAGGAAAATGCCCGCCTCATTTTACTACCCGTTCCCTGGGAAGTAACCGTTAGTTACGGTGCCGGTACGGCCCGTGCTCCGGAATCGATCCTGCGGGCCAGTCACCAAATCGACGTATTCGATGCCGACATGCCCGATGCATGGCATCAGGGTTTTTTCTTAAGGGCTACCGACAAAAAACTCTTACTCAAAAGTGATTACCTGCGGAAAGAAGCGGAGCTGTACATCGACTACATCGCACACGGAGAACTGGTCAGCGCCAATCCGTTCATGAGCAAAAGCCTACGGGAAGTAAATCAAGGATGCACCTACCTGAACGAATGGGTGTATGAAAACACAAAGGCCTTGCTCGAAAAGGGAAGCTGGTCGGACTCCTTGGAGGTGACCACAGTACGCCCTATGGATTTTTAAAAGCACTGGGCGAGGTCAAGGGCTCTTTTGGCATTCTCCAAATCGATGCGCATTGTGACTTGCAGGAGAATTATGAGGGATTTAATTTTTCGCATGCCGGGCTCATGTTCAATACCCTGCGCGACATCCCGCAAGTGGAACGGTTGGTGCAAATTGGCATTCGGGATTACAGTCCCTGCGAGTGGAAATACATTCAAGACAGCAATTTCAAGGTCATTACCAATTTTGACCGGTCCATCCGGCAGCGTCAGTTCGAGGGGTCTACCTGGCGTCAGCTGGCAGAAGAGATCGTAAGCCAATTGCCTCAGCAAGTTTATGTAAGCTTTGACATCGACGGATTGGACCAAAAACTTTGCCCGAATACCGGCACCCCCGTTCCGGGTGGCTTTGAATTGGAGGAGATTTTCTACCTTTTCAAAAAGATCCTGGAGAGTGGCCGCACCCTCGTCGGATTTGACTTATGCGAAGTGGGCGTCGGGGAAACCGATTGGAATGCCAATGTGGGAGCCCGCACCTTGTTCAAACTGTGTAAGTTGCTTACCACCAGCAATCCCACGGCTTGACCCCTTTTTACACCATCCGATTTCCCTCCCCCCAAAAAACCTTTATCGCTGGATGGGGCGTTTCATTTTGCTTGCCAGTTCCTTGCTTTTCTTTGGCCTTGCCGACAACGATGATTTAACGTACGGTTGGCCGGCATTGGGATTGCTCTTTTTGGCGATTGACCTGATTTGGGTACCGTTGCTCAACGTAGGATTGTTCATTCAAGTCTTTGCGTGGACGACGGTTGGAAATTGGGGAATGGGTGGCATCCTGCTGGTGCTGTTTTTGTTTCACCGACAATCGATGAAGCAACAGACACTTCGGATCGATTCGGATGGGCTCACCTTTTCGTTTCCCTGGATACGTCGGAAGAATTAGAATCAGATCTCGTTCATCATCTTAAAAGACAGCCTGCTTACCCTTGAATACAAAAACGGTCGGGTCTTTCAACAAACGATCGAGAAAGATTTGGCATGGAACGAAGCCAATTTTAACGAGTTTTGCCAACAACAATGCCCCGCCTGAATCACACCCCTTTTCTGCTTTTCAGCGATGGACAAGGAAACATCTTTGAGGACCGCACACTTTATGTGACGGGCCGCAGCGGCTGGGATGCCTTGCCCATTCCGCAGGACCAATGGATCGAGTTACCCGACGGCGGCTCGCTATACGAATTGCCCGGCCGTAGAGGCATCGGTATCGACGTGGAAACCGGGGAGATGCGGCTCTGTGAAAAAGGATGGGCGGTGGCAGCATTCATTCCACCGGCGCATACCGGATTTTTCCTTGCCGCCTACGAAACCGCATCCGATGCCCCTATCCTGCCCCTTTTTTGTTACACGGCTGCGGGTTGGCACGACGATAAATTTTATGTGCCCGCCGTTCGCATCGAGCCGGACATCCGGCAAGACTGTGCGGGATATGATCCCACACAGATAAACCTAGGCACAAAGCAATTGCTCAACGCTTACCCCCACAACCGACTGGTGAAACACTTGATGGAAAACTGTTGCCAGACGTATCAGTGCCCGGCGGCTCGAAATTTTGCCCTCGGACGTTGGGAGTGCCCGGTGCCTGCCTCCCCTGCCTGCAACGCCAAATGCGTGGGATGCATTTCGCTTCAGCCCGATGAGGAACCGATCGTATCCACACAAGATCGACTTCAATTCAAACCCACTGCAGAAGAGATCGTAGAGTTCACGGTTCCGCATTTGGAAACGGCGCCCTATCCCATCATCAGTTTTGGTCAAGGTTGCGAAGGAGAACCCCTCCTGATGTGGGAAACGATCCGGGAAGCGATTCTCGAAATCCGAAAGCACACCCAAAAAGGGAGTATCAACATCAACACCAATGGGTCTCGCCCCGATGCGGTGAAAGCACTCTGTGAAGCGGGACTAAACTCCATCCGGGTCAGCACCAATTCGGCCCGGCGGGAAATTTATACGCCGTATTATCGGCCCAACAACTACGCCTTTGAGGATATTGTGGAAAGTCTGAAAGTGGTTCATGCTTATGGCGGGTGGACCTCCATCAACTACTTTGTCTTTCCAGGGATGACCGATTCAGAAGCCGAGTATGAAGCGCTGCGAAAATTGATTCGGGAAACCGGTCTGAATATGATCCAATGGCGGAATTTTAATATCGATCCGGATTGGTATTTGGGAAAGATCGGGGTTGCCGACACCGGAACCTGCATGGGCATACAACAACTACAGCGGCTGATCCGCGAGGAATTTTCTAGCCTTCGGTTTGGATATTTCAATCCCCCGATCGAGCGTATCCGAGGAGAGTTCGCTACCGATTTTGCGCATTGAACGATAAATCTTTAACATTTTTTGAGCGGTTCGTGTGTAGAGAAAGGTAGAGTTGCATCTTTTTAACAGCTGTGCATAACCCCTGGGGGGCCATGTCAGTCAGTTAAAGTAGTTTTATATGAGAACGCACTACGCCATGTCACAAACCTTAGATCCCCAAATCAGAACCAGGGCCCTGCTGTATACCGGAGGGATGGCAGTTTTGTTAACCTTATTGATTTTGTTATTAAAGTGGCGGATTTAGCTTCCCTTGAAACCAGAGGAGCCCACCTCCATTGAGGTGGAATTGAATCTACCCCCAGACCCCCCTACGGAATCGTTTGATGAAGGGGGTGGGGGGGGGGGAAATTCCGTTCAGGCGGTTGGACCAATCGGTACCGCCGAATCCAACGTGCCGGATGTAAAAAATGAAACAATTTCTGCCGCTCCGGATCCGACAGAAAAAGAGCCCACGCATGTAGATAAAACATCGCCCACCAAGAGTAATTCAAAAAAAGAAGAAACGCCCGCGCCGCCAAAACCAAAAAACGAAATGGGCAAAAAAAATAAAGGCTCCGGAACCGGTGGTGACAACTCCGATGATTTCAACCAGGCAGGCAATCAAGGTACAGGAGCCGGTACCGGGGCTGGATCCGGTTCCGGTGGTGGGACTGGATCGGGTGCCGGAGGCGGAAAGGGTTCCGGTATGGGTCCTTTTGTTACCGATGGGAATCGAAAAATCGTTAAAACAGCTCGATTTGACGGCGATTTGAAGGAGGCAACCATCTTTGCCCGGATTCGGGTTTCACCCGAGGGAAAAGGAACCTTAGTTGAATTCGGAAAAGGCTCTACCGATCGAAGCAATATTTATCGCCAAGCAATAACCAAATACTTACAAAAAATCCAATTTTATCCGGCTGACCGGGAAGATATGGTTACCGTGCGTTTCAACTTTCTGGTGAATTAACTTGCCGCATGACCTACGCGGAAACACTGGACTACCTTTTTTCCCGGTTACCCATGTATAGTCGAATTGGGGCAGCCGCCTACAAGACCGATCTTCACAACACGATCGCTTTACTCGCCGAGATCGGCAACCCGCATCATCGCCTTAAGACCATACACGTAGCAGGCACCAACGGCAAAGGCTCAGTCAGCCACATGCTGGCCGCGATCCTGCAACAAGCCGGGTACAAGACTGGACTGTATACCTCCCCGCATTTGGTTGATTTTCGGGAACGGATTCGGATCAATGGAGAAATGATCCAGGAAGAAAATGTCGTTGCCTTTACCGAGCGAATGAAAAAAACGATCGATGCCATTGAGCCCAGTTTTTTCGAACTGACCGTGGCCATGGCCTTTGATTACTTTGCACAGGAGCAAGTAGACATAGCCGTGATTGAGACCGGACTGGGCGGTCGACTCGACAGCACCAACGTCATTCAGCCCGAATTGTCAGTAATTACTAACATCGGATGGGATCACATGAACCTATTGGGTGATACACTGGAAAAGATTGCGTTTGAAAAAGCCGGGATCATCAAACCAAATACTCCGGTGGTCATTGGGGAATGGCTACCCGAGACCAGGTCTGTTTTTGAAAAACGAGCCCTTGTGTTACAAGCGCCGATCACCTGGGCCGGATCAAACTTTCGCATTAAAGGCACCGTTGCATCGCCTCACGAGCAACAGCTGGACATTACAGAGAGCGCAACCGGTAATCGGATCACGTACGAGCTCGATCTGGGGGGACACTATCAACAAAAAAACTTTTTGACCGTGCTGGAGTCTGTCCGACTGCTAACCCTTCGCGGTTGGTCGATCCCCCCGGAAGCAGCGCGAAACGCGATGAGACAGGTGCGGACGATGACCGGGTTTTGGGGACGATGGGATCTGTTGCGATCCGATCCTGTAGTACGGTTAGATGTAACGCACAACGTGCATGGACTGGAAGCGTTGCTTCGTCAGCTGCACACCCTTTCCTACGAAAATTTACACGTGGTATTGGGGATGGTGAACGATAAAGACATCGATTCATTTTTAGGCAGGCTGCCGCGCGACGCACACTACTATTTTACTCAAGCTTCTATTCCCCGTGCGTTGCCCGCAGCTCAGCTGCAGGAACAGGCCAGACGGATCGGTTTATCCGGAACGGTTTATTCAAACGTGAACACGGCGATACAAGCTGCGCTGAATCGTTCGCAGAAAAAAGACCTGGTGCTGGTTACAGGCAGTATCTTTTTGATCGGAGAGGTCAACCGGGAAGCACTTCGATTAGCTCCACTTCAAAAATGAGTGTAGCACCGCCCGGAATATCGGATCCGGCCCCTCGGTCGCCGTACGCCAATTCCGAGGGAATCCACAGGCGCCAGCGACTGCCTTCGCTCATCCTGGGTAAAGCGATTTGCCAACCCTTGATGAGGGCGCGCAGCGGCGCCGTAAAAGGTTGCTGGCGACGAAAGGAACTGTCAAATTCTTTTCCGTTGAGCAATGAACCGGCGTAGTGTGCTTTTACGGAATCAGTAGGCGCAGGCTTTCGTCCGCTTCCCTCTTGGAGCACGAGGTATTGCATGCCCTCGGGAAGTTCTACGACGCCGGGTTGATTTTTGTTTTGGAGCAGAAAGGCAGCACCCTCTGCTTTTTGGACTTGTAATTTTTCTTGCATAAAGGCTCGGATCTTTTCTTGTGTACTCATGATCAATCTTCTCGAAGGGAATGACCCGTGAGATGAATGAAAACATCTTCCAGGTTGGCCTGCTTCATTTCTTTCGGACGTTCAAAGCCGGATGCCACCAACTGATCGATCAAACGGTCGGGCGAATCCAACGCGATGATTTGACCGGAATCAATGATGGCTACCCGATCACATAAATATTCGGCTTCATCCATATAATGGGTTGTAATAATGACAGTGGTCCCCCGATCCCGAATACCTCGGATCAATTCCCAAAGACTGCGTCGGGCCTGCGGATCAAGACCGGTGGTGGGTTCATCTAAAAAAATAATGCGGGGGTTATTGATCAGGGTCGTAGCCACCGAGAATCGCTGGCGTTGGCCGCCGCTGAATTCTTTTACCTTGGATTTTGCTTTGTCGCGCAAATTGACCAAATCCAACAGCTCCATTGGATCCTGCTCCCGGTTGTACAAACCGCAGAACAGATCAATGAGTTGTACCAGATTCAATCCAGGATAATATCCACTGCTCTGCAATTGCACGCCGATGATCTTTTTTATCTCCTCCGGAGATTGATCCAGATCCAATCCGTCTACCCAAACTTTCCCGGAAGTTTTGGTGCGCAAGGTTTCAATGATTTCCAGGGTGGTGGATTTGCCGGCACCGTTTGGTCCCAGCAACCCAAAGATCTCCCCTTCTTTCACCTGAAAAGAGATCCCCTTAACCGCTTCGAAGGAGCCGTAATTTTTTACGAGCGAGTCGACTGTGATGATGGTGGACATGATTGGCAAAACTAATGGATTGATCCTGCCTGTTGAGTAACTTCTTTACTGATTGAATAGCTTCCATCCGGTGCGATCAGCACGATCGGCAATCGATGGGTTCGCTTGAACTCAAAATAGGCCGGTTCCAGTTGCTTCACAAACTTTTCAAGAGTCGGGTCCTCCCGGGTTAATCCATCCAGGTAGGCAACACTTCTGGGCACATCAAACCGGATGGGGAACACATGCACCGGTATGAAATGCTGCCCCAGATCGTACGCATGCGCGGCGAGGATGTACAATTCATCTATCTGCTCGTCGGTTAGGGGTATGCACCCAACGGTTACGCAACTTCCGTGAATAAAGATCTCGCCACCCGGCCGAATGGAATCACTGAGTACCCGATCCGAGGGATTGGGGTAGTTCAGACCCAAAGCCAGATAATAACTGGAGCGGGGATTGAAATCGTTTATGTAGTAAAACCCCTCCGGCACTTGATAATCGCCCTGAATCCGCTTTGGACCTAAATAGCCTGCCAACGCGCATATCCGATAAGTTTTAAAAAGCTGAAAAGTATCGGCAGCATTGTTCTTCACCCAAACTTCCAGGTCACTATCAAACTTGAAGGATCGAATGTATAGGTACCGAGCCGGCCAAGTAAGATTTTTTGCAAGAAATTGCTTTCGGAGTGTATCCGCTTTATTCGACCAGGCCTTGGCAGGATTCGGAAAGGATCGCTGATAGCTTACAAAAGTTGAGAATCCCGAGTTGTTAGAAGATAAAAATTGACCGTTTCCCTGCAGGGGACTGTCGAGAAAGAACCAAAGCCATAGCAAAAGGATACGGTAGGCCATGAGCACATTTTAGTTATGTGAAACGAGTTCGCAATTAGGAAAGAACTAAAGATTACCTCGCAGCGCTTGCTCCCGCTCAATTGCCTCAAACAGGGCCTTGAAATTTCCTTTTCCAAAACTCTTGGCACCCTTTCGCTGAATGATCTCGAAGAACAGCGTGGGCCGATCTTCCACTGGCTTGGAGAAAAGCTGAAGCAGATATCCCTCATTGTCCCGATCGATCAGGATTCCCAACTCCTTCAGGGGTTCGAGGTCCTCGTCGATCGGTCCCACCCGATCCAACAGATCATCATAATACGTGGTAGGCACTTTCAGGAACTCAACGCCGCGGGATTGAAGGTCCCGAACGGTTTCCACGATGTTGTCGGTGGCCAAGGCCACGTGCTGCACTCCTTCCCCCCTGTAAAAATCCAAATATTCTTCTACCTGACTTTTCTTTTTTCCTACGGCCGGTTCATTAATTGGAAATTTTACAAACCCGTTTCCACTGCTCATCACCTTGCTCATGAGTGCCGAATATTCGGTGGAGATATCTTCGTCATCGAAGGAGAGAATGTTTTTGAATCCCATGACCTCTTCATAAAATTTCACCCAGGGATTCATTTGATTCCAGCCCACATTGCCCACGCAATGATCAACATATAAGAGTCCAGTTGAATTCGGTGCGAAATACGGGTTCGACCAGGGACGATACCCGGGCAAAAAAGCGCCTTGGTAATTTTTTCGCTCAATGAAAAGATGCACCGTATCGCCATAGGTGCGTATCCCACTGATTACCGCTTCTCCGAATGCGTCGGTTTTTACTTGAGGTTCCTGATAGGAGGTTGCACCCCTGCGGGTGGTTTCTTCCCAAGCCGAGCGTGCATCCGGTACCCGGAGGGCCAAGACTTTTACGCCGTCGCCATGCAAGTAAACATGATCGGCCATGGCATTGTTGGGATGAAGCGGCGTGGTCAGTACAAAAGTCAGTTTGTTTTGACGGACCGCATAGCTTGCAAATTCCTTACATCCGGTTTCCGGACCCGCATAGGCCAGTGCCTGAAATCCGAAGGCACTCATGTAATAATGGGCTGCCTGCTTGGCATTGCCCACGTAAAATTCGACGTAATCAGTGCCCTCCAGGGGAAGGAAATCGGTTGTGTGAGTAAGGGAAACGTTTTTTTCGGCAAGCGCAGTGGACATGATCGTGTATTTACAGGTGTAAAATTAACGGATTTCCAGCCCTTCCCTGCCTGCCCGCACAGGGTTATCTTTGCGGCATGATCCGAGTCGGCATTTTGGGAGGGGGGCAATTGGGCCGAATGTTGCTTCAGGCAGCAGCCAATTATCCCGCTGAAACGCATGTCATGGAAAATGATCCGTCCTGCCCAGCAGCAACCCTCTGTCATCATTTTCACTTGGGAAACATCCGCACCTACGAGGACGTGCTCAATTTTGGCCGGCAGGTGGATGTACTCACCATTGAGATTGAGCAAGTGAACGTAGATGCATTGGAGTTGCTAGAGAAAGAAGGCATCCGCGTCATTCCCAAACCCGCCGTGCTGCGTACGATCCAAAACAAGATCCTTCAAAAAGAATTCTACCGGCAAAACAATCTCCCCACTGCTCCCTATTGCATTACCCAAAACCGATCGGAACTGATCAATCACCTCGAACTGCTTCCGGCCGTTCACAAGCTGGGGGTTGGCGGATACGACGGGCGAGGCGTAACGGTATTGAATCAGGAATCCGATCTCCCCCTGGGCTTTGATGAGCCCGCCGTTCTGGAAAAAAAGATTGAGATTAAAAAGGAGATTGCCGTCCTGGTAGCAGTCGCACCATCCGGCGAAACCAAGGTCTACCCTTCGGTCGAAATGATTTTCGACCCCAATCTTAATCTGCTTGATTATCAGGTGTGTCCGGCTGATATCAATACTGAAATTGAAAGCAAAGCGGCTGCCTTGGCTATACAATTGGTGGAAGCCTTTCAATCCCCGGGCTTGTTTGCGGTGGAAATGTTCTTGGACCACTCCGGCAACCAATGGATCAACGAAGTGGCGCCCCGGGTCCACAACAGTGGCCATCATACCATTGAGGCGCATTACTGCTCTCAATTCGACATGCTCTGGCGGATCCTGATGGGTTTGCCCTTGGGCAACTCAACGGCTATTCTACCCTCGTTGATGATAAATGTACTGGGTGCTGCGGGATTTACCGGTGATGCGAGCTATTTGGGATTGGAGAAGGTGCTTCAACTGCCCAATGCCTTTTTACACCTTTACGGAAAGAAAAGAACGAAGCCCGGGAGAAAAATGGGGCATATCACGCTGATGGGGGCGGATGTGAATCAACTAAAGCGTTTCGCGGAAGACATCAAGACGCGCCTGCAAGTGGTTTGCCGGTGAGTCCGGTTTCCTCCACCCGCCCGCATCCCATAGCTACCTATATCTACCTGCCATTGGCTACCTTTATTTCATACCAGATTATCTGTATGAGACTGTATCCCGTTGCATGTTTATTCCTTCCGCTTGCTTGGGTTGCTTGTGTGGACTCAAAAAAGGACCCTGGCGCCAGCGGTTCTAAGCAAATGCCCCCCCTGAAAGCAGAGGCCTTTATCCTTCGCCCCATGCCTTTCCAAGAAAAACTGGAAGTGCCCGGCACGCTGATCGCGGCGGAATCAGCCGAGATCCATCCGGAAACCTCCGGACGGATTGCCCGGCTCTTTTTGGCGGAAGGCCAAAACGTTGCCGCCGGGTATTTAATCGCCAAGATCGACGATGCCGACTTGCAGGCTCAATTCGTAAAGCTTCAGGCACAATTGGACATTGCCCAGCAAACGGAACAGCGACAATCAAAACTCCTGGCCGTACAGGGGATCAGCCAGCAGGACTATGATTTGAGCATGCTCCAAGTACGCAATTTGAAAGCCGATATCGGGATTTTACAAACCGCCATTGATAAAACCGAGATCCGGGCACCCTTCGCCGGAAAATTGGGATTGAAAAACATAAGCATCGGTGCCTATGTAACACCCGCATCGGTGATCACCACCATCCAACAAACCCAACCCGTAAAAGTCGATTTTTTCTTACCGGAGAAATATGCAAATGAATTGAAACCGGGGGCAACGATTGAATTTCGCGTAACCGGTTCATCATTGATCCACACGGCCGTCATCAACGCAACAGCCCCCGGCTTGTCCCTTAACAACCGCAGCTTGAATTATCGGGCAACGGTTCAATCCAAGGATCCATCCCTGTTACCAGGGGCCTTTGCTACCCTAACCATTCGGCTCGAGGAAAATCCCGCTGCTTTGATGCTACCCGCCCAAGCAGTCATACCACTAGCAAGAGGCAAACGAGTCATCCGCTACAGCGGAGGCAAAACGGAATTCGTGGATATCACCACAGGTGCGCGAACCACCGATCAAGTAGAGGTGACGAGCGGATTGAAAGCCGGTGACACTATTCTGATAAGTGGGCTTATGAGCGCACGCCCCAATTCACCCGTACAGATCGATAAAATACAAAACGCAGGCATTACGCAATAAACCCCGGGAACGCCACCATGAACATTTCTGAGTTGAGTTTGCGCCGACCCGTCCTGGCGTTGGTCATGAATATCCTGATCGTGCTGTTTGGCCTGATCGGGTTTCGCTTCCTGGGAGTAGGTGATTATCCGGCCATCGATCCGCCCAATATCAGTGTTCGCACGGCCTATCCCGGATCCAGCGCCGCCATCATTGAATCGGAGATCACCGAACCGCTCGAAAAAGCCATCAACGGGATCGCCGGCGTAAAGAACATCACCTCCACCAGCAGCAGCGGTACCAGCAGCATCAATGTGGAATTTGAATTGGGGATCGACCTGGAATCGGCTGCCAACGATGTACGCGACAAAGTATCACAGGCCGAACGCGATCTCCCGCCCGACATTGAAGGAAAACCCGTAGTATCCAAAGCCGATGCCAGCTCGGATCCCATTTTGTCAATGACCGTTCAAAGCAATACCCGGAATCAATTGCAGATGACCGAGTATGCAAATAACGTATTGGTCGAACGCCTCCAAACCATTCCCGGCGTAAGCGGCGTGCAGATCTGGGGCGAAAAACGGTATGCCATGCGGATCTGGCTAGACCCCAACCGCATGCAAGCCCTGCAGATCAGCGGAAATGATATACAGACGGCCTTGTCGAGGGAAAACGTGGAGTTACCCGCAGGAAAGATCACGGGAAATCAGACGGAGTTGAATATTCGCACATTCGGGCGACTCAATACCGAGGAGGAGTTCAATGAGCTGATCCTGAAAAATATCGACGGCAGCGATATTCGGTTACGAGATGTCGCCGATGTCGTTTTGGGGCCAGAAAATGAGGAAACCATCTTGAAAGGAAATGGCATACCCATGATCGCACTGGCCGTCATTCCCCAACCCGGATCCAACTATGTCTCGATCGCCGATGAATTCTTCAAGCGATTAGAACAGATAAAAAAAGAAATGCCGGCAGATGTAACGGTCAGCATTGGACTGGACCAAACCAAATTCATCCGCAAATCGATCCTGGAAGTTTGCGAGACATTGATGATCGCATTCCTACTGGTGGTTATGATCATCTATGCCTTCTTCCGTGATTGGATCATCGCCATTCGTCCCCTAATCGACATCCCCGTCTCCCTGATCGGATCTTTTTTCATCATGTACCTGATGGGATTTTCCATCAACGTACTCTCGCTACTGGCCGTGGTGCTGGCCACGGGACTGGTGGTGGACGATGGAATTGTTGTCACCGAAAACATCTTCAAAAAAATGGAACGGGGCATGAACCGCTATCAGGCCGCCCTCGAAGGATCCAAAGAGATCTATTTTGCCGTGATCGCTACCTCCATCACCCTGGCCGTGGTTTTTCTCCCCATTATTTTTTTAGAGGGATTTGTGGGACGATTGTTCCGAGAATTTGGAATCGTGGTGGCCGGCGCCGTGCTGATCTCTGCTTTTGTATCGCTTACCCTCACGCCGGTACTCAACGTAAAGCTTTCCCGAAAAAATACGAACCAACACCCCTGGTTCTACCGCAAAACGGAACCCTTTTTCCGCTGGCTGGAGAATTCATATGAAAAAGCCCTGAGTGGCTTTATGCGGATCCGGTGGATGGCGTTTTTGATCGTAGCCGCCTGTGTGGGGGCTATTTTATGGGTGGGCGGTAACCTGCAGTCGGAACTGGCACCAATGGAAGACCGCAGTCAGTTTCGGGTACAGATGACCGCACCGGAAGGAACTTCCTTCGATGCGATGGATAAAAATGTGAATCGAGTTACCGAACTGATGCTGGACTCGGTACCCGAGCGGGACATGGTGCTGAGCGTGACCTCCCCCGGCTTCACGGGAAGCGGAAATGCGAATACGGGTTTTGTACGCGTAACCTTGCAACCACCTGCGGAGCGGGAAAAAAGTCAGTCTGAAATCGTCAAAATGGTAAACCGCAACCTCGGCAAATTCAATCAGGTCCGGGCCGTTACCATCGAAGAACAAACGATCTCGGTGAACAGAAGAGGCGGACAACCCGTTGCCTTTGTAATTCAGAACAACGACTTCAACAAACTTACTCAGGCGCTTCCCCGCTTGCTTGACTCTGCCAAACAAAGTAAGGTCCTGCAAAATGCAGATGTCGACCTCAAATTCAATAAACCAGAATTGTCCATCGAGGTGGATCGGCTGCGAGCCGCTCAACTGGGCGTGACCGTAACGGATATCTCCCAAAGCCTGCAGATGGCTTTCAGCAACCGTCGGATGGGTTATTTCATCAAAGAGGGAAAACAATATCAGGTAATGGAACAAATGTCCCGCTCCTTCCGCGACGAGCCAAGTGATCTGCGGCAACTATTCGTACGCAACAACCGAGGGGTGCTGATTTCACTGGACAACCTCATAGAGATCAAAGAAACAACGACCCCGCCAACCATCTATCATTTCAATCGATATAAATCGGCCACCATTTCAGCCGGACTCCAACCCGGATTCACCATCGGAGATGGAATCAAAGAAATGGAACGGATCACCAAGGGCGTACTGGACGACAGCTTCTCTACCTCCCTATCCGGCGCTTCGCGCGACTTCAAGGAAAGCAGCAGCAACATCAGTTTCGCTTTCATCTTAGCACTAGCCCTGATCTTCCTGATCTTGGCAGCCCAATTTGAAAGTTTCATCGATCCCCTTATCATCATGTTAACCGTTCCACTTGCACTGGCGGGTGCGGTTATTTCGCTTTCATTATTCGGACACACGTTGAACATCTTCTCGCAGATCGGGATCATCATGCTGATCGGACTGGTAACCAAAAATGGAATCTTAATCGTAGAGTTTGCCAACCAAAGCCGAGAAAAAGGGATGAGCAAATTGGAGGCGGTTGTCTATGCCGCCTCCCAACGGTTCCGCCCGATCCTGATGACCAGCATGGCCATGGCACTGGGAGCCCTGCCGCTTGCCCTTTCGCTGGGCGCAGCGGCCACCAGCCGGATTCCGCTTGGGGTGGTGATCGTAGGCGGTATCCTGTTTGCACTGGTGCTCACCTTATTTGTTATTCCGGCTATGTACAGTTACCTATCCTCAAAACATCGATCCACATTTGATCAAAAACTGGCAGCCCCCTGATGAAAAGAATCCTATACACCGTAGCCTTCCTGATTGGATCAGGGCACTCGCTTGCCGCCCAGCGTATCCTGACACTGGAAGAAGCCATTTCGCAAACATTGGAAAACAACTGGGACATCCGAATAGCTCGTAACGATTCTATAGTAGCCGCTATCGATCGGCAATACCGAAACGCCGGTCTTCTTCCCAACCTAAACGCCAATATTGGACAGGGATTCAACAACAACGACCAATATCAAAAATTCAATGACGGAACCATCCGCGAGCGAAACGACGTTCAATCCAGCAATCTGTCGGGTAATATTTCACTGAGTTGGACACTTTTTGATGGAGGAAGGATGTTTGCTACCCGCGCCCGCCTGGATGAATTACTGGCACAAGGCGAATGGACAATCCGGAATCAAATCAACAACACCATCGCAGATGTAGTCAATGCGTATTACCGAATCGTACAGCTCAGTCAACAGTCAATCGCCCTGGAAAAACAAATCGCGGTATTTGAAGAGAGAGAAAAACTGGCTCGCCATAAACTCAACATCGGCGTGGGTTCCAAACCCGACCTCCTGCAAAGTCAAATCGATCTGAATAGCCAGAAAAGTCTCCAGCTGTCAATTCAAAATGATATTCTGCAAGCAAAACAGGCGCTCAACCGCCTCATGCTCCCAAAACTTGCCTTGAACGAGCATACACCCTCCGACTGGTTTGAGGTCATTAAGGATATCCCCATCCAAACCGACTTATCCCTCGGTACCATTCAAGACTCCCTCTCAATCAATAACCCACAATTACAAATACAACAGCTGAACATTCGCTTGGCCGAGAGAACCCTACAAGAAAGAAAAGCCGATCGCTACCCAACCTTCAGCTTCAATTCAGCATACAACTTCAATCGACTTGACAACAAAGTCGTCGTTAATCCTTTTCAACCCCTGTTCAGCCGAAACCAGGGACTGAATTACGGATTCACCGCATCGGTTCCACTCTTCAATCAATTTCGCGTGCGCCGACAGATCGAACAAGCCAAACAAGATATCCGCTTCCAGGAATTTAGGTTTGATCAACAAAATTTAAACCTACGGCTCGGTGCTTGGAATGCGTTCCAGCGATACCTGATGCTCATTGAATCCTGGAAATTAGAGGAAAAAAATATCCTACTGACAGAAGAAAACGTTCAGATCGTATTGGAAATCTATCGACTCAACTCAACCACCCTGCTCCAACTCAAAGAAGCGCAGCGTAGTTTGCAAGAAGCATACGACCGACTGATCCGTGCGCGCTTCCAGGCCAAATTGGCCGAAACCGAACTGCTTCGCCTGCAGGGAAAATTTATCCATTAACGCAGTCGGGAAATTTTCTGTTTCTTTGTAGAAAGAAACCTTCATGAATCCACGCGTGGGTATAATCATGGGAAGTGACAGCGACCTGGCAGTCATGCAGGCCGCTGCCGATATTCTCCAGCAATTCAACGTGCCCCATGAAGTAACCGTTGTTTCCGCCCACCGCACGCCCGAACGCATGCGGGAATATGCCCAAACCGCTCGTAGCCGCGGACTTCAAGTGATCATCGCCGGCGCCGGCGGTGCCGCCCACCTGCCCGGAATGGTTGCCTCCCTCACTACCCTGCCTGTCATCGGCGTACCCATCAAATCTTCCAACTCCATTGACGGCTGGGACTCTGTGCTCTCCATCCTACAAATGCCCAACGGCGTGCCCGTAGCTACCGTTGCCCTCAACGCGGCAAAGAATGCCGGCATTCTGGCTACCCAGATCCTGGGCGCCGCCGATGCTGCGCTAGCAGATCAATTGAAAACGTATAAAGATGGGTTGGAGTCAGATGTGCTCAGTAAAGTAGAGCAACTTCGAAAAGACGGTTGGGCCAATCAATTTGACTGATCAGTCCAACTCGATCACCCACGTAAAAGACCGATCAAACGGATCAAGGTGATCATAAAGTCGATCCAGATAGTCCTTTCCGTATAAGGAATAATAATATCCTACATTGTCCCACCGCTCTTGCAATACTTGTCCCGGAAACGCCGCGCGTTGCAAGGTCTCGATCTGATGGCGGACAACACTCATTTTGCGTCTTTCTGCCCGGTCCATTTTCGCAGCTAACGCGTGGATCTTTTTCAAGGCTTGCGTGCGCAAGGCATTTACATGTGTACGGAGGGTCGGATCAATCGAACCCGCCTGATTCCCGATTCGGTCGTACTCGGCAGACAAGTTTTTCATTCGTTCACTCAGGTCCAGTGTTGCGTGTGTATCCATACTCATACGCAACAACTCATCCACGGAAGCAAATACATCTACCGGCTTTATCGCCAATTCGCTTAATTTTTCATCCATTCGTGCATCTACCCATTGCAACGAGGCACGTAACTCCAATAGCGGAAAAGGAACCCGAAACACATCAAATACCGATTTTAACTGCAACCAATACGCCAGCTCACCGCCTCCACCGATATAGACCAAATTGGGAAGGAGGATCTCTTGATAAAGTCCGCGCAAGATCACGTTGGGACTAAATCGTTCGGGATGATCATTCAATTCCTGCCGCAACTGAGTTTCATTCCAACGCATATGCTTGTCCGCCACTGTCCAGTCTTCCCCCACGCGCTCGATCCGCTCGCGTTTTCCATCCGTCAAATAAAACAAATTGATGGGACGAGCCTGTGCCTGTGCGGAATAGCCGCTTTTGGTCAGCCAGTCACTCACAGACAACACTGCCGGAAACGAAATAGACTCCTTGAGTTCCTTCCAAAAAAAATCGATCGCAACCGATTTGAGTTTTGGTCGATCCGGCTCCAACACCACCAATCCCCTTTCCGCAAACAACGAATGAAGGAGTCGAAACGTGGCAGTGGCCAGCGACGATCCAACGGTGTACGAATCCCGAATGATCCCGATCCATTCCGCTCCGTTTGGAAAAGATCCCAACAGGTGCGCTTGCCGATCGATCAGATCGATCGTGTGCTGATCTACTCTCATTCGCCCTACTGCACCTGTCTGCTCGGTACGCCATTCTAACTTCTCTCCTAATAAATGAATATGATTCAACTCTTCCAGATCGGCATCCTCCGACCCCAAATAAAAAACCGGCACAAAATATTGATTGGGCAATCGTTCGTTTAAAGCATCTGCCAACCGAATCGCATGCAGGGCTTTATAGATGGTGTACAGCGGACCAAGAAAAAGATTGCATTGGTGTGCCGTGGTGATGGTAAACGTAGTGTCGGATGACAGGGATCGGATTTGCTCGTGGATTTTGGAAGACGCCGATACCTGCTGATACTGCTCTTCGAGCGCGTTAACTAGCAAGGTTCTATCTATCGAAAACGTACGCCGACGCTCGATGGCCTGAAGAATGGTGTCAACCGAGGGTAATCCATGATGAAGCGACCCGATCTCGGGTCGTTGATCCAAATAATCGAGCACCAGAGAAGTGAATTTCCCCGTCTCCCGGTACGGGTGCCGTTCAGTACGAATCGTCATAAGGCGTAAAAATACAGCAATGTGCGGGAAGGGTTTCAGAAGGTGCGCTACCCGAACCGATTGGGATTAAAAGGTCGGATATCCATGTCAGTTGGTTTATGCGCGATGAGCTGAGCAACCAACTTACCCGTACCCGCCCCCAGGCTGAGCCCCAGCATGGCGTGCCCGGTAGCCATCACCAGATTTTCCAAGCGTTGCGTCCTACCGATATACGGCAATCCGTCGGCCGAGCAGGGCCGATATCCGTACCAAACCTTATCCAGCGCAGGCAAAGGCATATCAAAATCCGGATAAAATCCCTTGACGGCATCCAAAATGCCCTGCACCCTCGAAAGACGGGGTGGTGTTTGATGAGAGGTGATCTCCATCGTGCCGCCAAAGCGCATCGTACTCGAATTTAAAGGCGTGAGGGCCACGCGCCCCTCGACCAAGATCGAAGGGCGTGTAAGTTGCAGCGCATTGTTCTCAACCGTAACAGAATATCCTCGACCCGGCATCATGGGAAGCGTTAGTCCCATCGACTTCGCCAACGACCCACTCCAGGAACCCGCGGCCAATACGACCTGATCGAATGCATGCGAACCGGATTGAGCATGTAGGGTGTGGATTTGTTTCTTGGTAGCCTCAACCCCTGTTACTGCATCGTTCCAACGAAACGTGACGCCTTGATTCAGCAACTGGGCGCGTAACGATTTCATTAAATGATTTGGATAGCAATGTCCGTCGCAATGGAATAAGATCGCTCCTCTTGCATTCATGCGCACCCCGGGTTCCATCGCATCCAACTGATCTTTGCTGAGCCATTCGGTGTCGACCAATCCCAATGAAATAGCGCGCGCTACGATTTCTTGCGCATGGTATTCGCCGGCTTCAGTTTGTGCGATCTCCAGCAATCCCTTGTGTTGATACTCAAAATCCAGACCCGCTTCATGCCAATCGATGTACGCCTGCTGACTGATCAGGGCAATGTCGCGTAGGGGGGCTGCTGCGTTGTGCACATGCTTCGAAGTCGCCGAGCGCATAAATAGTAAACCCCATTTGATCAGGTCCCAGTCGAGCCGGGGCTCAACATAAAGGGAGGAGCGACTGTTCCACATCCAACGCAATCCCTTGCGTACGATACCCGGCGTGGCGAGGGGGATAAAATGGCTGGGGCAAATATATCCGGCGTTTCCGTAGGAGCAGTTGTCGAGTCCATCGCCCGCATCAAAAACGGTAACCTGATGGCCATCAAGTTGCAAATAATGCGCAGAACTGAGTCCAATGATCCCACCACCTATGACTGCAATTTTCACTGCGCAAATGTAGGCATCCTTCAGATCACCTGGAAGCCGTATGCATAGGGATCATCCTCGGGGTCGATTGTGATTTGGTTTTCTCCATAAATTTTGGCCCAACCTTCAACAGAAGGCCGGATGGCCCGGTGCCCGTGGAAATCGAATTCCTCTTCGATCCGTCCGATGAACGTACTGCCGATCACGCTCTCGTGAATAAATGATTGTCCGGGTAATAATTTTCCTTTTGCATACCACTGTGCCATTCGAGCAGAGGTACCTGTACCGCAAGGAGAACGATCGATGGCCTTGTCGCCATAGAAAACTGCATTGCGGGCAGTCGCGGCCGGATCGATCGCTTGACCGGACCACAGAATATGCGAGCAACCGTGAATCGTAGCATCGACCGGATGAACAAATGAGCGCAATTGATTGATGGAATCGCGCAGGGTTCTGGACCAAGCAATTAGTTTTTCAATGGAATATGCGTCCAGCCCTAAATAGTTTTTCTGTAAATCGACTATTGCATAAAAATTTCCGCCAAAGGCAACATCTACCTGAATCGTACCGAGCTCAGGACATTCTACCTCGAGTGATTCAGTATCCAGATATGCCGGCACATTGATGAGTTTCACAGAATCTACCCGCAGCGATCCGTCTGCTCGTAGGCTGCTATTGTAATCGATTTTGATGAGTCCGGCCGGTGCTTCCATACGAATCTTTCCGGGCGTTTTGGGCTGGATCAGTCCTCTTTCGATTCCGATCGTGATTGTACCGATGGTGCCGTGTCCGCACATAGGCAGGCACCCACTTGTTTCAATAAAGAGCACGGCCACATCATTGGTTGGGTCGTTCGGTGGATACACGATGCTTCCGCTCATTAGGTCGTGTCCGCGGGGCTCGAACATGAGTCCCCGGCGGATCCAATCATATGCGTGCAGAAAATGCTGACGTTTCTCGCTCATGTTTCGACCTTCCAGGGCGGGTCCGCCTGCGCGCACCACCCGAACGGGATTTCCGCAGGTATGTCCGTCTATGCAGTCAAAAACGTGGCGAGCCATGCTGAACAAAGTTTGCGGTCTGTTGTAAATTAGCGGAATATTGCCAAGTACATGGAAACCTACGGTAAAATATTACTTATCGCCATTCCGATCTTTTTGGTGCTGGTCCTTTTTGAAAAATGGTGGGGCTGGAAAAAAGGATTTGACACCGTTCGTACCCTCGATATGATCTCCTCCCTGAACTCGGGCATCACCAACGTCACCAAGTCGGTGCTGGAGCTCACGATCATCATCGCGATCTATCCGTTTATGCTGGAACATGTTGCCCTGACCACCATCCCCAACCAATGGATGGTGTATGTGGCCGCGTTTATCATCATAGATTTCAACGGCTACTGGATCCACCGGTGGAGCCATCACATCAATTTATTCTGGAACCTCCACGTGATCCACCACAGCAGCGAGGAATTCAATCTGGCCTGCGCCTTGCGGCAAAGCATCTCCGCTTTCTTTAACTTATTTACCATTCTGCTGCTACCGGCCGCTCTGTTGGGCATCCCGCCGGCCGTGATCGCTACCGTCGCCCCCTTGCACCTGTTCGCGCAATTTTGGTACCATACGCGACACATCGATAAAATGGGGTTTTTGGAAAAAATTCTGGTCACGCCCTCTCACCACCGCGTGCATCATGCGATCAATCCGGAGTACATGGATAAAAATCTCTCTCAGATCTTCATTGTGTGGGATAAATTATTTGGAACCTTCGCTGAAGAACGATCGGATGTGCCTCCGGTGTATGGGATCAGTCGACCGGCCAGAACTTGGAACCCGATCCGCATCAATTTTCTGCACCTGGGATTGATGGCGGCAGATGCATGGCGGACCAACGACTGGAAAGAAAAAATTACTCTCTGGTTTCGAAGGACCGGCTATCGTCCGGCGGATGTAGCAACGGCACATCCGGTCGAAAAAATTTCGGATGTCTATCAATTCGAAAAATATGATACGCCCACCAATGGGGCGTTCAGTAGCTGGACCTGGTTTCAGCTCATTGCCCAGCTCGGATTTATCACCTATCTATTCGGAAACATCGCCTCCCTCAACGGCCTGAACAGCTCTTTCATTTATTTGTATGGCTTATTCATCTTTTTATCCGTTCAAGCACTTACCGAACTGATGGATATGCGAAAAAATGCCTGGATCTGGGAAATGGTTCGGTTTGGATATGGTGTGGGGTTGCTTTTTTGGCAACGCGATTGGTTCGGGCTGAACGCTCGCATTCCTTATGCCGCTTATGGAATCGGCGGTTACCTGCTCTTGTCGATGCTGATGACGATCTATTTTAGCAACCCGGCTAAACGAGGTGCGTCAACCAATTGATCCGTTGGTCCACTGACCATTTACCTTTCGCCAAAGTTGAAGCGGATTATCCGACTTCAATTCGATCGGCAGCAATTCTTCCGGACAATTTTGAAAGCAAAGGGGGCGCGCAAAACGCAAAATCGCATCGCTTCCCACGGCCGTAAAACGGGAATCGGTGGTAGCAGGAAAGGGTCCGCCGTGATGCGTCGACTGCACAACCTCCACTCCGGTGGGCACTGAATTAAAGATCAAGCGGCCGCAATGCATCCTCAATTGCTCGCAAAGTGTCTGGTATTTAAGCAGCTCCTGATTGCTTCCAAAAACGGTGCAGGTGAGTTGCCCTTCGATACATGCGGCAACTTCATAAAGCTCTTCGGTGGTGGAGCAGACCACCAGCAAGGTAGCCGGACCAAACACTTCTTGATGCAGTGAATGATTTTCCAGAAATTTTTTTGCCTCCACTTGTGTCAACTGTGGAGTGGCCGTCCCCTGCGCACCCTCGCTGGCAGGAAGATGCGTTTCTACCCCGGGTTGTTGGCGTAGCTGAGCGGATTTTTCCAAATAAGCCCGCTGGATGCCAGAATGCAACATAGCAGCGGGAATGGTTTGCTTCAGGAGTTCGGTCAATCTTGTTTGAAAAACAGCTAACCCCTCGCCAGCTGTGGCTACCAGAATACCGGGGTTGGTGCAGAATTGTCCCACCCCCAACGTCACCGAAGCTGCGATGGTTTCTGCCAGCGAGGAAGCTTCTTTTTGCAAACGTTCCGGCAATAGAAAAATCGGATTGATGCTGCCCATTTCTGCAAATACCGGGATGGGATGGGCGCGTTGATAAGCCCAGTCGAACAGTTGCTTCCCGCCCGTGTAGGAACCCGTAAATCCCACTGCAGCGGTTCGGGGATGCTGCACCAATTTCTTCCCTACTTCAAAAGAAGCTCCATATACGAGTTGAAAAAGATCGGCGGGCAATGCTGTTTTTTGGATGGCCCGTTGGATGGCCTGCGCGGCGAGCAAGGATGTTTGCGGATGCGCGGGATGGGCCTTTACAATTATCGAGCAACCCGCCGCAAGTGCCGAAGCCGTATCGCCCCCGGCAGTGGAATAGGCGTAAGGAAAGTTGCTGGCACCAAATACAACGACGGGCCCGAGCGGAATCATCATTTTTCGCAAGTCGGCACGAGGCGGATTGCGGTCGGGCAGTGCAGTATCTATGCTGACCCGCATCCAATCGCCCTGTGCACAAGCCAACCCATAGGATTCCAGTTGAAAGATGGTTCGGGCCCGCTCGGTTCGCAAACGGGCTTCGGGCAAATGCGTTTCCTCCTGAGCGGTTTTAAGCCACGCATCTCCCATGTCCTCCAATTCAGCAGCGATGGCACGGAGTAATTCCGCGCGTCTGGCAAGTGGCAAGAGCCGGTACGTCTGAAAGGCTTGCCAAGATCGCTCTAATGCGTTATCAATTTGTTCCGGCGAGATATCCGTAAACGTATGCATGAGTTAGGTGTTGAGGGTGGGACGATTTTTCAAAGCATCTTCAATGATCGTTTCTACGCTGCCGCGCTCGGCTTCTTCCAACATCAACCGAGGCGCACGAACGAATTCACTGCCGATGCCGGTGTAGGTGGCAGCCAGCTTGATGTACTGAACGAGTTTGGGATGAATATCCAATTCCAGCAACGGCATAAACCAGCGGTACAACTGCCTGGCTTTTTCAAGTTCTCCCGCTTGCACCCACTTATATAGTTGCACCGTTTCTCGCGGGAATGCATCGACCAGTCCCGCTACCCAACCGTGGGCCCCTAAGCATAATTCCTCCATCGCCAACGTATCCACCCCACAAAGTATCTTGAATCGATCGCCAAATCGGTTGATCATCCGCGTGAGGTTGGTTACGTCGCGGGAGCTTTCTTTCAGTGCTTGTACATTGGGAAGATCCAGTAATGAATCAAATAAGTCGGGACGAAAATCGATCTTGTAATCGATCGGATTGTTGTAGATCATGATTGGCAGCGCCGTCGATTGGGCAATCGAACGAAAGTATTGGATGGTTTCCCGATCGTCTGATTTATACCGCATGGGCGGCAAAAGCATGAGTCCGTCTACACCCCACAGCTTCGCCCGTTTGACTTGTTCAATGGCTGGTTGAGTGGCCGACTCCGCAATGTTTAGAATGATGGGGATTCGTCCGCCTGCCACATTTTTCGCCACCCGCACCAATTCTTCCTTTTCATCTTCTCGAAGGGTGCTGGCTTCTCCGAGCGACCCGCCAATAATCGCTCCGTGCACACCGGCAACGAGTTGGGCATGCAGATTTTTTTCGAATAGGGGAAGATCGAGGGTGTCATCCTCCCGAAACGGCGTAAGCAAAGCTGGGTAAACACCCATCCAGGTGGGGGTCATAATCGGCTGTTTGTGGAGGACGTAAGATAGCACTTTCTCCAATTGCTAAACAGGGGAAAACTGGATCGATTTAGCACATATCATCTAATCGAAATTTCAGTACATTAGTCCTCTCAAATTAACCGTGTTATGAACCTTCCTACTCGTGTTCTTTTCGTTCTGATGACAATAACCTTCTTTCAGAGCCAGGCACAGGATTTTAGATTGAAAGTCCGCGGTGGCGAATTCATCCCGGAGGCCAATGCCGATCGGTACGTGTATTCTGTCGACTTCAACAACCGCACTGCTTTCGGAACGCATCAGTATGTGGTCTTGCAGTTTCAGGAACTTCCCTCCTATGAAAAAAGACAATCGCTCGCCACACAAGGCATAGAACTATTGGAATATTTACCGGAACGCGCGTATACCGCAAAAATGAAACAAACGATTGCATCGGCCGATCTGATTCGTGCAGGCGTACGTAGCATCACCTATCTGAAATCGGAAAACAAAACCGTTCCTTCCTTACTGCAAGGTATGGCCCCCAGCCATGCTGTTTCGCAGCCGGGTTGGGTAGATTTAACGGTGCTGACTTTTGAACCACTCAACCGAACCGATATCCAGGGTTTTTTGATGCCGCTGGGCATTCAAATCATTGGTGAGTATTCGATGTTCAAGCAGTTTACGCTTCGTGCACCGATTTCGAACCTAACTCGGTTGGTGGAACTTCCATTTGTGCAGTGGGTCGAGTTTATTGATGCCCCCAATCAGTTTGAAAATTTGCCCGGGCGATCGCTTCATCGGGTAAATGTGCTCAACGACGGACTGAGAAACCTGAAGGGAAATGATATCAATGTTGGCATATGGGATGGCGGGGAAGTAAGTCCACATTTGGATTTTTCACCTACCGGACGCCGCACCTTGATGGAAACCAGCAGCCCTTCCGACCACTCCACACACTGCGCAGGCACCATCTGTGGGAGAGGCTTGATCAATCCCATTGCGCGCGGAATGGCGCCTAATACCAAAATCTACTCCTATAATTTCAATGGCAACATCCCGTCGGAAATGGCAAATGCCATTCCCACCCTCGGATTAAATGTAAGCAGCCACTCTTACGGAAGTACGCAGACATGCGGACTAACCGGTTCGGGTGTGGCGTATTCGGCAACCAGCGTGGCAACCGATGTGAACTTGAATAATTTTCCTTATCACTTGCATGTGCATTCTGCAGGTAATTCACAATCAGCGTGTACAGGCGGTTGGTCAACCATCACTTCCAGCGGAAAAACCGCCAAGAACAACATATTGGTCGCGAACATTAACACCCTTGAGGCATTGAATTCTAGCTCCAGCTGTGGTCCGGTGCACGATGGCCGCATAAAACCCGAGATCAGTGCCATGGGTACCACCGTATTTTCTACCACCACGCCACTCAACGCCTATACGAACATGACGGGCACCTCCATGTCAACTCCCGGTGTGGCCGGAACCGTGGCCTTGCTCGTGCAGCGTTACAAACAACTCAACAGCAATCAACTCCCCCCCTCGTCCCTGATCAAGAACACGGTTTTAAATACCGCCCACGATCTCGGGAATGTTGGACCGGACTATCGATTTGGATATGGGCGCATCAATGCCCTCCAAGCCGTTCGTATTCTAGAGCAGAACCGATATAAGATCGCCACCATTACAACGGGGTTTACCAATGATGAGGTCATCAACATCCCCTCAGGAACTGCACGATTGAAAGTAATGCTCACATGGAATGATCCGGCCGGTACCGCCAACGCCACCCCCGCCCTGGTCAACAACCTCGATTTGAAAGTAGTCAATGGCGCTACCACCTTTTTACCCTGGATACTGGATGCCAATAATCCGGGTACCCCGGCTACAACTGGTGTGGACAATGTCAGCAACATCGAACAAATCAGCATCGACAACCCCGTAGCAGGGGCATACACACTTCGGGTGGTGGGTACGGCTGTCCCCACCGGTGCAAATCAAACTTACTCCCTAACGTGGACCATCGAATCGCCCGGGATTGAAGTGACCTACCCCAACGGGAACGAAAGCCTGAACCCCGGCACCAATGCTGTGATCACCTGGGACAATACCGGCATCACCGCAGCGCAAACCGTAGAATATTCATTGGACGGCGGAACGACGTGGACAACCATCGCCACTGCGATTCCCGCAACTACCCAACGACTCACCTGGAGTGTTCCTTTTGCTAATACATCCACTGCACTCATTCGTGTTTCGGCAGGAGGAGTAATCGATGCCAGTGATGTTTCATTCAAGATTTTAGGAACTGTTTCCGGTTTAACCGGTAGCGGAGCCGCCTGCAACGCCGGAGAAGTTACCCTGAATTGGAGCGGAGTAACCAACGCTTCCCATTACGACGTTTATATTTTAAATGCCACTTCCGGTGATTTTGATCTACTGGCCTCAAACGTTTCAGCAACGACATATACGGCAACCGGACTCACCCCAAATACCGCCTACTGGTTTACGCTTCGCGCGAAGAACAATACCACTAACGCTGTTAGTGAACGCGCCAATGCCGTGAGTGTGACAGCTTCGAATGGTGGCGGCGGACTGGGCGCCGTGGGATCCATCAGCGGAACCCAAACCATTTGTGGCGTTCAAAACAATATCACCTACACGATCGCCGGTGTTGCCGGTGCCACCAGTTATGCGTGGGCGGTTCCTACCGGTGCCACGATCGTATCGGGACAAGGAACTACCAGCATCTCCGTAAACTTTGCTGCCGGTGCCAGCAGCGGCAACGTCATTGTAACGGCCAGCAATGGTTCCTGCAACACCGCTCCCTCGAGTTTGCTAATCACCGTGGGAAGTGCCTCGATTGCTGCACCCGTAGGTGGAGGCAATCAATCACAAGCGGTATGTCCGGGTGCAACGCTTCCCACCCTAACGGCTACGGCAACGGTTCCGGCCGGTCATACCCTTCGTTGGTACAATGCCGCTACGGGAGGAACGGTCGTCACCAGCCCCACTCTAAATACGGTTGGATCGGTGACTTATTATGCAGCCAGCATAAATGATCTTACCGGTTGTGAGAGCGGAACGCGCACCGCCGTTACACTCACGATCACGGCCGTGCCCGCTGCGTCAATCACAGCTACTGGTCCCACAACATTCTGCCAAGGCAATGCCGTGTTGCTGGTAGCCAATACCGGTTCTTCTTACAACTGGAGTACCGGCGCCACCAGCGGCTCGATCATCGTAAACACCCCGGGCAATTACACCGTCACGGTTACAAGCAATGGTTGTATCAGCACCTCCGCTCCAATCGCGGTAACTGTAAATCCCAATCCGAGTGCAGCGGTTACGGCAAGTGGTCCGCTCGCCTTCTGTACCGGTAGTACCGTAACGCTTTCTGCTCCGGTAGGAAATTCGTATAGCTGGACGAACGGATCCACTTCCTCCGCCATCACAGTTAGTACAAGCGGTTCCTACGCGGTTACCGTCACCAATACCTTTGGATGTACATCCACTTCTTCCGCGTCTGTAGTAGCGGTTAGTCCAAACCCCGTCGTAAACCTCACCGCCGCCCCTTATCGAAATCTCTATCCTGGGTTAAGCACCAATCTCACCGCTCAGGTGACGCCATCCGGCAACTACAATTATACTTGGTTCCGAAACGGATCGGTGATCAATGGCGCGACGAGTAGCACACTTGCAAATATCACATTAGGTCAATTGGGACAATATTCGGTTCGGGTGCAAAATCAGACCGGACTTCCCTGTGCTGCGCTCTCGAACATTGTTGCCATCGGTGACTCAGCCACTACCCGTCTGTTCATCTTACCTAACCCTAGTAAAGGACAATTTGAGGTAGCCTATTATGCGGCCGGTGCTGAACAGTTTACGCTTTCGGTGTTTGACGAAAGAGGCGCACTGGCCTTTCGAAAATCCTACCCCGTCACGGGTGCTTATCAACGAATGGCGGTAGACATGCGGCAGCACGCCAGCGGCATCTATCAATTGATCCTGAGCAACCGAGCCGGTAAACGAATGGCAACCGGGAAAGTATTGATCCGTTAATATGAAAATGAAAAAGCGCCAAGAGATTGGGGCTTTTTTTATGAAACGATTTCTCCTTCGAGGTCGTAATCGTAAGCCTTTGTAATTCGAACATCCACGAAAGATCCGATCGAAAGCTTTTTATCGGTCTGTATAATGACTTCGTTGTCGACTTCTACCGAATCAAATTCGGTGCGCCCCAGATAGCGACCGGATTCTTTCTTGTCGATCAGGGTTTTGAATGTCTTCCCAATTTTTTCCTGATTGAGTTCGTACGAAATCTCTTGCTGCGTTTCCATGATTTGCTGGGCCCGGCTTTCCTTTTCTTCGGCCGGAACATCGTCAACCAGATCATATGCCGACGTACCCTCTTCATGCGAATAGGTGAAGATGCCCACCCGATCGAAGCGGTAGTGGACAAGAAATTCCTGCATTGAGTGAATATCCTCCGGTGTTTCCCCCGGAAATCCGGCGATCAGCGTGGTGCGCAAACAAATACCGGGTACTTTTTCGCGAACAGCCTGGATCAATTCATCCATCTCCGATCGCGTGATTTGCCGACGCATCGCACTCAACATCCGATCCGACGCGTGTTGCAGGGGCATATCGAGATAATTGCAAATATTGGGACGATCGCGCATCACGTCCAAAATCTCCAGCGGAAACTTCGAGGGATAGGCATAATGCAACCGGATCCACTCCAACCCTTCCACATCCGCTAAACGATTCAGCAATTCGGGCAGGCTGCGCTTTTTATAAATATCCAGTCCGTAATAGGTCAGTTCCTGTGCGATTAGCATGATCTCTTTAACGCCACCGCTAACCAAGCGCTTGGCTTCCGTTACCAATTGTTCAATGGGCCTACTCACGTGTTGACCGCGCATCAGCGGGATCGCACAAAATGCGCAGGTCCGATTGCATCCTTCCGAGATATTCATGTACGCGTAATGGCTGGGCGTGGAAAGCAACCGCTCGCCGATCAATTCTTCTTTGTAGTCGATCTCAAATTGTTTGAGGATGTTGGGCAGCTCCAGGGTTCCGAAATACGCATCGACTTCCGGGATCTCGGTCTCCAGATTATTCTTATACCGTTCGCTGAGGCATCCGGTAACATAAACTTTATCCAGTTTCCCCTTACGCTTTAATTCAACTTGCTCCAAAATGGTTTGAACGCTTTCCTCTTTAGCCTTATCGATGAAACCGCAGGTGTTGACCACCACGATGTTGTGGTCGAGTTTTTTGTTTTCATGGACCACCTCGATGTCGTTGGCCTGAAGTTGTCCGCTGAGCACTTCGCTATCCACCAGGTTCTTGCTACAACCCAGGGTGATGATGTTGACCTTGTCCTTTTTGAGTGTACGGGCTTTCATTCAGCGGATTTATTTTCCAGCGTAAACAGACTGTTGACAAACGCCTCCTTATCAAATACGAGTAGGTCTTCCATTTTTTCTCCGACCCCAATGAATTTAACCGGAATGTTAAAGGAATGGGCCACGGCCATCACGACGCCGCCTTTTGCGGTTCCGTCGAGTTTGGTAATCGCCAGTGCGTTTACGTCGGTAGCGGACTGAAAGTGCCGGGCTTGTTCGACGGCGTTTTGTCCGGTTGAACCATCCAAGACCAGCAGCACTTCATGGGGTGCGTTTTGAATGACCTTTTGGATCACGCGTTTGATCTTGGTGAGCTCTTCCATCAGGTGGGCCTTGTTGTGTAAGCGTCCGGCGGTATCGATCAGCACCACGTCGCTTCCACGGGCCAAAGCACTTTGAACCGTATCGAAGGCAACGGCAGCCGGATCGCTGCCCGTGGGTTGTTTGACGATCGGCACACCGATGCGCTCACTCCAGATGGTCAGCTGATCAACCGCGGCGGCACGAAAGGTATCGGCAGCGCCCAGCAGCACTTCTTTCCCTGCTTGTTTAAAGCGATACGCGAGTTTACCGATGGTGGTGGTCTTCCCCACGCCATTGACACCTACGACCAGGATCACGTGTGGCTTGTGTGGAAGGGGAGAGTCGAATCCGTAGTCGTGCACCGGGTCGGGCAAAACGGCTGCCATTTCCGATTGGAGGATTTGGCTGAGTTCGCCGGGATTTAGGTACTTGTCGCGGCTGACTCTTTTTTCGATGCGGGCGATGATGGCTTCGGTGGTGGAGATCCCGACATCTGAGGTGATCAGGGCTTCTTCGAGATTTTCCAGTAATTCATCGTCGAGGCGTGATTTGCCCGACCAGACACGATTCAGTTTTTCCCAAAAACCCTGTTTGGTTTTTTGGAGTCCCTGCTCCAGCGCTTCTTTCTCATTTTTCCCGAACCAGCGGTCGAAGAGTCCCATGAATTGAAACGGATTTAAAAAACAAGAGCCATTCGAATGTGAACAGCTCTTGAAGATTTTGAGGTAGGCAGAAGATTATTTCTGTGCCAGGAAATCTTTTACTTTATCCTTGTGCACCATTTGCTCCTTGAAGGTGTAGGCACCCGATTTGAGGCTGCGAACCGCCTTAATCACTTTGGTATAGTTCTTGGCTTCGGCCGCCTGTTTGGGGTCCTTTTTAATCGCCGTTTTTGCTGCTTTTGCCATAAGTTATGAGTTAATGGGGGATTACTTGATCTCTTTGTGTGTCGTTACTTTTTTCAGGATGGGATTGTACTTTTTAAGCTCCAATCGTTCCGGATTGTTTTTCTTGTTCTTAACGGTAATGTACCGGCTGGTACCGGGCTTTCCGCTGGTTTTGTGCTCGGTGCACTCCAGAATAACCTGAACGCGATTGCCTTTCTTCGCCATGATGCTTGCTTTTTTGGATTAGATTTTTTCGCCTTGGGCGCGGAGTTGTTTGACCACAGAATACAAACCATTCTTGTTGATGGTCCGAATGGCATCTGCCGACACCTTCAGGGTCACCCACTTATCCTCTTCCGCCAGGAAGAACTTCTTGGTTTGCAGGTTGGGAAGGAAACGACGCTTGGTCTTGATGTTGGAGTGAGAGACCTTGTGCCCCCCGATCGGGGTCTTTCCGGTAACCTGACATACGCGTGCCATAACGATACAATTTTGGGAGGGCAAAAGTAAGGGAAATCAGCGAATTAGACGAAGAAAACGGTTTTTTTCTGTAGGGAGCCCCCTGAAATCGGTCGAACCGGGCGGTTGTCAATTCCCTGTCTTAGAGTAACTTCGCCCCCTATCAGGGCCTGGCAAGGCTCTATCACCTTAAAATTCAATCGATTTATGGCATACGATGTGGTCGTTTTGGGATCTGGTCCCGGCGGATATGTGGCCGCCATTCGGGCGGCCCAATTGGGGTTCAAAACCGCTGTCATTGAAAAAGAAAGCTTGGGCGGTGTTTGCCTGAACTGGGGTTGTATCCCCACCAAGGCCCTGCTAAAAAGCGCTCAGGTGAATGAGTACATCAAACACGCACAGGATTTTGGCATCCAAGCGAGCGGCACGCCCCAATTTGATGCGGTGATCAAACGCAGCCGAGGAGTAGCCGATAAAATGAGCAAAGGCGTACAGTTCCTGATGAAAAAAAACAAGATCGATGTGATCATGGGTTTTGGTAAACTGATCGCCAAGGGTAAACTCGAAGTAAGCGGATCCGATGGAAAGACCCAGGTCGTTGAGGCCAAACACATCATCCTGGCCACCGGCGGAAGAAGCCGGAAACTTCCTTCTATGCCGATCGACGGCAAGAAGATCATTGGCTACCGTGAAGCCATGGTCCTTCCTCAAAAACCCGATTCGATGATCATCGTTGGTAGCGGCGCCATCGGTGTTGAATTCGCTTATTTCTACAACAGCATGGGCACGAAGGTGACCATCGTTGAATACATGCAACGGATCGTTCCCGTGGAAGACGAAGACATTAGTAAAGAACTCGAGAAGCAGTACAAGAAAAACGGCATCGAGATCATGACCAGCAGCGAAGTCACCGCCGTCGATACCACCGGTGCCGGCGTCAAGGCCAAGGTCAAGACCGCCACCGGTGAGATCACACTCGAAGCCGAGATCTTGTTGAGTGCCGCAGGCGTAGTTGCCAACATTGAGGGCATCGGGTTAGAGGGACTGGGCATCAAGACCGAAAAAGGAAAAGTGCTGGTCGACAAATACGGACAAACCAACGTACCCGGTATTTATGCGATCGGAGATTGCACCCCCGGACAAGCCCTGGCACACGTCGCCAGTAAAGAAGCCATCAACTGCGTGGAATCGATCGGCTACAACGAGCGCAAATACCACCATCAGCCGGAACCCATCGATTACAACAACGTCCCCGGCTGTACCTATTGCATCCCGGAGATCGCCTCGGTCGGATACACCGAAAAACAAGCCAAAGAAGCCGGATATGAAATCAAAGTTGGGAAGTTCCCGCTGAGTGCAAGTGGTAAGGCTTCTGCAGCCGGACATACCGAGGGATTCGTAAAAGTGATCTTCGATGCCAAATACGGCGAATGGTTAGGCACCCACATGATCGGGTACAATGTCACCGAAATGATCGCTCAAACCGTCACGGCCCGTAAATTGGAGACCACCTATCACGAAGTATTGAATTCCATCCACCCCCACCCCACCATCAGCGAAAGCGTAAAAGACGCCATCGAGGTGGCTTACGGAGAAGCGATCCATCTCTGATCCAGTCAATGAAGAGATAAGAAAAGAGGACGAATTGTCCTCTTTTCTTATGGAAACCACCGGAAGGTGATTGAATTTCATATAAAATGTACCTTGCATCGGATGCTTGACCAATTCCGATATCCCATTAATGTACTCATCATCTCGTCGTTGCTTTTTTGGAGCTGTGAGGAAAAAAAGCCATCGGTCGTAGATGCAACTCCCCCCGCTCCGAAAAACATTGGCTTTTCGATCGTGCGGTCCTTCCCACACGACACGGCGGCTTACACGCAGGGATTGGTCATTTACAAGGGAAACCTTTATGAGGGCACCGGAAATTATGGCAAATCGCAGTTGAAGCAAGTCGAACTAATGAGTGGCAAAACGATCCAGGGCATATCGTTAGCCAATCAATTTTTTGGAGAAGGCATCACGATCCTGCGCGACACCGTTTATCAACTCACCTGGCAGGAAAAAAAAGTATTTGTTTATACCCTCCCGAACTTTAAAAAGGTGAAGGAGTTTGATGTCAGTTTTGAGGGATGGGGCATCACGCACGATGGCAACAACCTGATCGTAACTACGGGCAGTGGGGATTTATTTTTTTACCGGCCGCAGGATTTTACGTTGTTGCGTACTCAAACGGTGACGGAGTCCGGGTCGCCCAGCTTCAATTTAAATGAGCTTGAATTCATTGATGGCTTTATTTATGCCAATCAATATACCTACCCTTATTTGCTCAAGATCGATCCGAACACGGGTGAAGTGGTGGGCAAAGCCGATCTGACGGAGATCTGGAATCGCAACAAGGCATTAAATCCGCGGGCAGACGTCCCCAACGGAATTGCCTATGATGAGCAGACCAAAAAAATACTTGTCACCGGAAAATGGTGGGCAGAGTTATACGAGATCGAATTTTCTCACTAGATAGGTTTCAGCTCATAGACCAAGGAGCTTGTACGATTCCGATCCAACAAGGCGGAAAGGTTAGAACGAAGTCCCACTCCAACAGACCACAACCAGCGACTGTTCCCGCTTTTATGTTGATGGCTTAGCAAGGCGATATAAAAGGCATCGTACCACATAGGCCGTAGGGATGCACATTGAAAACCGGTTTGCTCGGAAAGGGCCCGGATCGATTCCGGCGCAAAATGATAGAGATGTCGGGGAACGTCATAGGCCGCCCACCATTGTTGAAAATAGTGAGCATCCCGTGACGTATGGTTGGGTAAAGCCAGCAACAACCGTCCGCCGGGCTTGAGAAGTCGATGAAATTCCCGCATGTATCCTTTCAAGTCGTGTACGTGTTCGAGTACATGCCACAGCGTGATGGCATCAAATTCACCGGAAGGAAGTTTATACAGTTGTTCGGATTCCAGTAAGGAGATTCCAAAATCACGCAGGCCCACTTGGCGCGCGACTGAATCTGGTTCCAGTCCGTCGGCTCGCCAACCGGCTTGGCGAAGGGCGGATACAAATGCACCGGTGCCGCTGCCTACATCCAAGATCCGACCGCCGGTGAGACGGGTAGCTTGCTCCACCCATTTTATTTTTTGGTGCAACGTGCGGCGACGCACCAATTGATAGATCCGATTGATCAATCCTTGGCTTGTGTTGGTGTGGGAGATATAGTCTTCGGACTGATAATAGGCACCTGCCTCGTTGGGGCCGGGAGCATCCTGTGTTAGCCGGACCCGGCATTGTTTGCATTCAATGAGTGTAAAGGATTTTTTACTTATCAATTGATCGATCACCGCAAATACGGGTTGCCAGTTGGCTTGATTGCAAATTGGACAGGTGTCGTAATGAATTGGATCGGACATAAGGAGCTCAGCGAATTTCCTGATAAGGCAAGGAGGATGGATCCCCGGGTTGGATCGAGCACGGGAGATGGGAACGCGTGGTATCGGATTTCCAACCATCTCGAATAAAAACAGTCATTGTACCGATCAGTGCCAAGAAGGCAAAGGCGACCACAATTTTTTTCAATACATCCCAACGCCGGTACAAATAATGATCGGAGAAGGGAATTACTTTTAGATCGACTTCCGGGGTGGTTCGTGGGGGAAGAGGATGCCATTCAACATTTTCAGAAGCTTGCTTTGTTAACTCCCCTTGGTCTAGAATTGCTATACGGAATGATTCCATTTGAAATTGTTGGTGCCAGGCTTTATACTGAAAGGCAGCCTCCTCGACTGATTGATTCCCAAAGCAGGCAAGATGCTGAAAAAAATCAGCGGGCATCAGGGTGGAGGTATTTGGATGAAATGCCAAGGTCCACTGGGGTCCCTCCAATAAAGAGGTCTGGCCGCGACGTGTTGCCGGACGGCGTTCCCATTGGAGAATGCCCATTCCCTCCAGGGGAAGGGGTTGAAGTGCGGCCAACCAGTTAGATACCAAAAGGGACATCAAAACATTTTTTTGTCGAGTGAAAATACAACTCCCCCGACAATATGAAATCCATAAGTTGGATATTGCGACCAGCGGCTGTACGTACGATTGAAAACATTGTTGCATTGCAACCATCCGCTGATCGATCGGGTGATGGGCATCTGAGCGCCCAGGTTTAGGTCAATGGCACCATCGGCTCTTCCGGCCTTCCCGGTTTTTTCAAGGTAATGCGGCGCAAACCAGGAGTAGAGATCTGCTTGGATCCTGAGTTTGTTGGCGAAGCGATGCCAACCGTGCAGGTTCCATTCAAATGGAAGAAATCCCCATGCCTTATCCACCCCCCGAAGGCCATGATAATTGTTCCACTTTACTTCTGCGCGAATCAACCAATTTTCGGACTGACGATAACTAAGTTTACCGGTTAGGTAAAGGTTTTGGATCCGGTCGGCATAAACCACCTGAAACGATTTACCGTCGCCGGTAGATGTCGTATCATTAATAAATAAAAATGCATCCTGTAATGTCTGATACCCGGCCCGGAGCTCATAAACCCAATGGGCGCGCCGGTTGTATTGCCAGGAAATCGACCGGTCAATTCGTCCTTGATTTCGCCACTCGGAGGGCATCCATAACCAGGGATTTTGGCTGAAGAGATCACGGTACCCCGTACGTTGCAGCTCGCCAGTCCACTGCGCCCGGAGCAACCAGGGTTGGGTGGGGCGATGCCATTGGATTTGCAGATCCGGATAAATCCGTGTGCCGCTTGCATCCCAACTGGGTCGAATTCCTATTTGTGCCGACCACACTGGCCATCGCAAATGAAGAGAGGTCTGCAGGCTATAAACAGAATGATTCAGTCCCGAACCGTTGGCAGGTTTAATTCGACCCAAATGAGCCAATCCGTTGGCAAGGAGTGAGAGTCGGTCGTTGATCTTGTAGCGGGACGGAACGGATAATCTTACTTCGAGGTCTTGGTTGCCAAGCTGATCCGTCGTGCGTTTTGCATCGATAATTGGTTCAAGAAAGAACCCTGGCGAGATCAGTTCTTTTTTTCGGTAGCCGAGTTGGATGCCTATCTGGTGAAAAACCTGTCGAATCGAATCGGTTGGTGGGGTAGTCAACCGATTGTCAAAACCATATTTATTGAATCGCTGACGGTTGTACGAAAGGGAAGAAATCCACTCACCCTTGTTGCGATTGGCCAGCTGCCAACTCACAAGTCCGTGTGAAATGGAGTGCCCTTGAAACGGTAATTGACCGGTGGCTGATTGATGTCCCCCATAGATTCGGACAGGCGATTTTTTACCCAACTCCAGCGCCAAGGCCAGATAGGGATTGCTCAAACTTCCATAGCCGGCTTGTAGGTATTGGGTAGGACGAAATCCAAGATTGGAATCGGCCTGGTACGCCAGGGGTTTCAAGGTGCCCGGCTGGTAGACGATGGACAACTCTTGACTGGGTATTTGGTAGGTAAGTCGTTGGCGGGATGTGTCGGCCGGGGGGGTGGAGGCCGTAAACTGCATTTTTACCAAATCCCGTAAGGTGGGCTTGAAATTTGAAATAATATCAACCGTACCCGTTGTGTCTCTTTTTCCTGCCTGGCCGAGGCCTCGAAGGGGTAGCCAGCAGAGCAAAGAGAAGGTCGATAGTATGATAATGGATTGCATTAAGAATCTGATTTAGTTGACCTACGTTCCTCTTCTATTACCTGCCTCAGCTTATCTTTTGCTTCTTGCTGCAAAACCGGATCCTCCGTGTTATCGGCCACGCTTTGATAGGTTGCTTTGGCATTGAAATAATCCTTTTGCACAAAGTATATGTCGCCCAAAAGAAGATAAGACTTGGTAGCCCAGGGCTCATAAGAGCCTGATCGCTGGATGGTTTCCTCTGCAGCCTTCTCCGCGTCCACCCATTTTCCCTGACGAAAATATATCCAGGCGATCTGGTAGCGCGCTTCTGCCGACAAGAATCCCTTGTTTAGGGGCAAAATGGATTGATAATACCTCACCGATTCATCCCATTGTTGCTGGCTTTGTGCGTACTGGGCCAACACCATACTGGCGACCGAACGATCGTCAGGTGTAGCATCTGTTTCATTTAGCAACAAACGGGCCTGTTGATGGCCGGCAGACCAGTCGCGCAGCTGCTGGTAGCATCGAACGGATCCGCGCAGTGACTCCATTCTCCATCCCTGGTTTCGGGTAACCTGGTACAGTCCATTGTAATATTTCAAAGCAGCAGCCGATTCCTTTTGTTCAAAATAAGCAATACGAGCCCCCTCCCGCCAAGCCCACTCCTCGTATTTATTTGGCTGTAGAGCCAGTACCGAATCGATCTGCTTGCGGGCAGCGATCCACTCTTTCTGTTTAGAGAGCAAGTCCGCCGACTGATAAAAGGCCTTTAAGCGATAACGACCATGGGGGTACTCCTCTAAGTAACGCTGCAAAGACTTCAGGGCCGCTACCGATTGGCCGCTTTCGTAAAGTTGCTCTGCTGCTGCAAATGTCAAGGAGTCTGCTACGGGGTACTCAACGGGCCTGCCAATATCTTCCATGTATTGAATAAACTCGGCGGACTTCCCCGATTCCAAATAAATCTGTCGAATGTTATCCAACGCATCTTCGGCTTCCTCGCCATTTGGAAACCGACTGACCACCTCTTTCAAGCGTTGAAGGGATTCATCATACGCATCGAGGTTATACCAGCAAATGCCCTGCATGAACAGAGCCCTAGAAATCCAACTATCCTGGGTAGCCGTCGTAATAACTTTATCCAGCGCTGGAATAGCCTCTTTAAACTTTTGGTCAGCTATATATGCATTCGCCATCTCTAAATAGGTATCTGGAAGTAAAGACGACTGCGGGTATTTTTCCGGTATAACCTGAAGCAGTCGGATTTTCTCCCCCAGATTTCGAATACCAGCTATCATGGATAACTGAAACTGCGCGTAATCAGCCGCGGGCCATTGCATGGTCACGGCCCGCTCGTAATACGACTTGGATTTATTGTACTCCCGGCGCATATAATAACTATCACCGGCGCGAAGCCAAGCATCTTGCAACAAAGGTGCTGGCTGACCGGGCATGTTCTTTGTGATCAGCTGAAACTGATCTCCGGCCGCAGCATAATTAGCCGATTTCATGTAGGCATATCCAAGCGTATACCGCGCTTGGGTGGCCGAAATCTCTCCAGTTGCAGCCGGGGAGGCCATTAAAAAATCATTCAGATAAGAAATACAGGATGCATACTGCTCCTTTCGAAAAGTAATTTCACCCAACCAAAACTTAGCTTGCTGTTTCCAATGTCCGGAAGCTGGATCGCTCAAAACTTTATTCAACAAAGATTGTGCCGGATCTAGCAGTTGGTCATTTAACAACTCCATGGCACGTCCAAACCAGATTCGGGAAAAGGATTTTTTCAAGTTGGCAGAGGGCTGATCGATTCGTTCTACCCATTGTAAGGCGGTACGGAAATTATTGGTAGCAGATAATACCATCACCATCAATTCCTGCGCCTCAGCTTTTCGGGTGGAGTTAGGATACGCTTGTAGAAATTGCTCCAAGCTCAGTTGCGCCTCCCCCAAAAAAGATAATTCGTATGAAAGTTTGCCATATTGCAACAACGAAATCTCCCGCTGATCGGGATAGCTGTTGTTGCGCGCACAAAACTGAAAGGCACTTCGGGCATTGTTTAAATCCCCGGTCTTTAAATAGGCATCCCCTAATAGATACATCGCATGCTGACTCAAGGAGTCCTGCCCACCCCCCAATTCCCGAAATCCAGGGAGACAGGCTTCATACTGTCCCGATTGGTGATAACAATACGATAATTCATAAATATCCTCCCGTCTAACCTTTTCCGACCGATCCACATACTCTTTGAGTAAGGGAAGTGCTTTGTCAAAAGCCCGCTTCTCGAAATAAGCATGACCCAACAACTGTTTCAAGGGCAACTCGTAATGCTGAGCGGTCGAATCAGCCAACTTTTGCTCTACGTATGCAATCGCCTCCTCCTTCTTGGCTTGCAAATAGTATAACTGACCAATGTAGTAGGGAACGATGGATCGATATTCCGGATGTGCTTCTACGAGCCGAAGACTGGCAAGCGCATTCTCATACTGCCTTTGGCGCAGACATAAAAAACCAAAATAGTAGTTCGCCGCTGCATAGTCGGGGTGCTTCACCTGCGTACGAACGGAATCAAAATAGTTTTGTGCTGAAACAAACCGCTGGGAGATGAAATCAAGGTACCCGAGCATGAATCGGAAATGGGTCCGCTCTGCTTCTCGAAGATTCCGGCTGTCCAGTTGATCCAAGGAGTGCCGAGCTGCCTCATGGCGCTGCGCCCGAAAATGATATTCGGCCAGATAATAGAGCAGGGAATGCTCGAAGGCCGGAGGATGGTGGTCGAGCAGATACTGATTGGCTTCCTCAACGGCAGTCGATTCATTCAATCGAATGCCACAGGCCAGACGAAAATAATCGGCTTCCGCTGGCTCAACAAAACGCTCCGATGGAGGACTGAAAACCCGATTGGTACGTAAAAATATTGGATAGGCCAGCGACTCTTGCCCCGCATAAAACCATTGCACGGCCTGATCCCACGAACGGCGAGGATCCACCTCCAGGGCCGTACGCTGAGAGAAAGCCTCTCCCGCCAGCAGGAGAGGTAGAAGCAACCATATTACCAGAAAGCTCCGCATGCATTTGATTGAACGGCTCAATTTCTTATTTTATTGGCGGTTTTTGCAAAGTTGATTGCAAACAGCTGTGGAAAAGCGCTTCGCGGGGTGTTTTAACATTCCGTTTGGGAGCTTCATTTTGCTTATTTTCGAACATAAACCAAGCCCATGAGTCAATTTTTCAGTACCAAATACAAGCAAGGCGCCCTGGACTTATCCTTATTGATCTTGAGAGTGATGGGCGGCGGATTGATGACCCATCACGGTTTTGAGAAAATCATTCATTTCACTGAAAAAGTCAATACCTTTTCAGACCCGCTTCACATCGGTTCAACCCTATCCCTCTCGCTGGTGATCTTTTCTGAATTTTTCTGCTCGGTGCTGTTGGTGTTTGGCTTGGTGACTCGTTTGGTGGCCATCCCGCTGGTCATCACCATGGCAGTCGCCCTTTTCATCGTTCACCACGGGGAATTATTTGGCGATGGGGAAGCCTCCGCCCTGTTTCTGACCGCATTTCTGATCCTTCTGCTCACCGGCCCGGGCAAATACAGCCTGGACCGATTAATCGGTAAATAAGCCCATGTTCCTGCATGAATCCCTGATTCGGGTCCGCTATGCCGAGACCGACCAAATGGGAGTGGTTTATCACGGTCATTTTTTTCCCTATCTCGAATCGGGCCGGGTAGAGGCCATGCGCTCCCTAGGCATATCCTATGCCGAAATGGAAAAAATGGGAATCAGCATGCCGGTGGTCGACGTGCATGCCAAATACCTCCGGCCCGCCCGCTACGATGACCTCTTGCGGATTCGCACAACACTTCCTGAATTACCGCTCGACCATCGAATTGTCTTTCATCAAGAAGTCCTTCGCGATCCCGAAGAATTATTGGTTAAAGCAACAATCAAATTATATTTCTGGAATACCGCATCGAATCAAAAAACATCCATGCCCCAACCCTTGCTGGAACGGCTAAAACCTTATTATCTTGACTGAGCGGCTGGAGATACAATCGTTCGAACAGAACCCAATTCCCAAGTACCCGGCGCCCGAACCAACCGACTCCTCTTCATCGCCGGGACGTTCGCTGTTGAGTTTGCTGTTCTATTTATTCGCCGGATATTGGCTTTTGGGTGATCTGGAAAATTTACTGCTGATCACCTTTGTGCTGCTGCTTCATGAAGGCGGCCATTTTTTGGCAATGCGACAAGTCGGGTATCGCGACCTAGGAGTTTTTTTCCTTCCTTTATTGGGCGCGTATGTATCCGGAACCAAACGTGTTGTTACCCAGCGCGAATCGGCCATTGTACTACTGGCCGGGCCCCTTCCCGGCATGCTGCTGGGGGCATCGCTTTATTTGCTGATGCAAAAAGGAATCCTCCCTGCAACCGGACCAATGGACATTAACCTGCGAAACCTAACGCTGTTTTTGGTTGTGCTAAACGGACTCAATCTGCTGCCCGTGTATCCGTTGGATGGTGGTCAATTGTTGAATCGGATTTTTCTTGACGAAGAAGGTTGGGCCAGTAAATTGTTTGTGCTACTGTCTGCCGCCTTCATGGGTTATCTGGCAATAAACTACCGACTCTACCTCTTGCTGATCTTTCCGATCGGCCTGCTGTTCCGACTTTGGAAAATCCATGTCAATTCCCAAATAGAAAAAAGGATCGAGCAAAGTGGAATCAAGACGGAAGTGGATTACGATGCACTGCCCGATGCCGACTATTGGCGCATCCGAAAAATTCTGATCGAGGAAAACAAATCCATTCAAGCACTGGCAGGAGAACACCTGGAGGACTATGCCCCGGCGGAAGCCCAGATCCAACAGGCTGTGGAAGGGCAATTGCATCGCACCCTGGTACAAGACCTATCGGTATTTGCCAAGATCGGGATCCTTTTTCTCTGGGTGGCCAGTGTTGTCTTTCCCCTGTGGATTTGGCTGGGGTAAAGAGAATGAACTACTTTTGCGGGCCGCATGCTAACCGCTATCACTACCGCATCGATCATCACCATTGGCGATGAACTGCTCATCGGTCAAACCGTCGATACCAACAGTGCCTTCATTGCGCAGGAACTGAACCAGATCGGTATTTGGGTTCGACGCCGGGTAGCCGTGGGGGACCGGTATGAGGACATACGACAGGCCTTGGATGAAGAATCCAGATCGGCCGATCTGATTTTAATAACCGGTGGGTTGGGCCCTACCTCCGACGACATCACCAAACCCCTGCTCTGCGAATACTTCGGCGGCAAGTTGGTTCGGAATGAGTCCGTCTTGAAACATATCGAGTATTTATTCAAAGAGGTCTATCGCCGACCCGGCCCCCTGCTCGATCGGAACATCCGCCAAGCCGACGTGCCGGATGTATGCGAAGTACTTCCCAATGCAATCGGAACCGCACCGGGCATGCTCTTTCGAAAAAATGGAAAACTATTTATCTCGCTACCGGGCGTGCCCGCGGAGATGAAACGACTGATTACCGAGCAAGTGATCCCCCGGTTGGTGCGGGAGTGGACGATGGCCTCCATCCTTCACCGTACATTACTTACGGCCGGTGCGGGAGAATCGATCTTGGCAGAAGCGTTGACTGAGTTTGAAGCCAGCTTATCCAATTCCCTCAAGCTGGCCTATCTGCCCAAGTTTGGAATGGTCAAGCTTCGACTCACCTACATAGGCCCTTCTGAATTAGAAGGAAATGCCCTGATTGAGGAGGCATTTCCCCGGCTGGCAGCAGCGGTGAAAACGTGGTTGGTGACGGAGGACGACATCAATCTGGAAGTATTGATCGGAAATTGGTTGCGGGAGCATAAAAAAACCATGGGAACAGCCGAAAGCTGTACCGGAGGAAGCATTGCGTCCCTGCTCACTTCTGTTCCGGGTTCATCTGAATATTTTATTGGCAGTGTGGTCAGCTATGCCAATCGCATTAAAGTTGAACTGCTGGATGTACAACAGGAAACGTTGTTAACCGTAGGTGCGGTCAGCGAAAAAGCAGTTACCGAAATGATACAAGGTGGTTTAAAGCGGTTGGGAACAGATTTCATGGTCTCCGTCAGCGGAATTTTGGGACCAGGCGGTGCGACGCCGGAAAAACCGGTGGGAACCATTTGGATCGCTGCCGGATCCAAAACGCGTATCATCACCCGTAAACTGAATCTTCGGTTCGATCGGGCCCGAAACACGGTGATCACTACCCACCAATGTCTACTGCTGTTATGGGAACTTCTTCAGACGAACGAGGGTTAGCAAGCGGTTGAATTCCCTACCTTTACGGCGATAAAAAATCACTATGGCCCTGGTCGATCTCGTTATGCCCAAGTTGGGCGAAAGCATCATGGAAGCCACCATTCTAAAGTGGCATAAACAACCCGGCGATTCCATTTCACTCGACGAAACCGTTTTGGAGATCGCCACCGACAAGGTGGATAGTGAAGTCCCCAGCACGGCGGCCGGCGTCATCGAAGAGATTCTTTGGAAAGTAAATGATGTCGTACCCATCGGCTCGGTGATTGCCCGCATCCGTACCAATGCTGCCGAGCCGGTCGGTTCGCAAACACCTCCGCCGCCCCCCGTCCAACAAGCCGTGGTAGTAGAAACCAAACCCACTCAATCCCTCGCTCCGCTTCCCAAACCGGCCTTTGTATCTGCTTCATCCACCGGCCGCTTTTACTCGCCGCTGGTTTTGAACATCGCTGCCAGCGAAGGCGTATCCATGTCAGAACTGGAAGCGGTTCCCGGTACCGGCAATGAAGGTCGGGTTACCAAAAAAGACATTCTACAATACGTTGCCCAACGCCACCAACGTCCCGTGGGCGTACAGATAGCACAACCTGCTTCGGTCGAAATGCGTGTCCCCATCCAACAGATCGCGCCGGAAACATCGCTTCCCGCCCCGGTTGCTTCGGGAAATGTAGAAGTAGTGGAGATGGACCGGATGCGCCGCCTCATCGCCGATCACATGGTGCGCAGCAAACAGACCAGTCCGCACGTCACTAGTTTCACCGAGGCCGATGTCACCAACCTGGTGATGTGGAGAGAGAAATGCAAGAAAGAATTTGAAAAAAGAGAAGGCACCAAGATCACCTTCACCCCGCTTTTCATTGAGGCAATCGTTCGGTGCATCAAAAAATTCCCGCTGATCAACAGCTCAGTAGAAAACCAGCACATCCTCATAAAGAAGGATATCAATATCGGCATGGCCACGGCGCTTCCTTCGGGGAACCTGATCGTTCCCGTCATCAAAAACGCCGATCAGTTGAATTTAGTGGGGCTCACCAAACAAGTAAATCAACTCGCCGATGCCGCGCGTAACGGAAAGTTGAAAGCCGATGATACTACCGGTGGTACGTTTACCTTGACCAATGTGGGAACCTTCGGAAGCCTCATGGGTACTCCCATCATCAATCAACCACAGGTAGCGATCTTGGCGGTAGGCGCGATCAAGAAACGTCCCGTTGTGGTGGAAACACCCGCCGGCGACAGCATCGCCATCCGCCACATGATGTACCTGAGCATGAGCTACGACCACCGCATTGTGGATGGAAGCCTGGGGGCCACCTTCCTCACGGCCGTGGCCAAGGAGTTGGAGCATTTCGATCCGGAGCGCGACTTCTAGAAATCCTTATTTCGGTTCGTTCACCAGTTCCAACCCCCACTCCTTTCCTTTCAGGATGGCAGGTACACCCTCCGTGATCCATTTCGGCGGATTCTCTTTCTTCAACAACCAGTCAAAGAATTGCTGTTCGCGTTGCGAAATGTCTTTTTGATTTTTTCGCTCCCGCAGGTTATGGGCCTCGCCATTATAATTCAACATCCAGACGGGCTTATTCAACCGGCGCATGGCAGTGAACAATTCAATCCCCTGATACCAGGGAACGGCACCATCGGCATCGTTGGCCATGATCACCATCGGCGTTTGGATCTTGGGGACATGAAACAGCGGTGAATTTTTTATGTAAAGATCTGGTCGCTCCCAAAGCGTGGCACCGATCCGACTCTGTGATTTTTCATATTGAAACTGTCGATTCAATCCGCTCTCCCATCGGATCCCACCATAAGCACTGGTCATATTGGCGACCGGTGCCCCGGCCCAAGCGGCTTTGAAGAGATTGGTCATGGTAACCAATTGCGCCACCTGAATGCCTCCCCAACTCTGCCCTTGAATACCCATGTTCTTTCCGTCGATCCACGGTTTGGCCGCCAGTGATTTAGCAGCACTCACCACATAATTATAAGCACCTTGCGCGGGTTCGCCAATGGTGTAGCGGATATCGGGCGAACAGACCACGTATCCGCGGCTGACAAAAAATGAGATGTTCAACCGACTGCCCGTGGGCGTAGGCGGAATGTATTGATGCAAGGCATCCGTGTGCGTCTCATAGAAATAAAGGATGAGCGGATATTTCTTTTGGGGATTAAAATCTTCCGGCTTGTACAACACACCGGTAGCCGGCTTTCCATTAAAGGCCGTCCATTTATACAACTCGGCAGTACCCCAATTGTATTGCATCTGTTGGGGATTCAACTGAGTCAGCTTAACGGGCTCCATCTTACCCGAAGCCCTCGAAGCGGTATAGAGGTTGGGCGATTGCTGATAATTTTCCAAGGTATAGATCCATCGGTCGGACTCGCGGGCCTTTTGTACCGAACCAATCAGGTTTGGTAGAAATCCGGTGATGGATTTGTACTCCAGCGACGTTCCATTCCATACCGCTTCGATTAAAGATTGACGTTTATCCCCTTCCTGAAAACCGCGCAAGGCGATGGTTTGTCCCCTCGCCCAGGCCTTTTCCTCATTTTGCAAACGAAGCACCCGGTATTGACATTTATTCTCGCGTCCGCGATCCGTCAACCGAACCGGTAATTTTTTGAGGGACGTATCGAGCTGCCAAAGGTCGTACCGATCATACACCATACAACCCGATCCATCAGCCAGCCACCCGGCAAATCCGTGTGGCATCGGATCATCGGGCACGTCATTATCCTCATCCCACAACGGAAACTTGATTGCCTGAGAGATGGTTCGAATACCAACTCCATTCCAATAGAGGTATTGTCGTTTCCGAAGGTCGTACCAAACCACGGACTTTCCATCAGGTGATACATTGGCGGCGCTGATCACGGCTGCAGCATCATGTGTGATCATCTTACGAATACCCGTAGCCGCCTCAATGGCATAGAGGTCGCGGTCGGTACGGCCGGTCCACTGACTCACCATCCGATACCCGCTATCGGCCAGTCCATAGAAATAATCGCCATCGCCATCCCGACTCAGCAGCACTTGGGGCATGGCCGCCGTGGCCAACTGAATAAATTTACCTGTGGACAAATCCACATACGCCAAATAATTTCGTTGCAGTTCGCGGGTGAGGTTATACAACTGTTGTGTCTGCAAATAATCATCCTGATAATGCCAGATATCCAGCTTCACCATATCCATCTCAATCCGGCTGGTATCCTTGGCTGGTTGAATGGGCGCTGTACCCAAGAATAAACGCTTTTCACTGGCGCTGAATTTCAGCTGAGAAAATTCACTGGGCGCATGTCCCAGTGGCATACCCGGGCTATGCCGATCGATCAGCACCCGGGCAGAGTCCATTCCATATTGATACTGCCAGACTCGATAATATTTGATCAACTCTTTGGGACGAGCATCTCGCTCGGCCAGAAAAACCAATTGGGTTCCATCTTCACTGAAGGTGAATTGTCTAAAATCATTTCCACCGCGGCTGACCATACGAAGGGAATCCGAAATAAGGTCGAGGCAGTAAACCCGGTTTTGACTGGCTGAATCCTGCGGATCATAAGAGCATTCGATTGCTAACTGATACCCCTTCTTACTGAATTGATAATCGAGCACGCGGGCGATGATTCGTTGTTTCCCCGTACGAAGATTCATGATCACCAGATCGGTTCCTACATCACCTGCCGCCCCAGCAACGACATCCTCATCCGCATCCCATTCATCATCCCGCCCACGCTGTTTTTTTGAGGGAGGGGGAGCAGATAACACTTGAATCTGTTTTTGCAGGGAGTCGATTACCCGCTTCATGCTATCAAGACGCGTATCTGCGGGTGGAATGGTTTTTTTAGGCCCGTTTAACGGCGATTTTTCCAAATGCCAGGCCACCCACCCACCGGTCGAGTCTGGAAATTTATAACTCTTAACATTCGGGATCTTTCGGAGGGAGTCGAGGGTCAGGTCGACCAGCAGAAAAGAATCCTTCGGCATCTCCTCCGGTTTTTTCTTTTTGATCTTGGCCGTTCGGATATCGGCGAACAAGGGTTTTATCTTGGCAAAAAGAAATCGACTGTTTGGATCGAATTGCAGGTTGTATCCGCGCGGGATGGTCCGATCGACCAGACGTGGTCCAAATCCTTTCCAATATAAATTTCCATCTCCTTCCTGGGGATCGATGGTGTAAGCGATCCAGTTGCCGTCGGGACTAACCCCCTTCTCCCCCATCCGTTGCCAACTGTCGTACACGGAATGATCCAATGGCTTTTTCTGTGCACGAGCGGAAAAGCCAAGTACACAACCGATCAAAAGCAATGAGGCGTAGCGATGCATAAGCAAGATTGAAGGTTAAATCTATTTATTTCTGGTTCGGTAGGAAATCCAGACATGTGTTAATTGAGCGATCAAGATGATGGAGGCGCCCAGGTAGAATCCGGAATGCAGCATTTTATCCTCCCGATAAATCCAAAAGGCGAGTAAAATGCCATACAAGGGCTCCATTCCAAAGCTTAAGCTAACGGTAAAAGCGGACAATTTTTTCAGGGCGGCGGCAGAAAGCTGAAAAGCCCAAACCGAGCAGCCCAGTACCAAAAATAAAATCCACCCCCAATCACTCAATGAGGGAACATGCGTACCAAGCGTGGAGTAGGTCAGGTAAACAGGAAGAATTGCCGACAGAAACAGAAATCCGCCGGTCTGTTGCCAGGCCAGCAGAGAGGTGGCGGAAACATGTCTTAAAAAATAGCGATTCCAAATGGGGAACAGGGAGGCAAACAGCGAGGAGAGCATCCCCAATACGATCCCGGTTCGGTATTGCCAATCAAAATGAAAGATCAAGTAGATGCCGAAAAGAATCAGAAGACCCAACCCCGTTTCCATCCATCGAAATTTGGTACCCAATAACAGGGGCTCAAACAGAGAGGTAAAAAATCCAATGGAGGCGAAACACACCAATCCGATGGATACGTTTGCGTATTTGATCGATCCATAAAAGGTGAGCCAGTGGAGCGCTGCCACCACCCCCACGGCCATGATCGGAAAAATGTATTTCTTTCCGATTCGAAAGGATTCCCTCTTAAAGAACAAGAGCACCCAGAAAGAAAATGCGGTAAGTCCCACTCGGTACCAAACCAGCCAAGCTTCGTTGAGCTCGATCAGTCGACCCAGGATGCCGGTGAAACCGGCCAGCAGCACGGCCAAATGAAGTTGTAGGTAGGCTTTTTTCAAGGGGAAAATTATCAGTCGCCCTTCCAGGCGTGCCACCTAAGTTTGAGTACGCCCCAAATGCCCTCTTCAATGATGCCCCGGTGCATTTTAGATTGACCATGGGTGCGATCCTTGAAAAGAATGGGGACTTCCACGATCTTAAAACCGGCACGCCAGGCTTTGTATTTCATTTCAATCTGGAATGCATAGCCGACGAAGCGGATCTTTTCGAGTCTGAGCTGTTGCAATACATTTCGGGTATAACACATGAAACCGGCCGTAGGATCTTTTATCGGCATGCCGGTTATGAGTCGCGTATAGAGGGATGCTCCTTTTGATAAGGCAATTCGATTAAAGGGCCAATTTTGAACCCCACCCCCTTTGGTGTAACGGGAACCTACGGAAAGGTCGGCTCCTTCTTCGGTGCAAGCCCGAAGTAAACGGGGAAGGTCGTTGGGGTCGTGAGAAAAGTCTGCATCCATTTCAAAGAGATACAGGTATCCTTTATCCAGTCCCCACTTAAATCCGGTCAGGTACGCGGTACCCAATCCCAACTTACCGGAGCGCTCCAAAATGAACAGGCGGCCGGGGTAGGCGGATTGTAATTCTTTGACAAGAGATGCTGTACCGTCGGGTGAACCATCGTCAACGATCAGCACGTGAAAACCGGCTTCGAGCGAAAACACTTTTTCCAGCAGGGGGGGTATATTCTCCCGCTCGTTGTAGGTGGGGATTATGACCAGTGCGTGGGACAATTAGCTAGGTTTTCTTGAGCAAGGTTCGGGTATAGATCTCGGTTAGTTTTTGCTTGGTGTGTTGGGGGAAGTCCCCTTTCATCATCCAATCGTAATACTGGGGTTCGGATCGGAGCACCTCGGCCACGGGTTTGCCTTTGTATTTTCCAAAGTTGAATACTTCCACGCCATTTTCCCATACAAAACGCCGGGCAAAATCTACGATCGGATCCTCCCCGACGGTCTTCAGGATGCTGTCGAGGTTATTGCCCAGTTGTGGGTAGCGAACGACTTGTGACTGGAGGATCTCATAGGTTGCCAGGGCATCCGCTTCAGCGCTATGGGCATCTTCGAGTATTTTATCGCAATAGAATTTATAGGCGGCCCCCAGGGTGCGGGGTTCGAGTTTGTGAAAAATGGTTTGCACATCGAGCATACGCCGTCCTTTCATATCAAATTCAACTTGGGCCCGTAGAAATTCCTCCACGAGCAAGGGGATATCGAATCGATTGGAGTTATAACCTGCCAGGTCACAGCCATCGAGCATTTGTTTGATCTCTTGGGCAAGTTGCTTGAAGGTGGGGGCGTCTTTTACCATCTCGTCGGTGATGCCGTGTACGGCGCTGGAGGTCGGGGGAATGGAGATCTCGGGATTGATCAGTTTGCGTTTGACACTTCTGGTGCCGTCCGTAAGGATTTTAACAATGGCGATCTCCACAATCCGGTCATGTCCAAGATTGACACCAGTAGTCTCCAAGTCGATGAATGCCAGGGGCTTGGTTAGTTGCAACATGAATGAAATAGGTTTGGGTAAAGGTAATTGATTTTAATGCTTGCCGATAAGAGGAAAAAAACTGATTACCTTTGTTTATTATGGTACGAATGGTATCCTATATTCTTCTGGTTTCCACCACTGTAATCCTCCTGGCATCGTGTGCTGCTCCCAGGTATGGTTGTCCTTCGAACACCTCCGGCACAGGAAAATTCAGGGGGTAAATGGCCATGTGGACGACCCTCCTGAACCTGCAACAGTTGGAACAATTGATGCAGTCTTCCCATTCATTCCCTCAGCTTATTTTCAAGCACAGTACCCGCTGCTCAATCAGTCGGGTTGCGCTTGGGCGGTTTGACCGCTCGGAGCCGTTGCCCAACATCGGTTACCATTTGCTGGATCTCTTGGAGAATCGCTCTTTATCGCAGGCCATCACGGATTCTTTTGGCATTGTGCATGAATCTCCCCAGGTTCTGGTAATTGTGGATGGAATCTGTCGTTACCATGCCAATCACCTTAGCATCGAGCCCGACGATTTACGCAGGGTATTGGAGGGCTACCGGTCAAAGTCCCTGTGAATTGATGAAATTGACCAGGGCCGCGGTATTTTTCAAGTGTAATTTTTTCAGGATGTTGTACCGGTGTACTTCCACTGTTTTGAGGGAAAGGTCGAGTTGTTGAGCGATCTCTTTGGAGGACAAGCCCGATTTGATCAGTTGTATGACTTCAAATTCCCTTCGGGAGAGGTTGTTGAGATCCGGGGCAGATTCCTCGGTCATTTCCAGCTTCTGTTGAGAGAGGATATTTTTGACCTCCCGGCAGATGTATTTATTGCCTTTTTGTACTTCGAGCAGGGCTTCAAAGAGTTCTTCCTTGGAGGAATTTTTGGTGACGTATCCAGAAGCCCCGCTTCGGATCATGCGTTGGGCGAAGGCGGGCATGGAATGCATGGAGACTCCGATGACCTTGGTTCCCGGAATGTATTTACGAATGAGTTGAGTGGCTTCGAATCCGTTAACCGGACTCATATTTACATCCATGAGCACGATGGCAGGATGTTTCTCTCTACAGATCTGCAAGGCCTGGTCAATGTTATCCGTTTCCCCGATCACCTGAAACCTCGGATTCGATTGAAGCAACAAGGCCCACGTCTCCCGAATCAACTTATGATCCTCCACCAACAAAATACTAACCTTCTCCATGAATAAACCCAACTACCCAAACTATCCAAACTATTCAAACTACTCAAACTATTCAAACTACCCGATCCTCAGGCACAGCCTGAGGATCGGGTCAGTGGAGGCGACCGGAATCGAACCGGTGTCCAAACAAAGTCGATGAAAGCCTTCTACATGTTTAGTTTGTTTTGGGGTGTCGGGCAGTTACTGGGAACAAACAACCGATAATTGCCTTAGCTGCATGGGACTTAGATCGCCGGCACAGCCTATGGCGATCGCAACCTGTTTTGTTTTTGAGTCGGCGGCGGGGCGTGGTAACAGATCAACCGGCCCGGCGGCCCGAATGACTACTTAATCACTGATTAGGCAGCCATGGCATACTGAGTATTGCCATTTATAGTTCTCGTATTCACGTTAAACTGCGAATTACGCAACGCAGTACATGCTTATACTTTCAAAGAGCTATGCTGTCAAAACCTAACGCCCCCGAACCGTCGGCTCCGCCGACGGTAGTTTGGATAGTTTGGGTAGTTTGGGCAGTTTGATGAGTTGGGACTGAAAAACTTTCCAAACTAACCAAACTGCCCAAACTGCCAGCCGAAGGCTGGCTCACTACCTTCCCCATCCCAACCAATCGTTTGCATTGGCGTGGATCATGAGTCCGAGTAAAAGGATCATACCTGCCATTTGGGCGTACTCCAAAAATTTATCGGAGGGCTTGCGGCGTGTGATCATTTCATATAAGGTAAACAATACATGACCTCCGTCCAATGCCGGAATTGGCAATATATTCATGAAAGCAAGGATCACGGATAGCATCGCGGTCAGCTTCCAGAATGATTCCCAGTCCCACACCGGCGCAAAAATCGAACCCATGGATTTGAATCCACCCATCGCCTTGTACCCGCCGGTGCCCGGTGTCAGGATCGTGACCATCTGATTCATATAGTCCCGCAGCTCGGTAAACGTCATCTTGATCCCCGCCGGCAGGGCCCCCAATAGATCGTATTTAGTAACCTCCAGGCGTATCCAGCCCAAACTGTCGAGTTGTTTCAATTTATTGTACGTATAAAATCCGATCTGACCCTGCTCATTCACCTGTACCTTGAAACTGGTATCCTGTCCGTTGCGGTTAACAGTCAACACCGCTAACTGTCCTTTTTTGGTTTGCAGCTGATCGGCGAGCTCATCAAAGAACTGAAGCTTCACCGTATCGATGCCCACGATCCGGTCTTGGTTCCTCAAACCGGAGCGATAGGCAGCAGCGGTATCGGATACTTGATACACCCAAGCGGGAATGCGGGGCTCGATGAACCCTTTTCGCGGTTGGTTCTTGTTTTCGACCAGTTGCTCTACAAAATTTTCCGGCATGGCCAGTTCCAGCCGTTGGCCATCACGTTCCAGCTGCACCTTGGTGCTGGTGATGAGTTTTTTCTTGAACCGGGTGAGGTCGTACACTTCTTGCCCATCTACGCCAACAATCCGGTCCCCATTACGAAATCCGATCTTCCAAAGCGTGCTGTCACCTACATGCACCCCGTATTTCATGGAGCTGAAGGGAACTTTCTGATCTCCCCAAACGATTAAGATGATTGCATAGATCACAAAGGCCGTAAGGATGTTCATGATCACACCACCCAACATCACGATCAAGCGCTGCCAGGCTGGTTTGCTACGAAACTCCCAAGGCTGCGGGGGTTTTTTCATTGCCTCTTTGTCCATGCTTTCATCAATCATGCCGGCGATTTTTACATAGCCGCCCAGCGGAAGCCAGCCGATGCCGTAAATGGTTTCACCCACTTTCTTTTTGAAGAGAGAAAACCAGGGATCAAAGAACAAAAAGAACTTCTCTACCCGACAGCCGAACCAGCGGGCGGTGATATAGTGACCAAACTCATGTAAGATCACCAAAATGGAAAGAGAAAGGATCAACTGACCGGCTTTGATGCCCACCTCGCTCCAAGCAATTGCAATTGGTATCATGTGCATAGATAAAAAACCCGCCGAGGGCGGGAACTGTCATAAATGAATTAAATCAGCTGCAAAACTACGCGCTTCCCCGTCGCTGTCAAAATACTGCTGCAAACTGGGCTGCTGGATAAACGGCACCTGTGCCATCGTTTTTTCGATGACCGTAGTCATATCCAAAAAGTTGATCCGGTTGCGCAAAAAAGCAAACACCGCAATTTCGTTGGCAGCATTGAGCACACAAGGCAGGTTGCCCCCCTTTTCCAGAGCCTCCTGCGCCAAGGCCAGGTTACGGAACGTACGCAGATCGGGCTCTTCAAACGTAAGGGTGCTGACTTTTTTGAAGTCATAACGGGGAAAATCATTGGGGATTCGCTGCGGAAAGGCCATGGCATATTGGATGGGCAATTTCATATCCGGCAATCCCATTTGAGCCTTCAGACTGCCGTCCTGAAATTGAACCAAGCTATGCACAATGCTCTGCGGATGCACCACCACTTGTATTTGATCGGGCCGAAGATTGAATAACCATTTTGCCTCGATCATTTCCAGACCCTTGTTCATCAAGGTAGCCGAATCAATGGAGATCTTCGCTCCCATGCTCCAATTGGGATGCTGTAAGGCATGCTCGCGTTTGACGTTGACCAAAAAATTGGGTTTCTTCCCCAAAAAAGGTCCGCCCGAAGCGGTCAGGATCACTTTTTCGATCGGATTGCGCGTTTCCCCCACCAAACACTGAAAAATTGCGGAATGCTCGGAGTCAACCGGAATGATCGGCACCCGTTTCTGAAACGCTTTCTGCATCACAATGTCCCCCGCTACCACCAACGTCTCCTTGTTGGCTAAGCCAATCGATTTCCCATTGTCCAACGCACATAAAGTAGGACGCAATCCGGCATATCCAACAATGGCAGCCAACATCATATCATATGCATCAAGGGAAGCCGCTTCCTCCAACGCTTTCTCGCCACTCATAACGGTGATGGGTTTCCCCTGCAACGCCTCTTTTACTTTTTGGTATCGGGCGGGATCGCCAATCACGACCGTATGCGGCATGAACTCCAAAGCCTGTTTGATCAGAAGTTCCTCATTGCTTTGAGCCGTTAGAATAGAAGCCTCAAAGCGATCGGTGTTGGACCGGATCACCTCCAAGGCCTGCGTGCCAATGGATCCGGTAGAACCAAATAAGGCCAATCGTTTTTTGGGGAAAGGTTGCTGCGTACTCATCCGTTTGCGTTCATCTTCCAAGGGGTCAATCCCTCCGCCAATGTTCGATCGTTGCTCAGGCGGGGGACTTTATTTTGTCCACCCAGCTTCCCAACCGAGCGCATGTACTCAATGAATCCACCCGGCTGCACCGGTTGAATTCGCAAAGGCGAAAGAATGTGGCCGCTGATCAAATCATCGTAATATACGTTTTTCTCCCGCAACCGCTCATCCAGATAAGTGGCAAACGCGGCAAGATCTTGCGGTGGTTGCTGAAACTCGACCCACCATTCGTGATGCGACTGCCCCTGTCCCTGACTCACCATCGGTGCTACCGAAAACTCCGTAATCGACACGTTAAAAGCATCCGCTGTCAGCCGCATGGCCGACTCCACCTCCTCCCCGATCACGTGCTCCCCAAATGCCGAAATAAAATGCTTAATGCGACCCGTTACCACCAACCGATACGGATCTAACGAAACAAAACGAACCGTATCCCCGATGTTATATCCCCAAAGCCCCGCATTGCTATTGATGATCAGCGCATATTGCTCTCCCAACCGAACCTCCGCCAACGACAACCTTCGCGCATCGGCTTTGCCAATCTCAGCCAGCGGAACAAATTCAAAAAATATGCCGCTTCGGGTATTCAACAACAAACCCGGTTCGGTCAAGGTATCCTGAAACGCAAAAAATCCCTCACTGGCCGGAAACAATTCAATCGTATCCACCGGTCGGCCGATGCTCTCCATCAAGCGCGACCGATACGGTTCAAAATTCACCCCGCCTTGCACCATCACTTGAAAATGCGGGAACAACTCACCCACTTTTTTCCCGGTACGCTGCGTGAGGGCATCAAAATACATCTGCATCCACGGGGGAATACCGCTAATTAGCGTCATGGGCTTGTTCCAGGTCTCCTCCACGATCTTTTCCAATTTTTGCTCCCAGTCCTCTATGCAGTTGGTCCCATAACTGGGAAGTTGGTTGGTGCGCAGGTATGCTGGGATGTGGTGGTTGACAATGCCACTCAGCCGTCCAGTCGGAATACCCCCCACCCGCTCCAACTCGGGTGAACCCGATAAAAAGATCATCTTTCCATCCGCAAAGGCCGTATTTCCCGTCTCGGCCATATAACACAATAAGGCATTGCGGGCCGTCTGTATATGGTTGGGGATGGAATCCTTGGTGATGGGAATGTACTTTACCCCACTGGTGGTGCCGGAGGTCTTGGCAAAATAAATCGGTCGACCCCTCCAGAGTACGTCCGACTCCCCCGCCTTCACCCGCTCGATCCACGGGCGAAAACCCTCGTAATCCATAATGGGCACTGCCGACTTAAATCCCTCATAATCATTTACTTGATCAAGATGAAGCGACTTCCCATACCGGGTTTTACGCCCCTGCAGCAAAAGCATCTCGAGAATCGAATGCTGATCGGAGACAGCCGTGGCTTTTGAGCGCTGTATGCCCTTGTGTACAAATTGCGCAAAGGGACGTGCCAGAAAAGACTTGAATTTCATCGGGATATGTCCCTCCAAAGGTAAAGGGGACCGCCCCAAGAAATGGCGCTACCGGGCTGGTTTTCTGTTGGTCGGTTAAGATTTTCCGCCTACCTTTGCGTTCCAAATTTTTGTTATGGTAGCAGTCGTAAAAATAGCCGGTCAACAATACAAAGTGGAGAAAGACCAAACCCTCTACGTTCCCCAGCTCCCGGGTACCGCCGGAGATGCCGTAGCCCTGGAAGTATTGCTGGTGGATGCTGGCGGAAAGCTCTCCGTTGGCGCCAATAAAGGAACCGTCAAGGCCGAGATCCTCGGACACGTAAAAGGAGACACCGTGATCGCTTACAAACAAAAGCGTCGCAAAGGCTTTCATAAAAAGAAAGGTCACCGCACCGCTTACACCCAAATAAAAGTTACAGACATCGCTTAATTTTAATTGGAATTAATCTCACTAAACTTATCGCATCATGGCACATAAGAAAGGAGAAGGCAGCGTAAAGAACGGTCGCGACTCACAAAGCAAACGCCTCGGCGTAAAAATATTCGGCGGACAACCCGCTGTTTCTGGCAACGTATTGGTACGTCAACGCGGCACCGTTTATCATCCCGGAAAGAATGTTGGTGTTGGAAAAGATTTTACATTATTCGCACTCACCGATGGTGTTGTTGAGTTCAAAAAAGGACGCAACAACAAAACATTTGTATCGGTGAACGGCGTTGAGGCCTGATCGTCCCTTTTGAACTTTGTGGAAAAAAATTTGGGTGAAGTAAAATAATTATTATTTTTACTATCGTTAACCCATTTTGCCAACCATTAAATTCAAAACAATGGCAACAAAAAAGAAAGCCGCTAAAAAAGCAGCTCCCAAAAAGAAAGCTGCTAAAAAAGTAGCTAAGAAAAAAGCAGCCCCGAAGAAGAAAGCTGCTAAGAAGAAAGCCGCTAAGAAGAAGAAGAAGTAATCTTCAAACGCTTTCGAAAGTAATAGTAGTCCCCCGTTTCCGGGGGACTTTTTTTTACCCCCGCCTACCTTTGCAACATGACCAACGCGGAGATCGCCGAACAACTGGAACGACTGGGCAAGCTGATGGACATCCACGGGCTTGACCCCACCCAAACCAAGATTCTGGGTGCAGCCGCCTTTACGGTCGATAAATTAGACTACCCCCTTTCCACCTACCCGCCCGATCAGATCGGAAAGATCCGCGGACTCTGGGGCAAAACAGCCGAGCGCATTCGCGAAATACTCGAAACAAAAGAACTCCCCGCGCTTGTCGCATTGGAACGCGCCACACCGGTCGGCGTGCTGGAAATGCTGCATATAAAAGGACTCGGACCCAAAAAGATCCAGATCGTATGGAAAGAAATGGAGATCGAAACACTGGGTGAACTGCTCTACGCCTGCCAGGAAAACCGGCTGACCCTTTACAAAGGCTTTGGCGCCAAAACACAACACAACATCCAGGAAGCCATCGAATATTACCTGCAACACCAAGGTCATTTTCTCTGGGCAGAAGTGGAGGTACTGTTTCCACAGATCGACGGATTCTTGAAAAAATGCCTGGGCTCTGAAAACGTTGCGGTTACCGGAAGCTACCGCCGACAAGACCCCACCATTGATGAACTAACCTTTGTGACGCAATCCACCCGCACACAAACCAAAGCCATCTTTCAAACCGCCCAACCCCCAGCACTTCTTGAAGAAAATGATACAGGTGTGTTGTATCAGCTGACCAACGGATTGCGGCTGCGACTGCTGGACGGAAACGAACCCTTTATCGGCCGATTGTTCCAAACCACCGCCTCAGAAGAATTCCTAACAGCAATCCCCCTCTTTAAAACGCCAAATCCGGCAACTACCGAAGAAGAAATTTTCACGGCCCTCAAACTCCCCTACCTCGACCCCGCTCTTCGATCCGACGCATGCTGGATCGAACGAAGCAAAACAAAGGGCGTACCCAACTTGATCCAACCAACCGACATCCGAGGCCTCATCCATAGCCACAGTACCTGGAGCGATGGCTCCGACTCCATCGCCGCCATGGCCCGGGAAGCCAAACGCCTGAACCTGGAATACCTGGTGATCTCAGACCACTCCCAAGCAGCTTTTTATGCCAAAGGACTTTCCATCGAACAAATTCACCAACAACAAGCCGAGATCGATTCCCTTAACCAACAACTCGAAAAGGAAACTTCCACCCAACCGTTTCATGTATTCAAAAGCATTGAAGCAGATATTTTGGGCGACGGAGAACTGGACTACCCCAAGGAGATCCTAGAAACCTTCGACCTGGTGATCGCCTCCATTCACAGCCAACTTCGCATGACCGAAGAAAAGGCCCAGTCGCGATTGATCAAAGCCATTGAAAATCCATTTACCACCATCTTGGGACACCCAACCGGCCGACTCCTCCTGAGCCGAAAAGGATACCCAATCAATCACAAAAAAATCATCGACGCCTGCGTGGCCAACGGCGTAGTCATTGAACTCAACGCCCACCCACGCCGACTCGACATCGATTGGAAATGGATCCCCTACGTGCTCGATAAAGGTGGATGGATATCCATCAATCCGGATGCACATGAAATCGCCGGATTCGACGACACCCGCTACGGCGTGCTGGTAGCGCAAAAAGGAGGACTGACCGCCGACCGCAACCTAAGCTCCCTTCCGTTAACGGAATTTAAAAATTTCCTCTCCACACGAAATCGCCGCTGATTCAAACACCAGCAAAGAACCAAACACCCCACATTGCCAGTATCTTTGCCCCATGTCAAGGTACTGGATGTTGACGTTCGCACTGATCGGCTGGACCTGCCAGCCAGAGGCGGTACTGACCGAGGCAGAAGTGCTAAAAGTGATCGAACGCTTCGATACCGGATGGCAAAAAAAAGACTCCGCATTGGTCGATTCTGTGCTCTCTCCCGGCTATCTCTATTTTACGCAATCCGGCAACACCTTCGATCGGGCTAGTTTGGTGTCTACCGCCGGATCAAATGTGTACACCCTCCAGACCATGAAAAGGGAAGAAGTAACCATCCAACTCGATGGAAACACCGCCGTCGTCAATACCATCTGGAGCGGCAAAGGATTCTACCACGGTGAAGAATTCAACGATCGCCAACGCTGCAGCATCACCATTGTAAAACATAGAAAAAAAGTCCGAATCCTGGCCGAACATTGTACCCCCATTAAAACCCTGAATAAAGAACTATGAAAAAATATTTCCTCATCCTTATTGCCCTCTTCATTGGACTAAACAGTTGGTCTCAATCCAACACCCCGGCCCGTCCCAAGCTGGTAGTGGGCATCATCCTCGATCAAATGCGATGGGATTATCTCTATCGATACCAAAATCGGTACGCCGCCGATGGCGGATTCAAACGGTTGCTGAACCAAGGCGCTACCTGCGAAAACACCTTCATCCCCTACACGCCAACAGTTACCGCCTGCGGACACGCTTCCGTCTACACCGGCTCAGTGCCTTCCATCAACGGCATCACCGGAAATGCGTGGTGGGACCAAGACAAACAAGCCACTGTCTATTGTACAGACGATAAAACCGTTAAAACCGTCGGCTCGGATAATACTAGCGGACTGATGAGTCCGCGTAACCTCCTCACCAACACCATCGGCGATGAATTGCGCATGGCCACCCAATTCCGTTCCAAAGTGGTGGGCATCGCCTTGAAAGACCGAGGGGCCATCTTACCTGCCGGCCACAGTGCCAATGCCGCTTATTGGTACGATAGCAAAACCGGCAATTGGGTAACCTCCACCTACTACCGCAACGAGCTTCCCAATTGGGTGAAGCAATACAACGATTCAAAACGCCCGGATGCGTTTTACCAAATGGGATGGAACACACTCTATCCGGCCAATACCTATACCGCCAGTACAGACGATGAGAAATCCTACGAAAATCCAATGTTTGGGAAAAAACTTCCTTACGACCTATCCGCCTATATCGGAAAGGATTATAGCAAGATCCTGACCACCCCCCACGGCAACTCGCTCACTTTTGAGTTTGCAAAAAAAGCGTTGCTAGCCGATACCTTGGGGAAAGACCCCATCACCGACTTGCTCGCGATCAGTTTCTCCTCGCCCGATTACATCGGCCATTCCTACGGACCCAACTCCGTTGAGGCCGAAGATGGCTTTTTACGGATGGACCGAGAGCTGGGTGAATTTCTTCGATTCCTGGATAAGGAAGTTGGGGCCGGACAATACACCGTATTCCTAAGCGCCGACCACGGAGCAGCCCCCGTACCAGAATACATGCAAGAAAATAAAATGCCGGGGGGAAGGGTATTTTTCATGGGACTGATCAACCAAATAAATCAATCGCTGCAAAAAGAATACCTGATCGCCAACCTCATCGTGAGCGACGACAACTACCAAATTCATCTAAACAGAAAAGCACTTGATTCCGCCAAGATCGACCGGAAATCCGTGTCGGAAAAGATCATGCAATGGATACGCCTGGAGCCCGGCGTTGACCGGATCTTCCCCCTAGAGGAACTGAATACAATCCCCCTAAATGAAAAGGTTCGCAACATGCTGAACAATGGCTATCACCCCCTTAGAAGTGGCGACCTGCAAATTATTTTAAAGTCGAATTACATTGATGCCTACGGAAAAACCGGCACCACCCACGGACTTTGGAATCCGTACGACTCCCATATTCCGCTGCTTTGGTACGGCTGGGGCATTCGTCCCGGTAGAGTCATTCGCGAAACCTACATGACCGACATCGCCCCCACCCTGGCTAGTCTGCTTCGAATCCAAATGCCGAGTGGATCGATCGGAAAAGCCATTCCCGAAGTGATCAAATAAAGCAACATGGAAAATACCCTCCAGGCAACATTCGAAGAAGCCGTCGCCACCAGCAAAACGCTCACCGAGCGACCCAGTAACGAAACCCTGCTTCGTCTTTATAGTTTGTATAAGCAAGCGACCGAGGGAGATTGTCTAACCGATCCGCCTGCTAACCCGTTCGACTTTGTCAATAAGGCCAAACACCAGGCATGGACCGATCTAAAGGGAATGGATACCCCGTCAGCCATGCAGCAATATATCGACCTGATCGAACAATTAAAAAGCTAATTCAAGCTACGCATACCCAAGGCCTCCCGATACGCTTCATCCAACTGGCGGCCGATCGTTTGATACGAAAAACGAGTTTTAGCACGCTCGGCGATCTCCCGCCGATTGAGCCCTTCGCTGTTTTGCATCACTTCTTGCATCGCTAAATAAAGTGCTGGCTCGTCGCCCACGGGAATCAGTCTGCTACAAACGGGATCGATCAATTCGGATACCCCTCCTACGTCTGTTGCGATAACGGAAAGTCCGGCACACAATGCCTCCCCGATCACACACGGAGAATTCTCCATAGAACTATTCAACACAAAGCAATCCGCCTCTTTCATAAATCCGGCAACGGTTCCATACGTAACCTCGCCTTCACAATAAATAGCCGCCGAACGGTCCTTCGCCAACTGACGAATCCACTCCCCACGATCTCCCTTACCGCCTACCAAGATCAATCGCGTTTGCGGAAACGCCCGGTGCAAGCGATCAAACACACGAAGGATCCCCTCCGGATTTTTATTCTCACTCCAGTCCGAAACGTGCAAAAACGTGAATGGCCGAACCGCCCGCTCAACAAAATAAAAAAAACGGGTGTCAACCACGTTGTAGATCGTCCGTGAACACAACGCGCCTAAATAGGTTTGGAGTTGGCGGGACTGGTAATCACTAACCGAAATCGAACAGACTGACTTCTTGTACCCCAGTCGGGTGATCAGCCGAAATAAAAAAGAACGATTCTCAAATCGATCGGCCGTTTTTACTTGATAGATGCCCCAATGTTCCGTCACCACATGAGGCACCCCAAAACGGGCCAGCAAATAACGAGCGATCAAACCTGACTTATAAGGAATCTGTACGTGCACCAGATCGGGCAATCCATAAGCAAATTGATACGCGCGAACCATCCGCCCCATGGCGCGCAACCACCCCAGCGCACTCAGCCATCGCTGGTCCCAACGCTGAGTCGGGTAATACGCGATCCACTCGCGCAACGCTTGCGTTCGGTCGTCTTTGGCAATGGAATAAGCATGGTGTGACGGACTACCGATCGCATGCAGAACATGAATATCGGCGTATTCGGAAACGGCTTCCGCATGCCGCTGAATAAAATCTCCGGAAAATAAATCCACCGACGAGGGATACCAACTACACAACCAGAGTACTCGTAGTCGTTTTGGATGGGTCATGCAAAGGGTTATTTCAGGGCCGCAATGATCTGGCGGAACTCAGTCGCATTCAAGGAAGCACCCCCCACCAATCCGCCATCCACATCCGTGCATCCAAACAATTCAGCCGCATTCGAGGCCTTCACACTTCCTCCATATAAAATGGGGATCTGTTCGGCAACTTCCTTTCCGTAGTGTGCCGTCAATACCGCCCGAATGGCCGCATGCATTTCCTGCGCCTGAGCACTGCTGGCCGTCTTGCCCGTTCCAATGGCCCAAATGGGCTCGTAAGCGATTACGATGCCGGAAATCGATTCGGCAGACAAATGGAATAGTCCCGCCCGCACCTGTGCCCCTACGAACTCATTTTGTTTTCCGGATTCTCTGACAGACAACGACTCCCCACAACAGAAAATGGGGCGAATACCCACCTCCAAACAACGATCTACTTTCTCCGCAAGCTGCGCATCGCTTTCCGCTTGGTATTCACGTCGCTCACTATGCCCGATCACACAATCCTTTATTCCCATGGAAGCCAGCATGGCTGCAGAAACCTCTCCGGTAAACGCACCGGCAGTTTTCTGGTGACAATTTTGCGCCGCCAACCGATATCCGTTCAATGATTCAATGCGCTGACGAACCTGCTCGAGATATAAAAACGGAACGGCCAGCACCACTTCCTCATGGGATTGCAAAGAGATCGGCTCCGTCAAGAGTTGATCCAACAACGCTTTTACCTCCGGCTGGGTCAAATTCATTTTCCAATTGGCCGCAGCGATCTGTTTGCGCATAGTCATCATTGATCTGTTTTAAAAATATATTTCAATCGTTCGATCTCCTCCCGTTCGAGTTTTTGCCCTTTCAGGGCTTTCCACTGCTCGATGTGAACCAATGCCTGCTTCAACTGATATCGAGTTCCATCCATCCAGCGAAAACTAGAGATTCGTTTGGGCGGGAGTCCCTCATTGCCCACCTGTACACTCACTCCTATCACTGTACCACTGTTGAGTGAACTGTTGATCACCGTGCGGGAATGGTCGCCCATGAATACACCGGCTTTTTGTCCCACCGACACATTCCTCCCCCCCACTTCCACTTCAATCGCTCCCGCAGTATTTTTTAAATTGGAATTACTGGTACCCGCTCCCCAATTGCACCAAGAGCCGATCACGGAATCACCCATGTATCCATCGTGTACTTTGTTGCTAAAGGGAAACAACAAAGAGCGTTTGATCTCTCCGCCCAGTAAACAACTGGCACCCGCTACTGCCGGACCATAAATCTTGGCTCCCATTTTCACCACCGAACGATCACCCAACAGAAAAGGTCCGCGGATCATCGCTCCCTCCTGCACCTCTGCCCGCTTTCCGATGTAGATCGGTCCGCTTTCCGTATTCAAAAAACAGGGCATCAACCGAGCGCCTTTCGCGAGAAATACCGGATGCTTTCCGATAATTTTTACGTAAGCAGGTATGTCGGATTTCTTACCCATGGTCAACAATAAAAAATCCATCTCGACTGCCCGGTTCAACCCTGTTAACAGATCCCAAGGATATCTTAGGAAAAGAACGGGATAACCGATTTTTTTATCGGGGACATGGGGCTTAGGGGGAATTCGATCGATCCGTGCAGCCGTAGCGATCCAATCTCCTTCTTTTGTGAAAAGGGATTGACCTTTCTTGAGCGAGGCGATCGACTGACACAACCGGGCTGATGGCATAACAGCTGACGAGATCGTGTAAAGATTTTTTTTCTTTTTGTTGAGTGGACGAAAAAGAAGAGGCCATTTTTCTCGAAGCGGGAGCAGGCCAACCGGCAGATCGATCCCCGCTCGCATCAGCGTGAACGGATACAGGGTAACCGCTTGCGTAGGAGGTTCCAGGTAATGAAAGGTCGACATGGGTATCCCTAAAAATAAACAACCTCCCGGTATCGAGAGGTTGTGAATGTCATGTTGTATTCGATTACGCTTTTTTCGCGTACTTCTTTTTGAACTTGTCGATTCGACCAGCGGTATCTACCAGCATGTTCTTTCCGGTAAAGAAAGGATGGGAGGTGCTGGAGATCTCCAACTTGATGACCGGATATTCATTGCCATCTTCCCACTTCACGGTTTCTTTCGAAGCAGCGGTGGAACGGCTGAGAAAACTGTGGCCATTGCTCATGTCTTTGAAAACGACTAACCGATAGCTATCGGGGTGGATTCCTTGTCTCATAACTGTATGATTTTTAAGGGGATACGGATTTTGCCGTAACCGTCAATGTTTAAGGGATGCAAATATACGCCAATAAGGCGGTATGCCCAAATGGGTCAATCCCGCATATTCACGTACTGCAAGGGCAGTCCGAGGTCGGCGCTGCGGCAGGACTGGATCACGGCCTGCAGGTCGTCGATCTTTTTACCGGTGACCCGCACCAGGTCGTCCTGAATGGCCGCCTGCACTTTGAGTCCGCTATCCTTGATGAGCTTCACCACCTTTTTGGCATCTTCCTGTGCCAGGCCGTTACGGACCTTGACCGATTTTTTCCAAACCTTCCCGCTGACGGAACCTTCCTTGGAAAGATCAAATGCCTCGGGTGCGATGCCTTGTTTATTGGCCCGGTTGATCAGGACATCGAGCAGCTGACGCATTTTCATGTCGTCGTCGGTCTCCAGTTTCAGGGTGAATTCTTTTTTGTAGAGTTCGATCACGACATGACTTCCCTTAAAATCGAACCGATTGGTGATTTCACGGGTGGTCACGTTGACGGCATTGTCGAGCGCCTGCGCATCGACCTTACTAACTATATCAAATGAGGGCATGTGACTGAATTTACACGAAGGTAATAAGAGAAGGGAGTAAGCGCCTCATTCGGTAATTTCGCCATCATGAATACCCCGATCGATTACCGTTCGGATACCGTCACCCGCCCCACCCCTGGAATGCTGTCTGCGATCCACCAAGCCGCCGTGGGCGATGATGTCTTTGGAGAAGACCCATCCATAAACGAACTGGAAGCAAGAACCGCATCCTATTTTGGATTTGAGGCCGGACTCTATTGCCCTTCCGGCACCATGACCAACCAGATCGCCATCAAATGCCATACCCAACCGGGTGATGAGGTCATTTGCGACATCAACTCACACATCTATCAATACGAAGGAGGCGGGATCGCATTTAATTCCAGCGCCTCGGTCAAGTTGCTTGAAGGCGACCGGGGACGGGTGACCGCAACACAAGTCAAAACAGCCATCCAACCCGACGATGTACACCGAGCCCATACCAGCTTGGTGTCACTTGAAAACACCTCCAACCGCGGCGGGGGCAGTTGTTATGACCTAAAGGAGATCGAATCCATTCGGAATGTATGTGCGGAAAACGGGTTGCGGCTTCACCTAGATGGCGCCCGGGTCTGGAATGCGATCGTTGCAAAAAAAGAGAACCCGAAAGATTACGTGCGGCTCTTTCACAGCGCCTCTGTCTGTTTTAGCAAAAGCATGGGTTGTCCGGTTGGCAGTGTCTTACTGGGCGATGCGGATTTCATCAAAAAAGCGCGCCGTATTCGTAAGGTTTTTGGCGGCGGGATGAGACAAGCCGGTTACCTCGCAGCGGCCGGTGTCTATGCATTGGATCATCACATCGATCGACTGGCGGAAGATCATGCCCATGCACAACTCCTGAGCGAAGAGATTGCAAAAAAATCTTTTGTCAAGTTCGTACTGCCCGTTGAAACCAATATTCTGATGTTTGAATTGGTAGAAGGAAAGTCAGCCCCCGGTTTAGTAGCCGATTTAAAACAACACGGAATCCTGGCCTACGCCATCGCCCCCAATCGGGTGCGACTGGTGACGCACCTCGATATCAGTCGGCCTATGATTGACACCACCCTAAGCGCTTTCCGATCTTTATAAATACATTTGATCATGTTTCCTTCCGTCGATCCCACTTCCACTGCTGCCTGGTCAACGCTCAAAAAGTTGTCGAAGCAAGGAAAGAAATTTTCGATCCGAAAAGCCTTTGACGCAGATGGCGCACGGTTTCAGAAAATGGCGCTATGTACCAAACAATTGGTCTTCGATTATTCCAAGAACCGAATCGACGAGAAAATACTGAATGTCCTATTTGAATTATCAAAAGAGACTAAGGTCCGACAAGCCCTGGAGGGGCTGAGAAAAGGCGAACGGATCAACCGGACCGAACAGCGGGCCGTGTTGCATCCGGCACTGCGCAGTTTTTCAAAAAAAGATTGGAAAGTGGATGGAGAAGCCGTGATGCCTGCGATCGAGAAGGTCAGGCGACAAATGAAATCCTTCTGTGAATCGGTGCATAGTGGAAAGTTTCGGGGATACACGAATAAAAAGATCCGGACCATCGTCAATGTTGGTATTGGAGGGAGTGATTTGGGTCCGCTAATGGTCACCGAAGCCCTTCGCCCCTATTGGCTGCCCGGGATTAAGGTTCATTTTGTTTCTAATGTGGACGGGGCACACATCAGCGAAACCCTGAAAGGGATCGATCCGGAAACCACACTCTTTCTGGTCGCCTCCAAGACGTTCACCACGCAGGAAACCATGGCCAATGCCCAAACAGCCCGTACCTGGTTTTTGAAAAAAGCCAAGCAGCCCAAACACATCGCCAAACATTTTGTGGCGCTGAGCACCAACCGTTCGGCCGTTGAAGCATTTGGTATCGATCCAAAAAACATGTTCGTGTTTTGGGATTGGGTAGGCGGACGATATTCGCTGTGGAGTGCCATCGGGCTTTCCATCGCCCTCACCGTCGGATATAAAAATTTTGAGCAACTGCTCAAGGGCGCCGAGCACATCGATGAACATGTGTGGCAAGTACCGGAGCGGGAAAACATCCCGCTGGTGATGGCCCTTGTCGGCATCTGGAACACTAATTTTTTAGGTGCCGCTACCGAGGCCATTTTACCTTATGATCAATACCTGCATCGATTCCCCGCCTATTTTCAGCAGGGGAATATGGAGAGCAATGGGAAGTCGGTGAACAGAAACGGCAAACCAGTTTCCTACACAACCGGACCGGTGATCTGGGGAGAGCCCGGCACCAATGGTCAACATGCCTTTTATCAACTCATTCATCAGGGAACGTCGCTTATTCCGTGTGATTTCATTGCCTCTGCAAAACCGCATCATGCGTTAACCGACCATCATCAAAAACTACTCAGCAATTTCTTTGCCCAAACGGAGGCATTGATGAATGGAAAGACCAAAGCGGAGGCGCTTAGAGTACTGAAAAAAGCCGGACATACCGCCAGTGAGATCGAGGCGCTACTGCCTTACAAGACCTTTCGGGGCAATCAGCCCACCAATACGTTCTTATTGGAACAGCTTACGCCATTTACCTTGGGCGAATTGATCGCCCTCTACGAATACAAGATCTTTTATCAGGGAGTGATCTGGAACATTTACAGTTTCGATCAATGGGGTGTGGAACTGGGTAAGCAGTTGGCCAATAAAATTTTACCGGAGCTGGAGAATAATACTCCGGTTACCACCCATGATGCGTCTACGAATGGGTTGATCAATGCTTACAAAAGAATGAGCCCTCCTACGCCAAGGCTTCGGCGGACGAGGGGGATAAGATAAAGGCTTAGACAGTTTGAATAGTTTGAATAGTTTAAAATCTCTGATTTATAAACCACCTAACAAAAAAGCCCCTCGTGAGAGGGGCTTTTGCTATTCAAAGGTTTTGATTATTGTACCAGGATGATTCCGGAGATAACCTTGCCGGTGTATTGGTGTGCTACCTTGACGACATAGGCGCCTTTGGCAGTGGCACCGCCACCGAGGTTGAAGTCCATTCGCTGATACGGAGCGGATCCACGTACCAGGGTGAAGTCGCGGCTTTCGATCACTTGTCCCAGCGGGTTGTAGATCGTAACTACGCGCTTCTCTGCCAGGTCACCGGCGAAGTACAGACGAACCTGGAAGGCACCGTTCACCGTGGGGTTCGGATAGATCCAGAGTTTATCGGTCGCTTCGGCAGAAATCACCAGGCTGTTTGACTTATTGGTACATCCGTTCACATCTACTACGGTTGCTTGGTAAGACCCGAGTTGATCAATATTGACCAATTGGGTATTCGTGGTGCCGGGGATGGCGCCACCGTTGTAGGTCCAGGACCAACCATTTGGTGCCGCCGGCGGGGTGCTGGTTGCGGTAATGGTGGTGGTACGGCCGGGCACCAAGCGAACAGCCGGGGCGCTGATTGTAACAACCGGCAGGGCATTTACCGTAAGCGTAGCAACGTTGGAAGTAACCGATCCGCAAGGAGCGGCAGTAGCCACGACGCGGTAACGATAACCGGTCATGTTTTGCGTAACGCCACTGATTGTCAGAGTAGCGCTGGTCGCACCAGTGATGGCGCTGTAGGTCAGGCCTCCGTCGATGCTGCGCTCCCACTGATACGTGATCGGTCCGCCACTGGTAACAGAAGCATTAAACGTAGTGCTTCCGCCCAAGCAAACCGCACGAGTAGCAGGGGCAACGACCAATCCCACCACGGGGTTAGTGACGTTCACCGGTATGGTAGCGATGGCTGACTGACAAGGTGTAGGTGTGGTGAAACTGACCGAGTAGTTTGTATTCACGGTGGGCTTCACATAAATAGTTGTAGCTGGTGTTCCGGTGTACGGGATGGTGGCTGCTGCGTCCGTGAACATGGTGTTCGGGGAAGCCGGAGAAGCCGTCCAGGTACCTTGTGCAAACACAGGAGCTACATAAGAGATTTGAATTTCCCAGCTTA
>VGFT01000001.1 GCA_016868775.1 Bacteroidota bacterium | reverse complement strand
CAAAAGGTATTTTGAGCCCTAATAACACACTTTTTTTAAATAGCGAACTACAAAGTTTATCAGAAATCTGTGGAGCTTGTGAAAGAATCAAAAATACTCCTATACCCTTTTCCTATAATGTTTTTATCAAGAAGTTTATATTTATTTATATAATGACATTACCAATTGGTTTCGTTTTTCAGTTGGGTTATTGGATAATTCCTATTGTTATTTTTGTTTTCTATGTTTTAGCTAGCTTAGAACTCATCGCGGAGGAAATCGAAGATCCATTTGGGGGTGATGCAAATGATATTCCAACTGATTTGATTCAAGCAAATATTTTAAAGCATACACATGAAATATTATTATCTTAACTTGACATTTGGGATTACCATCTTTAATCTGTGGTGTGTAAGTCAAGCTATGTAAAGATATATACTTGCTTTTAGTGGTTATTGCTTCTTAGATTTTGCACACCTTCAATATGTAGGTAGATTCTTTATTCTTCCAATTGCTGTATAGTAAGTTTGGCTGCTTCTAGCCTTGTTCGTTTATTATTTTCAACAAGCTTATTTACGGCCCAATGCTCTAACTTATGGTGAAATGGAATTATTATGGCTGCTAGTCCTACTAGACTTAGTAGCATAAAAAGTGGTGAGTGGTTGGTAATATGTTTTGCGAATAGATACCTAAATTATATATTGTCTCTGATAATAATATATAGAGCGCGTTAATAATGTAACATGATGCATTATACTGCATCACTTTGCAGCGAAATATTTTTAATAAAAGATAAGTTGTAACAATATGTGAACTATCTTGCAACTGTACACGCGGCGGTAGCACTGCCGGCGAAATTACCTCCGCTCGTTCTGAGCTTGTGACATACGTGAAATTAAATTAATTATTGGGGTAGCCACCCGTCATAATTTAATTGATATGTCATGGACAAATCAACACAAAGGTCATTGCGAGAGAGTATCGAAACTCTCACTGACACCGTTAGGGAGGTATTAAGAACAAATTTGCCTCCAGAGTTCATCATTCTTGATAATGTACGAGTGATGCACATTTTGAAAATATCAAAGCGTAAGCTTGCGCTGATGAGGACTCAAAGAGAAATTGAGTACCATCCCAGCGAAGAAAGAATCTTTTTTGATCCAAAAACAAAAAAAATTAGTTCTGCTAAGGGTCAGAAAAAAAGTAAAAGATCAGGAAAGATCTATTACACCTTGCGAGGACTACTGAATTACATTCATCGGTTCACAATTAAACCCATCTATGAACAACTAAATTTTACAGAATGATCTGCAGATACCGCTTTTGCACAATAGTGCTACATAGTCAATTAAACGGAAATCGTCGTTATTGCAGTGAGGAGTGTTCCTATCTTGAAAGGCTTGAGCGAGAGAAGGAAAAAAACCAATTAAGGAAAAATGCACTATCCGAAATCAACCGTATTCAGGCTTTACTAAGAGCTTGTCACAATAGATATGGTGATAGCCTTTTCGATGTGAATGTACTTAGAGAGCAGCGCATGAACTGGACCATTATATCCGGCACTACTCAAATAGAAGGACATGAATACAGAGTTGTAGGCTCATTTGCGTATTCAGTTTTTCAAAATGGCGAAATCCGAATTATCAAATTATAAACACACATCTCATGTCAATTTTTGAAGATACAGGCTTTGACTTACTGCCCAAAGTTCCAGCACCAGGCACTACTCCAAGTACCATCCAGCCAATTGAACCACCCCCTGTTGCCCCACCTGACGTTTCGCCCGTAGCGGGGGCCACACCAGACCCAACACCCCCAAAAAAGGATAGCAGTGCGTTAGGGTGGTTCCTATTTGGCCTGTTTGTGCTTGGGTCCATTGGAATGACGATTCATATGGCAAAGAAACACAGCGCATATAAAGAAAGGGCTGAAAATTAAAGCTTTGTAAAGGCCCTATTAGCCATGTCGTAGACGAGTCTATCGGCGTGACTAATACTTTATAATTCCGAAAGATACGGGAAATGAATACTTATGCCTAAAAGTCTCCAGAAATATTTAGATTTAGTGTCCTGAAAAATATTTATGCGCGACCCATTTCTTTGTCCCGATTGCCAAAAACTCGGCTATTGCCGGAAATACAACACAAAAAATCTGGAGAGAACATTTGATGAGAGCGAACAAGCATTTTTTGAAATGGTAAACAAGCCGGCTATAAAAGTTAATCAAAAGAACCCTATTATACCTGTTAAATTGATTTCGCTTGAAAAGATGCGCGCACAATTCAGAAATCAAGATGTAACTACAACATCCACTCCTATACAGACCCCTATCAATGCACCAGCAATAACCAGTCCGTCCACTTTATTCAGTATACCAACTTCAAGGCGGACCAGATTCAAGCAACCCAATAACGTACTCACAAAAACTACTAAGTAGCAAACATTGTGCAATCTTTTGGAATAACTTTTAATTAAAATAAATTGTTACCTTTATAAAGCGACCAGAGCACTTCCCGAGCACAGTGCTCTTCAGAAAGATCTTTATAAAGCAGAAAACAGCAGTTTTTTCTGCAAACAAAATTCGCTGAAACTCTTGCCCATAAAGCGTTTCAGAAGATAGTCAAAAATGATTATCGCTTCAACTGATTATAAAGGGTGATTGTTCGCCCCACACCACAAACAAGTTTATAAAGCCCTGTAAAAAAATAAATTACAGGGCCTTGTTGTTCCCGGGGGATACTGCAGGGGGACGGAGGATAAGAGACAACTATCCGAAGTATTATCCTCACATACGGGGAGGAGAACATTTATCAAAGAGGGGATAATCAATAAGATAGAACCTTATGTGATAATGAGTATGGAGGGACATTAGAGTTTACGAGTGTTTGAAAGATATTTTAGTATGAATGATGAGGATAGAAAAGTTTCAAATACTTTATTTAACTTCATTTCAGATAATCTAAAAGTACAAAATCAGAATTCTCAAAACGAAATTTCTTACATAGAAGTAAGATTAAGTAAGTTGAAAGGGTTATTAGATAAGGGAGAAATAAGTAAATCTGAATATCAAGAAATAAGAAAAGGAATCTTAAAGTAAACTAAAAATAAAATTTTAAGAGCTATGAAAAACAAACTATCATTACTTTCAATTTTTGTTGCATTAATCATATTTACTAGCTGTCAAAATAAACATAAATGGGAATATAAAACCGTTTATTATGATGCTGAAAAAATTGAATCTTTAGATAAATCTTATAGATCAGGTGACGAATTATTTAAACGTCGCGTTTCAAGTACTACTGTTGTGCCTAGTGATTCTACTTTAAATAAATTTGGAGTTGAGGGATGGGAGATAGCAACATCCTATTTGGAAATGGAAACAGTATTCCCAAATTTATTGGCCAGAGGAAATGACGTAATTGGACTTCAGCCAAATACAAGACCACAGCGGCTAGTGATTATATTTAAGCGTCCTAGTCAATAAAATGTATTGACTCCCTAAATGACTGGACAGTAATTGTAAAATCAATTAAGTCACTAAATTTAGGAAGTATGTCAAAAACACCAAGGAGTTTCTCGGCTTCGGAGAAATTAGCTATCATTAATGAAGCAGATCAGTTTGGTGTTACCGCCACCCTTCGTAAACACAACCTATCTCCCACAGTATTTAGACGGTGGAAGGAGAACTTTAACGAAGGGGGGGTAGCTAGCCTTAAGTCCTATTCTAGGCAGCGTAACCCGGAAGTAGACGCCCTGGAAGAGCAGATCCGGGTATTAAAAAACATAGTGGCCAAGCAATCTATTGAACTGGAGTTCAAGACTGAGCTTTTAAAAAAAAGTCAATCCCTAGAGCAGCGTCGGTCGAGGTAATCAAGCAGTTTGAATCAAATCCTATGGTAAGTAAGCAAGGTCTTATGAACTGGTCAGGAGTGCCCCGTAGTAGCTTCTACTACAAGCGGGGAGATGGCCTGCGTGGGCGTAAGCCCAGTGAAATGACCGTTACTTCCGATGGAAAGCTGATCGATAATACAGCCCTGGTAAAAGACGTAGAATCGATTCTCCAACAGGAGTTCTGCTGCTATGGGTACAAGAACGTCTGGGATGAACTGAAGCAAAAGGGATATATCATCAACCATAAGAAAGTCTACCGGCTGATGAAGATCCATAACCTGCTGTTTAACCGCAGAATTGGCTCTATTGGTGTTCCCAGACAGTTCGTTCGCTTCCGGAAGATCCGGGCGGAAAAGCCGCTGGAGCACCTTTGCATGGATATCAAGTACATCCATATCCATGGAGCTCAGCGTAATGCGCTGCTGTTGACTGTTATTGATGCGTATAGCCGCAAGGTCTTGACTCACATGCTTCGGTTTAACATCAAAAAAGGAGATGTGATCGTGCTGCTATCCCTACTGCTGATGGAATACAGGATTGAAAACATAACGCTTAGAAACGATAACGGCTCACAGTTCATTGCCGGAGTAGTAAGACAGTTTTTAAAAGAAAAGGGTGTGAATCAGGAATTTACCCATGTGGCTACTCCTGAAGAAAACGCTTACATCGAAGCCTTGCACAGCAATGTTCAACGAGAGGTTGTGGAGCGTTATGAGTTTGAATCGATCTACCATGCTCAGATGATTTTTAACCGGTATTACGAATGGTACAACAACCACAGAAAGCATGGATCGCTGGGGAGAAAGTCCCCGGAGCAGTTCTTACTCCAGTACGGACAAAAAAATCAACCTTGTAAAACAGAAAAAATACCCGAAATTGTCTCAAATTTTAACCCCGTTTTGTCCAAGAATTAAGGGGTCGATACACAATGCCTTGGGTAATATTATTTTTTGTTGCCCAAAACAACTAGTAGAAGTTGCGAATAGTATGATGATTAAAAGTCGCATCAACAGTAATTCTTAACGATGGGTTTGAATAATAAATTGAGATAAATGCCTGGTACCCACAAAACTACATGCAAGTAACCTGAATTTCCCGATATGAAGGATCCACCTGCATCTGAGGCGTATTGACCATAAAAAACCAAATCTGTTAAACTAACACGTGTTAGGTTGATAAATTTATTCGACAGTTTTTGGTTAATGTGTACTTCGTACATATTTTAATGATGATTTAATACAAAATCCGATTGCCATGCCAACGAATCTGAACCCTCGGAGTCAGCGTTCTACGTATCTCATTTCTGCTGCTAAATCATTTGCGGAAAGCAACAGAATATTAGCTAACAAAATTCACGGTATACGCTTTTCAACTTTTCACTTAAAGAGGAAAAACTTGTTAAAATTTTTTCTTTTATTCTGCCTTACCTCAATTTCAATTTGTGGATTTACGCAGCAAACTATTTATTGGCGCTCTGGAACGGCAAGGGGGAATTGGTGGGATAGCGAAAATCCATGGTACAGAACATGTGATGGTTATCATGTTCAGGTCCCTGATGATAATCAGTGTAATAGTTACAACACAACATTTGGAAGAAACTGGGTCAATATTGATAATAATAGTCAGGTTTTAATGACTGTAAACGGCAAAACTTTTAATCTAAAATCTTTAACATTTAAAAGTGGGGCGTCTAATTCAAGAACCTTTAATGCAGCTGCTGGGGGTACAATAAATGTGGATGCTGGATTTTCAAACGAAGATGCCAGCGTCAATACCCATACATTTAATGTATCACTTGCTTTAGGTGGATCATGCACCTTCAACGCAAATAATGGAACATTTACATTTACTTCGACCTTTTTATTAAATACCTACACAGCTACCTTCTCCGGGAATAATTCAATTAGTGGAATTATCTCAGAATCTGGTGGGCCTGGATCAATTGTCAAATCAAATTCGGGCACACTAACATTAAGTGGGGCTAATACTTACACAGGCTCCACTACAGTTTCCGGCGGAACACTGCGTCTAAACAGATCGGGAGGAACAACCATTCCGTCAGGTAACAGCGCAACAGTAAATAATGGGGGGACCTTGCAAATATCAACCAACCAAACGGTTAATGACCTTACTGTAGCATCAGGTGGAACCGTTACAATCGAAGCAGACGTTACCTTGACCATTACAGGAACATTAAGCAACAACGGAACGATTAGTGGAAGTGGGAAATTGGCCATGGGTGGTAACTCTGCCCAAACCATCTCAGGAACCGGTACAATCTCGAACTTAGCAATCAACAACAGCGCTGGTGTCACTATTACAGCCGGTGCCGGCAATATGCAGAGCCTGACCGGGACGCTGACACCCACTGCTGGCACCCTAACCACTAATGGTAACCTGACATTGAAAAGTAACGCCTCCACTACCGCTCGAGTCGGGGAGGGTTCTTCCTCTGGTGGTTATATCTCCGGCGATGTCACCGTTGAACGCTATTTTGAAACCAATAGGCGTGCTTGGCGAATGATAACCGCTCCGGTTATGGGTAGTTCGAATAACAGTATTTATTATAATTGGCAAAACAATGGATCTGTTATTCCAGGCACCGGTGTTGAAATCTGGGGGCCTGACGGGACTGGATCCGCAGGAAATGGCAGCTCAACCACTGGCTTGGTCAATGGCCCCTACGCCTCCATGCGGTATTGGAACAATAGCACTGGAGCGTTTGAGAATATCACTGATACTAAGCTAATAGACGCCCCTACACCATTATTCAATTCCTCGGGCAACCCATTAAGCTTTTTCCTTTTTGCCTCAGGCGACTACGGAAGTGGCAACATTGCAAGCGGAATACCGGGATCGAACCGAATTACCCTCAAAGCTATCGGTTCGCTTCGCCAAGGCAACCAATCTTTTAGCATCACCGGAGCTACAGCAGGTATATATTATATGGTCGGCAACCCTTATGCCTGCCCCGTAGATCTTGGAAGCGCCGGGGTAAATATGAACAACGTAGATGATGCTATCTATCTGTGGGATCCAAATTTGAATACCAGCGGCACTAGTGGTACTGGAACTACAGGTGGTTATGTAACTTTTACCCGTACTTCCAACACCTATAATAATAATTCTGGAGCCTATTCAAATGGGGCCAATTACACACGCCTACAAAGCGGTCAGGCATTCTTTGTGCGTGCCACTGCGGCTGCAAACCTATCTGTTGCCTTTACAGAAAGCAACAAAGGAGGTCTGACCGTCAGTCAGGTATTCCGTAACACGAATGAGCTGGTAACAGAAAAAATGCGATTGACCCTGCAACGGAACTCCGGAAACGATTACATCACTACCGACGGAGCCGTCGCCTTCTTTTATTCCGAGGGCGAAAAAGAGGTCAACCGAATGGATGGTCAAAAGCTAATGAATAATGCCAATAACGTCATGTTCCGTAGAGATGGGGCGAGCCTGACCTTCGAATATCGCCCCACCATCCAAGAAAATGATACGTTGTTCCTGCGACTCCAATCCACCAGTGCCGGCAACTACCGCCTGATCACGGAAGCCTCCGATTTTACCAGCAGCAGTCACCTGCAGGCCACTTTGGAGGACACCTACCTGGGTAAAGAACAACCCCTGAGTCTGGAAGCGGCCGTCCCCTACGACTTCGCCGTAGATGGCAATACCGCCAGCAGCGCCGATCGCTTCCGTATCGTATTCAAGTCAAAAACAATGACTCCGCCCATAGATAACGATCCGAAGAGTTCCATTGGGCTCTACCCCAACCCCATCAAAGCCGGCGAATCACTCAACCTGGATCTGCGCAAACGCGAAGCCGGTAAATACACCATCGCCATTTACAACCTGATGGGCGTGCAGGTGCAGCAGCAAGTTGTTCTGCATGCAGGCAGCAGCGCGGTACAGAACATCAAACTAAACTCCAACCTGCCGGCCGGAACTTACTTGATCAATGTACTAGATGCCTCTTCCCGTAAAGTAGAGGCCGTTAAGATCAACGTGCAGTAATCCTATAAAACAAAAAAAGATTTTATGAAAATCAGAATCACAATAATTGGCGTGTCGATAATACTATTGGTGGGACTATTGACAATGACCCCGCTCATCGGGCTAGCACAGATCGATGAAAACGGAGATGCCGATATCCCGGAGGGAGTGGAAATTGACTATAGCAGCATGGGAGATTACTATGAAACAATTTTTAGCGTGCCGCCTCCACCAGATCCCGGCGACGAAAATCCCCCTGGTGATCCCGGTGTGCCCGTAGACGGCGGCCTCGGCTTTCTGCTGGCAGCCGGACTGGGCTATGGAGCCAACCGCCTGCGGAAAAAAAGACAAGAGAAGCATACCTTTGATAAATGACCGCCGCGATCAGAGGATTTTTCACTTCCCTTGCCTCTATTCCTAAACCGATCCAGTCTTTTCTATTAAGGGGACTGCTCATCCTGGTAATTTGGAAAGTCATTTACCTGGGATTTTTAGCCTACCAGCGAACGCTCGACAGTCCCCTCACCAACCTCGTCGGTAACCACTCCGCCTGGCTGCTCAACCAAGTATTTAGTTCCAATACCTATACCGCCAGCGAAAAATTGCACGTAACCAACTTCGAAGGGGAATTGCAAATTGCCCCCGTTAGCCTAGTCGAAAAGAATGGAAAACGACTCCTCCACATCGCGGATGGATGTAATGGCCTCGAGCTGTTCGTCCTCTACGTCGGCTTCATCCTGGCCATGCCCGCCCCGGTGAAAAGAAAACTGCTATTCATCCCGATCGGACTGGTCATCATTCACCTCGTGAACATCCTGCGGTGCGCCGGACTCTGTGTCATTATCGAAAGCTGGAAAGAACAATTCGACTTCGCCCACCACTATGTTTTCAAGATGATGATCTATGGTGTCATCTTCGCCCTCTGGGTGAAATTCTCGACGGCCGTTCACTTCCAAAAAGAACCCGCCCATGATCTATAAGAACGACCGGGCAAAATGGATCGGCGGACTCCTCTGCGTCATCCTGCTCTACTCCCTGTTTTATGTACTGTTCGCCGATCGGGCCTATACCTATAATATCCCCCGAAAAATCCGACATGTGATCAAATTCGGAACCACCGTAGCCGTGTACCTGGTAGGCACCTATCACCTCGGACAATTAAAAGACAAGTGGATGTCGACCCTCTGGCACTTCATTCACATCAGCTTGTTGTGTACCATCACCGCTATTGGTATAATTGACTGGACTTTCGGAATGGTTAATATCAAAACCAAAGAGATCGCTGCTTCCATGCAGGAATTCCTCATTTCACCGGTGCTGTATTTTGCCATGGGACTGGTCAACCAGCGATACAAGAGTGAAAAGTAGTTGACTAAAGAATCGGCGCTTATCTTCCGATGAATACCCCCGAGCGACTATCCGTACTGGTTTTATCCCGATACGTTACCCTTCCATTAATCCATACACAGTTAATACCCTCCGACAAGGCGATTGGATCCGTGAGCGTAGATCGGTCTGATACGGTGGACGGATCAAATAATACCAGATCTGCATAATATCCGGACTTGATCAATCCCCTGTTTTTGATCCCTACATGCTTCGCCCCCAGTTCCGTCATTTTATGAACGGCTTCCTCCAGCGAAAGCGTTTTCTCCTCCCGCACATAAACCCGCAAGATCTTCGTAAAAGCCCCAAATCCGCGCGGGTGACCACCACTTCTGCCATCCGAACAGATATTGCTGTGCGTGCAACCAATAAAATCACGCACATCGGATTCCGTCATCGCCTTTGCTGCGATCGCCTCTACACCTGCCGGATAATTGGTATTGGCTGATTTGAACCGATCCGCCTCCGCGATCAAATCGATCAACGTTTGAGGCGCACTCGCCCGACGCAGTACCGCCAGTGCCGAAACCGTCTGCCCCACGTATGACCGTTGAGGCGCATAACGAACCAGAAAAGATTGAGCCGGATCGAACAAGTGATCCACCGCAAATTGTGCACTGGCTAAATTGGTGTAATCGCGCTTTGGAAACAACACCCGCAACGTTGCGCTCCAAAAATCATACGGATAAACATCCGCCGTAACATCAATCCCCTCCCGCCGGGAAGCATCAAGTCGTTGTAAGATCGAATTCGCCGTACCCCACTTATCTTTCAATCCAATCTTCAAGTGCGAGATTTGTACCGGCATTTTGGTGACCCGGCCAATCTGCAGGATCTCACCAATAGCAGAATCCAGCGTCACATCCTCAATTCGAATATGACTGATATACCGTCCGCCCCATTGGGCAGCTTCCAGAGCAAGTGCCAACACTTCTTGCGTGCTAGAGTAAAAAGCATCCTCATATTCCAGTCCGCTCGATAACCCAAGCGAACCATTCTTCATTTCAATGGCCAACAAGCGCTTCATTTGCTCTACCTCTTCCGTTGAAGCAGGCCTGCCTAAATTAGCCGCACCCAACACTTGCTCGCGGAGCGTACTATGCCTGGTGTAGCTGGCCACATTCACCGCAAATCCTTGAGCGGAAAAGGCAGCCCGTATAGAATCGATCGGATCGCTTCCGCCGTCTTGCCCCGTTACCAGCGTGGTAATCCCCTGGCTGTTGGTGGCCAGCGACTGAGGCGCTCGGGCCAGATCCCCATAATGATGGCTGTGCGTGTCAATGAATCCGGGCGACAAAAATAAATTTCGTCCATCCACCAAAGAATCCGTTGCCAAGGGCGAAAGAGATCCAACGCCAACGATCAGACTATCTTTTATCCGAACCGAACCGCGAAAAGCTGCACGCCCGCTGCCGTCCACAATAGTGACCGAATGAATCAGTAGCGTACGCTGTGCATAGGACGAACTCAGGCTACCGATCAACCAAAACAGTATAATTATCCGCTTAAGGGCCATTAATTTTTTATAAACGAGCGTTAGCCACTTACCGCTTCGTCACGTGCGCATGGAATTTCTTTTCGAAAATAAAGCATTAGCACTAGTTCTCTTATAGATCCTCTCGCTCACAAAAAGGAATGTGCTTTACCTCCAAAAATTACAAGGAATGAGATCATAATACAGACAGACCCGCAGCGGCAAGATCTACAGGAGTTATTTCTGGAACCTTTTTGGAATTGAAGCAGACTGGACCTCCCAACACCAAAACCCAATTCATTTAATTTATAAAATTTTCATATCTCGTTGTTTATCAGCTATTTGTGTGATAAATAATGAAATGGGGGGAGTAGAAGATTTGTCTCGGGGAGTTGGTGAGGAGCAATGCCTGGAATCAGAAAGCAACGAGAGGAAAAAGCAAATAAGGAAATAGGATCCTGGGTTGAAATTCCTCCCGGACAATTGAATTCAAAACAAAATATGTTGTAATTTTTCGCGTGATTGTGAACATCTTATAAAAAATAATGACCATCAATGATACACTGGAAGCAGTACGTTAGATATGTTGGAATTACGATGGTGATTCTACTGATCGTTGGGTCGTTTCGTGTCCAGGGACAGGGCAATAAAAAATATTCGCTGCGAAGTGAGCCTACTTGGATATTAGAAATTAATGATCAAAACCCTTGCCCGGTAAAAGGGGCGGAAGGCGTCCCCATTAAATTCAAGCTTAACGTAAGTGGAGTTAAAAAGAAGTATAAAGAGGGTGGAACCCTTACAATTACGATCACTTATCAGGATTGCTATGGGCAATCAAAGTCGGATGTGTTTGGCATCAACCTAAATAATTTAACGGATGGGAGCAATAGCAATCCTAAATGGTTCTTTAATGGAACATTTACAAAAAGTAGTGATAAGATCGTAGCGAAAAAAGACCCCAAAAAAGAAGAACAAAAGAAAGAAGAGCCCAAAAAAGAAGAGCCGAAGCAGGAAGATTCGAAGTGTAAAAATGAAATGGCAGAATCGATCCGGCCCAGTATCGCACGAGCGATCAAGCCAGGTGAACAAATCGATCTGGAAGTGGTAGGTGGAAGAGTTTGCTCCAATGCAAAATGGGTTTGGTATGCGGAAACCGCAAATGTCACCAGATATCGATTAAGCGAAACGGGCAAGAAAATCTCGATAACACTTTTCGAGGAAACGACCTTCTTTGTAAGAGTAGAGGGGCCAAACGATGAAACTGAATTTTTAGGATTTACAGTTTCCGTTGAGGAGGCCAAAAGAGAAGAAAAGAAAAAAGAGGTAATCCGAGATGCAGTGAAGGTAGAAGGCGTTCCGGGTGCCGCTGTTTGTCCGGCTACTTCAATTACATTAAAAGTTACTGGAGGCGTCAGGGGACAGGTAAAAAAATGGGCTTGGTACGAAAATAAATGCGGGATGGGAGAACGAGCAATTAATAAAGAGCTCGGGGCAAGTTCGATTACCGTTTCCCCTGAAAAAACTACGACCTATTTCGTAAAAGACCTGAATGATACGGAAGACTCAAAATGCTATTCATTTACCATTACCACCAAATCGGTTGCCAAACTACCTTCACTGGAAGTAAACAACAACGTTCCCGTATCCCTTTGTGCCGGTGAATCGGTAACACTGCGTGTTACAAGCAGCTCCTTGGCGCCGGGCGTAAATATTCGATGGTATAGCGATCCATCGGGTCAACCGATCGGCTTTGATAAAGTCTATGTATTTGATCAAACGCAATCCACTACGCTCTACGTTCGGAGCGAGGCGGAGTGCAATGCTCAAAGTCCCCTTACGAAAGTGGCCGTAGTCGTTAACCCCCGCTCCACCCCTCCCAGTTATATCAGGATAGGGGTAAAGCAAAATGGAACCTACCCGCTTGAAGTTGTCGGGGGTAGTTTGGGTGATTCCAAAGCCCAGTGGACTTGGTACAAAGGAGATAAATGTGAAGGATTACCCATCAATCTCGGATCCTCAATCAGACACTCCATCAAAAAAGGTAAAACGGTTTCGGTTCGGGCAGAGGGCGGATTATGCGGCTCGTCTACGTATGTATCACGTACGATTGACGAAAAGACTGAAAGCAAGAAGGGGTTCATTAATGTGGGTGTCGTGGCGCCCGTATTCACTAACCTAAGCATCACAGCCGGATATAAATTTATTTATGCACGCTTTAAAACCAGTCTTAAAACACAGGTGTCTTCCTACGACATTACAGAAGCCGGAGCGAATCAATATGTAATTGCCAACTACCCCATTCACATTATTGACTACTATGAATTTAATGGCTCGACGTTGGCCGTACGATCTGGATTTACCGGCGGATTGTTGGTTGGCGGGAAAACAGCAAAAGTCTACTTAGGAGCAGGCGTTGGTAGTTATTCTCCGTTATGGGGAGTAGATATAGTGAGCTATAGTAACCCGTCCAATAAGACTACAAAATGGGGAACGTTAGTCTCGGAAAGCAGAAGTGGTTTGGAGGCAGAAGCGGGACTATTCCTTAAACTTGGGAAAAGCAAGTCCGTAAACCTCATGGGAGGCGTGAATGCTATCCTCGATAAAGTAAATGGTACCTATATGGATGCAACGGTCGGCCTGGGTATTTCTTTTTAATTAATAATGCCTCATACTTCACGACTCGTGGCCTCGAAAATGATGCCCCGTAAAACAGAGCAGAGGTCTCAAAAATTCAGGAAGCGGTACTAGCTCAAGATATTTTTATTGGATCTTTTACTTTTAGTGCCAGGTAGAGACAGATAAAGAAAATTACTCCGATCGTGGTCAGCGCTAAAAAATCCAATCGTAACGTCCCGGTAAGTTCCCCAAAATATATCTTGTCTTGATAAGCTTGAAGAAAGGATTTATTCAATATTTCGCTTGCATTCTTCTTAATAAGAACTTCTTCACCCGTTGGTTTGCCATCGGCTCCAACACCCATACTTGCATAGATGACAGTACCTTGAATTTTTGCAAACCCTTCCGTTCCCCAACGTGATATGGTGAGATAGCTGAGAAATTCAACTGCTTTATTGCCAATTTTGGCTATTACCCCTGCCAACATGAGTTGGGGGATGAGAACAATTGGCACAAGACTCATAACCTTCTCTGTAGTGGATACAACAGCTGAAAGCAAAAGTCCCATCAAGGTACCCACTCCGGAAATAAACAGCATCCATAGGAATGTTTTTTCAGGACTTTGCCAAGTCACACAAACATCTTTCTCCCCACCTCCGCAGGAATGATACCCGAAGTACATGAAAAGGGTAAAAATGAAGCACTGCACAGCGGCGAAAGTAGATAGAACAGTGAATTTGGATAATATATAAGGGAATATGCCCTGATTGAACATACGCTCCCGCTTGTAAATCGGCAACTCGGCCACGATTTCGCGCGCAGCGTTGGTCGCCCCAAACCAAAGTGCAGAGATTGTTAGCAAGAAAGGAACGGCCAAGTATACTTCTGAAAAGATCACTAGCACCAAGGTGGCGATTAAAGGAGCCTGGCCAACCATAATGGCGGAGTTCATTTGATCATTTAGTTTAATACTAAAGTATCGCCGCGTTAGCCAAAAGTATTGGGAGAAATAGTTCGTCTTTTGTCTCGACTTAGGCGGTTGTGGCCGGGAATCTGTATTGGGCTTAGAAGGGTTGGTTTGTTTATACTTGGTGATCCATTTTTCTGCCTGCTTGTTAACCAGATTGCTATAGATCCGGGGGGTTTTCTCCACATTAAAATACTGCAGGTAGGCATCTCGGCTGGCCTTATCGAAATAAACCAAATGTCCACCCTCCGCCATGAAGATCACTGACTGCATATATTCCAGATCTTCCGGTTTATGCGTAACCATAACCACCGTGGTGCCGTTTTGCGCCAGTTTTTGCATGCTCTCCAGGAAGTTCTCGATCGTTTCGGGATCCAAGGGAGAGGTAGGCTCATCCAGGAAAAGAATGGTTGGATCGTTCAACAATTCCACCGCAATAGAAACTCGTTTACGTTGCCCACCACTGATTTTGGAAACCCGATGGCCCTTGATGATTTCAATATTAAGGCTAGCCAGAACGGAATCGATCTTCGCATCGATATCCGCATCACTCACATTCGATAGCCGCAGCTTCGCAGCATAGCGCAACGACTGCTCAACGGTCAATTCACGGTGAACAATATCGTCTTGTGGAACGTAACCGATTAGATTTTTAATCAGATCGAAGTTCTCATTTAATTCCAGTCCACATATATATACTTTTCCCGAGGTAACTGGCGAATCTCCATTGAGTGCTTTTAACAAAGTGGACTTACCACAGCCCGAGGGGCCCATGATAGCCAAAAGCGATTTAGCCGGAATCTCAAAAGTGGTTTCATGCAAACCAACTTTATTATTGCTAAATCTCTTCACGATGCGCTCAACCCGAATTGCTACCTCATTCGACAGATCGCGAATATGACCACGCAGGGACAGCTTCAATCGCCCCAAGAAAAAATCGTCTTTGCTGGTAAAGTCAGCCTTATTGATCCGTTTCCCATTAATATAAGTACCATTCAGCGACCCCAAATCGGTAATCACAAAACTATCCGGCCCTTTTTTACGAATGGAAGCGTGCTGTCGACTGATAAAACCATAATTTAATACGACATCACAACTACTATCCCGACCTAAAATGATCTCTTCCTTTTTGGATAATTTTTCTATGATGTCCGTATAGTTCTGCCCCATGTCTAATTCCAAGGAACTTAATCGATCAGACCCCGATCGCTGTTCGTAAGCATCGGGATTTAACACCAATTGAACCCCGCCGATCTCAATCTTATCTACCGTACGTACAGGAAGTGTTTTAAATCCATCGATTCGGGCTCCATTAATGAACGTCCCATTGCTACTATTTAAGTCCATTATGTGCAACTGAGCGCTGCCATCAAAAAAGAGCTGTGCATGACGAGAGGACAACGTACTAACATCAGCCATCGATACATCGGCAGAAGCGGAACGTCCTATTATGACCTCTTGGGGTTTATTAGACGAAAACTTTATTTTTTTTATCAATTTTCCCTTGTATACAAATCCAATTTTCATAATCAGTCTTCTTGAACCCGAATTTCACCGGTAAGCGGATTGAAAACCAGGTGTTGTTTAAGAGGTATTTTTATACTGCTCCCCTTGTAATCGATCATAGCATATCCATCAATATAGAAATCAAGTTTTCGCTTCATAACATTTCCCAAAATATCGGTTGCTGCCTGAAAATTATTGACGACCGCCTTACTGTTTATCAGGGTATCGGTATCCGGAGGTATGGTAACCACATCGGTTAATTCCCACTCGCCCGATGAATTCGTGGCATCTTCTTTATTCAAAACATCAAAATGGCACTCCGTTATAACCAGGTCAAAGGGAAGGGTGTTTTTGACATTCAGGTCGAACGTTAACGTCGTTTTCTGCAGCGTGAATTTCTCAACCCCTGGATTGGAGATCTTGACACCCTCTTGTGCCAATTGGCCAACCAGCCCGCTTATCAGTGTCTTTGTGGGTAGCTTAATAACTTGTTTGTGGGATATTTTGAAACTGAGGGCTGTGAAATTTCCGGTGACTTTCGAGTTGAACTCGACCGTATCCTTGCCTAAAATTTCATTGGCATATTCCAGCAAGGAGTCAACCATGATGGCAAAACGAACGGGCACACGTGTCGCCTGTTTCCCTTTCAAAACAAAATTCTCTTGGGTTTCGCCAGAGCTCACTTGTTTGTTCCTATAAAAAAGATCGAACTCAACGTTTTTGCTGGCGATCTGGATGGAATTGTTATTTTTAATGGTAACGATTCCCTGACCGTAGAATTTTCCGTCGGCAAAAGAATCCATTCCCGTCAATTCGATTCCCGTTACCTCAGGAACTTTTATACCCCCGCAGGTGTATAGCACACCGGCAAGAAAAAGACTACTTATAAGAATTTTCACGACTATTTTGCGCATTGAGTTGAATAAGTAGATTTGATGTGAGCAGCGATACAATCAACCCGCTTTTCCGGATGGGGGTGTGAGCTAAAGTAGTTAGATACATCATCATATTCTCCCGACTTTTCAGCCATTCGATTCCAAAGCGGAATTGCCTCACAACCCCGATATCCGGCTGCCCGTGCTAAATCAATACCTAAAAGATCACAGTGCGCCTCATCCTCTTGACCAAAAGGAGTGGTAAGAACAGAGGCTAATGTATAAGCGAATTGTCCCAGAATCGGAAAACTCTCTGAGGCTTTAAACCTTCTAAGTTTTTCATTGATGTGCCCCAGCAAATTATGTGATATCTCATGCCCCATGATACAGGCGATCTCATCATCGCTTTTACAGAAATCAATCATCTCGGTGGTGAAATATATCTTGCCGCCGCAAGTCCAGGCATTGAGTACATCGCTGTCCAACAAGTAAACAGAAAAAACAAATCCTTGTGGTTTCTGAATTTTCGAAACTAAATTGTTAAGAATCGTTTTAAGCTTAGCCACTTGGGGGCCTGTTGTAATAAATTTATACTCCTTTTTTGTTTCCTCCATAGCGTCATTTCCAAAATCCATCTCTTCTTTTACGCTTACTTTTACGCTCGTACAACACATTTCAAAAATCATTTTTTCTAAATCACCGCCACCTGTAATCGTACCATCAATACACGACTGAAAATCGTGTTTGATATTATTGTTGCAGGTTTTGCTACAAGGGATCTTTTGTGCAAAGAGTAGAGTGGGTAATCCACCCAGCAGGAGTAGGGCAAAAAGGGATTTCATGACAGTTTTCATATACTTAGGTTTTTGTGAATAATTGATTCCAGAGCGTCTTTAAAGGCCTGACAATTTGGAAACCGGTCTTCCGGGTCTTTTGCCGTTGCCTGCATAATAATCGCATTCATCTCGTCTTCCAGTTCTTTGTCGTACCGATTTAGTGCCTTAATGGGTTTTATTTCTTGTTTTTTGATGTTCCGCAATAATTCCTCAGAAGTACCGCTAGTGTTAAAGGGGAGACGTCCGGTTATCAACTCATATATAGTAACGCCCAGCGAGTAGATATCTGTACGCTCATCGATGTTTTCTCCATCGATCTGTTCGGGACTCATGTAAAGGGGCGTACCCATGACCCGCTCATTGGCTCGATTTCTTGTCTGTGAAATACCAAAATCGATCAATTTGATCTTATTTTCAACCGAGAGCATAATATTGGAAGGCTTGATGTCTAAATGGATCACATCGTGTTGGTGTGCATATCCCAAGGCATTCAAGGTCTCGGAGATCAGCAATGCTGCGTTTTGAAAAGGCATGGGTCCGGTTACGGATTTCATATAATCCCGCAGGTTCTTCCCCTCGATATACTCCATAACCAGATACCCTTTATCGGGATAAAGGATCAAGTCTTCCAATCGAACAATATTCGGATGGTCGAGGTATAAATACCGATTGGCCTCTTTTCGAAATAGTTCTAGTGTATAGGAATTTTTAAATAAGAAGTCTTTTAATTCCTTAACCGCTACCGGATTTCCGGTATTAAGATCAATTCCAAGGTATAGATTTGCCGAGCCACCCGAATCCAGCTTTTTGACGATTTCTATATAAGAGATCTGCTTAGGCATAGAGGAGACTACTGTTAAAGGATGCAGGATGCCGGGGTACTTCGTAGACCCAATAGCTAAGCATTACGCCGAATTTTGGAAAACCAAAAGATCCGAGCCTGCCGGTAGTTTTTAGATAAATAAGTACAAAAAGGATGAGTGCTACGAGGCCGATCAGGGAAGCAAGCAAAACCCAACGGTAGCGTTCAAAAAATCCCGCGGGGGGCGGCTGTGATAGATCCAAGATGCTATTTTCCGGCGCACCAACGCTGTTGCTCGAACGCGCCGTATCCTTGGTCCACTCCTGCCACTTAACGGGTCGCTCGGCCCCGAGTTTTAATATGTCGCCTGGTTGTAACAACGTAGAACCTGAAAGTCTTTTTCCGTTAATAAAGGTGCCGTTCGACGAGCGTAGATCCGTTACGAAAACAAGACCTTCCTCGTTGATGAATACCTCAACATGGTAGCGGGAAATGGACACATGCGTTAGCACATGGTCATTTCTGGGATCCCGACCAATTTTTAGTATTCGTGGCGTGGGCATTAATAATCACTTATGATTAATAGTTTTTTTGTTATTGACATTTATATCTAAATGAAAATCCTTGGGGAACCACTCTGCTCACCTTGTAGTTTGACTTTTGCCCGGGTGTTAATTTACTATCCCCCTCAATGAAGGGCTTATTCAGTTCATACAGCTCATTCACACTGACCGGGGTACATTCTTTAGAGGTTAATTTCGCTCTCAACTCAGATATTTTAATGTCTCCCCCCGTAGGGTAGGTTTTCACTTGGCCAGTTTTATCTTTTTTGTCGGAATTTTCCTTTGGTTTTTCCTCCTTGGGCTTACATCTGTAGTGAAAATTAAATCCTTGGGGAACCACTCTGCTCACCTTGTAGTTTGACTTTTGCCCGGGTGTTAATTTACTATCCCCCTCAATGAAGGGCTTATTCAGTTCATACAACTCATTCTCAGAGACCGGATCACAACCTTTGTCTTTCTTTATTTGTATCATCAAATCCTTTATTTTTTGATCCATCCCTACGAGAATTGTCTGTTTCGAAGGCTTCGGATTGGGATTATCAGCCCCCGGGGTTGTTGGAGGTGTATATGGTGGGGGTGTTCCTGTTAGGGCTTCGACTTTCGTGATAGAACTATCCGATATACTAAGCTTTACTCCTTTTCCATCAGCCGTTTGAAGAGAGGTCCCATCCCCCACATTGGTTTTGGTTTTTGTTCCAACCAGCCCTTGTAGTTCCTTTAGTGTCCGCTTTTCCAAGTCAACTTTGTAAAGCATTTCACCAGTATCCCCGCTGCCGCTGCCTGAATCGGTGATTTTGGTATCTCTGAGAAAATAGAAATATCCAAAGGCGGCCAGGGCCAGCACCACCAAACCGGCCACCAACGGAACGATCCATTTATTTTTTTTGGTTGGCTTGGCCGTATCGCGACCGGAACTGCCGGATAGACCGGTGAGGGTGGCGTCCAAGACCCGGGGATTGAAGGACACAAATTGCGAAGGGCCGGAATGACTGCTTTGCTCAATCAGAACAACCATCGCCGTGATATTGTCAGCGCCCCGGTTGTCCATCGCACTTTGATAGAGTCGATTCACAGAACCCATCAAATCACCAATATCGATGCAGCGATTGATCTGCTCGTCGCCGATCATTCCGTTTAGTCCGTCGCTACAAAGTAAAAAAGCATCGCCCGACTTAACCTTTATGGCTTGTTGACAAACGGTTCCCTGAACATCCATTGAATGCCCCAGGGCCTTAAGGATCTGGTTTCGCTTTGGATGTGATTCGGCTTCGTGATCCGATATGATCCCTTGATCAACCAAGCCCTGTACGTAGGAGTGGTCTTTGGTCAGACGGTGCAACACCCCATCGGTTTTAAGATAGATGCGGCTATCGCCGACGTGTCCGATAAAACAATTTTCTCCTTTGATGATCAACAGCACCGCAGTGGTTCCCATACCCTGCAGAGACGGATCGGCTTGCGCATTGGCAAAAATCTGTTCATTCGCAAATTGAAAAGCCCGATCGATGGCAAGTATTATATTTTCAAATTCTTCCGTTGAAAAAAACTCTAGCAAGCTTTGAACGGCGATTTGAGAGGCGCGGGCGCCACCCACATGACCACCCATTCCATCACAAACGACAAAGACGTGACCATTGATGGTTTCCTGCTGGCCACAGAAATCTTCATTGGCCTTTCTGACCTTGCCGATCTCCGTTCGATAGTATGAGTTAATTTTCATTGAATGGATATTAATAATAAATGAGTTATCAGTTTACATCCGGAAGTTTATCACCACTTCTCCCAACCGAATTACATCTCCGTGTTTTAAAACCACGCGGGTGATGCGGCGGTTGTTTACGGTGGTTCCGTTGGAGCTTCCCAGGTCTTCCAACAGATACTCATTATTGATAAAATTTAGTTTGCAGTGTTTCTTGGATACAGTTGGATAGTTCAAGACGAGATCACAATCACCTGTACGTCCGATCGTCGTCTCGGGCTTAGCAAGTGTATACACGAAAGAGGCCCCCTCTGCCTCTGCCATGCAATCTAAACTGGGCAAGATGCCACGAAGTTTCATTTGACGAATCAGCTCTTTTTCTTCGTTGGCCTTTCGCTCGGCGCGTTTTTGGTCCTCCAGCTGCTGTTTCTCTCGCCGTTCCCGTTCTTTGATCTGTTCTACCTCCCGCTGTTGTTGCTGCAATTGCTGTGCATGCTGGGCAGCTTTTGCTTCTTGATCGCGTTGCAAACCTTCCAATTGCTCTTTCTGACGCTGTTGAAGTAGTTTTTGTCGGTTGACATAATAATATGCGCCAAAGCCCAGTGCGCCCAGTAGGAGAAAGAGGCCCCCCGCAAGGAGCGGGTTTGCGATCACCCATTCCAAGATATTTTTTCGAGGGGGGGTATATGTGTAGTCAGTAGTAACATCCTCATACTTAAGCGCGATCGTGTGTACTTTACCATCTTTGGGTAAATCTGTTTTCCACTGGTATTTATACAAAACCCCCTTGTGTCTACCTAAAAATGTATTAAGATAGCCAGTCAATTTTTCAACACTGGCCACTTCAGACCCTCCGGGAGCCTTGTCCTTAAAATACTCCCCAAATGTTTTGATGCATACCTTGTTGTCAATACTATTGAAGGGCGAGCGAAGGGCAGAAAAAGTAATCGCATAGACGGGGATGTTGAGCCGGCGGGATTTACTGGCCAAATCCTCCATCAGATTATTTTTACAAACCACATCATCGCTTAGCACTACAATTCCCGCAGGCATGTCTAAGTTCTTTCTGACCATCAGGTTCAAGGCCTCGTCGATGGCGAGGAGAACTTGACTACAAGAGCTTGATCTACTTGATCGCGGTTTTAAATTATTGATGCGTTCATGTATGACATCAATATTATCTGTCATGGAAAGGGAGGAAGGATATAGAATCTGACCCGACTGTTGATGGTTAAAGTCCAAAATATCAACCTGATCGCCTTTCTTGATCGTGTTGCTGGAGATAGCACCTTTCAGGACTTTTTTATACCAATCCAATTCCCGCGCAGCGATAAAAGATGTTCCCGGGTTCAGGACAAGGAAGAGGATGGCTTTATTTTTTTTGGAAAGGGTCGAGTCTTTTTTTCCCTTATAGCTGAGTTTTAACGCTTTCCCCTCTTCAAAAGCTTTGATTCGGGAGGTGTCCAACCCATTGGGGTCACGACTCCAAATATCCCCCCGGACCGTGGGATAATCGCTCAGGTCGAGATTCTTGATGTCCAACATGTGTTTCTGTGCATACCCGCTGAAAGAAAAAACAAACAGTAAAACGAAAAGCACCAACGTACGAACCGGTTGGTTATGAAAATGTGCCGGAAACTTAGGTAGCAACATAAATTATAAGGATGATTTGAATTTAAAAACTGTATCTCCTACTTTAACAAGATCGCCATCATTGAGCGCATACGGCTTTCCAATTTCCATTTCCTCGCCATTGATGGAAGATCCATTGACCGACATCTCGTCTTTCGCCCAGTATTTTCCCCGCCTAAATAATATGTTCAAATGCTTGCTGGAAATGGTCGGGTCTTTGACCAGTATGATGGAGTTGGTTGTATCCCGTCCGATCGGATTATTTCCTTCATACAACCGATAATCCATCCCCATTGGGTCAATGGTATATGAAACCAACCAGCCTACCATTTTTCGGCTGGCGCGGGGTGCTTGACCTGAACCCGCGGAAAAACCTGCTCCCTCCGCGGAAGATCCGCTTGCGGAAGGGGCTGAAACACCCCCAATAAAGGTTCGATCGTTGTCATCTACACCGGAAGGAGCGGAAAAATTTCCCTTGGGGGTACCGGAAGGGGCAAAATTGGATCCCCCGCCAAAAACTTTGGTACGATCCGAATCGGATTGATGTATCCCAGACGTATCAGTAGAGAAGTTATCTGTACCCCCAAAATTCATTTGAGTGGATTGCGTAGAGGACAAGCCCGAAAGTTTTTCAGTTGCCTGTGTGGCCGTATTATCCGAAGAATCACCTCCCTTACAATAAGGGCATTGACCTAAATGCTCCTTAAAAAAGTGGCCGTTGTTGCATTTTTTAAATCCTTGCATAAAATGAATTTTAGTTTTTAGGTTTTATCAGGCGTACATATACGCCGTAGTTTTGATTGTCATTGTCGATGATCTGCTTGCTTAAATAGATCTCATTGGGATTCGACTGATCAATCTCAAATACGTACAGCGAATTTTTCATGTCTACATCCGCTTTGTTGTTGAGGCACAGAAAGGTTGCAGAGGTTTTCCCAAACCACTCATAGTCAGGAACGTTGACGCGAAAGGAAAGCGGCAGTAAGTTCCATCCAAACAGATCCACACCGGGTTTTGCCCATTTTAAACCCGTGGCAGAAGAACTGGTTATCATTTGCGTTATGCTGCTTTTGTATCTTAACAAACCCTGCTTTAATTTGGCCACATCAAGCGAATCGGGTATTTGCCAACCGATGTCGTTATTTTTTAATTCTTTTCGAAGCCGCTTGATGGCTGGTATATTTAGCAACACGCCATTTTTTTTATCTGAATCGTCGGGATGGTAACAAAAAGCCGGTTCGCCGTGTTCATACGCATCATTCCAATCCTCAAGCCTGGAGGCCTCCTTGATATTTGGCAGTAAACACCGTACATCCTTCTCCGACAAATTATCGCGCGACCAGCACTGATCGAATATGTAGGTGTGCGCACGCATGTCATAGTATTGCTCGATCAAGTCCACATCACTCAATTGTCCTTCCAGGGTCTTTATTTGATTTTTCAAGCTGGAGATATCCCCATTCCGTTCTTTAATTACATTTTCCTTGGCCCTGATTTGTTGAGCAGCTTTATCCTTCTCCGAAGCAATACTGTCTTCCAGCGTCTTTACATACTCCCTAAGCTTTTCTTTATTAAACTTATCTATTTCAACCTCTTGCGACTGCCCTATGAAAGAGCAAATAAGAAAAAGAAACAGACTGGAGACGCGTAGTAACATAGTAGAGGGTTTAAATTCAGTGGAGGACTAAAATATGAAATAGTATTGAAAAGTGTCTCTATGGCATTATTTATTTATAATTGAAATCCAATCATTTATATCAGGAAAACGCACTGGATCAGTCAGGCTTTCGTGCCTTTTGATTCCGCCGAATTTGTTTTCTGAGAAAGAAACTGTTCTTTAAGGCATCCATTACCTCATTAAAGGAATTTAGCCCTTTTTGCAAGGACACAAGGTTGCTGTCAATTTGGTTAACGAGGGTGCTGTCTTTCATCAGGGTATGGGCAACACCGGAGCCCTTGTTTATGTCATTGTCAATGGCGCCTACCGTGTTTTGAACTTGCGCCAACAGCGTATTCGCCCGCTGTGTAAACTGATTCGTTTGTGTCAGGAGCGCATCCAGTTTGGTTACATAGGACGTGTCATTCAATACAGCCCCCACAATTCCGCGGCCTTGGCTAACATCGCCAACGGTGGCGCGGATTTCTTGCATTAAATGAGCGGCTTCTCCGGAGGATTGTTGAAGATTTAATATGGTTTGACGTAATGTGGAGAGTAAGGCTTGATCTCCAGCCAGTTCCCAGACGGCTCCGCTGTTATCAACTTTTTGCAGGATCTGATTCACATTCGTGAGTAACGTTTTGACGCCCGCCTCGGGTGAATCAACTAATTCCATCAAAACATCCATATCCAACGCCTGTTTGGATTTGATCAGGTCCCCGTCGGAAATTGGCTGTCCTTTTACACGGGCAGCGCCGGAGATATTAACCAGCTTGTCCCCTACAAATCCGTCGGTAACGATTGTTGCGACGGAGGTGGTTTGGATGTGTTTACGCGCTTCGCCGTCAATGACCATCAATACCTCAACCGTAGTATCGTTTACCAAATAGATATCGGTAACGGTTCCGATGTGTATACCGCCATACCGCACATTGTTTCCTTTTTGAAGCCCCTGCACATTTTTAAACTGTGCCCGAAGCTCAATGGCGGAGGACCAAATATTTTTTTTGCTGACCACATAGAATAAGAAGACCAGTGCGGCTATAGAGATCAGCACAAACAGGCCCAACTTAACATTATCAATTGCTTTCATAGTCCAGGTTTTAAAGGAAAAATTGTTTTACAAACGGATCGGTATGGGCCAGCAGGGATGGATAGTCGCCTTGCACATAGGAAGCTCCCTGGTGCAAAAGAACAATCCGATCGCTGTTGGTGCGGATGCATTCGTTATCGTGTGTGATGATGATCGAGGAGGCGTGATATTTCTCCTTTATCCGGTTGATCAAGCTGATGATTTCCCGACCGGTTACAGCATCTAATCCGGTTGTGGGTTCATCGTACAAAATGATCTCCGGTTGGAGGATGATGGTGCGGGCCAGTCCCACGCGTTTTCGCATCCCCCCTGATAGCTCAGAAGGCATCAGGTCGATGGAAGCAAGAAGACCAACATCATCTAACGCTTCCTCCACTTTTTGCAAGATCTCACCGGCGGTGAGCTTAAGTCCAACCCGTCTCAATGGAAACTCGAGATTTTCCCGCACGCTCAAGGAATCGTAAATAGCTCCGCTTTGGAAAAGGAAACCAAAACGCCTGCGGGCTACTTGCAATTCGCGAAGACTCATCTGCGTCATGTCCTCCCCGTGTATACGTATGCTGCCGCTATCGGGTTGGATCAACCCCACAATACACTTGATCAATACCGATTTACCGGCACCGGACTTTCCCATGACCACCAAATTTTCTTTACGATACAGGTCGGCCTGGAAATCGGACAGAATGATTTTACTCCCGAACCGCTTGCATAAAGATCGGATCGATAAGATCGGTTCCTTTTCGTTTATTTTCTGTAGTTGTGTCAAAATAGCAGATCAAGCGTTATACAAATCGATATACATATTATTTTTTTCTAAATAAAACCCAGCAGATACGTGATGCCGACCACAAAAAGGTCAACCACAAATATCAAGATTGAAGAAAGCACCACGGCCCGGTTAGCACTCTCTCCTACCCCTTGCGTGTTGGTCTTACTAAAATACCCCTTATAACAACCCACCATACCTACCACAAACCCAAAGAAAAAAGTCTTGAGAAAGGCGGGAAGTACATCGGAGATATTTAAACTCGAAAAAACCTCGCTCCAAAAAATTTGATAGCTGGTGAATCCGTCCAAGTTGATCGCCAAGAACGATCCCGTCAGGGCAAGTCCGCAGGCAAGAACCGACAACAACGGAAGCATCAGCGTGCAAGCCAGCACACGGGTCACCACCAGATACTTGTAAGGGTTAGTACCGCTTACATCCATGGCATCAATTTGTTCCGTTACCCGCATGGAGGCCAGCTCGGCACTGATGCTACTGGCTATTTTCCCGGCAAATACCAGTGCCGTCAACACTGGCCCCACCTCACGGATGATGGCTATACATAGGATGGCCGGCAATTCAGAGACAACGCCGAAGTCGACCATGTAGGGGCGGATCTGCATGCAAAGCACCATCCCGATGATAAAGGTGGTGAGACTGATCAACCCCAACGATTTCACCCCGATCAAATACGACTGCCGGATCCCCTCCCGTATCTCATACTCAGGTCGAACCAGCTGGGGAAAAAACTGCCCGGCAAATCGGGCTAAGTCACCCGTGACATAGAGAAAAGTATAGAAGGCGTTTTGTGACATGAATAGTATTATTTGGGCGGCACAAATGAAAATTTTCTATCCACCTTACATGGAAGTTTCTGTGTTGTATCGATAAGCAAATGAGCCGGGATCCAATCTCCACAATGCTCCAAGGCAAGCTTGATCTGCTCTTTTATACCATAATCGCGCCGGTCAGGGAAAAGCTCTGCTTCATCGGTAATCTCATGCTTCATGATCCTCCCGCTTTTCCCAACAGTAACTTTTACGAAAACATCATAAGTATCCCGGGGAGCTTTGTTTTCCCAGTGAATTGTAGGATTGTAAAATGATTCCAGGCGTGCCTTAGCCATAGGAGGGGAAATAATGGTTTCGACTTCCTCTGCACTATAATCATAAATCTTTCCCGCCAACTCTTCCTCATCCGTAAGAACGGTGGTAACATCCTCCTGCTTTTCATTCGTAAATACGCCGAAAAAGGCGAACAGAATGGTGATGGCAAAAACGATAATGAACGTTATGAAGACGAGTCGTCGTTTCTTGCCATTCCACCTTCCTGCTCTACGATCATGGCCAATGCGTTGCACCTCCTCTTTCTCAACAACCAATGGATCAGGGGTAGGCGGTAACTCCTCATAAACAGGATGGTGCAGTTCTTCCCGCCATTCGGAACAAGATTGAAAACGCTTTTCCCGATCCTTTTGACAAGCACGGGTGATGAGATGCCTAAAATAAGGATCGTTGGTTAAGTCGGGCAGCGGATCGGAAACGATCTTATTGAAAATTACAAACTCAGAAAGTTTGTTAATGTCAAAAGGCGGATTCCCATGACAAGCCGTATAGAGCGTAATACCAAGCGAGTAGATGTCACTGCGGTGGTCAATGGATCTGTCGGCTTTCACTTGCTCCGGACTCATATAAACCGGGGTACCCACATTCACGCCGAGCCGGGTGGCATCATCCCCATCCCCCTCGCCAAATCGCTTCGCAATACCAAAATCCAGAATCTTTACCACATACCCGGGAAGAATATAAATATTAGAGGGTTTAATATCTCGAAGCAATACTCCATTTTCATGTACATACTGCAAGGCATTGAGCACCTGATCAAAAATTAAAATGATCTTATCCTTGGGTAAGGGGCCCTCGCGCTTGATACGCTTATTCAAATCTTCCCCCTCTAAATATTCCATTACGATCGACAACCGCTTTGGCTGATCCTCAAACGTGATAACTTCCGGAATATTCGGATGGGGCAACGATGCCATTAGCTTCGCTTCCTTTATGAAACGAGATCGTATCTCCGCATTGTTGGTAAACTCAGGGCGCAGTATTTTAATGGCTACCCGGCGACCAATAATCTGATGCGTCGCCTCAAATACAGCTGCAGTGCCTCCCTGTCCAACCAACCGGTTGATCACGTAACGCTCAATAACACTACCAATTATCTCCCGCGTCCAATTATTGTTTACTGACATACTCGAATTCAAATACGTTGAAAGGCCCCGCCAATTAAGTTGGTGACTGACTTGGGTCAGGTAATTTTATCAGGAATCCACAATAAAATGAACCGTCAACCAATTATGCAGCTGGAAACCAATAGGGTAGGATTAATAACATGTTTTCAACAAGTTAAAGTATGAATTTTTTCTTAGATCCGCCTTTATTTTGTAACAAATTGATTATCAATTTATAGTGAACTCCGGAGCGGGCGGATAGAAATATCTTATTAAAGAAAATCAATTTTAAAATTCAATTCAAAAAATTGATTATCAACAATATATGAGCCGTCTGACTATAAACCGATTCTGGAACTGATCAGATGACTTTCCCCCGTTTGCCAAACGGAGGATTTTCCGCAAAACCAGTCGACCAAAAAAATATACCGACATCCTGATGCATTAATAAAGAACGGGTGATTATTTTACGTCACTGCCGTTCCAAGAAACCTCCTTTGCCGTTGCCAATCCCCATTCAAAAAGATCCGGAGCCTTGCAAATCACCCATCGCTTGTTGATGATACGCCCGCGCCAGTTCGGGTTTAACACGGAAACAGCAGTCAATAATTTTTTTCAAAATGATCAGGGCCAACCGGATGTCATCCATCAACTGGCATTGATCGAGTTTGATTCGATGGTGGAAAAAATTCAATCGCAGGGGATTGATGTCATGGTCGTGGATGATGGTCCAGACCCTGCCACCCCCGATTCAATTTTCCCGAACAACTGGTTCTCCACACATGAGGGGGGCATCTTGGTTCTTTACCCACTGTTTGCACAGAACCGGCGGCTCGAACGAAAACCGGCTGTTTTAAATGCATTGAAAGAAAAATATTCGGTCGATCGGCAACTGGATCTCACTGAATACGAAACGTCGGGATATTTTTTGGAAGGAACAGGAAGTGTGGTGCTCGATCGCACACATCGAATTGCATATGCAGTAATTAGTCCCCGTACCCATCTTGAACCCCTAAGTCATTTTTGCGAGCAACAACAATACATACCGATGGTTTTTCGGGCCGTCGATTCAGTAGGTCGACCTCTCTATCACACCAATGTGGTGATGTCGGTTGCCGATAGGTATGTAGTGGTCTGCCTCGAAAGTATTCCGGATCAAACGGAAAGAACATTTCTGATCGAAACGATCCAACGCAGTGGCAAGGTGATCATTCCTATCAATTATGAACAACTAAATCGATTTGCGGGAAATTTACTTCAAGTGCATAATGATAAAGGGGAGAAATTTCTGATCGGTTCCTCTGGAGCATTTGCTTCGTTGGGGAGCGAGCAGTTGGACGCATTGAAGTCATTTAACGAACTGCTCGAAGTCGATATTCCCACCATCGAATCGGTCGGAGGAGGCAGCGCCCGCTGTATGTTGGCAGAGATATTCCTAACCCAAAATAGATCAACCTGAATCGTGTAACAGCCTTGTACGAATTTGAAACAGGCGATTTCTTTGGTGATTTCTTTTTTGTTAAAGTACGCTCTTGTAGCCAAACGGTGCAATCCGAATCAACCGAAATCGATTATTTTTCAGCTGAAATAGAATTACCCAAAACAAGAAATTTATTATGAAAGCTGTACTGACCTGTCTGTTCGCACTTATGCTCGTGGGACAAGCCTACGCGCAGCGCCTTAAGAACAGCAGCGGCACCATCATCGGATATATCAAAAATGGACGAGTGAAAAATAGCTCCGGAACCATTACCGGATATATCGAAGCGGGTCGCGTCAAAAACAGCAGTGGCAAGATCATTGGATATTACGATGGCGATCGGATCAAGAACAGCTCCGGAACCATCATTGGATACTTCGATGGAGAAAGGGTAAAAAACAGCAGCGGTACCATTACCGGATATGTGGAAGAGGGGCGGATCAAAAATAGCTCCGGTACCATAACCGGATATTTTGAAGGCGTCCGACGAATGGAAGCGGCACTGTACTTTTTCTTCTTCTTTTATTGACCCTCCCAGCCTATGAAACACTCAAAAAAAATTTCCGCTCGTGTATCGATCTTCTTTGGGATCTTGTTCGGATGTATCGGATTCATTAATCTGTTTTGGTGAAATGAATTGATTTTACTTCCGCTGAAGCTCAGAAAGCAACTCCTTTACCAATCTCTTCGAACCAACAAAGAACGGCGTAGTCTGATGCAGGTCTTTGGGCGCAATATCCAGAATTCGTTTCGACCCGTTTCTTGCCATTCCACCTGCCTGCTCTACGATCATGGCCAATGCGTTGCACTCGAATAACAACCGTAGTTTTCCATCGCGATACCGATCGGTAGCGGGATAGATGAAAATCCCACCTTTGATCAGGTTGCGGTGAATATCCGCTACCAGCGAACCGATGTAGCGAGCCGTAAAACCATCTTTTTTGCATTTGTCTAAATAACGACCGATTCCGGGGTTCGGGCATTGAGGAAGACCCGCCTCGTTGATAGAATAGATCTTTCCGTTGGCCGGACAACGCATCTGCGGGTGCGACAGTACATATTCCCCCAACGTGGTCTCATAGGTAAATCCAAAAACACCTTTACCTGTGGTAAACACCAGCATGGTCGAGGAGCCATATAAAATATACCCCGCCGCTACTTGCTCCGATCCTTTTTGAAGAAAATCTTTCTGAGTGAGTTTGGTGCCCGGCCTTGTCTTACGTTTGTAAATGGAAAAGATCGTACCGATTGACACATTCACATCGATGTTCGAAGATCCATCCAGCGGATCGATGGCTACGACGTATTTTCCCTTGTTCTTAAAGTCCGTAAAACTTTTTGTTTCCTCCGAAATGATTCCTGCCGCCTCACCGCCCTTGGAAAAAGCGCGACTGAACCGGATATGCGCCAACACATCGAGTTTTTGCTGTTCATCCCCCGCTTTGTTCTGCTGGCCAATATAGCCCATAATGTCCACCAGACCCGCCTTATTGATCTCCCGGTTCACCACTTTGGAAGCTAATGCGATATCCCGGAGCAATTGGGAAAACTCCCCCGCAGCTTGCGGATACTCATCCTGCTTGCTTTTGATGAAACGATCCAACGTGATACCGATCGGAAGGGCGATGCGCGAACGTTCCATAAACAAGTGCTTTAGTGTACAAAATTACCGGATACGGTCCGCAAAAAGAAAGAAGTCCGGCGAACCGGACTTCTCTTACTCTACGTACCAAGAATATTTCTGCCCTCTTTTACTCACAGCTCTCGGCCACGAGTGCCTTGACGCGATTGGGGTCATGCCCCTGCTGGCCCGGTTTGGGAATCAGCCTCTCCGGGCGAATGCCTTCTCTTTTTACCAGGTAGTTGATCACCGACATCACCTGATCCATACTCACCTTCTGCTTGGGCTTGCTTAAATTACTGTAGCCTACGATCGTAAAACGATCCGCCGGACGATTTTTGATTATGGTAGCCATTTGCATGGTCAGTCCCACCGCATTGGAATCCAACTGCACCATACCCGGTTTAAAATGAATGGTCGGAAACTCCAGTGGCAAAGTAGAACCCATGCCCCCCAAGCGAACCGTGTCGCGCACGATGCGAACCGGACAACCCTTACTCCCAATGGGTCCGGCTACTGTGGGACATTCATCTTTATCATCCACCACGCCATCACCATCCGTATCACAAATCGGGCATCCGGCATTGAGCGGAATACCCGGAAGCTTAGGACACTTATCCGCTCCATCGGGTACGCCGTCAAAATCACTATCTGAACAATCAGCGGGTTTTTTTTCTTTGGTTTCCCCTACAGCACCACCATCCCATGCGCCATTGTCGCGAACAAGTTTGTTGCCCTTTAATTTGATATATATACCCACCCCTACGATCAAACTGTTGCGTAGCTCGTTGCTGATCCCCCAACCATAGTTGATCTCTCAGGTCAGCATGATGGGGCGCTTGGGAGCCGTGTATCTAAATCCAAATCCTGTTGGAATACTTGCATAAAAGTTGCCCAATTGCGCTTGCAGTCCCGTATGCAAATAAGGTGTAACGGGCTGATTGATCACCCTATGTTATAATACACATCACCCCGAAACGAAGTGAAGCGTTCTTTAATGGTCAGCAGCGTCGGAACGGGCTTAGTTCCCATTCGCCCGGTAGAAAATCCCAGATCAAGTGAATAAGCCAAGCGATTACCTGAATTGCGATAATAAGACAGGTTCAACCCCGCGTTGCCGCGGGATCGCCAGTTCTGTGGCTGACAATTACAGGTGTCCATTCAACAACACTTTAGTCAGTAACAGATCTGTGGAAGGAGAACTGCTGGTAAAAGTGAACCGACCGGTATGAACTTTTCCAGCTGGTATGTTACCAATATCAGCCAGTAAACCAAATACCAGCAACAGAAATAAAAGGCGTGTTTTTCTCATAATAGATTCCATATGAATAGTTTGGGCAGATGGATGATTGGTACTTAGCAATGTTTTTTGTGTATAAAATCAACCAGCTGAGGGTCAATACACAAATGAATTGTTTAATTGACGCGGGCATATAAATTGAGCGATTAAAACAATTTAGATGGAATTAGTTCTACTGTTTGGTAATTCTCTAAAACAGGCTTCGAGGCGGTTGATCTGGAGGTCAAATAGCACAATTCGCTTATTACCCTCTTATTGTGTATATTGGTAGGGAGACAATCGAAATCCCCGATGATGCAAAAAGACTGGCAGTCCTTGAAATTGTTCTATTTCCTGTTAGCCGTAGGAATAGGCCTGGGTTTTTCATCCTGTAACCTCTCGGGGAAATCGTCTAATCCGGAAGAAACTGCGCAAGATCTGAAAAAAGAGATCCAGACTTGGGTAGAGGGGATCGATCCAAGCGGACGGGGAATCGACTCCTCTCGATTACGATCGGCAGACATGGCCAAGGAGCTCTACCCCTCGCGGCAATACGAACCCGTATGGGTACGAGTCGATAGCATCACACCGGCCGGACAATCGCTATTAAAACTTATAGAAAGCGCCCGCCGGTTCGGTCTGTTCCCCGAACACTACCACGCAAAAACCCTTACCTCCATCCAATCAACGTTCGAGCAAGACACACTGGACACTGGTACCCGAAAGGATCTCGGCCAATGGGCCCGAATGGATATCCTGCTCACCGATGCCTTTCTGACCCTGGCCAGACATCTTCAAAAAGGACATGAGCCAATCGACAGCCTGAAAAAAAATAATACCTACCAGCCGGAAGTCTATCGAGAGGCGCTTCACAAAGCCATCCAGACACAGGACCCGGCCGCCGCATTAGAAGCCTTAGAGCCCACGTCGGTCGGATATGAAAATTTAAAAAAGGTGCTCCCCGATTTTTTACGAACAGCCGATTTTTCCAAACAGTACACCCGACTTGAATATCCGTACCGCGACTCAACAGTATTCATCCGCTCACTAATCAAGCGACTCAAAGAAGAAAATTATCTTGATTCATCTATATTAGAACTAGACGCGGCAGCATTATCCCAAACCCTAAAACGCGTACAGACCGCCCGAAACCTAACCACCGATGGGAAATATGGAACACAATTGGTCAACTCCTTAAACCGCAGCGATGCAGAAAGTTTCCTGAAAGTAGCCATTACGATGGACCGCTACCGCATCGAACGCGAGTCGCTACCGGAGCGATATATATGGGTCAATCTTCCCTCCTTCTACTTGCAGGTATATGATAAGGAATCGGTGGCTTTAGAATCACGCGTTGTTATTGGCAAGCCCAGCACCCGAACACCCCTACTAACCAGCCAGATCAGCGATGTGATTACGTACCCCACTTGGACCATTCCCGCAAGTATCATTTCCGGCGAAATATTACCGCAAGTAAAAAAAGATCCGGGCTATCTGTCGCGAAAAGGGTATTCACTTTTTGACAGTGAGGGAAATGAGGTAAGTGCGGATAGCGTTGATTGGAGTAAATATAGCCGCGGAATGCCTTATCGGGTAGTTCAAGGACAAGGAGATGCCAATGCACTGGGTGTGATGAAGTTTAATTTCCCCAATAAACACTCTGTCTATTTGCACGACACCAACCAACGTAGCTTTTTTGCAAACGAGAATCGCTCGCTCAGCCACGGCTGTGTTCGCGTGCAAAACTGGGATGGTCTTTATAAATATATCCTTCGAATAGATAGTGCGCTGGCCCTTCAGCAAGGCACCTCCTTTACCTCAACTGAATTCGTGCGTGCTTGGCTAAATAAAAAAGAAAGACATGTAATCCCCGTTAAATCCAAACTACCTGTTTACTTCCGTTACTACACCGCAGCTGGCAGAAACGGTAAATTGGAAATCTATAACGATGTGTATGGCGAAGACCGAAAATTGCGGGAACTCCTCACCGGTGACAAGCCCTAATCCCTTTCCCTTATTTCACTTGTCTACTTTTAATAGTAGTACCCAAAAATGATGTTCATCTCATCCTGACTGGTGAAGCCAAAAGCAACGCCGAGGGAGCTGGGATTGTAATAGGTTACCTCCGAAGTAAGCCCTTCTCCGGGTTGCAATATGAGCGGCGTGGGAAAGGATTTGACCAAGGGGTGTTCCCAATCGGTATTGGTGTAAATGATCTCACCGTTGCGGGGCCCCCCTGCGATCTTGATCACAAATTTTTCTCCAAGCTTGTGAAAATGTGAAGTAAGCATCACCACCCGGGTGATCGTATTGAATGTAAATGTTTTGGTGAAGGTGCGGCGGGAATAGGGTGGAATGTTGATGTCAAAATTATTCAGGTCAAGCGTCTTGGCTTCATATTGAACCGAGGCAGCCGGCACTGTGTATAAATTCAGATAGTTCTGCCCGGTCAGCAAGAAATTGGTTCGATTGAAATAATGCGCATTCATATCCACCGGCGTACCCGGTAAAAATTTCAAGGCAACGCCCGCTGGTAGGGTCATGTCAGTATTCACATCGGTTCCGCCACCCAGAAAAATATGGTTCTGCATTTGTTGCAGAGTGGTCTGGTTCATTACACCGGTGACGGGGTCGCGCAAATCTCGGAGCAGATCAATGGGCGGAAGTCCTGTGAGGCTTCGGAAGTTGTACAAAACAAAATGGTGGCTGTTGGAAGCCCCTCGCATTTGCAAGCGGTTCACATACACGGTGCTCGTGTTGGGCGTGTTTTTGCGAACAAATACTTCGCGTTCAAAATTTTTAGGAATCTCGAACGGATCGATGGTTAGTTGAAACCCGGCTCCGGCCGCGGGCGGATCCAGGGGTTGTACGGGTGCCTGACAAGCACTGTTGTCATTTAATATATTGTCCTCGATGGAACCGCTGGTCTTGCTGGCACCTGCATTGATCCAGCGACGAATGAATTCCACCTGCCCTTTGCTGAGTACCTGTCCACCCAACGGCATTTGCGAACCATAATTGCCCGTGGAAAAGTGGTGCGTAGTAGCACAAGTAATCTTATGATAAAGAAAACTGGCCTCCGCATCACCGGGCTTTACCAGTTTGTAATTGCTTGACAGCGCAGATGCATTCCGAGGGGCTTTATTGATGAGCTGGTCATAGGATTGGCCCGCGGCCAAGATCAATCCGTGTTGCGGATACGTGGCATCCGAAGCAGACGAATGACATCCACTCGTCGCACAAGTAGGCGTTAACACCTGCTCCTGTATGATATCAAAATCCGGCCGACCCGAATCAGTTGATTTCTTACAAGAATACACAAACAACAACAACATGAATACTACAAACCGCATACTATTAAACTCTTTAAACTATCCAAACTGCCCAAACTTTAATCCGTCACCCTCCCTCCCGCATTGATCCATGCCGTGATCGCCTGACGATCAGTAGCGGGAATAGGACCACTAGTTGGCATCCATCCGCCGGTGCCTTGTACCGCACGAGCATTGATTCGATCTTTTGCCGAAACAATGGCGCAATCGGTACTCAGGTTCACGCCGCCGTTGGCGGTAGTAGCGTTATGACAGCTCACGCAATTATTTTGAATGATGGTCTTGACGGCGTTGAATAAAGGTCCGGCTGAACGCGTCCCCACACTGATCGACCCTTGCGTACCCGTACAACCACTGGCATCTTTGGCCGCGATGGTATAGGTTCCGGCATTCAAGCTGGCAAAACTGGTAACAGATTGAAAGGATCCTCCATTCAAACTGTAGGTATATGGAGCCGTACCACCAGAAGCCGCTACGGCAATAGAACCACTGGCGCTGACACAGGGGGTAACACCGGTGACAGTGGGATTGACAGCGATCGTCACCCCATTGCAACTAACCGTGTTGGTCAAAGTAAAGCTGGCAGACCCCACACAACCGGCCGAAGTCTTGGCTGTAACCGTGTAGGATCCGGCGGCCAGGTTGGCAAATTGTCCCGTTGCCTGAAACGCCCCGTTATTTATACTATATGTAAAGCCCGACGCACCACTGGCGTTTGCAATGATGGTTCCGTTAGATGCGCCATTGATGGGATTGGTGGTGGTACCCGTTACGCTCACCGTTACCCCGGCACAGGGATCGGCCGGCGGATTGTTCTTGCTACAGGAAAATCCGATCAGCAGCAATGAGCTAAGTAGCAGTTTTAGATTCAATTGTTTCATGCCGAAACGTTTGGTTGTATTAAAGATAGTAACTATAGATCAGAAAGGTAATTAAAGGTTTAATGGGGGCGAGCCGCCTCATAATGATCCTCGTAATCAGCTCGTAACGTGCCCATCCACCGGTCCCAGCACAGAAAATACAACCCATAATTGCCCTTGAAATACCGGTGGTGCTGGTTGTGCGCGGCCGAGGTATTGATCCATCGTCCCACCCGGGTCTTATGAAATCCGGCCGGATATAACTCCCACCCCAAATGCCCGTACACATTGTACACGATCATAAAAAAGAAGAACAGAAAAAAATGGAGCTTGTGCAAGGGAAGCAGAAAAAGAAAAACGATAAAGATCCCGGCCTCCACCACTGCCTCCAGCGGATGAAACGCATAGGCTGCCCAGGGGGAAGGGTTGGTAGAGCGGTGATGCACCAAATGAAACCAATTGAATAATTTGGGATGATGCATGAGCCGGTGTGTCCAATAGAAATAGGTGTCGTGCACAAATAGCATCACCGGAAACAACGCAATAAAATACAACCAGCCTCGATCGGCGATATCGCTGTAGCGCAACGTGTATTGAGCGATCGCGGGATTGCCAATAAAGATCACGGGGACGAGCGCGAAAATGGCAATGGTTAAAATAGAGTAGCCGATCTCGCGCAGATAATCAGTGGCGCGGGGATAACGGGACTGGATCTTTCGGTATTCGATCGATTTTCGCAGGAGCACATAAAAAAGCTGAAAAGCCAGACCTGCTACAAGAAAATAGCGTCCCCCAATGAGCTGAAGCACCCGGTCGTATTGCGAGAAGGACATCGGATTGGATTTTGCATGCGCAATATACCAAATCATCGCAACTTTAGGGGGATGAAAACAAGCTTCACCGGTTGGTTGATCGTACTTTCTATGTGGACTACCGCCCAGGTTCCGGTCTTTCGCTCGGGAACGGAAGGATATGCCAGCTTTCGTATTCCGGCGATCATTCGGTGCGTCAGCGGAAATCTGTTGGCGTTTTGTGAGGGACGAGTACAAAACGCAGGTGATTTTGGGAACATCGATATCGTAGTAAAAGAATGCAAGGATAAAGGGAAGAGCTGGTCGCCGCTGCGTGTACTGATCGACGCCGACTCGCTGCAAGCCGGAAACCCGGCACCGGTGGTTGATCGGCTAGATCCCCGCTATCCCAAGGGTCGGATCTTTCTATATTACAACACCGGCAACAACCACGAAGGAGAAGTTCGAAAAGGAAAGGGGCAACGAAAGGTTTGGTACATCACGTCGATCGACCACGGAAAAACCTGATCAAACCCCGTAAACATAACTGCAAAAGTACATCGCCCGAACCCGCCGGATCATTGGCGGAGTTACGCCAATACACCCGGGCATGCCCTGCAGATTTCGAAAGGAAAATACAGGGGGCGTCTCTATGTGGCCGCCAATCATTCGGCCGGGGATCCGCTGCCCGCATTTGAGGATTACCGGGCACATGGATTTTTTACCGACGATCACGGCGATCATTTTCAATTGAGCGAATCGGTTACGGTTCCGGGAAGCAACGAATCGACCGCTGCTGAATTGTCGAATGACCAGTTGATGTTAAACAGCCGCAATCAGAAAGGCAATATCCGGGCAAGGATCGTATCGATCAGTGGTGACGGGGGGCGAAGTTGGGACAGTAGTTATGTTGATCAGCAATTACCGGATCCCGTTTGTGAGGGGAGTTTGTTGAACATCGGATGGAAAAGAGGGAAGGCCGTGTTGGCTTTTTGCAATCCGGCGAGTCGGGAACGGCGCGATAGCTTGACGTTGCGAATCAGTTGGAACGAGGGGCTTAGCTGGAAAACATCCATCGTGATAAAAGATGTGGGAGAGCGGGGCGATCGGCAAGCGTATTGTGATCTGGAGGGATTAACACGAAAAAGATTGGGGGTTTTGTATGAGCGAGGGGGGTATTGGGAGATTATTTTCAGGAGGGTTAGCATTAGAAGATAGAAAAGGAATAGTATTTTTAGCTGCAACCAAAATGCCGGCATATGCGGATTATCCTTGCGGGGATGCTTATTGTGTTCCTGTTGTCTTGTTCGGGCTCCGGCGGAAACGAGGGATCGTCAAAAAGCGTTTTAAAAAATATTGAAAAAGTGGCGCCCAATGAACTTCCTGCAGAGGCACGTTACAAAGGAATATTTTTTGATGCGGTTCGGTGGTCAGATCAGAACGGAACGAACGTATTGGTCCTTTCAACCGAACTGAGCTCGGATTGGTTCAGCCAAACGCGTCATTTATATGGGATACATTACATCAGGCGGGGAGAACGTTTTGAAATGCTTTGGAAGATGATTGATTATGAAAAGAATTGTTATGCGAATTTGACCTGCAATTTTATTCCGGAATCCACGACCATAACGGATCTCGACGAAGACGGATTGGCAGAAGTTAAACTGCAATACGAATTGGCTTGTCGGCAAAGGGAATCGAGTGCGGAGATGAAGATCTTACTGTATGAAAATGGTCAGAAACGAGCCCTGAGGGGTTTACGGTGGGTAAGTTCGTTTAAGAATCTGGGTAGCACATACCCGTATGGAATCGCTGAAATGTGTAAATGCAATACGCGTGCCCGGGATAAGTATGGCGGTCAGTATGAATCGGAAAAAGACTTTCAGGATGTACCCCCAGCCATGCTGGATTACGTACGCAGTGAGTGGAAAAAATACGTTGTACAAGAAGGGGGGAGGTAATCGGGGCGGTCTTACAGCAACTCTGGGCGATATTCAAAGTGCATCGTATCGTAATGATACCACTTACCCCCCCAGATAAATCCATGTTTTTCAAAAACCTCCACGATTTTCCAGGGTATTTTGTTTTTGTACGTAAGGAGTACATCCTCATTGGAGCAGTTACAGTCCCACTGCCAATAATGCGTATGCGTGGTGTTTATATCGATCGTGATTCCGTAGCTGTGAGTGCTGTTTCGTTCGGTGCCGGCAATTTTTCTCCAGACGAAGCTTCCCGCAATCCGCGACAGGTAGGGCATTAACGTTGAATCGCCATCGAGTTCCGCTGAAATTTTTTTTACTTGCTCTGCCGCTCCATTTCGCTTGTTGATGCGAATCTTTTGTCCCACTAGTTTCGGACACCAGATGATCTCCTCCAGGTTTGCAGCAACCTTCTCAGGGGTATCTCCATACATCTTTTTGAACAAGGCATCGCATCGAAATCGACCCGGATCCTGGTTGGGGGCGGGAGGGGTTAGTAAGGGTCCGCGGGGATATTCCTGGGAAAAATGATCTTCTACGTCGGCCTGGTTCAATGAATCCAAGAAAGATGCATACTTCTTTTTGGTATCGTAGGGAATGGAGCTGCCGTCCCGAAACCAAACGCGGTTTTGCCGAACGGTTTGAATCTCGGGGTAAACCTTGATGAGCTTCTCCATTTTCGGGCTAAATGTTTCAGCTGGGGAGGAGGGACCATTCGTTAGGTATATCCACCGGTACAGGACAAAACCTGTCAACCCAAGCAGAAGAATCAGCCAGGGGCGCTTAAAAAATAACGTTCGGTGAGGGAGGCGCGGAGAGGTGGGCATACCCTATTATCTCTTCAATAATACACATCTTTTCGGTTATTTTGTAAAGCCAATTATTTCAAACATTTCATCCTCGACGAACGTGAAACATTTAATTATCGCCCTCCTTTCGTGCTGTTCGCTACTGCCCCTCGTGGGACAAGATCGTTTTTTAAAACGGGCCCAAGAAGATTTGGAGGACCAAAAATGGTCGGCGGCAGAATCCAACATCCAATCCTATGAAGCAAAGGCAGGTGTTCGGCCGGAGAGCTATTTCATGAAACATTGGCTACGTCGGCTAACCGCCACTGAAGTGAAAGAATTTGATGAAGCCAAGAGGTTGCTGCAATCGGCCATAAATGGGTTTTACGGACTCTCCGTAAAGAGCCAAGAAGAGTGGTGTAAAGACATTCGTTTTTGTTCTTATTTGTTGCCGGGATTGCTCCGCGAGGCCGACAGTCTTTTGTTCGAAAGTGTAAAAAGCACGAACAGCTTGACCGAGGTGGATTGGCTACTGGGAAAATACCCGGCCAGCCCTTTTCAGACCTCCGCGATGGACTGGAAAATTCACCTGCTGTTTTTAGCTGCCAAGACCACAAATACGGAAGAGGCGTATGCGGAATTTTTAGCGCTGTATTCCGATCATGAAGATGCTGCCAAAGCCACTGAGCGTATGTGGGAAGTTGCCTGGAAAAAAGCAAGCACCAAAAACACCCTGGAGGGGTATCATCAATTCATCGAAAAATACCCCACTGCACGCCAGGTAGAAGAGGCAAAAACAAAAATGGCAGATATCGCTTGGGGCCGTGCACGGAATGGAACCGAGGACGAGCTACTGAATTATGCTAAGGAGTATGCATACGCTGGGTACGCAGCCGAAGCAATGAGTCGAGCTGAAAACCTGGGTTGGATACGCGTAGAGCAAGAGTCCACCGTAACGGCCTATTTGGGATTTGTCGAAAAATATCCAACCTCAAAGCGAAAATCAGAATCGATAAAAAAAGCGGAACAAATCGCCTGGACAGAAGCAGAACGTTCTGCCGGAACGAAAAAACTTACTCAGTTCATGATCGATTTCCCAGAATCAAACCGACTTGCCCTGGCAAAAAAATTAATGGAGGAAAGAACCATTGATGTGCTTCCTTGGATACAGACAAACCGGAAATATCGCCTTTACAATACAATCAAAAATGAGTTTGTGGGTAAAGGTGAGTACGATTTTATTGCACCGGCCAGCCCCAATCGATTTGTCGTATGCCTCAACCAAAAACAGGGGATCGTGGATAAGTCGGGTAATATAATTCTGCCGATCAACTATGAAAGCATCACACAGGTGGGTCCGTTACTTTTCCAAGTAAATCTGAATAATAAACGCGGGCTGATTGATAAAGAGGCGGAACTGATCATTCCGTTTGAATATGATGAGATCTCGAGAACATCCTCGGAAAACTTTATCGTAGCGAAATCAACAAATGGCAAAAGCAAGCGAGGACTGTTTGACGCTGCCGGACAAACGATAATTCCTCTTAAATACGATAAGCTTTACGCCGTGAGCGATAGTCTTTACGTCGCCGGTTCGGAGCAGGCAGTTGGACTAATCAACGAAAAAGGAGTCACGCGATTGCCGGCTCGCTTTGAATTAATAATGGAGGGAATCGGCGAACAATTGATCGTCAGTGAAAAAGGGAAATATGGGGTAATTCGACCCAATGGCACGTACGTCATGAAGCCCCAATTTACCTATTCCCCGACCGAAATTGAGGAGGAGAGTGCTCCGGGAAAGGTCAACGGAAAACAATATAACTTCTATATCGGACAAGGGGCGGCGGGGCGCAGTATTTTGTTTGATACGAGCGGAAGCATTTACTTGTCTTATACCGGAAGTATATCGGGATTGGGTAAGGGCTTTTTTGGTGTAGAGCCCGCAAACGCTCCGAATGAAACAGCTTCCGCGCAGATATTTAGCGCAAACCGAAGAGCCTTTATTACCAATCGGCGATACAAGAGCATTGGAGAGGTAGGTGAGAATAGAATATGGGTAAGTGAAGGGGGTCGGTCGGGTTATATCGACACCAGCGGGCGGGCAGCAACCTCCTTTATTTTCGATGAAGAAAATTATATACTCGAGGGATATGGCGAGGAGGGGGATCACGGCGAAGGAGAGGGCGACATGTACTACGAGGAGGTCGATGTTCCGGCCTCGGAAACCTGCAGAATATATGGTGCACAATGGAGTGGGGACAATCTATCCAATACCAATCCCTGGTATAGATCGGCAGGAGTCTTTAGAGAAGGGTTTGCCGCCGTACTGATGGAGGAAAAAATTGGATATATCGATACACGTGGAGATATCCGTATACGGGCGCAATATGAACAGGCTACGCCCTTTTACAAGGGACTGGCTAAAGTTGTAAAAAAAGTTACGAAATCTAACGGAGAAGAAGAGTGGGTAAACCAACTGATCGACACCAATGGAATAGTTTGGATAGATAAGATGGCTTACGCCGATCTAGACAGCGATGGAGAAACCCTAACCATCCGAAAGATGGAGGGAGATAAGACGGTCGGATTTGATTTTTTCAATCTGTCGACCAAAGAGGTGAAAAGCGTAAAAGGGGAAATGAATTATGCGACGCGGGAAAATGGATATTACTCCGGATCTTTTAAGGATGTGACGGTTTATGTTACGGAGGAGGGTAAAACGCTCATGGACCGAAACATCGATTTTAGTCATTATAATGCTGACCTGCTCGTAACAGAGGGAAGATGGCTTTCGTACGAGGATAAAATAAATGAGGCGATAGAGAAATATAAAAAAGCATTAACCCTACGCCCCCGATTCATACGAGCAATGATGGCATTGGTAGATGCATACAAGACAAAAGAATCCAGGTCGGATGTCGTTTACTGGTACAACCGAGCCATAAGCACCAGCCCCTCCGATATGTACTTGTTGGCCGATCGGAAAACGTATTTCTATGAAAAGGAAAATTGGTCGGAGGCGCTAGAAGACCTGAAAACATTAACACTGCGTGAACCCGAGTCAGGTACGTATTGGTTTGAAAAAGGATATGCCGAGCAGAAGTTGGGGTATACAGACGATGCCATTGAAAGCTATACGCGGGTAATTGCGCTGAACAAAAAGGATGCGACTGCTTATAACAACCGAGGGGTTGGCTATGAAAATAAAAGATTATACACACTGGCTATCAATGATTATACGATGGGTATCAAGACGGCCACCGAATATCAAAAGGACATACTAGGCTTATTACATCTAAACAGGGGAAATATCTATTGGAGCCTGAATAAAAAAATTGAGGCCTGTCAAGATTACACGAAGGGAAGTGGGTATGGAAATGAAGATGCGCGAAACAATATTTATTATAGATGTCGAAAATAAAATTTCCGCAGTGACGTCACCCGTATTTGGTATTTTTACAACCACGATTTAATTCTTACCGAATGAAGTTTCGCTGTTTTCTTTTTTCTCTGATGCTCTGTCTGCTGGTGCTTCCAACATCCGCCCGTGCCGTATCATGCGATACGCTCAATCCGTTGCCATCCATCACGGACGACCGCGTCTTGAAGTTACTGACCTCTGATCCGGTATTCCTGGAGAATTGGATAAATAACATTACGTTTACATACGACAGCGTGCGTGCCAGCGATCTTCCGGAAATGACGATCATTCCCCTCTTACAGCCGGGTGAAAAATTCACACCTACCTGGTATGGACGACTTTCCTCCGGGTATAAGTGGAGGTGGGGGCGACAGCACCACGGGGTAGACCTGGTCTTAAAAACCGGAGATACGATCTATGCGGCCTGGGAGGGAGTGGTTCGATACGCACAGTGGAATAAGTCGGGGTATGGAAATTGCGTGGTGATCCGACATAAGAATGGGCTGGAAACCCTTTACGCCCACATGAGCAAATTGCTGGTAAGCCCAAATCAGTATGTAAATAGCGGGGAGTCGCTCGGCTTGGGAGGATCAACCGGTAATTCAACCGGACCGCACTTACATTTTGAAATCCGTTACAAAGATTTTTCAATCAACCCGGAGCTGATTATTGATTACAGTACCCGGACGTTAAAGCTGGATACCTTTCAGTTTGTCAGAGCCAATATAAGCGGATCCAGATACAGTGGCGATATCAATACGACCCCCGGCAATTTGCCTCCCCAGTCCGACTCGGTTGCCCGTGTGCTAAACAATTCTATTCAAACGGAAGCGGGCGGAGATAAAAAACCGAGTCTCCCGCCCACGAATCCCACTGGTAAAAATCCAGAACCCGACACAGAGGTAAAGAAGAAAAGCACACCCCCTCCCTCCACTTCAGGAGATAAGAAGAAGAAAAAGGCCGTCGCCTCAAAAAAATTACCAACCACCTATGTGGTAAAGAAGGGAGATACCTATACCTCCATCGCGAAGAAAAATGGTGTAACCATCGCGGCCCTGAAAAAACTCAATCCAAAACAAAATGAAACCCGATTAATGCCGGGTCAAAAAATACGAATCCGATAAACTATGATCTGGATGGCTAACCCTTCACCCGCGTTGAGTCAGCGTGCAACGATTCAAGCAACAGCAGTTGTAGTGGGACTTCTATTGTTCATACAGGTAACAAGTAGTCCGAATAGCTACCGTACAACCGAAGCCACTGCTGCCCCCACCACCTCCACAGGGTTTGATACGATCACACTTGCCATGGTGGGCGACTTGATGTGCCACTCCCAACAATTTGAACGGGCACGAACCGCAACGGGCTATGATTTTCAACCCGTATTCGAGCCCGTCAAAAAATACCTGAGTGAAGCAACCTTGACCTTTGGAAACCTGGAAACCGTTACCGCTGGGGCCGACGCCAAGTTTACAGGCTACCCCATGTTCAATACTCCCGTAGAATACCTCGACGCCCTTAAAGGGGTTGGTTTCGATGTCATAACAACCGCAAATAATCACTCCCTCGATCGCCGTTTCCCCGGCGTGGTAAAAACCCTGGATGAACTGGATAAACGAACCCTGCTCCATACGGGAACGGCCCGCTCCGCAACCGAAAGAAATACTCCGCTGATCATTAACAACCAATCATTCAAGTTTGGCATACTCGCGTATACCTTTAGCACGAATGGAATTCCCATTCCAACCGGACAAGAATTTTGTGTAAACATGATCGATACCCTGCAAATGCGAAAAGACATTGAAGCCATTCGTGCGGCAGGAGCAGAAATCATTGCTGTTTTTATACATTGGGGGGATGAATACCAACGATATCCAAACGATCGTCAAAAAAAAATTGCTTCGTTTCTGCATGACCAAGGAGCCATGCTCATCATCGGCTCACATCCTCACGTCTTACAACCCGTGCAAATTATGGGCGGCGGCGATGTCTCAAGTTTTATTGCGTATTCGCTGGGAAATTTTGTTTCTGGTCAACGGAAACAATATACAGACTGCGGGATGATCCTCCGGATGAAACTGATCCGAAACCGGGAAACCGGAGAAATTAAATACAATCAGCTCGATTATATCCCCACCTATGTGAGCACTGCCCGAGGATATCGAATACTACCGGTAGCCGATGCGCTGCAAGCCATCGGAAAAGGGGATAAAACGCATATCGCCTATACGCCCGATGCACGCGAACAAGCCAGAATTCAACAAGTTTGGACGGAGACAACCCAACACATGAACAGCAGTCTGTTTGGTTTTAACGTCTTCGAAGGGAATGCGGCAGAATCTGAAAAAGAGTAATACTTCATGAAATCGTCTATTTTTTTGGTGCGCGCTACCTGCCTGATCGGTAGTTATTTTACATTACAATCCTCCCTATCGGGTTGCAATACCCCCAACAATCCCCCTCCCGAAAAAAATCCAAAAAAAGACACAATCATTGTTGAAGCGGATCCTCGTTTTTCCCCCTTGATTGACACCCAGCTATCTCTATCCTGGAAGGTGTATACAACTACTCCCGGTTTCGACACCACAATAACATTCTACGGCCCTTACACGCCCAATGCAAATAATATCCCGGCTTTCCGTGGAGGAAATTTTCGCAATTCTCCCGGACGCGGACAAATCAGTGGAAAGCCTGTTGGACTCCAACTGGTTTGGTCTTTTAATACCCGTAAAAGCTCAGTACAAGGAGGTAATGACGGAAGCAAATATTCGAAAATTGACTGGGGGGGAGGTACGGGTTGGACCGGACAGCCCGCCCTGATCCAATGGCCACGCGCAATGAAAGACTCCCTGCGCATCAAAGACCCTGCTTTTCTGAATAACGACCAGGCACAAGAAATAATCATTGGATCTCTTAGCGGAGAAATTTATTTCATCGACTTCGCTACCGGAAAAGCCACACGGGATCCCCTGGCCATCGACGGTCCCATCAAGGGATCAATCAGCATCGACCCCCGCTTAAATGGAATGCTGTATGTGGGTCAAGGCATTCCAAAAGGTAATCGCTTCGGTGCGTACTTGATAGACATGACCAAGCGTCAAGTGAATCTACACGTAAACGGAAGAGATTCGGATGCCTCACGGGACTGGGGCGCATTCGACAGCAGCCCCCTCCTGGAAGATTCCTCCGGAACCCTTTTCTGGCCCGGCGAGAACGGACTCGTATACCGCATTAACGTACAGGATAAAAATAAACCCTTCGTAGAGGCGAAACTTAAATATGATCGGCCCGGCATGCAGCGACTCGGACTTGAGGCCAGTATGGCGGCGATTGGTTCATACGGCTTTTGTGCAGACAACAGTGGAAATGTTCTTTGCATCGATCTGCGTACCCTGAAGCCGGTTTGGCAAATCAATAACGAAGATGATATCGATGCCTCACTCGTGGTTGACAGAGAAGACGACCGATATTACATCTATGTAGGAAATGAGGTAGATCACCGTCAACCCTATGCGCTTTCCAGCTTACGCAAACTAGACGCACGCGATGGCTCCATTGTTTGGGAGGTAAGTAGAGAATGCGCCGGCCACCCAATGAATGGAAAAGAAAACAGCGGTGGCATGCTCGCAACTCCGTTGATTGGAAAACAAAAAGGAAAAGATATTGCCATCGCCATCTTCTCCCGGTCGGCCAGAACCCGGCAATCCGACCTGGTCGCGGTTGATAAAAAAACCGGAAAGGAGTTGTATACCTTTCGCCTTGACTCGTATACCTGGGCCTCCCCCGTCGATTTTTACGATAAAGAGGGAAATATGTATCTCGCCTTCTCAGATGTATACGGAACCCTATACCTTCTCGATGGCGTAACCGGACAATTGATTTACAAAACCAAATCGGGTTTTACGATGGAATCCTCCCCGATCATATACAATGATCGTATCGTGGTGGGTACCCGGGGGAGTACCGTGCTGAGCTATAAAATTCTTACTAAATAAAGACGCCTACTTGCCCTTAACCTTCTCGGGTGCATCTTTCTTGGCGGATTGCGGACGGAATATGGCAAAAATACTGCGCAAGTTATACACACCATAACGACCCGGAACATTTCTATTCCTGCCAGCATAGCTGAGCGTAACGGCCTCTCGTTTGGTATAATCTTTCCAACAAACAAATATGGCGCTGTGGTCAACCCCATTGCTGTTGTGGTTCACATGATAAATCCAATCTCCGGGTTGAACCAAACGAGCATCTGCATAGGGACCAGCCTTTTTGGATTTAAAAATTGTCTGCTTAAATGCCGATACCCCCGCCCTATTAAAGACCTCATTCACAAAATCCCAACAAGAACCCAATATGATGGTTTTTGTGATCAATGCCATTTGTTTGCCGATCTCCAATACTTGTAAACTGGCCGAATCCAATTGCTTCGCCTTCTGCAGAGAAGACGCTTCCTGGCAATAACAATAATTCTGGGTAGAGGGATCTACCTGCGCAAGTACTCGCCCTGGAGAAGCGAGCGGGAATAAAAAAAATAAAATAAACACCCGACACATACACAATTATTTTAACGGAAAAAGGTAGGCTCAAAAGAAATTCGAAAAAGGGGTGACAAAATTACGGAATCCATCGAAGGAATCGGGCTGTTTCAGGAATAAATAACGTTTTTACAAAAAAGACTGGGAATCAGTCCCCTATCGCTTGTCATAAAAACACATAATTGAAAATGGGTTGCTATTTTTGGACATGTCTAATCGAAAACTGGGATTGCTGGCAGCCATCTCCATCGTTGTAGCAAACATGATCGGTACTGGCGTATTCACCAGCCTGGGCTTTCAGCTCATTGATTTAAGCGACTACCGAGCCATCTTGTTGCTTTGGATCATTGGGGGAATATTAGCGCTTTTGGGATCCTTTTGTTACGCAGAATTGAGCAGCAGTTTCCCCAAATCAGGCGGCGAGTACCACTTTCTTAATTTATCAATGGGCCGAACAGTCGGTTTTTTATCTGGGTGGACATCCGCTGTTCTCGGATTTGCGGCACCCATCGCCGCAGCCGCACATGCCTTCGCGACTTATTTCTCACATGTCATTCCCTTTGACATTCATCCACTCATTCTATCGACTGCGGTCATCCTCCTGATTTCTGTTATTCATTCGGTTAGCCTGGAAACGGGAGCCCGATTTCAAATACTGTTCACGCTCGGGAAAATTATTTTGCTCATCGGTTTTATCGGCACCGGACTTTATCTCTCTTTGATGCCGCCCGAGGCGGCCGGTTCAGGGTATCTGCAAACCGGTGATCTATACAAAGAAATTAACCAATCCGGATTTTGGGTGGGATTGATTTTTGTCTCCTATGCCTATTCCGGCTGGAACGCTTCGGCATATATGATCGATGAGATCCGAAACCCCGTTCGCTTTGTTCCTCGTTCAATCATTCTGGGTACAATTTTAGTAATGGTGCTCTACACCACCCTCAATTTCACCTTTTTGGTTTCCGCACCCGCAGAAGAACTGGTCGGAAAAGAGGATGTGGCCTTTGGTGCAGCAAATCGCTTGTTCGGTAACAATGCAGCCGTTATCTTGAGCTCCTTAATCGCCTTTTTCCTGATCTCCACGATCAGTTCCATGATCATGGTAGGACCACGAGTCATATACCGCATCGCAGAAGATAATCCTGAACTGAAATTTCTCTCACAACAATCTAGCCACGCCACACCGCTTCGTGCCATCTGGCTACAAACACTCATAGCACTGGTATTGCTGCACACCAGCGGTTTTCAATTCATTGTAACGGCTATCGGGTTTGTACTGGCCCTGTTCACGACCCTTACGGCCGCCAGCACCCTGATCCTACGAAAAAAGTATCCCGATCAGCCGCGCCCCGTACGAATTCCCTTCTACCCAATCCCGCCACTGGTTTACATCATCTTTAATATTTGGATTATGATATACGTCGCAAAAGAAAAAACAATGGAAGTTCTCTTCGGCATCAGCTTTTTACTGATCGGCCTTCTCTTCCTCCGCATTGCCTTACATAAAAAAATTCTAAAGCCCTTTACCGGCTTTTGGATTGTATCGATCTTTTTGATCGCGTGCGAAAGCAAGCCATCCGGCAATCCTGAGCAAGCAGCGGATAAAAAAGGTGTTCAAGAGCAACCGGCAATAGAACCCTTTACCCCCAACGCGATGGTAGATAAACATGCGACCATTCTGGCCGGAGGTGATTCTGCTGCGCTCTCCGACGCCGATTGGCGGGTGGTAAAAGGACTAAACCGTGACTGGACCATCCACGATACCTCTATCTTACAAAGGATCCAAAATTGGTCAATACAAGAAAAATACGGCAGTGCGCGAGATAACGGGGGATTTGTATTTTATCCGTTTAGCGGCCCCGATATTCCCTTTGCGAAATCGTTTTACCCGGAAGCAAACACATTTGTATTAGTCGGTTTGGAAAAAGCCGGCAGCACCAAGTCCTTGATGCTGCAGTCTCAACCCGATTACGGAGTATTTCTGAAAAACGCCCAGCGCTATTTCTATTTTAGTAGCCGTTACGGATACTTCCGAACGCTTGACATGGAAAAACAGTTTTTGGAAAGAGGCGTGGTTGACATACTGGCATATTATTTGAAAAAACTTAATTGTCAGTTGGGCGACGTATACATCGGAAACTGGGATCCTGTCCGCGGAGATACGGTTCGAAAAATCAGTGACACCCCCGATTTTTGTCACCTTCGATTTCAAGACGCCAACGGAAAAACAGGAGATGTTGTTTATTTTTCTAAAGACTTGTCGGACGAAGGGCTGTCGAAAGACAGCGCCTGGCTTACGTGGGTTCAAAAAATACAAGGCGCACGTGAACTGCATTCCATGACCAAATCGGCCTCTTATCTCATGGATCGGTCTGGCTTTTCTATCATTCGCGACTTTTTGGTCAAAAAAGCCGACCTACACATACAGGATGACAGCGGTATCGGCTACGACTACCTGAAAAAATCAGGAAGGGCTTACCGATTGTATGGCACCTACACCCGAACGATTCCGCTGTTTGCCGAGCGATTCCGTCCCGAATTGGCAGCTGCCTATCGGAACGACTCTGTACCCCGACTTCCTTTTCAAATTGGATACACGGCGGCTTACGGCGAAGGCAACCTGCAAGTAATGAAACGGTAGATTGGCATCGATCGAATCTGTTCTTTTGGATCATTCCCCAAAACGATTCGCAGCGCCCGATTCAAGCCCGGGCAACTGTTCGATCCAATCAAACCGAACCGCTCCTTTTTGCAAGAAGTGATCAATGAACTCACCAAGCAATGTAAGCGACTGAGTCGTTTTAAACTGATAGTCGTGCAAAAGAATCACTACATCTCGCTTATGTATAGGCGCACGCGATAATTTCTTTTCAACTGGTGTGATCAGCGATTTCATGGTATCCCGATCTTGACTTGTTTTGCTTGTCCACTCATAATTCCACCCAACGATGAACTCCGGTTGACGCAAGGAGTCCAATAGGTGAAACAACGGATCGGATTGTGGCTCCATACGAGTGATTCGCCCCGGAATGCGCCAGGCACTCTTTCCGGGTAAGCGAGTGATGGTGACACCAGGCGGTAAATACGCGCGATTCCGTAAAATGTCCTGCCAAACCCGTTGGGGGTTTTGATAGTATTGGTGAATGCGGCCCTTATTGATATCGTGTAAATAGGTATGATTGTATACTTTGAAGTTCGGATGGGAAACAACCGTTTGATATACACTGTCATGCCAAGCAGATAGATCAATGTGCGTTCCTATGATAAAAAACTGGCGCGAATGCCTTTTTCCGACAGAAGGGCTGTCAGGGGCGGAGTGTATTTATACGGACCATCATCGAACGTGAGATAAATACGAGCGGTGGTATCGGTCGAGTCGCGCAGAGATCGATGTACAGAAATCGATGCTTCATTCTCCGTTTTTCGGGGTACAACCGAAGGCTCCGGCGACTGAATGATTCCGAAGAAACAGCCAAAACTAAAAAGGCTGTTAAGGATTGGTAAAATCGATACACGCATCTGAATTTCCCCTGCTGGAGAATATGAAATTACACACTATCCTACTATCTTCACGAAGACCTTGGTCAGCCCGCTTATGAACCGTTTACCATCGAAATTATTTCTGTTTCTATGGCTCCTCTTTCCCTTTTTTGGGCAAGCACATGTGGGGATGCCCCTGTCAAAACTGCAAGAAAGAGGTATTCAACTTTCCGCGCTCCCCGGTATACATAAGCAATCAGTTACCCTTAGTGCCCAGACGCCCGCCGGGATACAACTTTTGATTTCACTGGACGGAAACATCCCAACCGATTCACAAACCTTCGCAGAGGCAATCACACTGTCGAAAAATACTCCGGTTACCATTGCCCTAATGGAAAATAACCGGCGGAGCGACACGCTGTATTCCGGTACCTATATCATTGGATTTTCTTCTACGCTGCCCCTTACCACCCTGATCTTGCCGCCAGCCGACCTGTTCGATCCGGCAAGGGGCATTTATGTAGGCGGACTTACCCCGTCCGGAGAGCGGTGGGGAAATTGTTGGGGAGAACAAGAAAGGCAAGCTTTTTTTGAGTTGATAAAAGAAAATGAAGTGGTTTTATCCCAAGGGGTAGGACTTCGGATTTTCGGTGGAATGAGCCGACAGGGTCCGGAAAAATCGCTTCGGGTCATTGCCCGAAAAGAATATGGAAAGGGGAAATTCAAATACCGCGTGTTCCCTACAAAAGAGTTGGATGAATTTAATAGCCTAGTACTTCGCACCAGCGGCAACGATTGGATGGCGACTCGTTTTCAGGACATGATGATCTCCTCCCTGGCCAAAGACCTGAATATCGACTACATGGCCTATCAACCATCCGTTCTTTTTGTAAATGGCGTGTACTGGGGGATTCATAACATACGAGAAAAAATCAACCTTTCCTACCTGGAAGAAAATCATGGTGCCGCCCCTGAGCAAACAAGTTTGATACAAGGATTAGGCGCCAGCGCCAGCAAGGGAACCGCGGCCGGATACAAAGAACTATTTACATTTCTATCAACCCATTCTCCAGACGAAACCGGATTTATTGACTCGGTTGAAAAACGGTTAGATATCGATAACTACTTTAAATTTCTCAGCCTGCAGATTCATATCCGAAATGTTGACTCTCGCGGTAACATTCGGTATTGGCAAGCAAAAAATCTGGATAACCGGTTTCGATGGATTTTTTATGATGGCGACCTGGCGTTTACCAAAGCAGAAGGAAATTATTTGAAGGACCGACTGAGTCCCACCGAAACCTACTGGTATAACCCGCCTGCTACCACCTTTTTACTGCGTCGCCTCACCGAAAATCCTACGCTTCGTGAACGATTTATTAGTCAATATTGCTTTTTGCTTTCTACCTGGTTACACGCCGATACAATAAGTCAACGGATCCAGTTTTTTAAATCGTTGCTGGAGCCTGAAATAGAAAGACACCTGAAAAGAAAAAACTTCAACCAGTCCAAAGCAAGTTGGCAAAAAAAAATCGATAACCTTCTTTTCTTCGCCAACGCCCGAATGCCTTTGGCATACGAACACCTGAGGGCTGCCTTCGGCCTTAATGAAACCTATACCTTGGCGGTACAATCGCCCCTTCCTTCCGAAAAACTTAAATACACCATTGAACGTATTCCTATACCGACTCTTCCTTATCAAGGAACATTTTTCAAAGAGGCCCGTGTGCACATTCAAGCGCACATACTTCATCCCCGATACCGATTTATAGGCTGGGACAATGGAGAAGTCAATCCGATTCAAACTCTTTTCGAGCCATCCGATTCCGTGGTAACCCTTGCCGCTAAAATTCTGGAAATACCCGCCTCTCCGCGGAAAGGGAAAATATGGATCAACAGCATCGGACACGGAAAAAAAGATCAACCTCGATTTATTGAAATCAATGCGTGGGACAAACAGGCCGACAGTTTGTGGCTGGTCGATTCTCATAAATTCTTTACTCTTACCATTTCTTCAGCCTCCCTGCCCCTTGTTATCGTAGAAGACACTTCCGCCTTCCGAAAACTGTTTCCGGATGCAACGGCAACGCTACTGCAGATCGCCCCCCTGAGTCTGAAGCAGTTTGGAAAAACCCTTTACCTATTAGAAGCATCGGGCGAGTGGATTGACTCCGTTGACCTACTTCCCTGGGATACCCTTCATCGCAATAAACCCTATTGGGTTCGTGCCGAAGATGGAAAATTGGTTGTTAGCCAAAAAGCACCCACGTTCTCGTTGGCGAAGGCGACCGGATATCCGAATCTAAAACGTTGGATGATTATTGGAGCACTGGCTCTGCTCGCCTTTTCGGGCATAGTTATTATGTATAGAAAGCGGCGAAGCCGATTAAGCAGCAATGTCCTTTTGTTGGTCCTGTTTGCTTCAATACAATTTGCCTGGGCACAAAACGGAGACGGCAATCCAACAAAGTACCGACAGGTAGACGTTGATGTGCTAAGGCAATCACCACTCTTGTTCAGGGGGCCCCAGGAAGTGCAGCAGCAATCGGGTTTTTACAGATTGTATAAACCGATCGCTCCGCCGCTTATCTGGATTGCGCCCTTTCCCTCCGAATCACTAGCGGTTGGTGATTGGCATAACGCTTATACGGTTCAAACACTCAAGGAATTAGCTACTGATCCATTTAGCGTACGACACATGAAGTTTATTGGCCGCACCGCTTCTTGCTGGATCGCAGGAGTAAAAAAAGAATTTTTTTTGATTGACACCACAAGGAAATTATATCTCGCCCGGATTGAACATACCAATGGGTTAGAGTCTTGGTATTACCCACTGATCAATCCGGTCTTATCGGCTGACGAGCGAACGCCAGGCGCCGTATTGGGCGCTACCGGTGGTTTTTATTTTTGGCAGCTGCGTTGTCGAACTTGCTCCATTCTTGCTTCTGCGATCGTTCAGTCAGACGGACTTCCCGACCCGAAGGGGTTTGTGTTAGAAAATCTTTGTCCCACCCCCACCGATCCCGCCGCAAGAGTAAAAAACTTTAGTAAGGCCCTGTTGCAAAAATTCACCGAACTGGGTGAAAACACAAATTGGGAAAAAGCCCTTGAGGAGGAACTAAAAAAACAAAAATGATCCGATCCGCGTATGTTTTGTTTATCCTATTTGCCTTGCATAAATCTGCCAAGGCGGAATTAGATTACCGGGTAGATACGGTTGGGTGCGATAGTCTGCTGTCATTTAAATACACCGATAACAGAGGACGGGGGGAAGCCGAATGGAATGGCATCCGCAATATTCGGGCCGTTTTACCGGGTATACTATATCGTAGTGGCGGAAACGGTAGCTATAACAACCTGCTCCCCAGGCCCAACGATAGTCCCATGACCTTTCAAGGCCTTCTGAATCTGTACGAACGGGGATTCGATAAGGTGTATTACTTGTACGCATCTCGATTCTCTACTCAATACCCGGAACCCCTCTTAGATCTGCTTGATCAGGTTGGGATTGAATACCGCTCGATCGTCCCCACCAACGACTCTATAGCCCGCCTACTCCTACGCTCGATTTACCAAACAATCGAATCGCCCGAAGCGGGACCGATTTTAATTCACTGCTGGAACGGATGGCATATGTCCGGGTTGGTCTCCGCGTATGCCCTTATGCAATTCTGTGCCTTTAGCGGCCCCCAAGCCTGGGAATACTGGCGAAAAAATACCGATGGAAATGATAACGGATTTGGCAAGTTAAAAAGCCGAATCCTGAACTTTACGCCGGATCCCGCCCTTCAACTTAGTGAGCGACAAAAAACGGAGTATTGCCCCTGCAAGCAATAAGTTGATAGCAGGCTTTAAAGCCTCCTCAGCCGGGCGAAAATCAAAATTTTCTTCTTGCCATGTATATAAATCGCGGTTACACGCGTTAGAGTAATCATTATGCATCTATTATTCGCTTTGTTGCTTTTTCCCCTAATCGGTCAGGCTCGATCATTTCCCAATCACCCCACTAATGACACCGCCTCTCCATTGGCCAGCTTTTCTGCCGAATGGAATCATGCAAGATTTAGCAACTGTCATACCGCAGCCCAAACCGATTATTTGACTTCAAAGGAAAAAAACGTCTTCTATATCCTCAATTTGGCACGCCAACACCCCCGTCTTTTTTTAACTACCGTCATAGAAAAATATCCCGAATACATCGGCGAAGAAAACCTGCGTCAATCCCCTTATTATAAAAGCCTGGTGACCTATCTAAAGCAAAAAAATCCCCAACCCATTCTGTATCCGGATCAAACGCTTTATGAAAGTGCCCGATGCCATGCCCTCACCTCCGGTGAAACAAGCTACGTTGGCCATAAGCGAAGAACCCAGGCCTGTAAAAAAGTAGAATCCTTCCTTGGAGAATGCTGCGATTATGGATACGACGATCCGCTTTCAATCGTCATGGACCTGCTAATTGACGAAGACATCCCCGACCTGGGCCATCGCCTGATTATGTTCAACCCCTACACAAAACTGGGTGTCTCTATTCAGCCACACAAAAAATATCGCTGGAACGCCGTTTTGGATTTTAAATAATCCATTTATTGCAATCGGTTGAGAATAGATTGTTCCCATCAAAAAGGTAAATCGTCCTCCGGATGCGGCGTATCGATGGAACTCGCGGCTTCCGGTGCTTGCTCCCCTTCTGTGTCTATCCGCCAGGCCTTGACATCCGTATACCAGCGACCGTTGTACTCCCGGCTCTCTACATCAAAGTCGATCTTCAACCGATTGCCCGGCACGAGTTTTTTTTCATCGATCTTATCTCCCCAAATGGAAATACATACTTTTTTGGGATACTGTCCATCCGTTTCCACGATAATGTCTTGTTTCTTCCAAGTACCATTCTTGCCATTTCCGGTCTGTAACGGTAAAAGCGAAATTAATTTAGCATTCAACTGCATAGGCTTGTTTATAATATTCGCGAAGGTCGGTAAATAAAACGGGGTTTCATTTACCTGTATGTGTGATTTATCTAAGATTCCCTCCTACGCTAAAGCTTCGGCGGGCGAGGTAGGGCTGCATCGGACAATAAATACAACAACTCCTGAATCAGTTCCTTACCATAATACTGAACGGCGCGTTCGCGGTTTCGGATGCCCATTTCGCGGATGCGGGCAGGGTCGCGGAATAACTCCAACAACCCGTCAGCGATCGATCGGGGATCTTCGGGATCAACAAACACGCCACCGGAGTTAGGCGTTAGCATATCCACCATCCCTCCCCCCCGGGAAGCCACGATCGCGCGTCCGGCGGCCATGGCTTCGAGACAAACATTTGGAAAGTTTTCCCACAAACTTGGGAATACCGCCACCGAAGCGCGAGATAAAACAGTAGGAACCTCCTGTAAGGGTACGGCATCTATGAATTCCACAGCTGTTACTGAAGGGCCCAGCGTTCGCAATAATACCTTTTTCATGGATCGTTGGCGAAGGGGACCTTGACTATCCTTCCCCAAAAAAATAAATCGGGCATTGGGAATCTCTTGCAAAACCAGCGGAATCGCCTTGGCCAGATTCCAAACGCCTTTGCGGGTTTCGAGTCGGCCTACAAAAATCGCCGTTGGCGAACCATCCGGCAACTCCATGTTGGTAAATGCACTGGCCACTCGATACGGATATGGAACGATCTGAATGCGATCGGATTTTATCTGCCAATCGCGAATAGCAATCGCACGCAGCGAATGACAAGGAGCGAACACCCGATCGGCCATTTGCAAAGACAAATACTCGGGATCATTTTCTTTTTTATAAGGGAAAAAAGCTTTTTTGACCCGGCGCCAAAGCAGACGATCGTAATAACGGTCGTTCAACTGTTTCACCAAATAAGATGGCGTATGCAACTTGATCCACAAGGGCACGTTGGGTAATTGCTCGCGTATAAACCGCGCCTCCCCGCCGTATTCGGGATATTCCAATCCGTCAAAGGGCCGGATCAGATGAATCGATCGAACGGCTACGGGCGACAATCGAATGAACGCCTCACGCGACAGACACCGTATGTAATGGATCCGGTAGTTGGGCTGAAGGTGTTCCACCCCGAAACGCGACGGACTCCCTACAAATACATCCACCTCTATATTCAATCCCGCCATAGCAGCACTCATCTGCTGAACATAGGTGGCTATCCCCCCAAAACCCGTATCCGGCGGAAACTCGTACGACACAAATCCCAAATGCATAACTCCAAAATAACGAACTATTTTCGCCCCAGACCATAAACCAATAGATAAACCCTGAACTCCGAACGTTGAATTCCAGACTAAAAAATATGACCCGGACCCTGGGCCTGGCCGACGGATTCGCTTTCTGGTGGAAAGCCAAGCGAAAAACGTTTGGGGAGATACGAGCAACTCGGTGGAATACGAGTTTCCGACTGCGTCCGCATACAACCGACTACGACACCTATGAGCACGTGTTTGTCCTGCGCGAATACGATTTCCCCATCCCGTTTGAACCCGAACTCATCCTTGACGGGGGTGCCAACATTGGAATGTCTGCTCTTTATTTCGCCCGGCGTTTTCCGGGAGCCAAGATCATTGCCATCGAACCCGATGCGGCCAATTATGCATTGCTAGAGCACAACATCCGCGACATTCCAAAAGTGGAGTGCATACAAGGCGGACTTTGGTCTGCCTCCGGTCACCTTCGAATAAAAGACAAATCCGCCGATGCCAATTCTTATCAGGTAGAGTGGACCGATCATCCTTCCTCCGATACCATGAAGGCCCTGTCGATCGGTGAAATCCTGAAAAACAGCGGCCGCAAAACATTAGATCTCGTCAAGCTTGATATTGAAGGGGCCGAAAGGGAGATTTTCCGAACCGACTATGCTTCCTGGCTACCCCACACCCGTTTACTAATAGTGGAACTACACGATCGAACGATTCCGGGATGCTCCAAAGCCCTATTTGAAGCCATGGCGAATTACGATTTCTCTTGCGAAACGCGCTGGGAGAACCTGATTTTCTTCAACCGCGCTCTTTAATGATTTGAGCATTTATATTTGTTATGACGGCGTTAAAGCCTGTATTCAGATAATAATCCAGACACTTTTTTAGGATTCGAGCACGTTTGAACGTTGACCTCAAAACGATCCAAGATGCTCAAACCTCTAGCCGTTGTAGCCGTAAGCGCAGCAAGCGTAGCGCTTACCGTACCCAAAAATAATCAGGCCGCATACCCAACTATCGAAAGTCGATCTAAGCTGATCTGGAAAACTCAGATGGGTGCGGCCAGCTTTCGGAGTAATGTGATTTTCGTGGGCGATCGGTTATACATAGGATCGAACGGGGATAATTTTAGGGACTATGGAATGATTGAGCCCAACAGCGGTGTGTATGCAATTGATCGAAAAACGGGAAAGAAGATTCGTCACTTTGCCGGCGAATTGTTTGGCGATATGGATGTAAATGGGTTGCTCCCGTATAACAATAAACTCTATTTTGGAAATGACAACGAAGAATTTCTTTGCACCGACCTGGATGGAAAGATCCGCTGGAGAAATCCCACATCCGGCGATATTGAACATGAGCCCGTGTTGCTGAAAACAAAAAATGGCGACATGATTGTTTATGCCGCCGAATCGGGCGAAGTAAACGCGGTGGATCCACAAACCGGAAAGAGTCGCTGGTCGTATTACGTCCCTGATTTTTCGGGCTGGAAGCCCGGTGATAATCGAACGTTATTTAAGGTGAAAGCCTGGTTTAGCAACGGAAACACCTTTTTTACAAAACCGATCCTAGTGGATGTTAATCGCGACGGCGCAGAAGATCTGGTCTATTGCTTGTTCAATGGAAGCTTGCTGGCCCTGAACGGACGAACCGGAAAAGAACTGTGGTCGACAAAAGACGAAAGCTACAGTTTTGATGCCGTTGGCCTAGCTGGAGCGGGAAAAGAAAGATTTATCGTTGGGTCAATAACAAAGTACGGAGAAAACTATACCGTAACAAAAGAGATGATCTATTTAGATCTTACCGGCCAATTGGCTAAAAAAATTCCCCTCGTCGGAAATAATGGAGGCGGTGGATTGAATGTCTTGGACGCGGGGGGAGGAAAGTTGCTTCTGAACGATCGAATCAAAACATACCAGGTGGATGGGAATGGTAGTATCACTACCATTGATCGATCACAACCCTTTATCGACTCGGGATATTTTCGGCTAGAACCGGATTTTAGAAATGGCTATGCGCCTCTTTTTGCCAACCAGACAATTACGCTCGCAAACGGAAAAAAAGCAGCAGTCGTATTGAACCAATGGGATATGGGGAATTATAAAATGGGGTTTTTAGAGATCGTTTCGTTAGAGGATCAAACTGTTGTCGATCGAATTTCTTATCCCGGCGGAGCTGAAATGCCACCGGTAATTCGAGACGTAAATCAAGATGGAAATCTCGATATCCTGATATCCAGTTACGACGGATACCTCTATTGTTACGAACTCCCCAAATATTGATCCGCCATGCATAAACTCCTTGCTCTCCGATTCACCTCCGCTGCTGTTGGACTGCTGCTGTTGCTGACCGCCTGTTCAGCAAATCGAAAATCCAGGATCCATCCGCCAGACCGGACGCTGGACATTCCTTTTGAGTCGCACCGTTTTCATGCCGACAGCGGGATCAACATCCGACTGGCCACGGGAACCGAAATTCGGATCGATCCGGGCACGTTGGTCGACAGCAAGGGAAATCCTGTACACGGATTGGTTGACTTTCGGATCAGAGAGTTTCACCGGGCAGAAGATATGTTCCGGGCCGGCATCCCCTTAAATACTCGCGCCAACGGAAATCAGCAGCTACAATCGGCCGGAATGATGGAAATGCGCGCCTATTTTGGACAGGAAGAATTGAGCGTTGCTTCCGGAAAATCGATCGGGGTTGGCCTGGCTGGCTTCCGAGATGCCAACGGATACGACCTCTGGTATATGGAAGAAGATGCCGATTGGAATATTCGGGGAAATTTTCGAACGGACAGCAATCGAATTAAATGGCAAACCATTCGCGCCCTTACCGACTCACTGGATGATGCAACAATTCCTCCGAAAGAAGATGCGAGAGTTTTTGAATTGGTTGGAAACCTGGAAGCAGCGCCCTACCTGAAAGCATATCAAAATCTAAAATGGAGACTCGATGATTCTGAACCCATTGAGAGACTTCTAACAGATAGTCGAATCAATTGGCAAAAAGTATCGATCAAACAAGTAGATAAAAGGGGAAACCTATACGCGTTGACCTTTTCACAATTTGATTCAGACAACCCATCCGTCAATAAAGGAATGCAGAAGACGTTGCTGGCGAGTCCACTCACCTCCAACGCCAACATGAAAAAACGCATGAAAGAGTATGAGGAAGAGGTGGCCGAACTCGACCGAAAAAGAAAAGAGCGGTTGGAGCAGCTGGTCCGCAGTCAAAAAGAATCCGACCTCCTACAATTTTTTTCCGCCGACCGATTGGGCATCTGGAACGTAGACCGGCTGATGAAAGTGGAGGACTGTATCCCCGTAGTCGTTCACTTTGACTTTGAGAAATCGCTGCCCGACTCAGAAAAAAAGGGCAGTATAATCGCACTTTACGATGAAGAAAATTCCGTTATGCAATACAAGCGAGAAGAAAAAGGATCATCCATCTACCTGCAAAAGGGAAAGGCTATGCGACTGATCGTTCTACTACCCAAAGAGCAAGTAGTATTGGTCGATAATGCCTCGATCCAACAAGCCCTGGAATCCGGCTCCAAAGACGTGACCCTACAAACCAAAAGAATGAGCTTGCGCGATTTTCTGATGCCGCAACCGTAAACAAATAATCCCAAATTTCTCACTACTCCTGATCCAACACGTGAAAGATATGCGGTACGGGAACATCCAACGAACGAGAAATACAATAGATCTGATAAATACTGGTGTTGATCTTTCCCAATTCAATCCGACTCAACTGCGTGTAGTCAATATTCGAGCCATTAGCTACCTTCTCGATCGATAAACCTTTGTCCAAACGGATCTCACGAATCCGTTCTCCTATTTTTTTACTCACCTCCTCTCGTTTCATTGACATATAACAAATGTGCTACAGAAGTATTATCTGCTCAAGGGCAAATCTGCCGTGTGTGTACACTAAAAGTATATTTTATATATAACTTATTAATACTACTATTAGGTATAACGTATATGTTATATAAGGACTAGTGTGATATTGTATGACTCAAACGGGAAAATGCCAGGGTGATAGAATGGTTGACTTACAATGGTTTAATGTATTGAAAAACTAGGGAGGCGGGGTGGGGTGGATGAATGAGGATCGTCAATCTTGGCGTGGTTGTTGGTCAACCTGTGATCGCAGGCGGAAATCCCCGCCAGTTTGGGAGTTTGGGCAGTTTGGATAGTTTGGGGGGTTCGTTAGTTGGTGTAGGGCATTTACGAAGTGATCGAGCTCTGCGGTGGTGGTATAAACATTTGGGGTAATGCGACAGCCTTGAACATTCGCATAATCAATAGGTACGGTGTATACCCGGTGTTCTTCATTCAGTCTTTTACCCAACGTGCCAGGACTCATGCCCTTGATGCCGACGTTTGCGATTCCGCAAGAACGACCCGATGAAAGCGGCGTATTTAATATGATCTTTGGATTGTCTTTTACTCGGCTCGTCCAGTAGTCTTTCAAAAACCGCAGCCGCGCCTCTTTTTTATCCGCTCCAATCAGATTAAAAAAATCGATCGCATCGGAAATAGCAAGATCGGTGGCACAAGGATGTGTGCCGGTGTGATTGAGTCGGTAAACATCATCTTTTGGCGTTCGGTCGCCCAACAGTGGCCAGAGAGAGGAGGCTTCTCCTTTTTTGACATAAAGAAATCCGGCACCTAGCGGAACGCTCATCCATTTGTGTAATGATGTGCCGTAGTAATCGCAATTCAGTTCACTGATCCAGTATTGAATATGAGCGAAGGCGTGAGCGCCGTCGACCATAACCTTCACGCCTTTGGCATGCGCCATGTCCGAGATCTTTCGGATGGGCAAGATCTGTCCGGTTATGTTGATCATATGACAGACCATCAACAACTTGGTCTTGGGCGTAATCGCTTGCTCGTATAGGGAAACGATTTCTTCGTCGGATTGGGGGTGGTTGGGCACAGAGATTTTTTTCAAGACCACTCCGTATCGTTCAGCCACCTGATCGAACATGTCGAGCATGGCGCCGTAGTCTTGAATGGCCATCACGGCTTCGTCGCCTCGTTGCCAGGATTGCCCGGCAATCACCAGATCCAGCGATTCGGTCGTATTTCGTGTAACGATCAGTTCGTCGGCTTCGCACCCAGCAATGGCTGATAGTTTTGCAGCCATTTTCTTTTTGTTTTCCCACTGTACCGTACGCATATAATAGGAGCCTTGGTAATTAATGTCTCGTATGTGTTGGATATATCGCTCCAGCGTGGGTTGCGGGATGAAATTGTAATAGCCGTTCTCCAGGTTGATATAGTCCGGCTTCAGCAGATATTTCTCTCGGATTCTTTTCCAAAACTCCTCATCAGTAGCCAGCGAAGCCGCTGATCTGTGGGAAACGCTTTTGAATTCCCGGGCCAGTGCTTCCCATCCTAAAGTAAGACCCAGGCCCGTAAGTGCCGTAGTGCGTATAAAATCTCGTTTGTTCATGGTGCTCTAAATATGTGTACAAGGTATCAAATTCACCCAACCGCTCAAACTTCCAAACTATCCAAACTCCTAAACCCCAAAACTAATCCTCGATCCGAGGGCGGCATTAGAACAGATCAGTGCGATATTGGCCTCAAGGCTTCCCCCTTTCGTATGATCGGCAATGTATTTTAATAAGAAAGGCGTTACTTCTTTACCCGTAATGCCGGCAGCAGCGGCTGCGGCAAGAGCTGCCTGAATATATTTCTCCATTACTTGGGGGTCAATAGCGTCGTCCGGAGAAATCGGATTGGCAATGAGGACCGATCCGTTTAGTCCCATCGACCACTTCGCCGAAAGCATCTCTGCGATCTCTTTTTCCGAATCCATGCGCAAGGGTGAACAATGACCACTCTCTCTCGAATAAAAACTCGGAAAAGAATCCGATCCGAACGTTACCACGGGAATGCCCAGTGTTTCTAAATATTCAAGAGTTAATCCGATATCCAAGATCGATTTAACACCTGCCGACACTACTGCCACATTGGTTTGCGCCATTTCGGTTAAGTCAGCCGAAATATCCATCGTTGTCTCCGCCCCCCGATGCACCCCGCCGATTCCCCCCGTCACAAATATTTTAATCCCCGCCATGGAGGCGATCCGCATGGTTGCGGCGACTGTAGTTGCGCCCATGCATTTTTGAGAAACAACGTAAGGGAGATCACGCAGACTCACCTTCCAAACATCCGAAGCTTTACCGAACGTTTCGATCTCTTCGTTGGTCATTCCCACCACACATTTTCCATTCATCACGCCAATGGTGGCGGGTATGGCACCGTTCTGTCTTACAATCTGCTCAACCAACAGCGCCGTCTCCACATTTTTCGGATACGGCATGCCATGTGAAATGATGGTTGATTCCAACGCCACTATGGGGCGGTTGGATTCCAGTGCGGCAGCAACTGAAGGATTTATGTGGAGATATTCATTCATGTCAATGGAAAATAATGATCGACCCGGGACAATAATGTTTTTTGATCGAGATGCGTGGCAATGGCGCCGTTCACCTGTAAAATCTCGGCCGATAAACTATGTGCCAGTCGCATACAATCGAGATCATTCCTTCCTAAGTGTTTCCCTAATAAAAATCCCGACAAGGAACCATCACCGGCTCCGGTACAATCCACCACCTCAATGGCAGGAGCGTGCAGGTTCGTTACTTTTTCTTTGGTATTAAGCGCCGATCCATTCTTTCCATTGTGCAACCAGATCTGCTGTACGCCCCGGTTGAGCAACTCTTCGATCTGATGGGGGATGAGAGAAGATTCCGTGGTGCACAAAACCGGCAATTCATCTTCATTGGGGGTCAGTAAGTAAAGTCCCTCCAGGTCGGCTGTTTTGAATTTCCTGGCGGGGGGTACAGATACGGGCTCGAGGATGAAGGGGATACCGGTTTCCCGACTGAAACGAACCAGCCACTCGCCGGTGTCAACCCGGATATTGGCATCTGCCAATAAATAAGAAGCCGTCAATAGCAACTCACGGTTGGCGGCTAAGTGTTCGGGGGTGATGAGATGATTCTCGGCATTGGTCAGAAAGGCAGTGAACAGCGATCCATCCGGATTGAGAATACCCGTGTATTTCCCGTTCAGTCCGTCTTTGGTAATGATGGCATCAAGTCCCACCCCCGCGGCGCGGCAAACCTGTTTGATCCAATCCCCATCGCTGTCGCTACCCACAGCTGTGATCAATTGGACCTGCACATCGAGCAGGGCTAATTGATGGGCGATGTTTCGGGCCACGCCGCCGGCGGTTTTGGTGACGGTGGCATCGGTAGTGGTGGCGATCAGGACTTCATCGGTAGAGTGAAACAACTTATCAACGAGGGCAGCACCGATGCAAATGACGGGGCGGGTGGACATACACCAAAAATAGACAATTGAATTGCTTTACGGGGTTGGGAAAGAGCGAGGGGTATGATGGATCATCCAACCAGTCATTAGTATGGATAACTTCTGAATTAATACCCCCATCAAATACTTATTATTATATACTTTACATCCACTAACCGATTATGATTACACCCACCTATCAAACCCTTACGACGGGAACGGACCTCTTTGGGGTTCGCTTAAATCCCGCCACCGGATTTAAGGGGTTGTTCTCGAATCAATCATTCGATGAGGGCGAAGAGCTTTTTACATTCAGTGTTCGGTCGCTGCACCAAAAGCCAACGTACCTGACCGTACAGATCGATGAGAAAACGCATTTTGAGTTCGAGCCTGAGTTTTTACAATATATGAATCACCATTGTGACCCTAATGTTCACCTTGATCTTAACAACTTTACCCTGGTGGCCCTGAAACCCATTCGGGAGGGGGAGGAGCTTCATTTCTTTTATCCGTCTACCGAATGGAAAATGGACCGGCCTTTTGCCTGTCACTGCGGTTCTAAAAAATGCATCGGTATCATTTCCGGCGCCTACGCACTCTCCACAACCCAACTCGCCAACTACCAACTAAGTCCCTATATCCAACAAAAACTGGGAAACTAGAAACCAACTACCCAAACTATCCAAACTATCCAAACTTCTCACATTTGGGTCCTAGCCCCACAGTTGGAATCAAACGATCCCAACCTGTCGTGCTACTACGACTTCACCCAATCCATTCAGGAATACACCAAGGTGTTTTCGGAGTTGGGGGTGGAATGGACTTGGCAACCGGTAACACTACAAAGTTTCCAGGAAGTGCTGGGGAAGATCGCGGCCACACCAGGTCCGTCAATTATACTGAACCTGTGTGACGGCGACGAATTAAATGGCGCTCCAGGAGTTTCCGTGATTCAGGAAATGGACCGGCTCGGACTCACGTATACGGGATCGGATGAACATTTTTACCGGATCACCACGTCGAAGATTCCGATGAAAAAAGCCTTCGACAAACACGGGGTATCGACCGCCAACTGGCGGGTCATCACCGAAAAGAAAGGTTCCCTGAAGCGGTTGGGCAAGCGGGTCGGACTACCCATGATCATCAAACCGGCCGTTTCCGGCGGAAGCATGGGGGTGAGTGTAAAAAATGTGGTTCAGACCGAAGAGGATCTGATCGCCCGAGTGGAAGAGATCCGAAATGGATACCGAGGATGGAATTTATTGGCGGATGGATTATTTGTAGAGCAGTTCATATCGGGACCGGAGTTCACCACCTTTATCACAGGGTCGGCGGACGACCCGGAACATTGTGTGGTGTACGAACCCGTTCAACGGGTATTTCATGAATCGCTCCCAAAAACGGAAAAATTCCTTTCGTTCGACCGTCTTTGGGAGATCTATGAAGAAGAGGCGCCAATGCCGGAGCAGGCGAATTTTTATGAATACACCGCAGCTCCTAAAAAATTGATCCCCGCCATCAAAGAACTCAGTATGCAGGCCTATAAAGCCTGCGGCGGGAAGGGATATACCCGGATCGACATCCGACAAGACGCCAAAAGTGGAAAATTATATATGCTGGAGGCCAATGCACAATGCGGACTTAGTGAGGATGAGAATTACACCTCCATCGGTGCCATTCTAAAGAAATCAAAGGTTTCGTTTACCAAAGCCATTGAAGCCATTTTATTGGACGCCCTTCATCGAAAGGAAAAAGCTCCCTCTAAAAAACGCGTGGCCAAAAGAATCGATCCTAAGAGTCCTCAATTGGTAAAATAACAAGGGCTTTATCCTATTTTCGAAACCATGAAGGTTTGTGTATTACAACCCGACTATTCCACTTCCGGAGTCGATTATCAGAATTACGACCCCCCGCGTGATCTTTCCCGCCTTCTGCCGGATGCGGAAGTACATCACATTTCGCTGAACAAACTCACCACCTACAAACAGATCAAAGAATTGAGCAAGCAGGGGTTTGACGTATTCGTCAACCTCTGTGAGGGATATCTCGAATGGGAAGTTCCCAGCATTGATGTGATCTATACGTTGGAGTTGCTTGGCCTCCCGTTCACTGGTCCCACCACCAACCTCTACGATCCCTCCAAGGAGTTGATGAAGTATGTGGCCTACTGTGTGGGCGTGAACACTCCTGGCTTTGTGCGGATCGATAAACCGGAGGCCGCAAAAACTGCCTCACAACTTTTGAAATATCCGCTATTCGTAAAGCCCGCCAAGGCAGGCGATAGTTTGGGTATTGATGAGCACTCGCGTGTTTCGAACGAAGAGGAGTTGTTGAAAAAAGTGAATACGATCATTGAAGAGTACGGACCGCTGCTGGCTGAAGAATATATTGAAGGGCGGGAGTTTACCGTGCTGGTGGCCGCCAACGCCGACGGAAAAACCTGCACCGCGTTCAAGCCGGTAGAATATATTTTCCCGACAGGTCGTTTATTCAAAACCTATGCGCTAAAAACATCCGAACTGCATCCGGATGCCAATATTCCCTGCTCGGATCCAGTGCTCGAGAATCAACTTCGCGAAGCAGCAGAAAAAATTTTTCTAGCCTTTCAAGGGGTTGGCTATGCACGATTGGATTTTCGTGTAGATGCGGCGCAAAAGATCTATTTTCTGGAGATCAATTTCACATGCTCGGTTTTTTATCGGGATGGATTCGAGGGCTCGGCTGATTTCATTTTGAAGTTTGATGGGATCGGTCAGGCCGGATTCCTGAAACACATGATCGCCGAAGGCATCGCGCGTCACCAGCGAAAAAAGAAATGCTATGAGATGCGTGGCAATTCCATCGCCGGCTACGGCATCTACGCAGTTCGAAACATTTCTAAAGGAGAAGTGATCTTCAAAGGCGAAGGAAAATCACAACGCGTGATCACGAAACGTCACGTCGAAGAATACTGGAACGAGGAAGAAAAATTGAACTTCCGCCGGTACGCATACCCCATCAGCGAAGAGGTGTTTATTCTGTGGGACGAGGAGCCTTCCGAATGGGCCCCGCAGAACCATTCCTGTGAGGCGAATACGGCCTTCGACGGACTGGACGTACGCGCCCTGCGCAATATTCAGGAGGGAGAGGAACTAACCCTCGACTATGCCCATTTCCTGGACCACCACATGGAACCCTTTGATTGTCAATGCGGTTCATCAATTTGCAAAAAGTTAATCCGCGGCCCCGAGGCCAATACGTTAAATTTGCGGGAACAAGCCCTCCGAGGTTAAACACGAGGCTTCTACTCAAGTCTCAACTCCGCTACCCCATTGCGTTCTACTTACTGATCTTTCCTTCACCTCGGACTTTCGGGTCCTAACATATATATATTATGTCACGCCTTGCTGCCTTAAGCCAATTGATTCTGCAACACCGAAACCGGCTGGGGCTAACGTATTTTTTGTTTTTATTGGAAACGGCCGGAAACCTGCTTCGTCCCCTTTTTCTGGGGATGGCCGTGAACAACCTGATCAAGGGCTCTTACGCCGGATTGATCTGGCTCTGTGTGGTTCACCTGGCCTGGTTAACGATCGGAACTATCCGGCACCGGATAGACACCCGTACCTATTCAGCCATCTATACGTCGATGGTTACGAGATTTTTGGCGCGTCGATATCAACAGGGAGAGATCTCCAAGCTAAGCGCACATTCCACATTGGCCCGGGATCTAGTAGATTTTCTAGAATTTGATCTGGTATATGTGATGGAAGCGTTCTATAATATTTTTGGTTCGCTCATCTTGTTATTCTTCTATGATACATCGGTGGTATTGGTTTGCCTTAGCATACTGTTACCCGTATCGCTCATCAGCTATCAATATGGCCGCAGAATGCGGAGCTTGAATCGGATGAAAAATGATGAATTGGAAAAACAGGTGGATGTGATCACGAGCGGAAACGGACACTTGATCCGTCAGCACTACGACAATCTCCGCAAATGGCAAGTACGGATCAGCGATCAGGAGGCCTGGAATTTCGGGGTGATGGAATTTTTGGTGATGGTCGTTATTGGTGTGTCGTTATTGGTAACCAACAAAACAATGGGAACAGAAATGGAGGCCGGAAGCCTGATCGGTATATACAGTTATATCCAGCGATTTGTTAGCGGGATGGACACCATTCCCTACACGGTACAGCGACTATCTGCCTTGAAAGACATTCTACATCGAATGCGTTTGCAAGAAGAGGACCTGGAAACACCTCCGTTAAGAGAAGTAGCTTAATTAAAATTCGGCCGATCCTGGTGTGCGCGGGAATGCGATTACGTCACGAATATTTGACATGCCGGTTACAAATTGAACCATGCGTTCAAATCCCAATCCGAATCCGGCGTGCGGTACAGTACCAAATCGACGTGTGTCCAAATACCACCACAATTCTTCTTCCGGAATGTGCATCTCTTTCATGCGGGCGGTGAGTCGGTCGAGTCGCTCTTCGCGTTGTGATCCACCAACGATCTCCCCAATGCTGGGAGCGAGAATATCCATGGCCGCAACGGTTTTTCCGTCGTCGTTTTGACGCATATAAAACGCTTTGATGGCAGCAGGATAATTCGAGAGTGTGACGGGCTTCTTGAAATGCTTTTCGACCAGGTAGCGTTCGTGTTCACTTTGCAAATCCATTCCCCAGCCCGTGATCTCGTATTGGAATTTCTTTTTCTTGTTGTAATTGCTCTCGCATAGGATGTCGATGGCCTCCGTATAGGTCAGTCGTTGAAACTCGTTGTTCATCACAAATTCCAGTTTCTCGATGAGTCCCATTTCGCTTCGCTTGTCCTGCGGCAACTGCTTCTCTTCATCGGCAAGTCGGGTGGCTAAAAATTCAAGGTCCTCGCGGTTGTGCTCCATCGCATAGCGAACGATGTATTTGATGAACGCTTCCGCCAAGTTCATGTTATCTTCCAAATCATAGAAAGCCATTTCGGGTTCGATCATCCAAAACTCGGCGAGGTGGCGGGCGGTGTTGCTGTTTTCGGCGCGAAACGTTGGACCAAAAGTATAGATCTCTCCGAATGCCGTAGCTCCGAGTTCCCCTTCGAGTTGTCCGCTTACGGTAAGATTGGTTGACCGTCCGAAGAAATCTTCTTTGAAGCTGACGGAACCATCATCATTCTTCGGTGCGGAGCCATCGATCGGTAATGTCGTAACCCGAAACATCTCGCCCGCTCCCTCCGCATCGCTGGAGGTGATGATGGGCGTATGCATATACACAAAGCCTTTCTCGTTGAAAAATTTGTGCACCGCAAAGGCCAATGCATGGCGCACGCGGAATACCGCGCCGAATGTATTGGTGCGAAAACGCAAGTGTGCTTTTTCGCGAAGGAATTCGAGGCTGTGTTTTTTGGGTTGGAGCGGATATTTTTCCGCATCGCTGTCGCCCAGGATCTCGATGGTTTCTGCTTTGAGATCCATTTTTTGTCCCTTACCCAACGATGGTTCAATGATGCCGGTCACTTTCAGGGAGGCCGATGTGGTGATCCGCTTCAGCAGTGTTTCGTCGAATTTAAACAGTTCCACTACTACCTGGATATTGGTATTGGTGCTTCCATCATTCAGGGCAATGAACTGATTGTTGCGGAAGGTCCGCACCCAACCCATGACGGTAACGGACTGTCCGGCCGGCTCCTGTTTCAACAGGTCGCTGATCTTGACGCGTTGGTTGAACATAACGGGTGTAAAGATACTGAAGGAGAGGGTTTTATGCCCTCGAAACTGCCGGCCGGTAACATTTTGTTAACCGCCCGTTCATATTAAGGTAAAGACTCATTAACACCTTCGCGAAAATTATCCTAATGAACAAGTCGCTTGTTATTGGTCTATTCTCCCTTGTTTTTCTGGGAGTTGGCTGTAAAAAAACGGATCTGTCGCCTTCGCTCAGCGAACAAGCAGACAGTTTCGTAGAGGTAGGGAGCATTGATATCGGAGATGCTGGAGCAGCCGAAATATCAGCCTACGATCCGATAACCAAACGCTTATTCGCCGTAAACCATGGAATCGTCAATAAAATTGATGTGATTGATTTGGAGGACCCCACCAATCCAAAGCTAACCCGCTCGATCCCTATGGCGCCATACGGAGGGTTTGCCAACAGCTTGGATGTTTCAGGCGGACGGCTGGCGGTAGCGATCGAGGCAGCTGTTAAACAGGACCCGGGAAAAGTAGTCATTTTCGACACCCGCCTACTATTTGAAATCAAAGCGGTGACCGTGGGTGCCCTACCCGACATGGTAACTTTCTCGCCCGACGGGAACTGGATTCTGACAGCCAACGAAGGAGAGCCGTCGAATGATTATCAGATCGACCCGGAAGGAACGATTTCGATCATAGATGTTCGAAACGGATTTCTCGTCTCTTCCTTGGACTTCAAATCTTTTGTGAGTCAACGAAACAACTTGGTCAGCAGAGGTATGCGCATATCGGGGCCGAATGGAAATTTTGAAAAGGACATCGAGCCGGAATATGTTGCCATAAGTGAAGATTCTAAAAAAGCCTTTGTAACACTACAAGAGAACAATGCGATCGCCCGCATCGATATTGCCTCAAAGACCATCGAGTCTGTTTTTCCGCTGGGTTCGATCGACTTTAGTAAACCCGGTTACGAGGCCGATTTCAGCGATCGTGACGGGCGGATAGCATTCGCCAGCTGGCCCGTCCGCGGCTACTTTATGCCCGACGGTATCGCCAGCATGGAATACGAAGGAGAAACATTCCTTTTTACCGCCAACGAAGGAGATGCCAGAGAGTATAGTGCCTTCAATGAAATGAGACGTGTCAACACTTTGACGCTCGACCCCGCGCGATTTCCGAACGCCGCCCTGCTGCGTACCGATGCTCAACTCGGCAGACTGAATGTGACGCGCACGGCCGGAGACATCGATTTTGATGGCGACTACGATTCCCTCTACACGCTCAACTCCCGATCTTTCAGTGTTTGGAATGGTCAAACCGGCGCATTGGTCTTTGACAGTAAAAATGAACTGGACACCAAGTGCAACCTTTGGTTTTCTTACGACGATGCCCGCAGCGATGATAAGGGGTCGGAACCCGAAGGTGTGGCACTCGGTACGGTTGGCGGGAAGAAAACTCTTTTTGTAGGACTAGAGAGGTCAGATGCCGTAGCCGTTTATGATGTGAGTAACCCCCGCCAACCGGTGTATCTTAAACTGCTGGCTTGCGGGGATGCGCCCGAAGGCCTCCTGTTTATTGGGGCCAAGGATAATAAGCTCGGTCGCAGCCTCCTGGTGGTTAGCAGCGAAAACGATGGTATCATTAAGATTTTTGCAACCAAATGATTTTACTATATAAACGCCTGTTTATCAGTTGATCACGCTTTGTTTTGGTCCCGCCGGTTCGGAACTTTTTTTATGTTGGGCGCCCCGCCTTATATTTGCCTTCAGAAAGCAACCTATTTATCCGGCTTTCCTCCCTTCATCAATCTTTTCAATTCACAAGTAGGGTTTCGGAATAATGTTGAACCCCCTCTTACCAGTATGTTAGATCGCCGCTGAAAGACGGCAGTTCATTCCTTTTCGATCCGCACAATCCCCCACAACCCTTATCATTTCTTATTAATCTTCTCTCTTAAAGCCGTGTCGACCGACACATCAAGAATCCTAAAAAAGAAAAAATGGCTGGTAACAAAGACGAAAAAGCACCCGCAAAACGCGGCAGACCCCGTAAAACACCCGTTGCACCTGAAGAAGGACAGCCCGAAGTGCCCGCTGCAGCTCCCAAAACCGAGCCGGATGCACAAATGAAGTTGGCCTCCACGATTCTGCAGGAATCCGACGAACAAGTACAACAACAGGAAACAGCCCCGCCCCCGGGTGGCTACCGCCCCTCCTTCCAGCCCCGCCGCGAGAACCCGAATTTTAATGTGGAGTTCGACGGACTCATCCAGGCCGATGGCGTGTTGGAACTGATGCCCGACGGATACGGATTTCTGCGCTCCTCCGACTATAACTATCTCTCCTCGCCCGATGATGTTTATGTAGCCCCTCAGCAGATCAAACAACTCGCCATCAAAACCGGCGACACATTGGTGGGAATGGTTCGACCGCCGCGCGAAGGAGAAAAATATTTTGCGCTCGTCAAAACCGAAAGTATCAATGGCAAGCGCCCCGAAGAAGTGCGCGACCGCGTGCCGTTCGATTACCTCACCCCGCTTTTCCCCTTCGAAAAACTGAACCTGTTCACCACGCCAAGCGATTATTCGACGCGGATCATGGACCTGTTCACGCCGATCGGAAAAGGACAACGGGGACTCATCGTGGCCCAACCCAAAACGGGAAAAACCATGCTGCTCAAGGCCGTGGCCAATGCCATCGCCGCCAACCATCCCGAATGTTATTTGATGGTGGTGTTGGTAGATGAGCGTCCCGAAGAGGTGACCGATATGGAAAGAAGTGTTCGGGCAGAAGTTATTGCCTCCACCTTCGATGAACCCGCTGAAAAACACGTGAAGGTTTCAACCATGGCGCTGCAAAAAGCAAAGCGTTTGGTGGAATGCGGACACGATGTGGTGATCTTATTGGATTCCATCACGCGGCTGGCCCGCGCGCACAACACCGTAGCACCCGCCTCCGGCAAAGTCCTTTCTGGCGGTGTGGAAGCAAACGCCATGCAAAAACCCAAACAATTCTTTGGTGCTGCCCGAAAAATAGAGAATGGTGGATCCCTAACCATCATCGCTACCGCACTGGTCGACACCGGAAGCAAAATGGACGAAGTGATCTTCGAAGAATTCAAAGGAACCGGCAACATGGAATTGCAGCTCGATCGAAAACTGGCTAACAAACGGATCTATCCGGCGATCGATCTTACTTCCTCTTCTACCCGTCGCGACGACCTCCTGCTCGACAAAGATGTATTGCAGCGCATGAATCTGCTTCGCGTATACTTGACCGATATGAATACCGAAGAAGCCATGCGTGAGTTGCAAAATCGTATGAAGGGAACCAAGAGCAACGAAGAGTTTTTGGCCTCGATGAACAGATAAACCGGTGCGACCGATCGACATCGAAAAATTCCTCGAATTGTCGGACCAACATCCTGTGTTGGATGTGAGGAGTCCGGGTGAATTTCTTCACGCACACCTCCCAGGTGCATTCTCCCTTCCCCTTTTCTCAGATGAAGAGAGAAAAGTCGTGGGCACTACCTATAAACAACAGAGCCGGGAGCAAGCGATCAAGGTAGGGTTGGATTTTTTTGGTCCCAAAATGCGCTCGCTCGTAGAAACGACCGAGCAGGTCACTTCAACATACGGATCCAAAACAGTATTGGTGCACTGCTGGCGCGGCGGGATGCGCAGCGGAGGCGTGGCCTGGTTGTTGAATCTCTATGGGTTTGAAGTGTACACGCTTATTGGCGGATACAAAAGTTTTCGTCGCTGGTCGCTCGCGCAGTTTGAAAAAGAATACCCGCTGCAACTGGTAGGCGGATATACGGGATCGGGCAAAACAGATCTACTCGTGGCTTTATCCAAAAAAGAAGAAGCGGTATTGGATTTGGAAAATCTAGCCCATCACAAAGGATCCGCTTTCGGAAACATTGGTCAGCCCGCACAGCCCACCCAGGAACAGTTTGAAAATAAATTGGCGCGCGCGCTTCATCACATCCAACAAAAAAATCCCAAACGCATTTGGGTAGAAGATGAATCGCAGCGTATCGGACGGGTGAACATTCCCCACGTGCTGTGGGAACAGCTTCGTCGCTCCCCTGTATATTTTCTTAATATCCCCTTCGAAAAAAGATTAGAATATATTATCGAGGGGTATGGGTCGCTCGACAAACAAAAGCTTATTGGTGCAACCGATCGAATCCGGAAAAAATTGGGGGACAAAAATGCGACCGAAGCGATCGGGTTCATTGAAAACGGACAGATCGCTGAAGCCTTTGAGATCCTGCTGCGTTATTACGACAAGCTCTATAATAAATCATTGTACAACCGGGAGCATGCGGACGATCTTATTCGCCTGATCGAAACAACCGATGTACAAGAATGGAATACCACTTTTTTATTGAACCGATAAGTCTTATGGACCAGCCAACCCAGACCCCACTCACGGCTTTTACCCGCAATACGGGTTGTAGCTGCAAGATCTCGCCTCAACAGTTAGAGCAGATCATAAAACCCGGCACTCACACCGATTTTTCCCCGGGGTTGTTGGTAGGGAATGAATCGCTCGACGATGCCGCCGTGCTGGACTTAGGCGACGGAACCGCCCTGATCTCTACCACCGATTTTTTTACTCCCATAGTAGATGAACCGTTTGAATACGGACGGATCGCTGCGGCCAATGCCATCAGCGATGTTTATGCCATGGGCGGAACACCCTTGATGGCCCTGGCTATGTTGGGGTGGCCGGTTAATAAACTTCCTGCCGAACTGGCTTCCGAAGTAATTGAGGGCGCCCGCGCTGTTTGCCGGGAAGCGAATATTCCGTTGGCGGGCGGACATAGCATTGATTCCACCGATCCGATATTTGGATTATCGGTCAACGGACGCATCAACATAAATGAGATCAAAAAAAACAACGGCGGAAAAATCAACGACCTGCTTTTTCTAACCAAACCTCTGGGAAGCGGAATATTATCGACGGCAAGAAAAAGAGGTCTGCTAAATCCATCTCATGACGAAGCGCTTTTAAAAACAATGGGTTCGTTGAATAAGATCGGAGCAGATTTGGGTACGATGCCCAGCGTGCATGCGCTTACGGATGTAACCGGCTTTGGCTTGCTGGGTCATATAGGCGAGCTGACGAATGGAAGCGGTTGCGGTGCAGAGATCTGGTATGACCGATTAAAATTATTGCCCGGTGTATCGGGATATATTCAGCAGCGGATCTTTCCGGATTCGACTACACGGAATTGGGGTCGATACCAAGCGGATGTCAAGTTTGAAAAAGGTGTGCCGGTTGCCGAGGCCTTCACCTTACTGCCCGACCCGCAAACCAATGGCGGATTACTGATTGCCGTAGCAGAATCAGCTGTATCGGAATTGGAAGAAAGGCTGAAAGCATTCGGGCTGTCCGATCATCTTTTACCTATCGGTCGGTTGACAGAATTGGGCGAGAAGCGGATGGTAATTGGACTATCTGCAGAATAATCAAACCAACCCGTCAATCGCCTTCGCCAATGCATGATCTTTTTCGGTGATCACATTACCCGCATCGTGCGTATTGAGCCAAATTTCTACGGTATTCCAAACATTGCTCCAGCGCGGGTGGTGTTGCTGCTGCTCGGCCAGCATGGCCACGCGGGTCATGAAGGCAAAGGCTTCGGAGAAGTCGCGGAATTGAAATTTTCGATAGAGCGTGTTATCGGTTTCCGTCCACATACAATCAGAATAAAAGATTTTCGCGGTGTTTGACTTGGTCGATGGCGAGATTCACAACCATCTGAACGGAATGGGTGCCCCGGATGGCTTGCAGGGTTTCGTCGAGCCAGGCCGGATCGATCTCATCGCCCTTCATCAGCCACAGATAGTCCATGTGCTTTAATTCAGGAAGGAGATATTCTCCATCAAATTGGTTTACGTATAAATAGTGTTCGAGCATGGAATCGCGGCGGCGGTATTCATAAACCTTGAAAAAATACTTGCGCTTCTTTCGGATCAGTTCGATCTCCAGGTCGTTGATGCGAAAATCCAATTGCATTTGTGCATTCAGGTGCCACACAAATTGATAGTCGCGAATGGGGGCCATGATCCCCAACAAACAGGCCTCATCGTAAAACATCTCGTTGAGTGCCGCCGTGTCGAGAATGAGCTTTTGTCCCCTTTCCGCCATGAGGTTGTTTCTAGAAAGTTACGTTGACTTCTTCGGTTTTATCGCCGCGCAGATAAACAACTTTTACCGTATCCCCCTTTTTGAACTTCCCCAGGGTCTGCATATAGCTCTCCATCGAGCTAATGCTGTATTCTCCGATCTGTAATACCACATCTCCCGCTTTGAGTCCGGCTTTCTGTGCCGGCTTGCCCTCACCCACCCCATCGGCGCGTACTCCTTTTCCGGAATAGGTGTAGTCGGGCATGATACCCATCGTTACACTAAATCGTGCCGTCGTAGTGGTTTGTGCTTCCCGCGTCTTTAAAAAGGCCAACTTGGGTTCTTCGTTCAATCCTCCGATCGTGTTTTCGATGTGTCGAAGGATGCGGACCATTCCAGAATAGTTGATCCGATCGGCATCATCCGAAGGTTTGTGATAATCTGTATGTAGTCCGGTAAAATAGAATAGCACCGGAATATCTTTTCTGTAAAAAGAGGAATGGTCGCTCGGGCCGGTGCCGCTGGAATCGATGCGGATGCCCAAGAGTTCGTTTTTTTGGGGGTCGATCACCTTGGACCAAGTCGGTGAGGTGCCATAACCGCCCAGTGTAATTGTCTTGCTGCTATCGGGAAGTCTTCCCACCATATCCATATTGATCATGTAATTGATCGACTTCAGATCAACTGTAGGTTTCTCCGTAAAATATTTTGAGCCATACAGACCCAGTTCCTCTCCGGAAAAGGCAATGAAGAGATAATTATTTTTTTGGGCGGATTTTCCTTTAAGAACTCGGGCCAGTTCGATCAGCATGGCGGTGCCGCTGGCATTGTCATCGGCCCCGTTGTGTATATCGGGGGCGCCGGTGTGACGAGAGTTGTTGTCCTCTCCGTATCCCAAATGATCATAGTGTGCGCCCAATACGATGGTTTTCTCGGATTTATTATCCAGATATCCGATCACATTATATCCGCGGCGGATATTCTCTTTGAAGGCAATGTGAGCTTCCACATAGATGGGTCCCTTGGAAGCCTGGATGTTTTGAACGGCCGACTCTTTGCGCAGATACGCAACCGGAATAGAAAGTGTTTCGGTTCGGTCTTTGGGTTGAAAAGAGAGTTTATCTCCCGAAGGGTGGGTATTGTACAACAACAATGCAGTAGCGCCGACGGTGGCGGCTTTTTTACTTTGTGCATATATATAGGTACCCAGATCAAAATGTGGGTTGCCCGCATTGTCGCTGATTCCTTCTTTCAGGTCGATGATCCACAGCGTGTTCACTTCCCGAACCCCGGCAAGGGATTTGTCTTTAACCTCCGCTTTCGCGCTCCAGGGAAAAAAGAAATAATCCTTATCTGCTTTTAAGGTATCTCCTTGAAAAAGCAGATAAGAGTCGGGCTGCGGCTTTTTGCCCTCATTCACCTCGAAGGGCTGCACAAATCCGTCGACCCCCAATGGCATCAACCCGACACGGCGAAACTGTTCGGTTATATACTTGCTTGCCAACACCTCTCCCCGGGTGCCGGTGCGCCTTCCCTCCAATGAGTCGGAGGCGAGGTAGGAAACATGTTGTTGAAACCGATTTTGGAAGCCTTGATCGGCCCGCATCATTTTTTTTACCTGGGGCACACAAGAGAGCAAAAGCAGAGAAAGGGAAACAAAAAGGGTGGATTGCTTGTACATGGATATAGAATTGGCTGCAAAGTTACAGGGTAACGGATTCAAAATCGGGAATTGATACGGGGAGTTCGCAAATCCGTTCTACTTTTGCCGAATTGAATTCCGCCCCCCTACATATCGCCCTGGTTGGCAACCCGAATAGCGGAAAAAGTTCGCTGTTCAACTGTCTTACAGGAATGAGCCAGCAGGTCGGAAACTTTCCCGGGGTTACGGTGGATAAGACCACCGGACAGTTTCAGCTGGGCGAACTGACTGCTGAGGCAATTGACCTGCCCGGCACCTACTCGCTTTACCCAACTAGAATGGATGAGTGGGTAAGTTATCGGGTTGTTATCGGAGGGGAGGATGGATTTCAGCCCGACTTGATAATCGCCGTTGCCGACGCCAGCAACCTGAAACGCAACCTGCTGCTTTGTTCCCAGCTGATTGACCTGAACGTGCCGGTGGTGATCGCGCTGACGATGATGGACCTGGCTCGAAAAAAAGGCATCCAAATCGACATCCCTGCGCTGGAGCGCGAACTCGGGGTACCCGCCGTAGCCGTAAATCCCCGAAAAAACAAAGGCATCAGCGAGCTTAAAAAAACCATTCAGCTCTGGACAAAACAGCCCGTAAAAACCGCGGCTCGCCCGATCATTCCCGCAACTTCCTTGGCGCTTGTGGCAGTAGCACAAACGCAGGCGCTGTTTCCTGACATCGCAGACTACAAAGCCATTCACTATTTGATCCACCACAAATCGCTTTCGCTGGCTCATCAAGAGGATTTGTTGGCTGTAGTGGAAAAAAATAAATTTAACGCCACTAAAACTCAAGCCGAAGAGATCTTGCAACGCTATACGCGTATTCGGGAGATAATGCAAGTGGCCGTATCAGAACCCGATCCGCTGAAAAAGAAAATGATTACGGAGCGACTGGATAATTTATTTCTCCATCGCCGCTGGGGAAATCTGATCTTGTTGACGGTTTTATTTTTGATGTTCCAGGCCGTCTTCTGGTTGGCAAAATATCCGATGGACTGGATTGAGGGATGGTTTGGTCTTTTCTCGGGATGGCTAGGAGAAACCCTTCCTGTAAATGCTTGGAGCGATCTGCTGATAAATGGCGTGGTGGCAGGTCTTGGGGGAATACTCGTATTCGTCCCCCAGATTATGATCTTGTTTGGGATCATCACACTTTTAGAAGACTCTGGTTACATGGCGCGAATCAGTTTTTTGACCGACCGTCTGATGCGAAGCGTTGGGCTAAATGGTAAAAGTGTGATGCCCATGATCAGTGGCTTTGCTTGCGCCGTTCCCGCGATCATGAGCGCCCGCAACATTGAGAATAGAAAAGAGCGGCTGCTCACCATCCTCATCACCCCGCTGATGAGTTGTTCGGCGCGCTTACCGGTTTATTCCATTCTAACCGGATTGGTGATCCCCGAAAAATATCTATTTGGTTTGCTCAGTCTGCAAGGATTGGTGATGATGGGGTTGTATGTGTTTGGTGTGGTCATGGCCCTGATCGTTGCCAACATCGCCAAGTGGTTTATTCGCATTCAGGAAAAAAGCTTTTTTATTCTGGAGCTTCCCGAGTATCGTATGCCCCGCTGGGGAAATATGGTAACGGTAATGTTAAATAAAGCAAAGATATTTTTGTTTGATGCCGGAAAAGTGATCATGATCATCAGTTTATTGTTGTGGGGACTTTCCTCTTTTGGTCCCGCTAACCACATGCAAGCCGTTGAGCAGCGTTACCTGGACGCCAAAGCGGCTTCGGTCAAACCGGCCGAGCAAATTGAGCGAGAATATCACAGCGAAAAGCTGGAATCTTCCTACGCCGGTCTGTTGGGTCATGCGATCGAGCCCGCGATCGCTCCGCTTGGGTTTGATTGGAAGATCGGCATTGCGTTGATCACCTCGTTTGCTGCGCGAGAGGTGTTTGTGGGCACGATGGCCACGTTGTATAGTGTTGGGGAGGACGAGCCGAACAGCCGAGTACTTAAAGACAAAATGAGGAGCGCTACGCGACCCGATGGTTCCATTGTTTTCACATTGGCAACCGGCGTGTCGCTGCTAATCTTTTATGCGCTGGCAATGCAATGCATGAGCACCCTTGCGGTGGTGCGTCGCGAAACCCGTAGCTGGAAATGGCCAATGGTGCAGCTTGTTTACATGACCGGCTTGGCCTGGATCATGAGCTGGGTGGCGTATTTATTGTTGCGCTAATACCTTTTATTTAAAAACAATAAGAATTGCTGGTGTTTAATTATGTGTAATCGTTATAGACCAGCTGGTTAATGTCCCTATATCTAGTGAAACATAATCACGCATTAATAGGGTCCATGTTTGAGCTCCTCCTGTTCCGGTGGAATACAGGGCCGAATACGTTGTTGCAGCTGAAACGCCGCCAGTTGGGCCAACCCCAACAGTGCTTGTCGGGGCATAATTATTGGTAAATGGTCCCACTGCCGCAGACAAATTTGCAGTACCGGTTGAGCTGATCGTTGTATTAACAAAGTTTCCCCCAGAAGTACCGCCGTGTCTATTAAAAAGGTTTAAGATCTGCCCATTTGGTGCTCTGAGGTTAAACGCCATATCGCTAGGATAGGAATGTGTCATATTAAAAGTTACACTAATTGCAGAAATGGATCTACCCGATGGTACGATAATGTTTATTGAACTGCTTGCCCCTGTTGCACTGTTATCGGGAACAGGTACCGAGGTAGTATTTGAGCCGGAAACGGTGCTTCCCCCGGGGGTTTGGAATGGCAGCATGTTTCCATAACACCAGGACGAAGTATTTCGTGCGCACGCTTTTACATAATAGGTAGATGAAGGTGTTAGCCCTGTAATGCTTCTAGGGTAGTTTCCCAAACCAACCGGAGTATGAGAGACAAAGGTGCAGCCCGTACCGCCCACTGTTGGGTTACTATTGGTGTTGCTATACACGAATCCTTGTTCAATTATTGTAGCACCGCCAGTGGCTGAAATGCTTCCGTTTAAGGTAGCTGTGGTGTTTGTAATCGAAGTGGTTGGTGATGTAGTTATGGTGGGGCAGACAATTGGGGTGGTGGTAAATGATTTTGTATCACCATACCACGTACAAACAGCATTGGTGGCATAGGCGCGGACATGATAAGTTACGCCAGCGGTTAGGCCTGTTAGATTAGAAGTAAAAGACCCCGTTCCTGATCCGCCAGGAACATTGGTTCCCGTAGTCAGTGTAGGAGTAGTTGTGCTGCTGCTAAAAACTACACCACGAGCCAATACGGTGGAGCCTCCCGAATTGATAATATTACCCCCCGTTGTGGCCGTGCTTGTTGTTATGGAAGTGGCGGCGGTGGTGTTGAGGGTGGGACAAGCCGGTACGCTAAAAGAGGAGATCGGACCATAAAGCGCGGAAGAGGGAGCAGATAAAATAATGTATGAGCAGTAATAATAGGTTTTGCCGGGTAGCAGGTTCGTGAGTGTTGCGTTGTAGGTGCCGGTTCCTGAGTTGGAAGCAACCTTGCTTCCGGTTACAGAAACAGCGCTGCTGTTTTCGCTCCAACAAACACCCCGCTCTTTGCCCGTCAATGCGCTTACGTTGCAGGAAATGGTAGAGTTGGTTATCTGAACATTACTGGTAATAGGGTTGGCCGCGGTTCCCGTTGTGAGCGTTACTTTGTTCCCCCAGCCTTGGAGTGGGTCGGAAACCTTGGTACAGGTCGTACCCATAAAGGATACGAATAACAATAGAACGAGCCATTGATTGGTTGCAAGATTCTTTCTCTTCATATTTTCAAATTTCAATCATTTCACACAAATATTATTCTCTTTTATGTGTTTTTTTAATGCTGCTTTCTTTCTAATTGGTCTCCTTCGCCGGCTCCGCTATCCCTGTGTTCTATTGACGCGGGTTTAGTTCGGTCGGTTCAAAATGATTCCACAATAAATCTGCTAGATTTCTCGCCAGCGCCCAGGCTTCATTGTCGTGTGTCCACCGCTGGTCTTTATTGTTATTGGTAAAAACGCAGAAAACAAAGGGTCGGTGGGGGGCATTCACGATCATCGCCTCGCTTCTGGAGGCGTTGACACAACCGTTTTTGCTGAACACCTCAACGTAGGGGGGAATGCGGGAGAGGGCTTCATCCTCGTCCCAAAAATTTCTTCCCATACAGCGGAGTATGCGTTGGTCTGTCGCGGGCGAAAAAAGTTGTTGTCGATAGATTCGCTCGAGCAGTTCCCCCATTTCGCGGGGGGTGGTTTGTCCCCACCCATACTGTGTTCTGTTTTCTTCCCTTCCCGGGGTTCGGGAGTTTACCCGGGTGTATTTAAATCCAATACTATCCAAAATTTGATTGATCCGCGTTCCGGTTCCGGCGATGCTTTGTAACCAAAGGCTGGCGGTATTATCGCTGGTGGTCATCATGAGCATAATGACCTTTTTCAGTTCTATTTTCTCATTTGACTTGAAAGAGCCCAAGATGTCTTCACCGGCATACAAAAGCGAGTCGGTATAAATAAAAATGGAATCGTATCGAAGTTCTCCTCGATGAAGGCGATCCATCACGCCCAGCAAAATGGGCACTTTTACAATGCTCGCGGTAGGGAAAAGGGTGTCTGACTGATAGAGAGCGACTTTCCCGGAGCGGATATCTTTCACATAAACACCCACATCGCCCGCAAATCCTAATACGGTTTTTTTTATCTCTTCTTGAAGCGCCCAATCGGTTTCCTGTGCCCTGGTGACGGTGACCAGCAAGAGAAATAGGGGTAACAAAAAACGAACCATATTACTTGGTTTGCATCATATCCAACACCAAACTACAAAATGCCCGAATACCGGTTGGCATTCCGCTGTTATCAATATAAAAATCGGCTGTGTGGTGAGGGGGTGCCTTGTTTGGGTCGTTTCCCTTTGGCATTCCTCCCAGATATAAAAAAACTGCGGGGGCCTTTGTTCCATAATAGGAAAAATCCTCTGCGCCGGTAACCCATTCGCGCGGCTTCACTCGGTCGGCTCCGGCTGCTTTTTCCAGCGAGGGCAAAACCTTTTTTAGTAGGTCGGGGTCGTTGTAGGTGACCAGCGCCTTGGTTTCAATGGTAACCTCTGCTGTTGCGCCCGAGGCTTCGGCAATATATTTCGCCGTGTGTTTGATCTTCTCGTGAACCTCTTTTTGCATGTCAGCATCCAGCGTTCGGATGGTGCCCGCCATCTGGCAGGTTTCGGGAATAATGTTTTGCCGAACGCCCCCATTAATTTTTCCAACGGTTATGACCACCGGGGCTTTTGTCAATTCCGACTGTCGGCTAACAATGGCTTGAAGCCCATCGATTATTTGTGCTGAAACCTGTACCGGATCAATCCCCTTCCAGGGCTGTGAGCCGTGGCTTCCCTTTCCTCTCACCAAAGTGGAAAACCAATCTGCCGCGGCCATGAAGGCGCCGGGTTTATAATGAATCTCCCCCGCCTCAATGTCTGACTCAATATGAAAACCAAAGGTCATATCTACTTTGGGGTTTTCCATTACTCCTTGCTTCACCATTAGGGATGCACCCCCCTCTTCGCCCTCGGGAGGGCCCTCCTCTGCCGGTTGGAAAATAAATTTTACCGATCCGGAGAGCTCCGCTTTAAAAGAAGAAAATACTTCTGCCGTGGCCATCAGCATGGCCACGTGTGCGTCGTGACCACAGGCGTGCATAACCCCTACTTCTTGTCCGTTGTACGTGGTGCGCGCCTTGGATGCGAAAGGAATATTCACGCGCTCGGTTACCGGTAAGGCGTCCATGTCGGCCCGAAGGGCAATACAGGGACCAGGTTTTGCACCCTTCAGCAAACCAACCACGCCCGTAAAGGCAATTCCCTCATGCACCTCCATGCCCAACGACCGAAGGTGGGCAGCAATCAGTTTGGAGGTTCGAAACTCGCGGTTACCCAACTCGGGGTTTTGGTGAATGTCTTCTCTCCAGGCATTAGCCCTTGGAATCACGGCCTCTACTTTTTGAAACACCCGTTGACGAAGCTGTTCTTTTTTATCCTGTCCACTTACAAAAGAGGAGAAACAGAATAACAATAAAAGGATGTATCCGCCACGCATAGATGTAGATTTGGCTCAAAATACTTTGTTTTTCCGCTATATTTAAAAATGTTCCTTCGGCACATCCCCTTTTTGCGGTCCGTGGCCTGGCATAGCCTCACAGCCTTTGGTGGTCCCCAGGCCCATCTGGGATTGATGCTTCGGCGGTTTGTCCGCAACCGTCCCTATGTGACCGAAGAGGAGTTGATGGACTACAACTCTTTCTGCCAATTGCTTCCGGGCGCCTCCTCCACTCAAACCCTCACCCTGATCGGGTACAAAAGAGGCGGGGTGCCCCTGGCGGTGCTAACCCTGTTGGTCTGGATTTTTCCCGCCTGCTTGTTGATGGGGGGATTAACCTTTCTGATCGATCGAGGTTGGGGGATCGGACATTCTTCTTTCGAATATGTGGCTCCGATGGCTGCCGGATTTTTGGGATATGCGGCCCTTCAGCTTTTTCCATTAGCCATCAAGAACACGATCACCTGGATCATCTTTTTCGTTTCCGAAGTGATCTGCTTTTGGTTTTTCGGAAGCCCCTGGATGATCCCGGTTCTAATGGTCGCCGGTGGCATCGTCACCAACTTCAACAACAAACGAATTCCGCAACAAAGCGACAAACCCAAAACCATCCGCTGGTGGAATTTTTGGTTGTTTGGAATTCTTTTTTTGTTGGCAGGATTTTTTAGTGAGCTCTCTCGAAAACAAGATTGGCCCGACAGAAAACCCATTAATCTTTTCGAGAACACCTATCGAATGGGAAGTCTGGTTTTTGGAGGAGGGCAAGTCCTGCTTCCACTCATGTATGAGCAATGGAGCATTCGTCCAAGTCGTGTCCAAGAAAACAATCCCGGAGCCATCCGCATCGATCAAAAAGATATGCTGGTGGGCATGGGGATGGTGCGCGCCGTTCCCGGTCCCGTTTTTTCCATCGGTGCATTCACCGGTGGAATGGCCATGAAATCGGAGGGGGTCCTCTGGCAACTGCTCGGATGTATTATCGGAATGATTGCCATCTTCCTTCCCAGCGCATTGCTGGTTTTATTTTTTTATCCCCTTTGGCACAACCTGAAAAAATATGCCGTGATCTATCAATCCATTGAAGGGGTCAACGCTGTGGTGATGGGCGTGTTGGTCGGATCCCTATTTTTTATTTTGAAGGATGTCGTGGGGCCGCCCACCAACATTCAACAATGTCCCCTGCTGGTTTTTGTTGCTACGGTGGGCTTACTTCAGTTTACCAAAATTCCGGCCCCCGTTTTGGTGGGGGCGTGTTTGGCCTTGGGCTATTTTTTGTAATACCCCCCGCGTTCAATCTCTTCCAAGACCTTGTCGGGAACCAAATAGCGAATTGATTTGCCGGCTCGCAACAAGGCTCGTATCTGGGTGGCAGATATTGGAAGTTGCGGCGCCTCCAGTCTTTTAATGTTCGCCCCGTGCGTTTCCTCTATGGTGTGGCCCGGGCGGTCATATAGATAGATCGGAAAATGCTTGGTGATGAACGTATAATTCTTCCAGCGATGAATGTTTTGAAAACTATCTGCACCCATAATGATCGCCCATTCATGTGTTGGATATTTTTCCTGCAAATGAACCAGCGTATCAGATGTGTACGAGGGACGAGATAAGGAAAACTCTATATCCGACACCCGAATCCGATTATCGTTCTCTGTTGCCAAACGAACCAAATGCAGCCGATCATACTCGTTCAATAGCGATTGCTCCGCCTTAAGTGGGTTGTGTGGACTTATCACCATCCACGCCCTGTCCAAATCCGTCTCGTTCAAAAAATGGTTGGCAATGATCAAATGACCAATATGGATGGGATTGAAAGAACCAAAGAAAAGTCCGACCTTCATTTTATAAAAATTTGACCATCAGTGTTTTACATCAACAACAATTTGATCCGCCTCGCTCTTTCGAAGGCTTAGGTGATAGCCCGAAACATTCACCGAGATCGGATCCCCCATCGGCGCAACCTGCTCCAGTAAAATGGTTTCCCCGGGCACCAAACCCATCTCCATTAATTTGATGGAAACCTCCTCTCCGCTGAATGCCAAAATCACGGCCTCCTGGCCTGGTTTTAATTCAGATAATTTCACCCCGCAAATCTACACCCTTGACGGTCCGCTTTTCTTTACGATTTTTGAAATAATGCCGGCCTCCCACACAATTCGGTTCTTCTTTGAGAATAAGTCAGTTAGCTTAAGGGATCGAACCCAACTCAAAAAGATTCTGCTCTCCCTGTTTAAGAAGGAGGGGAAACGAATCGAATCCATTAATTATATCTTCTGCTCCGATAAAAGACTTCTGGAAATTAACCGACAATTCCTCAAGCACGACTATTATACCGACATCATCACATTCGACCTGTCCGGGTCTAACCGCCTCTGTGCAGAAATCTATATAAGCCTAGAACGCGTGCGTGAGAACGCCAAAACCCATAAAACCACACTAAAATCCGAACTCCACCGCGTCATCCTACACGGCGCCCTTCATCTTTGCGGGTATGGCGATAAGACCAGGGCTGAGATCTTGGTCATGCGTGAGAAGGAGAAACAATACCTGAGGGCGGTTGAAAAATCGGCTCAGCGTTGAATGCCCCCTTAGCTAACGCTTCGGCGAGAGAGCGATGGACGGTTTAGGGGTTGAGGGTTTATTGATAGGAGTTGTTTCGTTTAAAAAAGAGGGCGTTTCACGTGGAACGTTTAGCCTTTTGGAGGATTTGACGTTTCACGTGAAACACATTAATCCCCACTCCAAAAATCAATAACCTCCGCAACGATCACCTGCTCATCCCTTTGTCCGCCGAAGCGTTAGCGGATGGGGCTCAACTATATTTGCGTAATGTTTCCCAGATACAATGTAATTGTGGTTGGTGCAGGTCATGCTGGCTGTGAAGCGGCGGCGGCGGCGGCTAATTTGGGGTCAAAGACCCTTTTGATCACGATGAACATGCAGACCATTGCCCAGATGAGCTGTAATCCGGCTATGGGGGGGATTGCTAAGGGACAGATTTTGAGGGAGATAGACGCAATGGGTGGGTATTCGGGGATTGTCACTGATCTTTCGATGATACAGTTCAGGATGTTGAACCGAAGTAAGGGTCCGGCCATGTGGAGTCCGCGTGCGCAGAACGACCGAATGCTTTTTGCTCAAAAATGGCGGGAGTTGTTGGAGCAAACGCCCGATCTCGATTTCTACCAGGATATGGTCAGGGGTTTGGTTGTGAGGGATGGCAGGTGCATGGGGGTGGTTACGGGAATGGGGCATGAGGTGTTGGCGGATGCGGTGGTATTGACGAACGGCACATTTTTAAATGGTGTGGTACACATTGGAGAGAAGAATTTTGGGGGTGGTCGGATGGCAGAGCGGGCAGCTTCGGGTATTACGGAGCAGCTGGTGGGGTTGGGATTTGAGAGTGATCGGTTGAAGACGGGCACCCCGCCCCGAATCGATGGAAGGAGCCTGGATTATTCAAAATTGGAAGAACAACCGGGTGATAATCAGTTGTTTGGATTCTCTTTTATGGATGTGCCGAAGCCTAAAGAACAGCGAAGTTGTTGGATCGCTTACACCGATTCGGGCGTACACGATATCCTAAAAACCGGTTTTGATAGGAGTCCTATGTTTGCTGGGCGAATCGATGGGGTGGGACCGAGATATTGTCCTAGTATAGAGGACAAGATCAATCGTTTTGCCGACCGCGACCGGCACCAGCTTTTCATTGAGCCGGAGGGGTGGAATACGGTGGAGATCTATGTAAACGGATTTTCTACGTCTCTGCCCGAAGAGGTGCAGTATGCGGCTTTGAAGAAGATTCCCGGGTTTGAAAATGTTCGGATGTTTCGTCCGGGATATGCAATTGAATACGACTATTTTCCGCCCACGCAACTTGATTACTCGTTGGAAACCAGGGGGTTAAGAAATCTCTTCTTTGCGGGACAGATCAATGGGACCACCGGATATGAGGAGGCGGCCTGCCAGGGATTAATGGCGGGCATCAACGCACATCGCAAATCAAAACAGGAGGGTCCCATTATTTTAAAGAGGAGTGATGCTTATATCGGGGTGCTGATCGACGACCTGATCAGCAAGGGCACAAAAGAGCCCTATCGTATGTTCACCTCGCGCGCAGAGTATCGAACGTTGTTGCGGCAAGACAATGCAGATTTAAGATTAACCGAGATGAGCCACCGCTTTGGTTTGGCAGATCAAGCGCGAATGGATCGGGTTGAAAAGAAAAAAATTTCGGTTGCAGAAATTAAAGAGGTGTTACAAAACACTTCGATGGAGCCGGCAGAGATTAATGGTTGGTTAATCGGATTAGGGTCTGCGCCTGTATCCGAAAAACTGAAGGCCGCCCGAATTGTGTTGCGCCCGGATGTGGAATTGAAAGACTTGATCGAATCAAGTCCGAAATTAAAAACGCTGTTGGGGCATCACGAGGATGAATCCATCGAGCAGGCGGGTATACAAATTAAGTATCAGGTTTATCTAGATAAAGAGCGGGAGTTGGTTTCCCGAATGGCGCAAATGGAATCTTTGGAGATTCCTGAACGTTTCGACTACGCGCGCATTGCTTCGCTTGGAAATGAGGCGCGCGAGAAATTAGAGCGTGTTCGTCCGCGTACACTCGGGCAAGCCAGTCGCATTTCGGGCATCAATCCCTGCGATGTACAAATATTAATGGTTTACATGGGACGATGAACAAATAAAGAGGGCCTGCATGCCGACCCCCTTTACGCGCTCGCGCATTAATCCGCCACCTTACTTCCCAACAACAACAACTCGTTCACCTGTATTTCGGTGAAGTAGCGCTTGTTGCCTTCGCGATCTTGATAAGAGCGGTTGACCAACTTGCCCTCGATCGCCGCCTCTTTTCCTTTTACCAGAAAGCGTTCGGCGATGTCGGCCAAGAGATCAACCCCGGGGGCGTCGGGGCTTGCGTGTACAACATTGATTCGTGCATAGGTAATAATATCATTGTCTCCATCACAAGAGTTTAGTAAGAACAACAGAACCATTCCAAAAAGAAGCGTTTTTTCATTTTTGTTTTTTTTATTAGGAGATAGATTGCGATATGTGGTTGGTTAATTGTTTTTTTGCAGGGTGGTTTGCGAGTGAATTAAAACTAGTTTTCGTAGGTGCCGGCTCCTTTGAATTTGGTTTGCCAACATGATTAATTTGTGTCAATGAATAAAATGACCGCGGTTGGAACTCGGTGGATTGGATTGTTGGTGGCCGCCTGGTTGGGGGTGGTGGGTGTGGGGCTGTTTGTTCCGCTTATGGACAATGATTCAGCCCACCACGCAAACATTGCTTTGCGGATGTATCTAACCGGTGATTATGTAAATCTGGTCGATTATGATGGGCCGTACCTGGACAAGCCCCATCTTCATTTTTGGCTATCTGCGCTCTCTTATCAAGTCTTTGGTGTTTCGGGCTTTGCTTATAAATTTCCTTCCTTTCTTTTCTCTTTGATTGGTATTTGGGCGGTGTACCGCGCAGGTGGGGTATTGATCAGTCGCGCGGGGGGGCTCTTGGCGGCAATTATTTACGCCTCGTCTGCCTCGTTTTTATTGTCGCTGAACGATGTTCGGATGGATGCGATCTTAACCGCTTGTGTGGCAATCTCGGTTTGGCAGATCGCGGGGTATTGGTCAACCCAACACATCCGGTATGTTTTTGGGGCGGCGTTGGGGTTAGCGCTTGGTTTTTGCACAAAGGGTCACGTGGGCGAGCTGGTTCCCCTGCTGTTTACCGTTTCTTATTCTTTTTTTTCTAAAAACTGGGGGCCATTATTAAACACGAAGCTGCTATTTGGTGTCTTTCTTTTCTTTTTGTTTATCTCTCCGGTTGTTTATTGTTATTATTTGCAGTATAATCTTCATCCGGAGTTGGTGGTGCGGGGAAGGGATCAGATCGACGGGGTTCGTTTTATTCTATGGGAACAATCTTTGGGAAGATATTCAGGAGCGATGGGCGGGGATTCGGGGGGGGATAAATTTTTCTTCTTTCATACCTTCTTGTGGGTATTTGCCCCCTGGAGTTTGCTGGGTATTTTTTGTTTTTTTGGAAAAAAAGAATCTGCCGCCCCGGGGGTTGTTTCCCGTTCCTCCCTGTTGGTATTGGTCCTCTTCGGGTTGTTGGTTGGTTTTTCTAGCTTTAAGCTGCCCCATTATCTAAACGTAATCCTTCCCATTTCTTCCTTGTGGCTGGCGGCGGTTGCACAGCGGCGCTCGTCTGCTTTTATTCGTTATTCGCGCTGGGTGGGTTGGTTTGTGTGGTTGTTGATTGGTGTGGCGGCCGGGCTGGTATTAGTTTGGTGGTTTCCAGAACAGCCGCTTTGGTTTTGGGCGGGATTGTTTGTTTTTTTCTTCTTTCTTTTTTATTCTATTCGGAAGCGGGGCGAAGTGGAGGAAGTCGATCGGGTGGTGCATTTGTTTGCCGCCGTGTTGGTTGTATTTTGGATCTTAAATGGTGCTTTTTATAATCGTCTTCTTTTATATCAAGGGGGAAACCAGCTGGCAAAGCTGTCCGACGCGCGCGCGCTTCCAGGAAAAATATATTCCCTTAAGGGGTGTTATAGTTCCTCTTTTTATTTCTATGCCCGCAGCTTGCGGGAGGAGGTTTCGGCCGAGGAGCTAAAAGACAAGTCCGGTTTCGTGTTGTTGGATAAAAAACAGATTGGAGAATTAAATCAGACTGGTGTCGTTTGGAAAAGCCGGTTCTCTGTTTTGGATTATGAAATCACAAAGCTGACGCTACCGTTTTTGAATCCAAAAAAAAGAGATGGGGTTTGCACAAACCTAATGTTGGTGGAGTTGGGAGGGAGGTAGCTTTTTATTTTCTCGCAAATGAATAGCCGAATTTTATTCCAAACCAAACAGGCCAAAATCCATTCTCATTAAAATGGGGAGTAACAGCAATTCCCCACATGATTCCGCCGGCGCTGGGTTGTCGCCGATAGCCGAGGGTAAGGTGACCAAATACTGAGTTTTTTTGGTCAACAGTGAGTCCCGCGACATCAACCGGATAGTGGCTGGTGGGGATTCCGCAGGGCACAAAATATGTGTCTTCATAGTGTAGAAAGGTCGTCCCTACGCCCATTTCAAAGAAGTGCTTGTTGTCTTTTGTAAGAAGCCAGTTTATCCCAACCGGAAGTGTAAAAACCTTCGTGTATGATCCGGTAAATCCGCCGAGTCCTACTTTAAATCCCATTCCATCTGATGACTTGTGAAATCGGCTTTCGTACATCGCGTTAAACGCAACACCGTTTCCTCCTAATTCAATAAAGATGTTTTGGCGAGGAGACGCTTCGGGATATTTTATTTTATTGCTTTGGGAATAGGAGGCGGTCGTTAGAAGTAAGAATAAAATGAACGCTGTTTGTTGTAGGTGGTATTTTTTCATTTTTTACTATTTTTTTATTGTCTTTTTCTTTTGTTTTTTTATATATCTTTTTTAGAAAGCCCGGTGTTGCCCGGCGCATAATTCTTCTTTTATAATTATCGATTGGGTTTGATAGAAAATATCATAAATAAAAAAATAAAAATAGAGGGGTGGACTTTATCATTCCACAAATATTTTTTAAAAAAACTAAAAAACAAAGTTTTCTTTTTTAATGTCTTTAATAATAAAAACAACTAATTATTTAAATAAACTCTATTATTATTAGAGGTGTGGATATGTTAATATCTCACACCTCTAATTTTTTTAATTTTCTCAACACCCTGAAAACCCGCACAATAAAAAAATAAACATCTCATATCACAAAAGAGATAAGTTGTTAATAACGAAAAAAGTATTAACTCGAAAACCCCTACCCACCAAATACTCCCCAAAAACCCACAAAAAAGAAACAACAAGAAAAGAGAGACAAAACAAGAGACTAACACAATCCACAAGATATTAACAGTGGATTTGGGGAGAAATCACTCTTCTTTTTTAAAAACTTGCGCTGTTTTAAGAAGTTTACCCCCTTCTGTTTTACTATTTGATAATTAATTAAATATTAAAAATATATTAATTAATTGGGTGGCGGATTTCTCCTTATTTTATGCTATAATAACCTATTTTTGCCCCCCTAAATAACTGTTTTTATGTCTGTTATACAAGATATCCGGGAAAAGTATGCAAAGCTGACGGTGGTTTTGATTGCGCTGGCGTTGGTTGGTTTTATTCTTACCGACTATTTCTCTGGTCAGTCTCGCGGGATGAGCTCCTTGCCCAATAAAATTGGATCGGTAAATGGAGCGAGCATTTTGTTTGATGAATTTAATAATAAGGTGTTGCAAGAGGAGGAAAATTTAAAGTCACAGGGCTATCCGCAAACGGCCGCGCCATCTCAACAGGCGCTTGATCGTGCATGGAACCAGGAAATAAGCAGAATTATTTTAGAGCAGGCGTTTGATGAGTTGGGAATTACTGTTGGAAAAAAAGAGTTAAGCGATCTTTTATACGGACCCAACCCATCCAACACCGCCAGGCAATACTTAAGTAATCCCCAACAGCCATATAACCCTGCCGAGGTAAAAAAATTAATTAATAGAATAAACAAAAGCGGAACCGCCGCAGAAAAGGCCCAGCTCAACCAATTACTAGAAAACATTGTTTTGGAGCGGCAGTATGAAAAATTTATTTCTCTTTTTTCCAACAGCATTAACGTGCCGAGGTGGTTGGTTGAAAAGCAAAACACGGAAAGCAGCCGAATGGCGAAGATCTCTTTTGTAAGGGAGAGCTATACCAGCATTGCCGACAGCACGATAAAAATAACCGACGCTGAAATTTCTAAATACATAAATAAATACCCGAAGCAATATAAGCAGCAGGAGTCTCGATCGATCGTATATGTTAGCTTTTCGGCCGCCCCCTCTGCCAAGGACAGTGCTGCGGCCTTGGCGGAGATTGAGCAACTTAAGGATGGCTTGGCCAAGGCCGACAGCGTGCCCATGTTTTTAGCCAGCGCGGGCGCTTCTTTTTTTGATGGATACATAAACGGAAACACCGTTCAAATTCCCGTGAAAGATTCGATCTTCCGCCTTCCTGTAGGAGGGGTGTTTGGTCCCTATCTCGATGGAGGAAGCTATGTTTTAGCCAGAATGATGGGTTCAAAAATTTTACCCGACAGCGTGGTGTGTCGCCACGTACTTATCTCCAACGACATCGCCAATGGGGGATTTGTAGACAGCGTTGCTTCTTCCAAGATCGACAGCGTAAAAAAAGCGATTGAGGGTGGCGCAAACTGGGGAGAAATGGTAAATAAATACAACCCCGTTTCTGATGGAAGCCGCCAAAAGGCGGGAGAAATGACGTTTAGTTCCACGCAAATTCAAGACGAGGGATTTGCGCCAGAGTTTGCCAAGTTTATTTTATTTGACGGAAGGCCCGGAGAGCGCAAGGTTGTTAAAACCTCATTTGGCTACCATTACATTGAAATTATGTCTTTCATAAAGCCAACCACCCACTATAAGGTTGCTTATTTGCCCAAAGAGATTGTTGCGAGCGAAGAGACGGAGAATACCGCCTTTGCGCAAGCAACAGAGTTTGCCAGTGAAAGCCCCGACCATAAGGCCTTTGAGAATAATTATGAACAAAGGTGGAAGGCGAAAGGTGTTGTGCGGAACCAGGCAGCAAACATTGTTCCGTGGGCCTCAGAAATTACCGGGGTTGGTATCTCCAGAAGCCTGGTGCGCGCCGTTTATGATGCCGACCTTGGCGAGGTTTTAAAGCCCGAGCGCGTAGATAATAATTATGTGGTGGCCGCGGTAACGGAAGTTTTAAAAGAGGGAACCATGTCGGTTGAAAAAGCGCGCGCGGGCGTTGAGCCCATTTTGCGAAAAAAGAAAAAGGCAAGACTAATTAAAGAAAAGATTGGTGCCGTCAACACCCTGGAAGAGGCGGCAGCCAAGCTCGGCGGAAAAGCAATTGAGGAGGCTGATAGCTTAAGAATTTCGGCCCCAAGCAGTACGCTTGGTTTTGAGCCCCGGATCCTGGGAGCAGCGTTTAATCCCGCCAACCTGGGCAAGGTGGTTAAGACGGCCTTGGCGGGAATGAGCGGGGTTTTTGTGGTGCGGGTCGACCAACAGAGCACCACCCCGGTCACAGCCGGAAGTGTTCAGGATCAGCGAAAAGCCCTTACGGAGCAGGCAAAAAGCCAATACAACCCCAATAACCCAATTTCCACCCTTCGCGATGCAGCGGAAATAAAAGATAATCGGTCTAGACGCTATTAGTCGTACCAATACTAACTGCACACCCGCCCCTTTTTAGGGGCGGGTTTATTTTAACAAGACCCCATAAAAAATCCGACCGTGCGGTTGTATTTTCGCGAAACATGACGGAGACAATCGTAAATAAGGTAGCTGAAAGTGGATTGATCACCCTGAATTTAGAGGATTGGTTTCCGAAAGAGGAGATTCGCGTTTTTGATCTAAAGGAACATCTTTTCATGGGACTTATCCTAAAAGAAAAAGAGTTCCGAGAGGCGCTCAAGCACACCGATTGGTCTGTTTACCAAAACCAATACGTATCTGTCACCTGTTCTGCCGACGCGATCATACCAGCCTGGGCCTACATGTTGGTGGCCTCCTATTTATCCCCTGTAGCCACGGGCATTTTTCAAGGAACGGCAGAGGAGTTTCGAAACACGCTTTTTCATCGGCGAATTCAGCAGATCGACCCAAAACATTTTACGGATCAGCGAGTCGTTGTAAAGGGTTGCGGAGAGTTGCCTGTTGGTCCCGATGCGTATCTGGAGATCACCCGCATCCTGCAGCCGGTGGCCAAGAGCATCATGTACGGAGAACCCTGTAGTACTGTTCCTATTTATAAAAAACCCAAATAAACACTCATGAAAAAGATCGCAACCCTTTTGTTTGCGCTGACCCTCGTTGCACAAGGATTTTCACAGACAGCCGAAGAGATCATCGCCGGCTACGTAAAAGCTATTGGTGGCGAAGAGGCTATTCGCAAGAACACCACCTGGAAAATGACCGCCAAGGTAGATATGGGTGGCATGGAGCTGCCGGTTTATTTCCTGAAGGCCCCCAATAAGATGAAAGTTTACGCAACCTTCCAAGGAATGAATTTTGTACAGCAGGCATACGATGGAAAAACCGCCTGGAAAACCAACCAGATGACCATGAAGGCGGAAAAGTCAACCACCGAGGAGGCTGAAAATCTTGCGCTGGACCTATTGGAGGAACCCGATGTGATGATCACCTATAAAACGCTCGGATACAAAGTAGAAAAAGTAGCCGATGAAAAGGTTGATGGTGCTGATTGTTATGCGATCAAGATGACTAAAAAGCAAAAAATGTCAGAAGGAAAACCAGTTGACAACATATCAACGTACTTCATTGATAAATCTACCAGCGCGCTGGTAATGACCCGCTCAGTTTCTCAGGAGGCAACCATGAAGGGGGTGGTAGTTGAAACACTGTTCAGCGACTATCAGGAGGCGGGCGGAATTTTTGTTCCCTTTTCCATGACAGTCCGCATGTCGGGCGCACCCGGACAAACCATTAAGTTTGAAAAAGCCGAAGCCAACGTATTGATCAGCGACAGTGAATTCTCTTTCGAAGCAAACTAAACCAACTCTTTCATGAGATCTATTTTTCTGGCAGCCACCTTGTTGGCTGCCCTTTTTTCTTTCGCCCAAAACGGGCTCACCGGAGAGGATGTATTTGGGGATATCCGTGCACGGCAGATCGGTCCGGCCGTAATGAGCGGACGGGTCACCGACCTGGAAGGACACCCTACCAACCCCAGGATACTTTGGGTGGGTACCGCCGGAGGCGGTGTTTGGAAATCAGAGAATGGGGGCGTGAGCTTTCTGCCGCTTTTTGATAAGCACAATCAATCCATCGGAGCCATCACACTCGACCCCACCGACACGGATAAAACCATTTGGGTGGGAACCGGAGAGGTTTGGACTCGAAACAGCGTATCGGTAGGCGATGGAATTTATAAGTCGACCGATGGCGGACAAAACTGGAATAAGACCGGCCTTGAAAAATCTGAACGTATCAGCGCCATTCGCGTAAACCCCAAAAACAACCAGGAGGTGTTCGTGGGCGTACTCGGAAACCTTTGGGGCAACAGTGCCGAACGCGGTGTTTATAAAACAACAGACGGCGGAAAGAACTGGGAGAAGATCTTCTATCTCAACGACAGCACCGGATGTTCCGAACTAATAATGGACCCCACCAACCCGCAAATTTTGTATGCGGCCTTTTGGGAGTTTCGCCGAACAGCGTATTCCTTCAGCAGTGGCGGAAACGGAAGCGCTTTGTATAAATCTACCGATGCGGGAAAAACCTGGAATAAAATACATGGAGGATTCCCCGCCGGAAAACTCGGACGAATTGCGGTAGCCGCTGCTCCTTCTAAGCCCAACCTACTCTACGCGGTGCTGGAGTGTGAAAAGCCCGAGCAAAAAGGACTGTATCGCAGTGAAGATGGCGGAGCCAACTGGAAACACCTCAATGCCGACTTTGAATTATCGGTTCGCCCCTTTTATTTTTCCCGCATTGTCGTTGATCCCCAAAACCCGGAGATCATTACTAAGGCCGGATTGAATGGAGCCATGAGCCGCGATGGTGGAAAAACCTTTCGGCCCTTCTCCGGCATTCATGCCGACGTTCACGACATCTGGTTTGGATTAAACAACTCAGATGAAATTGTTCTTGGCGACGATGGAGGGGTTTGGAGAAGTCGAGATGCCGGCAACACCTTCGAACACGTAAAAGGGTTGCCGATTGGCCAATATTATCACGTGAGCATCGACAACAAGGTCCCCTATAATGTATATGGCGGACTTCAAGACAACGGGTCTTGGTACGGCCCGTCTTCCGCGCAGGGAGGAATCACCAACGGCGACTGGAAACGAGTCGGAGAAGGGGATGGCTTTCGCGTATTGGTGCACCCCACCGAAAACATAACCTATAGCGAAATGCAAGGAGCTGAATCGATCTGGCGATATGAAATTGATAAAAAAGCACTGAAGAATATCAAGCCCTATCAACAAGTAGGAGATCCCAAGCTTCGATTCAACTGGAATACACCCATGGCGTTGAGTCCGCACCGGAATGACCGCCTCTATGTGGGTAGTCAGTTCATTCATCGATCGGATGACCGTGGAGAAACCTGGCAGCGGATTTCTCCCGACCTTACCACCAACGACCCTAAAAAACAACAACAGGATAAATCGGGCGGACTTTCTACCGATAACAGCGGCGCCGAAAATCACTGTACGATATTCACCATCTGCGAATCACCGCTTGATGAAAAGATGATCTGGGCCGGAACAGATGACGGAAACATTCAGATCAGTGAAGATGGCGGTAAGAGCTGGAACAACCGCACGCCCGGGGCGGCTATTGTTCCCTCCAACACCTGGGTGTATCACATCGAACCAAGCCGATTCGATAAACAGACCGCGTATGCCGCACTGGAAGGACATGCCCAAAACGATCAAACCCCCTACGCAATAAAAACAACAGATGGAGGGAAAACGTGGAAACGCCTACCCATGAACGGGGTGAAGGGTTTTGTTCGTCATATTCACGAGGATCTTCAATCACCGAACCTGTTATTCCTCGGAACCGAAATGGGACTCTATATTTCGCTGAATGGCGGGCAGGATTGGCTGGCATTTACCAATAATATGCCACCGGTGCCCGTTCACTATATCGCTCAGGACCGCACAACCAGTGACATCATTCTGGCAACACACGGCAGAGGGATAATTATTCTGGATGATATTTCCCCCCTTCGGTCGATTAATGCGACGGTTCTTCAACAAGAGGTTGTGTTGTTCCCAACCCCCACTGCACGCTTCAACGACGAGACTGGATTTGGTAAACCCGCAGATGCCGGTCAATTTGTTGGCGCAAACCCAAATCGGGACGCCCGAATTGTTTATTATCTGAAAAACCGACACACCTTCGGAAAAATGAATCTGGAGGTTCAGGACTCTTCCGGAAAAAAACTTGCCTCCATTGCCCCCGGAAAAAGAAAAGGGATCAATATGGTTTATTGGGATGGCCGCATGCAAGCACCAAAACTCGCCAAAGCAAAAACGTTTGCCCGGGGCGGATTTTTCGGTCCCCGCGTATTGCCCGGCACCTACAAGGTTGTTTTGACCAAAGGAAACCAGACCTATACCGGATCGGTATCATACGAACACAGCCCGACATCGGGATTCTCGCTGTCCGATAAACAGATGAACTACCACTATTCAATGCAGCTATATAACATAAACGAGGATGTTGCCTATACAACCTATCAGGTCGATCAGCTGCTGGCTACTTGCGACACGCTCGCCAAACAAAAAGAATTCAGCAAGTCAGCCCTGTCAATAAAAAAGAAGCTGGATAAACTAAAGTCAACCCTGGTAGTCACGACCGGCGACAACTATGTCGGAACCGCCCCACCCCAACTAAAAGAAAAATTAGCTTCTTTGTATAATGAGGTCGCCGGCTATCCCGGGACACCCAGCGCTACTGAAGTTGAAAACATTGCACTACTTGCAGAGCAAACTAAAAAAGTAATGGAAGCGTTTCGGATGCTGATGGAAAAAGACTGGAAACCCTTTGCGAAAAAAGTGGAGGAGAAGGGGTCTAGCGCCGACCCAAAACTGAAGAGCCGGGAAGTATTTCTTTCGGAGAGATCGTAATACAAACAGGAAATATGCAAACGGGGGTGGTAAAATCCACCCCCGTTTTTTGTGCGAAAAAAATTGTTCGGCCTGCTAGAGTTTTTCGTACAAGGTCCGCAACCGGCTTCTTGTCATTTGTGATTCCCAATTTTTTCCCAGCGCATTTTCCCAGAGTGGTTTCATGCCCAGCGACACGTCGATCATTTTATCGAACTGCTCGTCGGTCAGCCCACCGCAAATCCCCCTCGGAATATCGATCCGGTTTTTTTCAACCATGTATTTAAATTCTCGAACCCCGGCCGGATAGAACTCCTCTAAATGATCCATCACGATACAATTTCCAATGCCATGTTTGGTGCCCAGTAAATAACTTAGCCCGTAACTGACCGCATGCGCAACCCCAACTTGTGAGTACGCAATGCTCATTCCACCCGCATAAGAGGCCATCATGAGCTGATCGTCGGATTCCTCATCCCACCGATCTTTTTCCACAAAAACCATTCTACACAGCTCCAGCGCCTTTTCACCATAGCTCTTACTGAATTCATTCAGAAAGGTTCCCTCCAAACTTTCAATACAATGAATATAGCAGTCCATTCCGGTGTAAAAGCGTTGATTGACGGGAGCCTCTCGGGTCAGTTCGGGATCTAATACGATCTGATCGAACGGGGTGAAGTCAGAATTCATTCCCAGTTTTTTGGTAGGGCCGGTCAATACCGTTGTCCTTGACACCTCCGCACCGGTGCCGCTCAGCGTGGGAATACCAACCTTGTACACACCAGGAAGCTTTACCAAATCCCACCCCTGATAATCGGCCGAAGAACCGGGATTGTTCATCATCAACGAAACCGCCTTCGCCAGATCCAGCGTGGAACCCCCGCCGATTCCGATTACTCCGCTAACCGAACCATATTCCTGTTTCAGTCGGCTCGCCAGCTCATCTACATATACGGTTTTGGGCTCGGTGGTGACATCTGCGAACAAGACCACATCGTTATCTCGAAGCGGAATCTGATTGGTTAATTCTTTTCCTTCAAAAAAATGATCTACCAGAAAGACCATCGGCAGCCCATTCTTTCGGTGGGGCGAAAGGATCTCATCGAGATGATTGAAGCAACCGCGACCATACACCACATATCCTACCAGCTTGAAGTTTCTGAATTTCATGATCGGGCCTTATAAAAGTTTTTCGGCTTTTTTCAAATCATCGGGCGTATCGATCTCCACGCCGATGTAATCAACCGCAAGCATGCGGATCGGAACACCGTTTTCCAAAAAACGAAGACATTCTACTTTTTCCACAGACTCCAATTCGCCCATGGGCCAGCTGATAAAATCCAGCAAGGCCCGCTTCCGAAAGGCATATACGCCGATGTGTTCGTAGTATGTGGCGGACTGATCCGGATCGCGCGGAAAAGGGATCCGGCTGCGACTGAAAAAAAGGGCGTTGCTTTTTCGGTCGATGGCGACCTTAACAAAATTGGGATCGTCGATCTCTTCATTTTTTTCCAACACCTGCATCATAGACGCCACGGAAACGGTTGGATCTTGAAACAAGGCAATCAGTTTTTCCAGCGGCTCTTTTTTGATAAAGGGGGTGTCGCCCTGAATGTTGATGATCAGATCTGTGGTTAAGTCTTCGGTTGCTTCTGCGATGCGATCGGTTCCGCTTTCGTGTGGCTGTTTGCTTCTGAACACGTTCCCACCTACCGATAAAATTTCATTTTCTATTTCGTCGCTGTCGGTGGCAACAATTACTTCTTGAAACAAATCGGTGTCGCGCGCAGCTTCGTAAGTTCGTCGAATGACGGAGCGCCCCCCTAGTGATTGCATGAGCTTACCCGGAAAACGAATGGCTCCGTATCGTGCGGGGATCAGGGCGGTGATGAACATGTTGCAAAACTATTGGTAACCGGGCAACGATCCGGAGAAAAAACAACGAATCTGGTCAATCGCCTCTTTTTTGGAAGGGATAAGCCATCAGATCGGCTATCGATTCATCTTTTTCAGCCGGGTAGTATCGATCCAGTCCGTATTGGATCTGTTCGGCGGGCAAGTGCGACCAGGTGCCAAAGAGCCGATCCCACACCGAGAATACCGCACCATAGTTCGTGTCGGAATACGGCTGTTTCCAATGGTGGTGCACCTTATGCATGTTTGGCGATACCAGAATCCACGACAAAGTTCGATCGATTTGTGAAGGCAACGAGATGTTGGCGTGTGTAAAGGCGGTTGATACGACCACGAGCGTTTGATAGATCATTACTGAATACATCGGGGCGCCGGAAACCACGATCAGGAGCAAAAAAAATATTCCGCGCAGGAGACTGTCACCCGGATGGTGTCGCAGCCCGGTTGTTACATCTACCTTTCGATCGCTGTGGTGAATCACATGAAAACGCCAGAGAAAGGGTTGATTGTGCATCACCCAGTGCACCAGCCAGCTGCTGAAATCAAGTGCGGCAATTCCGATCAGGACGGTAAGTCCGACACCTGCGCCCGTCCAGTACACCAACCCAACACCAGAACTGCGGCACCAATCGGATAGCTGAACGATTAACACAGCCAAACCGGCGTGCAAGATGAGGTGTAACACCGTAAAGGTGAAATTGACCCCGGCGTGATTCAATTTGTTGCGTTTGTAGGAAAGCTTAGTCAACGGGATCGCTCCTTCGAGGATCCAGAAAAAAAGAAGTCCGCCCACCAATAACCCCAACCGCTCCAAAGGCCGTTGTTCGAGTGTTTGAAAGTATTCGATCCATTTCATGTTTAGCAGATATTATCGGTTTTGGGGAGTTCGTTCAATATCTTTTCTGCCGCCTCGACTTGTTCGTTGGGAACAAACAGCTTGATCCCCCCGACTGCCAGGTTCAACAGCGGGTCGACGGTAACGGTGTGTTCATCCTGAAGATGGGCTTCGAGTCCGGCTTCGCGCAATTTCGCCAAGGAGATGTGCGCGGGCACATAGGTATTATATCGGCGGATGCAAACAAAGGCCATTTACTAAAAATAAAAAATCCCCTCGAGTCGGAGGGGATTTCTGCTTAATGAATTTCTTATTGATTTAACATGAGTGGCATTACCAGCATCAGCACCTCTTCACTGTCTTCTTGGCTGCTGGGACGAATGATACCCGCTTTCGTGGGGGTAGAGAGGGAGACCACCACGGTATCACATTCGAGCGCTCCGAGCATTTCAATCAGGAATTTCGCGTTGAAGGCGATCATCATGTCTTCTCCGGTGTATTGACATTTCATTCGTTCGTTTCCCTCCTGACTAAAATCAACATCCTGGGAGGCCAACTGGAGTTCGCTGCCCGAAATATTGAGTGCCACCTGGTTGGTGCTCTTATTACTGAAGACATTAACGCGGCGCAGGGCGGACTGAAATTCATTCCGGTCGACCGTAAGGGTATACGGATTTTCGGCAGGGATCACCACTTTATAATCGGGGAAGCGGGCATCGATGAGCCGACAACTCATTTGGGTACCGCCTTGCTTTACAAAAAGGTGGTTGCTGTTGTAGCTGATGGTGATTTCGTCGTTCGAGTCCGGGATGGCGGCCTTCAGCAGGCTGAGCGGCTTTCGAGGAACGATAAACGAATCGCTTTTAGAACACTTCACATCGGTGCGCTTGTAACGAACCAGCCGGTGTGCGTCGGTAGCGACACACTGCATGCCTTTTTTATCCAATTCAAAAAATACGCCGGTCATCGCCGGACGCAAGTCATCGGTGCTCGTGGCGAACAGGGTTTTGTTGATCGCGGTAACCAGCGCGTTGGCCGTAGTGGTAAAGCTGGTGGTATCGTCGGCCACGGGTTCCTTGGGGAAATTGTCGGGGTTTTCACCCATGACCTTATATTTTCCATTGTCGCTCGTGATCTCGATCCCGAAGTTTTTATCGATGTTGAAGGTGAGGGGTTGGTCTGAAAGATTTTTTAGGGAGTCGATCAAAATCTTGGCCGGAATACAGACCCGTCCAGTCTCTTTCGCCTCGATGTTCACCTGCACCCGCATCACGGTTTCGAGGTCGGTTGCCACCACGGTGAGCTGATTCTTGTTTATTTCAAACAGGAAATCCTCCAAAATGGGAAGGACGGTGTTGGCATTGATGACGCCGGAAATGTGTTGAAGTTGTCGGAGTAGGGTCGCAGAGTTTACAAGGAATTTCATGTGGACGATTTGGGGATTAACCTAGGCCACGAAACTACATATTTTTGGCCCGTTCCCAGGGGGTGGGGGATTACTAGTGGATTACCCAACCCTGGCCGTGAATAACACCCCATGTCGCCCATTCGCCCCACCAAAAAAGCCACCCCGGAACAAGCCCTTCAGCAACTAAAGCATTTTTGTGGTTTTCGGGAAAGGTGTCATAAAGAGGTTCGCGAGAAATTGAGATCGATCGGAATCTGGGGCGCGGATCAGGAGGAAATCCTTTCCAAGCTTATTGAGGAGGATTATCTGAATGAAGAGCGATTTGCGCGGCTTTTTTCAGGCGGAAAATTTCGGGTGAATAAATGGGGGCGCAACCGCATCCGTTATGAGCTTAAGCAAAAACGAGTCAGCGACTATTGCATTCGAAAGGGACTGGAGGAGATCGACGAGGAAGAATATGAAAAAGTTCTGGTCCGACTAGCCGCCGGAAAGTATAAGGCCTTAACGGGCCCCGATGCTATGCGCCGCCAAAAAACGCAGGTTTATTTAATGGGAAGGGGCTTTGAGCCAGAATTAATCAAGACGGCATTGCATTCGGCTTTGAGCGAGGGCGAATGAGGACAGAAACCCGAGCCCCCTTTTCGGGTTCGGACTGGATTTTGATGCGACCGCCTATCCAGCGAACCAGATCTTTGATGATCAAAAAGCCCAGGCCGTGACCACTTCGGCTTTCGTTTGACTTAAAATGTACAACCGCATCTTTTTTCAGCAGATGATCTATCGTTTCTTGGCTCATACCAATTCCCACATCCAACACCCAAAGTCTTGAATCGTTTTGAGGTGTTACCTCGGCGCCCACCCGAATTGTCCCCTTGTCCGAATAGCGGATTGCGTTACTTACCAGGTTGTAGATCAAGATCCTCAGGGGCTCCGAAAATTGAACCAGTTTAGCCCGGGTCGATCTCATTGACCAGTCCCAAATTTTTTTCTTTGGCTAGTGTTCGTAGTAGACCAAACACCTGCTCGGTAAGCTGGTGGGGTGATACCGCTTCGGGAAGCAGTAGGCTGTTTTCATTTTGGTATTTGATCCAATTCAGAATGTTGGTTGATAGCAGTTGTAATTCCTGTGCGGTATCGGTGATGTCATAAATTGTTTCCTGTTGTTCCTCTTCAGAGAGTTGTTTTTTATTCTCTTTTAATCCCCGACCTGCAACCGTCAGGAATTTCAGGGGGGTAATGATGTCGTGACTTATGATGGAGATAAGCCTACTTTTAATTCGATTGTTTTTTTCCAGCAACGTGTTTTGTTCTTTCAGGTCGCTTGTTTTTTCGCCGACCAGCACCTCTAATTCTTTTTGCCGCTTGAGCAATCGCCGGTTTTGGTATCGGCTGAACTGATTGATCACCACAATCAGGCCGATGGTGCAGAGCAAATAGAAAAGGGGCGGATCATACCAGGCCCGACCGACCACAAAGCGAATTGTTTTGATCGAAAAATTATTTTCTCCAAACCCATTGCTTTTTCGGATGCGTAGTGTGTATTCGCCGGGGGGTAAATTGTTTAGCCGAATATTGGGCCCTTCCGCAACCGACAAGGGGATCCATTTTGTGGAATCGTTTAACTGATAATCTAAATAAATGTTTTCAGGATTGCACCAGGCCGAAAATCCAATGCGCAGAAAAAGCGAGCGATGCGAGCGCGGAACGATATTTTTTTCGAATGACGCTTCGCTGATCCGTTCATCATCGATTCGTATTTCATCTATGTAAATTGGTCCATCGGGCAGAAGCGGTTTAGCGGTTTTGGGGCTGACCCATAGCAGCCCATCCATCGAAGGAAACGAAAGCGTTCCGTCTGCAAGCACGTCGCGCACAGGTCTCTCCGCCTCTTATGCCAAGCACCTCAAAATGAAAGACGGTTCTGTATGGTCAGTCGGTATTGAAGCGAGGGGATTACAATTTGCAATCGACCGAGCCAAGCTGAGTGCAACGCTGGGGGCAGACCCAGCCTTGGGCACTGCCGACAACCGATTCAAATTTGATGCAGGCTTCGGCTTGGCGTATCAAAAGAACAAATTGCGCCTGGGCGCATCCGTATCACAACTGGTACAATCTAAGCTCGAATTTTACAACGGAACCACAACATTGTCCGAGGAGGCGCGGCTGTATCGTCACTATTATTTGCACGGATCGTATAGCTGGACGACCAATAAAAATATTGAGATCACCCCCAACTTTTTGTTCATCTACCTCCCTAACGCTCCTTACTAGATACAGGGAGGTGTAAAGGTGGAACACCAAAAGGTATTTTGGTGGGGTGTTTCCTTTCGCGCAAAACAAAGTTTTATTATCTCCAGTGGGGTGAATATTCAACAGCGCCTGAACCTCGGCTATTCCTTTGATATTTACCGAACACCTCTAAGTTTGTTTGATGCCGGCGGAAACGCACACGAGTTGATGCTTCGACTAAAACTCAAAAAATAAACTAATCAACAGCAACTTTCGGGTTGCTGTTTTTGTTTCCGGCATTACCTAATTTTACCGGGCACATGCAACCGCTATCCATCAGCCTGCTCCAAACCCATTTGTTTTGGGAAGATCCCCAACAAAACATCCTTCAAATTGAAGAGCAGCTGAAAACTCTTCCACCTCACACACACCTTACGATTCTTCCCGAAATGTTCACTACTGGATTTTCCATGAATCCGAAAGCCCATGCGGAAACCATGGATGGCGAAACCGTTCAGTGGATGAAAAAAAAGGCAGCCGAAAAAAAAACCATTCTGGTGGGATCAGTGATGATCAAGGAGGGTGAAAAATATTTCAACCGACTCCTGTGGGTGCTGCCGAACGGGCAGGTCGGGCAATACGACAAGCGTCATCTGTTTGCATATGCCGGAGAAGACCAGCATTATACGCCGGGACAAAAAAGACTCATCACTTCCGTCAACGGCTGGCGCATCAACCTTCAAGTCTGTTACGATCTGCGTTTCCCGGTCTGGTCGCGTCAACGATCCGCCTACGACGAGGAAGGAAATTTTCAACCCGAATACGACATCCTTATCTATGTGGCCAATTGGCCCGCCCGACGCGCGGAGGCCTGGAAAACACTATTGCGGGCTCGGGCCATCGAGAATCAATCGTATGTGATCGGAGTAAACCGGATCGGAGCCGACGGGAACGGCAACGAACACGCAGGCGATAGCCAAGTGATCGACCCGGGCGGAAACATTCTTCACTCTTGCGAAAGCCGGGCTGAACGCTACTCCACCACGCTCAACCCCCAACTAGTAAAAGACACCCGCGACCGATTTCCGTTTTTGCGCGACGCTGACGGGTTTATGATCCTTTCCGACGATTTTTCAGAATAAGGTGAGATGCTTTTAGCATCTTGTTGTCGTAATTACGCCGAACCGATTCAACGGTTGGTCCTATTTCTACTTCCGGCTCAATACCCCTTCCGTTGTTGGGTAAATTCTTATTCATGACCATCCGAAACAAGGGCAGGCGCATTCGGACACCCGTATGCGGCAAGGTAAGGTCGGGAATCATCCAAGCCGAGTTGCCATAGGCGCCCCCACCGGTCTCTTCTCCGATTACCGTAACATTTTCTTGTTCTTTAATACTATTGACGAACAGCGTGGTTGCCGAAAAGCTGTTCCCTCCGGTTAACACATATACGCTTCCGGAGAAATGTTTTTTTCTTTTGGGCGTCAAAGCATGTCGCTCAAAATAACCGAAGTGATAAAAGTTTTTGTTTTTCCGTGTCAGAAAAGGAAGAGAAAGCTGTATCCCAAGATTATTTTGAATATACCTACCATAGCAGGATGCTCGTCGCACCGCATAAAGACTGTCTGCAATTTTGAATGGACGATTTACCAAATAGCGTGTCAGTGCAGTTGAATTCCCCACGCGCCCACCCCCATTGTTTCGAACGTCTATGATCAGATCGCTTACCCCAGTCTTTTTTAGTAAATTAAATCCCTGCCGGAAAAATTTTCGTAATTTACTGCCCTGACCAAAACTGTTGATGCGCAGCAAGGCTTGCTTATCGGAGCGATCGATCAGCAAACTCCTTACTCCTTCCAGCCGCCGTGCCCGTTTTTGTTTTTTGGTCAGCAACGGTGCGGGTGCGCGCTTCGTGGTGTCCTTCACCGGCGTATATAATGTTCGGGTGATCGAATGCCGGTTACCCAGTGAGTCCAGCACCTCCATCCGAAGAGTACTGGTTGTATCTACAAATTGACGGTAATAATTCCCAAAACTGCCCCACCCGCTCAACAATTGATACTTGTGGGTTTCGTTGAATCCGTCCCCGAATACATAAGGAAACAATTTTTCGTAAAGCGTCCGAGGAGGATCTCCGTTTATCGACAAAATTTGAGCCCCGCGAATCAATATGGAATCCTTCGGCTCCAGACTTCCCAACACCAACATTGTATCCGCCCAGCACTTAACGCTTATGGGAAAAAGTTTTTTTATCGGCAAGGTGTCGCTATACCGCTGCCATTGTTTTGATGCGCGGATGCTGGTGTGTCCACAGCGGATGGAAGCGACAAGCGGACGAAGTATTTTACGAAACTCCGGTTCCGAAAGGGGCTGATTCAGCGCTGTGATAGCCAGGTTTACCTGTTTTTTCCAATCTTCTTTTGATTGATACCAATACAGACCGGGGTGATGTGCCTCCAACGCACCCGTTAAAATATTCAGATCTTTTTTTAAGACATCCGGATCATAGGTTTTATCCGGACTAAAATTGATACGGCCCGTTCGGCAGCCCGATAACACAACCAAACAAATAAGAAAGAAAAGAGGGCGGTTCATTTACTTTTTATAATGATTCCACCCCTGCGCCGTAATTGTATGTTTACTGCCGCCATTGGTTACGATATGTGTTCCCTGCTCGGGCTCGGTAAGATAGCCAACCACACTGATCTGTTCGTTCAGGGTCAGCTTTTCGTAATCGGCTTGTGATACGGTGAACAGCAACTCATAATCCTCGCCGCCGCTAAGGGCGCAGGCGGTCGGATCGATCTCAAATTTGAAAGCGGCGTTGCGCATCGCCTCTGCGATGGGGAGTTTTTCTTCATAGAGCACACAGCCCAGATTACTTTGTTTGCAGAGGTGCAGGATCTCAGAGCTCAATCCATCGCTGATATCCATCAGGGCGGTTGGGCGAACCTCTGCATCATCCAAAAATTCAATGATATCTTTTCTGGCTTCCGGCTTTAGCAACCGACCCACCACGTAAGATTCTCCTTCCAGATCGGGCTGAACCCCGGGGGCCTCCAAAAAGATCTTTTTTTCGCGCTCGAGAAACAGGAGTCCCACATACGCCCCACCCAGATCCCCGCTGACACAGACCAGATCTCCTTTTTGCGCCCCATCTCTTTTTACAAACTTGTCGGGTGCTACTTCGCCAATGGCGGTAACGGAGATGATGAATCCTTTTTGAGAGGCGGTGGTGTCGCCACCAACCAGATCAACCCCATATTTTTCACACGCGGCATAGACGCCTTCATAAAATTCAGCAACGGCTTCCACGCTGAACCGGTTGCTTATTCCAATGCTCATCAGGATCTGCGTGGGGGTGGCATTCATCGCATAGATATCGGAAAGGTTTACTACGACGCTTTTGTACCCGAGGTGTTTGAGCGGCGTGTACATAAGATCGAAGTGAACGCCCTCGAGCAGCAGATCGGTAGAGATCACGGTTTGCTTTCCAAAATGATCGATTACGGCGGCGTCGTCGCCTACGCCCACAATGGAGGAAGCGTTTTTCAGTTCAATATTTTTCGTAAGGTGTTCGATCAGTCCAAATTCTCCTAGCTGACCGATTGCGGTGCGTTCCTGACTCATAGCTCGTGTGTATTATTAAGTACGCCAACCAATTCATCGTGTATCCAACCATTGCTGGCTAAAACTGCATGTTGATAGATGCTAAATTCGTTTCCTTGGTGATTGGTGATCATTCCACCCGCTTCGGTAACGATCAGCGAGCCGGCGGCACTATCCCACGGTTCGAGCTTGTGCTCATAAAATCCATCGAATCGACCCGCCGCCACCCAACACAGATCGATTGCTGCCGAACCGATCCGACGAACCGGAACTCCTTTTCTCACAAAGCGAGCAAAAACTTCGAGCGGGCCATTGGGCTGATCAAGGTATATGTATGGAAACCCGGTGACCAAGCACGACTTGATTACTTTTTTTTCATTGCTCACTCGGATGGGCTTATCATTCAGAAAAGCACCTATTCCCTTCTCGGCAAAGAACATCTCTTGCAGGTGCGGATTGTACACCACCCCCATTATTATTTCTCCGTTTTTTTCGATTCCGATGGAAACGGCGTTCAGTGGAATGCCGTGTGCAAAATTCACCGTACCATCGATTGGATCTACGACCCACTTGTATTCATCGGTTTGGTGGGATTTTCCGGATTCTTCGGCCAGGATCATGTGATCGGGATAGGCATTACGAATGACGGAGAGGATGGCCTTTTCGGAGGCATGGTCGGCTTCGGTGACCAAGTTGTTTATTCCTTCTTTATTGTCGACCCGAAACGTCCCCTGAAAATAACGAAGGATCTCAGCGGCTCCCGCCCGGGCAGCCTCGATCAGGGTAGATTGGAGCATACGCAAAGATACCTCATCAAATCCCTTGTTGAAGACCCGTATTTTGCAGGGGGATCGAAAAGGGTTTACTTCGACGTTTCATCATGCCGGTGCTTTCCATCATATTAGTCAACTATAAAGTGCCCTATTTTTTGGAGCAATGTCTGCTTTCGGTAGAAAAAGCCGCTACCGGGTTGGCCGTTGAGGTAATCGTGGTGGACAATGCCCCGGGCGACGGATCCATCGAATACCTCGCCCCCCGTTTCCCCTCGGTCCGATTTCTGGAAGCCGATCAAAACTTGGGGTTTGCAAAAGCGTGTAACTGGGGATTTCGGGAGAGCCGCGGCTGCTATATTCTTTTTCTGAACCCCGATACGATTCTCTCGGAGGATTGTCTGCATCGCTCCATCGATTTTTTATCTGAAAAGCCCCAAGCCGGTGCATTGGGGATAAGAATGATCGATGGTACCGGGAATTTCCTACCCGAATCCAAGCGCGCCTTTCCGCATCCGGCAACGGCTTTTTATAAGATCAGCGGACTCGCCACCCTTTTCCCGCGCTCCCCTCGATTCGCCCGGTATCACCTGGGGCATCTCTCTCCCTTTTCCGATCAGGCGATCGACGTGATAGCCGGCGCCTATTTTTTGGTAAGACGCAGCGTGTTGGAGCAGGTTGGATTGTTCGACGAACAATTTTTTATGTATGGGGAAGACATCGATCTGAGCTATCGGATCCAACAGGCCGGGTATACAAATTATTATTTTTCGGGCTCCTCCATTCTTCATTTCAAAGGCGAAAGCACGAAGAAGCAAAATATCCGCTACGTAAAACTTTTTTACGGGGCCATGAGTCTGTTTGTAAAAAAACATCGACTACCCAATAGAATGTTTACAGTGGGCATACAAATAGGCATTGGATTGAGGGCCATGATGGCATTTTTGGGAAGAGGAGCCTCCCGTGCCAAGAAGAAGGATTTGCGGTTTCCCGTAGTCGTGATCGGTATCGAGAAAAGTTTGCTGGAGATACAGAACCGTTACCCGGAACAATCTCCGGAGGCCTTTATCCGGCTGGAGCCGGATGCCCCTGCGGAGGTCCTGACACGTCGCCTCCACGAACTAAATAAAAGGATTCGCATCAATGATCTGATCTTCTGTCTGGACGATGTTACCCACCGGCAGACATTTCTGTTGATGGAGCAGTGGAGAGATCGATTTCCCTATCGATTTTATTCGTCGGGTGCAGCCACGATTCTGCCCCTACGCAAAGCGTGATTGATTATCTTCGCACTGGCTGACCAACCCTTCATGGCGACCATCATTGACCTCAAACTTCCTCGCGCCCTGGCCGCTGCCCTTCGGATACCGGAGAATGATGCCCGACGCCAGCAATTACGCGTTCTGCGAAAACTTTTACGAAAAGCCCGCTTCACCGAATTTGGACAGCACCACCGATTCGACGACATCTTGCTTAGCCAACACATCGGGAAAAGCTTTCAGGAACAAGTGCCTATCCATGATTACAACGCCATCTATGAAAAATGGTGGAAAAAGACGCTGGATGGTGTTCCGGATGTTGCCTGGCCCGGCAAGATCAAATATTATGCCCTGAGCTCCGGCACCTCGGAGGCGGCCAGCAAATACATTCCGGTAACTCAGGAAATGGTGCGGAGCAACATGATCAATTCGGTCCGACAACTCATCAGCATCATTCGCTACGAAGAGGCCAACAAGCGGGCAATGACCAAGGGATTTTTAATGCTTGGCGGTGCTACCGATCTCAAAAAAGGAAATGCCGGCTGGTATGCAGGCGACCTCAGTGGGATCCTGGCCAAAAAACGACCGTTTTGGTTTCAGACGTTTTACAAGCCGGGAGGAAGAATTGCAGCCATAGCTAACTGGAACGATAAGTTGAATGAGATCGTAGAGCACGCCAAAGAATGGGATATCGGCTATATCGTTGGTGTTCCCGCCTGGTGCCAGATGTGTATGGAAATGATCATCGATCATTACAAGCTGAAGAATATTCACGAGATCTGGCCCAATTTTAGCTTTTTTGTCCACGGCGGGGTAGCCTTTGAACCCTATAAAAAGGGTTTCGAGAAATTATTGGGGAAACCCATCGTTTACATCGAGAATTATCTGTCGAGCGAGGGATTTATTGCCTACAAAACGAGGGAATACGCCAAAGGCATGCAGTTGATCTTAAACAACAATATATTTTTTGAATTCATTCCCTTTGATGAAAAAAATTTCGATGGAGAGGGGAATCCTCGTCCGGGTGCGGAGACCAAAATGATCCACGAAGTAGAGGCCGGAAGGGAATATGCCTTACTGATGAGTACAAACGCCGGGACCTGGCGTTATCTCATTGGCGATACGATTCGTTTTGTAGACCTGGACCATCACGAGGTGCTGATCACTGGCCGCACCAAACATTTTTTAAGTCTCACCGGCGAGCACCTTAGTGTGGAAAATATGAATAAGGCCATTGAGCAGATCAGCCGCGAATTCAACATCAGCATACCGGAATACACCGTCGTTGGGTTTCCTTATCAAAACTTCTTTGCACATCGCTGGTATGTATCTACGAATGATTCGGTCGATCCCAACACCCTGCGCAATCGGATCGATGCGATCTTACGCGAGCAGAATGATGATTATGCGGTTGAACGCGACAGCGCACTTAAGGAAGTTTTTTTGGAGGTATTGCCGGAAGAAACCTATATGCAATTCATGGCCGAAAAAGGCAAGATCGGCAGTCAACATAAATTCCCCCGGGTAATGAAAGGTAAAATGTTGGCCGATTGGGAAGCCTTTTTAAGCCGTCGTTGATTCTACCATGTCATCTCCCGCCTCCTCCCCCACATTTCGCGAGCGGCTGTGGCGCATCGTAAAGGGCTCCTTATATTTTTTCTTCTTCTTTCATCTTTCTTATGTGATCGTATTACGCTGGGTCGATCCACCCATTACGATCACCCAGCTCGTCAATTGGGTACAGGGAAATGGGTTGAAGCGGGATTATGTCGATCGTTCAGAGATCTCTGCTCAAGCCATGCTGGCGGTGATGTCTTCCGAGGATCAGCTCTTTCACGAACATTCCGGATTTCTTTGGGATCGTATTCGGCAGGCTTTGAAACACAATGAACGCCGACCCGATAAGATCCGCGGCGGCAGCACCATTAGTCAGCAGACAGCAAAAAATGTATTTCTCTGGCAGGGGCGCAGTTATGTTCGGAAGGGATTGGAATTCTATTTTACTTTTTTGATCGAGCTTTTCTGGGGAAAGGAACGGATCATGGAAGTATATCTCAATGTCATTGAGATGGGGCGAGGAATATTTGGCATTGAAGCTGCTGCTCGCTATTACTTCAATAAACCTGCCAGTCGGTTAAATCGACAGGAAGCTTCCTTGATCGCAGCCGTCCTCCCCAGTCCGAAGCGCTATAAGATCAAACCGCTTTCCGGTTATGTTTCCGGTCGCGCTCGGTCCATTCAAACCCAAATGGGCCACATCGCCCCAATTCCCGAGATTCAGGAGTTGTTGCACTCGGGGACGCCGGGCACCTATTGACTTACCCGCAGTTTTATTTTTCGGCTGTTGTGCGTAGGCGGGAGTCCGGGTGCATTCAGGGCCAGCACCAACACGTATTCTCCGGGTGCTAACGAGTTTTTTACCTGAACAGTAAAAAAATTCCCATCGCTGGAAGGATACCAGAATACTTCGGGAAGCACCCAATCTTCCAGCCATTTTCCTTTTTGAAAAACGCCGATCCGGCATCCTTGGATCTTACTACCCCGAGGGGGCGAATAAAAAAATCCGGAAAAACGAATTGAATCTCCGGATCGGGAATTGACGCGATCTGTGAGGGGTTCGAACCAATACTTGGAAGTGCCTTGAAACGAAGAATCGATCCGATATCCCACCCAACCCAATGGGGTTTGAATGGAATCGCTGAACCGATGCATATCATAAATATCTGCAAGGGCGACCGGCTTTCCCTGTAAGGAATCTTCGATCGACCAGAAATTATAATTGTTTCGGCGTTCGCGGTAAAAATTCAGGGAGTGGGTGGCTTGTCCCGAATAGAAAGCGAATTTAGATGCACGCTGATAGGAGTTCAGCCACACGACCGGTAGTCCGTTCGTTCGCCCCCTCAATGTATCTGGCCAATCTTTCCAGCTATGAAAACGGGAGGCGATCGCTTTTGAGGGAATAATATCTACTATCAACCCGATGCGCAGTATCAGGATAATAAGTAGGCTGACGGGCAGCAGCCGGAAGAGTGCCTTCTGCCAGGTTTTCTTTTCTGCCAGATATCCGTGCGCCAGTAGGATCAGCGGAATTAGGGCGGGGGCCGTCCAATTGCCCTCTACCCGTCCGCGAAAGGAACTCAGTAAAAAGAACAGATAAATTCCGATCGCTGTGTAACGCAAGGAACGTTCAAAGGAGGTACGTACTTGAAAAAAAAAAGCCGCCGGCAGAAGCAGGAGGCCGACCAATGGTCCCGGTAAAAATAATTGTCCGATCAAATACTCGACTGTGTAAGAAAATTTATTTGGGTTGACGTTACTTTCTTGCAGGTGGTAGCGGAAGCTAACCCAGTCGTGTTGATATTGCCACCACAGGTGTGGAAGAAACAGCAACAGTGCCAGCGTTCCTGCCAGATATATAAGTGGTTTTTGAAGCAGTTTAGGATTCGAGAGGACAATAAACAACAGGATCAACACACCGTGATATTTGCTGTAAAGTAAACAGGCGATTACGAGTCCCAATAGAATCGCCTTTTGCCACGTCTCTTTTTTTAAAAACAAGTCGTATCGATAAAAGCCAAGTGCTGTAAAAAACATAAGAGGAATGTCGGGAACGGCCAGAATGCCACCGATCTGCAGTGCGATCATTGACAAGGCGATGGAGTAAAAAAGGCGTGGATCGTTTCGAAGCGTCATTTCCTTTAGCAGCCAGAGGGTAGCGGTAGAAAGAAGTATGGAGAGAAGGCGAACGCCCAATTCATTGGGAAAAATCCAGTAGCCGGCACGGATGAGCAGGGCGGTCATGGGCGGGTGATCGAAATAGCCCCAATCGAGGTGTTGGCTGAAAACCCAGTAGTAGGCTTCGTCGTCGAGCAGTTCGGTTTGGCTGGCTTGGATCCCCGCTATCAAAAGCCAAAGAAGATAGAATAGTGGATGGAAGGATCGAGTGGGCGATGCAGAGGGCGACGCATTCATCCTTACGAAATTAGGGCAGATTGAGAAAGCATTTTATTTACCTCTCGGAGGGCCGACTGAAGTCTTTCTTCTCCATTGCCCGTAACGAGCGACCAAGGAGTCGATTGATTGATGAGCAAATCTTTGTACATCCGGAAAAGTGCTTGCCGGGTTTTCAGATCGGGGTATTCGCGTAATTCGTCTTTTGTCCAAGGCAGGTCTGTATCACAGAGCAGATACAGGTCATATTTTCTTTTTAGGATATGGTCGAGTACGAACCGGTGGCATTTCCCAAATACAAATTCACACCAAACCTTCATTACATACATATCGGTGTCGATAATGAGCGGAATGTTTCCGCCGCTTTCGAGCAGGGGCAACGATTCATTTTCGAGTTTGTGGGTGTATTCATCTTCGAGTTGAAGTTGTCCTTCCGCGATGGTCAGGAGGTCTTCAAAGCTGTATTGGGTTCCATTTTGCAAGAGCCAGGAACGGGCATATTCCGGACACCAGCGGGTTTCGTAGTATTGGGCGAGTTGTTCGCAGAGGGTGGATTTGCCGGTGCTTTCCGGTCCAATTACAACGACTTTACGGATCATGTGCGGGCGCGTTTTTTCCACTCGTTCAAACCGGCAATGGCCAGAACGAGCAGGACTAGGTAATAAAGGCTGGTGACCTTTAATTCTTTTACATAGTAAAGGGGAATGGAACAGAGGTTGGTGGCGATCCACCAGTACCAGCTTTCCACTTTTTTTCGGGTCATTAGCCACATCCCGGTGAAAGCGGTGGCGGCGGCGAGGGCATCGGCCCACGGAATGGCTCCTTCGAAAAAGGAAGCCTTCAGGTATTGTATGCTGAAAAACAGGATGACAAAGCAACTTAGAAAAAAGGTGAGTTGTCTGACGACCATCTGGCGGTTACTGAACGTGATTTGTAAAATGACCTGTTGTTGGGGATTTCGGCGCGTCCATTGCTGCCATCCGTATAGGCTCATGGCACTGTAATACAGGTTAACGGTTGCCTCGCCTGCGAGGTGTGCATCGAGACTGATCCATATGTAAATAAGGGTGTTAACCAGACCGACCGGATACACCCACACCGATTCTTTTTTACTGAACCACACACTTATAATTCCTGCCAGCGCGGCGATGATCTCCAAGGGGTTTTCCCACATAGGACACAAAGGTAATTGGTATGGACTGATGCCCGTCAGTCATTACAACGTCTATCGTCATTGATGGGCGCGGGTGTGACGAGTAGTTTGCGACACATTCATCATCAAAACTTAAACGCATGAAAAAACATTTTTACACTACGATTCTGATTGTTTTGCCCTTGTTCATGTGGGCGCAGGATAATTCGGAGAAGACCCCCGAAAAGTATCAATACCTGGCGGTGCATGTGGGCGCCGGATTTCCGGTGGGTGATTTTGGCAGCAATACGCTCTCCAACGAGGAAGCAGGGTTTGCCAAGACCGGGGTAAATGTGGGTGTGCAATATGGGTATAAGCTCGGCAAAAACTTGGGACTTGGCGCCGGTGCTTTTTATAATTTCTTCAATGCTGCCAAGACCGTGAGCGTTCCCGACAATGGTGGGTCTATCTCGGTGAGTCTGGATCACTGGCAGTATTTTGGGGTAACGGTTGGACCGGTTGTTACGTTAGACTTGGATGATCAGGTCAGTCTGGATCTACGAGCCATGGCGGGGGTGGCTTCGGCCAATGCCCCCGGGTGAAATATCAGGGGAATGCCCTGCTCAAAGAAGATTGGAGCACCACGCCCGTAATGCAAGGCGGGGCGAACATTCGGGTGAAGACGAATAATTCGCGGATCTACATTTTTGCCAATGCAGATTTTACGTTTCTCGAGCCTGATTTTACGATTACATCCTATGATGATTCCTTTACTGAAAAGATCAAACAGCGGATGTCCGTGTTGAATCTGACCGGTGGTGTGGGTTTTAGACTCTGACCGGATATGAATCTGTTTGTACCAATCTCCCGGGCAACCGGGAGATTTTTTTATGCAGGGGGATTACTCAGATTCGGCTACGACCTCTGTGACTTCGGGGATCATTCGTTTCATCATCCCCTCAATGCCCGCCTTAAGCGTGATCATGGAAGAGGGACAGCCGCTGCAACTTCCTTGCATGGCGAGGCTTACGGTTCCGTTCGAGTAGTTTTTGAATTGGATGGCACCTCCGTCCATTTCTACGGCGGGGCGAACGTAGTTATCGAGTAATTCTTTGATTCGTTTTACAACATCATCATCGTCTGCCGAAACCTCATTGCTGCTTTGCTGAGTACGGCGTTGTGCCATTTCTTCCTCATTGATCACAGACTTGCCTTCTTCCAGATAATCCTTTAGGAACTGCCGGATGGGTGGGATTGCATCGTTCCAGTCTGTTTCGGCGGTTTTGGTCAGCGTTACGAAGTTGCTGGCGATGAATACGGCCTTTATAAAAGGAAATCCGAAAAGCTCGGTTGCCAATGCTGAGGGAGCGGCCGATGCCACATCCGGAAAATCTGCGCTTTTCCCCGGGTAGAGGAGTTTGTTTGCGACAAACTTCATTGTCTCCGGGTTGGGGGTCATTTCCGTATAGATACTGATAATGGGGTTTCCGGTCTTGATCATAGCAATAGATTCTTGAGTGCAAAATTAGTGAAGAAAAGTTTAGTGTTTAGGGTTTAGCGTTTAGGTCCTTAACGATGAAATCGTACACGATGCTGTTATTTGCTAAACCTTGTTTTCTAAACGTTGTTCCGTAAATGCTCGCGATTCTTCCATCTTCTGATCAATGCGTATATGATAATCAAGCCGGAAAAGATTCCGATCAGCCAGTTGTTGCGGCAGTCGGGGTTGTTTCCGGTTAGCTCGGGGTAGTTTAAAAAAAGCAATAATGTTATACCCGCAAGCCAGATGAATTGGGTGGTATGTTCTTTCAGGATCCAGCGCTTCCAGTTGAATTCCATACTGCTAAGGGTTTGAGAAAGCCCTTTTAGTCGTGGCCACCAGCGGTTTACATCTTGGCAATACTGATCGAAGCCGGGTCCGAACTTCTTTCTAAGAAAATCTTCTTCGGCCAATACGATGGCTTGGTAGATGAATAGGAAAAGGGGGATTATGATAGCCACATAGTATAGGGAGTTGGCTAGAATGCCTACGCCCAGAAGCATTCCAATGTTTCCCACGTAAAGCGGGTTGCGACAGTGCCGGAAGATTCCTTCGGTCACCAGGCCTTCGGCATAGGGCTTTCCTTCATTTCCGCCCCGAACGATGTAGGCAAGGCCGATGGTGAGCCCGCGTACCAACTGTCCCAGAATGGTGATCGTAAGCCCAATTCCGATGGCCCAACCTTCCATAGCGCGGGGGAACAGTTTTGGCGAGGGTAGAAAAAGGGCTGCATAGAAGGCGATGAACAGCCAGTTGCGGTGTTTGAAGAAAAAATTACCGAGGGAAACCATGCGTTTATTTTTTCACGGCGATCAGTCCGGCGAAATTGTACCACTTGAAGAATACTTCGCAGTGGGCGAATCCCTGATCGCGCAGCAAGCTGATGTTTTCACTGAGTTTATAGGGGACCAGTACATTTTCCAATGCCTCGCGTTTTTGGGATATCTCCATTTCGCTGTAGTCGTTTCGGCGCTTGTAGTCGCAATAATAGCGAATGAAATCGCGGTTGTAGCGGCTGTCTTCTGCGAGGATCTTTTCTACCAGGATCAGGACACCGCCGGGGACAAGCCCGTCATAGATATCGCGGAGGAGTTTCTCGCGGTAGATCGGACGAACGAACTGAAGGGTCAGGCAGAGCACGACCACGGAGGCGTTGCTCACTTCTATGCCTTGGCCCAGGTCGGCGCAGCGCAGGTCATAGTCCCGGGAAAACCCGATCTCCATCAGTTTGGATTTGCATTTGTCGAGCATTTCCTGGGAGTCGTCGATCCCCACGAAGCGAATGTTGGGGTCGACCAAGGCATTCATCCCGATCAGGGTGGTTCCGGTGGAGCAACCCAGGTCGTACACGTCCGTTCCGGGTTGGGTATGATCCGCTGCCAGTTCGGCCATCATCCGCTGGATCTCTCCGTAGAAGGGCACGGAACGGTTCACCATATCATCAAACACCTTGGCCACATTGGCCCCAAATTTGAAATCGCTGGCCTTTTCGATCTCGGTTCGGAAAACCTGGTCTTTTCCCATAGTGTTAAAATTCACTTGCAAGGTAGCGATAAAACGGGGCAGACTCTTTTGAAGGGCTTATATTTGTCCCGATTTTTGGCCTTTAGTGTGAATTTTTAATCTAAAATACTCTAATAACTAAAATTAAAAACCATGCCATTCCGTTTTTATCTTTTTTCAATCCTTCTCTTGGGTTCTATGAGTGCCTGCGTAAGTGGTAAGAAGCTGAAGTCAGCACAAGCTGAACTCCAAGCCCTGCAAAGCAAATACAAGACCCTCGAAACCGATTTGAGTGATTGTGCTACCGATAAGGCCACCTTGGCCCGTCAAAAAGAAGCTTGTGAAAGAGAAAAAGCCTTGATGGATACGAAAGTTAGCGAGCTCTATAGCCAAATTGATTTTTTGAAACAGAATAATACGCAGGCCATCAAACAACTGGAAACCATGTCGGTGATTTCCAGTCAGCAAGCAGAAAGCATCCGCAAATCTATGGAGAACATGGGCGTAAAAGATGCCTATATCCAAACCTTACAGCAACAAATGGCTAAGAAAGACTCCATGAACATGGCTCTGGTGATGAATTTGAAAGGAGCCATTGGTAACTTGGATGAACAGGATATCAATATCAAGGTGGACAAAGGAGTGGTCTTCATCGACATCTCCGACAAACTTCTTTTTACCACCGGTAGCTACGAGATCACTGAAAAAGCCAAAGGAGTTCTGGGGAAAGTGGCGACCGTGCTAAAAAACCAGACCGATTTAGAGTTCATGGTTGAGGGACACACCGATAATATTCCCTTTACCGGCAGTGGTGTTATCACAGACAACTGGGATCTGAGTGTAAAGCGCGCGACAACGGTAGTTCGTCTGTTGCAAAAGCAATACGGACTAGATCCTTCAAAGATTGTTGCAGCCGGCCGCGGCGAGTACAGTCCGATTTCGGATAATGCAACGAAAGAAGGTAGAGCTGCCAACCGCCGTACCCGCATCGTGGTATTGCCTCAGCTGGATCAGTTCTTCAAGTTGTTGGAGACTCCGAAGTAAGCCGAACGTTTAGGGAGCAGGGTTTAGGGTTTAGTTCCATAACATATTTCTTAAAGATTTATGTTCATTGCTAAACACTAAACCCTATTCTCTAAACGCTCTTTTTCTCTTCAAACGTTCCGCTCTCTCGGTTCTTCTGTACATTTCCTGCAACGAAATAGCGACCGTTCATGGCCACATATATGCCAGCGGGCAGTGTTTGAGCAAAAGCCAAGGCTGAGCCGAGGTTGAACAGCCCGTCTGAACTTCCGAATTTGATGGGGATCATGGCGCCGGTGAGGACGATCGTCTTTCCGGCAACGTGTTTTTGTAAGTAGTCGGCCGTTTCGGCCATTGTGTCGGTTCCGTGTGTGATCACGATTCGGTCCTCGTCGCAATTTTTACACTGATGCGCGATCAGCTCGCGGTCCTCGTCCGACATCTCCAAACTATCGATCATCATGAGGGTACGGATCTCCGCGTCTAGCCGGGAACGACCCAACTCCAGTAAGTCGTGCAGATGTGTGTCTTTGAAATACAACTGTCCGGTTAACTCATTGTATTCTTTATCAAAGGTTCCTCCCGTAATGAAAATGCGAATGCCCATGTGCAAGCTTTCGACAAAGTTAGTTCAATCGCCCCTTTCGAATGGCCTACCCCCAACCCCTCCGATTTCTTAATGCTTCGTCAAATTAATCCACATTTCTCGGCTCGCTGCCTTTTACCACTAACTTGCGACTCATGTCGGCCTATTTAAACGGATTGAACGAACGCCAGCGAGAAGCAGTGTTGCATAAGGACGGTCCCCAGATGATCGTCGCCGGAGCCGGCAGCGGCAAGACCCGCGTACTCACCACCCGCATCATTCATCTGATGGCCGAACACAAGGTGGATGCATTCAACATTCTCGCCCTCACCTTCACGAACAAAGCCGCGCGGGAAATGAAGGAGCGCGTTGAACATATACTTGGCTCCGGCGAAGCCCGAAACCTTTATATCGGCACGTTTCACTCCGTCTTTGCACGCATTCTTCGTTTTGAAGCCGACAGCATCGGTTATCCGCGACACTTTACGATTTACGACACGGACGATGCGAAAAGCGTCCTAAAGTCGGTGATCCAGGAATTGAATTTGGACGATAAGCACTACAAACCCTCCACGGTTTACAACCGAATCTCCGCAGCAAAAAATGCATTGATCGGCCCCGACGAATACCGCAACGATTACGGGATCCAGCAAGAAGATCTTCGCGCCAACCGCCCGATGATCGGGGAAATCTTCGACCGATACGCCAAGCGCTGCTTCAAGAATGGAGCCATGGATTTTGACGATCTCTTGTTGAAATTTTATGAACTCCTGCGCGCCGTTCCGGAGTGTTTATCCCGCTACCAGCATAAATTTCGCTATATCCTGATCGATGAGTATCAGGATACCAATCCGGCACAATACGAGATCATAAAATTGTTGGGCGCCATGCACGAAAATGTTTGCGTGGTGGGCGATGATGCACAAAGCATTTATAGTTTCCGAGGGGCCACCATTCAGAACATCTTGCAATTCCAAAAAGATTATGACCAGGTGAAAGTGGTCAAGTTGGAACAAAACTACCGAAGCACACAAAACATACTGGAGACCGCCAATGAAGTAATCCGCCAGAATAAGGGACAGATTGAAAAATCCCTTTTTACCGAGAATCAATCCGGTGAAAAGATCCGATTGATCCGTACCATGACCGACAACGACGAAGGCAAGCTCATTGCGGATACCATACAAGAGCAAAAGCTCCGGAATCATTATCAGAACAAGGATTTCGCCATTCTGTATCGCACCAATGCTCAAAGCCGGGCCTTTGAAGAGGCACTGCGTCGAATGGGATTGCCCTACACCATCTACGGCGGCATCAGCTTTTATCAACGGAAAGAGGTAAAAGACCTGGTCGCGTATTTGCGGTTAACCGTGAATCCGAAAGACGAAGAAGCCCTCAAGCGCATCATCAATTATCCGGCCCGGGGAATCGGGAAGACCACACTTGATAAACTCATCCTTTTATCTAACACAACCAACACATCGGTTTGGGAGATCTTGCTCCATGCGCGCGATCACGGGTTTCGCGCAGGGACCCTTACGGCTTTGGAGGACTTTACCACAATGATTCGCAGCTTTCAGAGTATGTTGTCCAACAGCAACGCATATGACTTGGCTTTTCACGTCGGGAAACAGACAAACGTAGTCAAGGAGCTATTCAACGATAAAAGCACCGAGGGGGTACAGCGCTATGAGAATATTCAGGAGTTGTTGAACTCAATAAAGGAATGGACGGAAAGTCCGGATACGGAAGATGGAGAATTGGTCGACAAAAGCCTGGGCGCTTATCTGCAGCAAATCACGTTGCTGACCGATGCGGATGAGGCGGATGCCAACGCCGATACGGTGAAGATGATGACGATTCACGCCGCAAAGGGGCTGGAGTTTCGGGGCGTGTTTGCGGTTGGACTTGAAGAAATGTTGTTTCCCAATGCGATGGCCATCAACACGCGGGAAGAACTAGAGGAAGAGCGTCGACTTTTTTATGTCGTGATCACCCGGGCCAAAGAGCGGTTGTGGATCACCTATGCAAACACTCGGTATCGTTTCGGACAACTGGTACAAAATGAGCCTAGTCGTTTTTTGGATGAAATCCCCGTCGATCGGGTAGAGCGTTCTTTGGTGGGACATTCGGCGACTCCCGGTACCCGATGGGGCGGTGCAGCAGCCAATCAACGGATGCGGGGATGGAAAACCTCGGATGACGGGGAATCGGGACGTCCTCAAACACAGACAAAGTCCTATTATCAGGAAAAGGCCGCTTTGGACAACTCAACCTGGAAACCGGCCAAGCCCGCAAGTCCCAAAGTAAACCCCCACACCCCCAGTTCGGATTTTGAGCCTAGCGACACCTCTGATCTGCAAGAAGGTCAGCGTGTGGAACATCAAAAATTCGGATTTGGAGAAGTTGTTAAAATGGAAGGATCAGCTCACAACCCGATCGCCACTGTCCAATTTGAAAAAAATGGAGAGAAAAAGATCATGTTACAATATGCGAAACTTCGGATCGTTAAGTAGTTAATAAGGGTGCCGATGAAGTTTTTTAAAAAGAGACGGGCTCGTCTCGCTGCTATAATTGTCTTTTTACTTTTCCTTCTTTTCGCCGGTATAGGGTGGTTTTATTATCAGTACCGTTTCTATAGCTGCCCCTCCAAGGCGCGCTACTCTACCCTAGGCATTTCTATACCAACCGGCTACTCGATACATGGCATAGATGTTTCTCGCTACCAGCAAACGATTGATTGGGAAGCTGTTTCCGAAATGAATGTTCAATTGCTCCGGCTTGATTTTGGTTTCATGAAAGCAACAGAGGGATTGCAGTACACCGATCCTCAATTTGAAAGAAATTGGCGGATGATCAGTCGCACTCGAATGGTTCGGGGCGCCTATCATTATTTTAAACCTCAGTTGAGCGGACGTCAACAGGCCGAGCACTTTATTCGTCAAGTTCGTTTGCTGCCGGGGGATCTTCCTCCCGTGCTGGATGTAGAAGAGTTGGGAGGGGTAACGCCACAGCAACTGGTAGAGGGTGTTCGGGAGTGGATTGTTCGGTTAGAGCAACACTATAAGGTTAAACCGATCATTTATTCCAATGCGAAATTTTATAATCGCTATTTACTTATTCATTTTTCTGCTTATCCGCTTTGGGTTGCTCATTATTATGAGCGCTGTGTGCCCCGGGTGTTTGCGGGCTGGTCGTTCTGGCAGCATAACGACCGGGGTCGTGTGAATGGGATTAGTACGGGGGTAGATTTCAACGTGTTCAATGGTTCTCGAGCTGCTTTTAACTCTCTTCGAATCCCCCCAACAATACGCCGGTAATTCTGTTATGACTTGATATCTATACTATGGAACAAGGTTGGGATCCCCAAGTAAGCCGGTTTTTTATACGTATCATTAATGCCTTGACGTGGACCCTCATTTGGATGATCGGTTCCGCCACCATAGGTTTTTATTTTGGATTGGCCTTTCCCGAACGCTACCCCTTTTGGGTTTGCTTGATCTATTATATCTGTGTAGCTGTTGCCCTTTTTGGATTGATTCGGTATTTGTTTCGGTTGAGGGCAGCGAAGTAGTCCAATGTCCGAAGTCCGGTGTCCGATGCAGTCCAATGTCGAATATCCAATCTCCGCGGACTGCGGCCGGTGGACAGCGGACAATTCACTCTAACTACTATGATCCTTCACAATCACCCATTTCCCCTTGATCTTTTTCAAAAGAAGGGTATAGTGTCCGCTTAGATCACCGATGGTTCGTTTCAGGTGCCATTTTCCGACGACGGAGAAATATTTTTTCGAGAGGAGGTTCATTTCGATCAGGGTAAAGGTCAGTTGCCCCATCGCCGTTTTATCCGGATATCCTTTCTTGTAATTGTCCAGCGTTTGTTGCCAGCCATACGTAATCCCCGATTTGCCAATAAACATCAGAGAATCATTCTTCCAATACCCCTCCATGAACCCTTCCACATCGCCCCGATTCCAGGCCTCCGTTTGCTTAGCCAATAATGCCCGTATCTCCGCCTCCTGCCCCAAGGCTTGAAACGAAATCAATCCCAACACAAACGCTACAACTAAAAACTTCATAACTAAAAACTTTTAACTCCCAAACTATCCAAACTGCCCAAACTTTAATGTTCACAGTCTTCGGCATGCCCATGATCATGTACTCGACAAGCCCGATAATTCTGTACATGGGCCAGAATAATTAGGATTACGGCGGGCACCAGCAGCCAATTTTCGTAGCGGATGAAAAATTGTTTAGTAATCAGAGAGCCGGATCCGATATAAAAGAAAATCAGGTGCCGAAAACGATGGTGATGTTTCTGGTATCCATGCCACAAACTATAGGTTCCAATTCCCAAAGCGAGACCAATCATCCCCGCCTCAAACCAAACATTGTGTATAATATTAACACCAAAGAGCGGAAGCGAAGTAAAAAACAGGGGCAACAGGGCGCAGTGGATCGCGCAGGCCAGCGAGGCCCCGATTCCCCAGGCATCCCAATTGATCTTTCGAAACATCTCATGAAAGTACAAAAAAGCAACATGGTTGCAAGACAACCCCTATCTGGTTGTATCTTTGTGTTCTTATGTCGAAAAAGGGTTGGATCTATTTTGGTTTTTTCGGAGCGCTGATCGGGTTGTTTTATTTTGCCTTGACACAGTTGATCCCGGGATTTTCAACGCCAAAGGTGACTCCTGTCAGTTATGTAAGACCGTTTCAATTTCAGAATCAGGACGGACAGCCGGTAACGGAAAAAGATTTTATCGGCAAGGTATACGTAGCCGAGTTTTTCTTTACTACCTGTAAGGGAATTTGTCCCCGCATGAACAACAACATGCGCCTTGTTTACGAAGCGTTTCGCGATGAACCTAATTTCAAGATCATTTCCCACACCTGTGATCCGGAAACGGATTCCGTGCCACAACTAAAAAAGTACAGCGACTCCATGCAAGTGGATACCCGTCGCTGGATTTTTGTGACGGGCCGAAAAGATAGTTTGTACACGGTCGCGCGGGTGAGTTATACCATCGATGACCCGGCGAACAATCCGGCCAATATCGAAGATGATTTTTTGCATACACAATTCTGGGCGCTGGTGGATCAAAATGGAGATGTACGAAAGATCATAGACGGACTCAAACCTTCCGAAGTAAAAGACTTGATCAAGTCGGCCCGTAACTTACTGAACGACCCGCCCGTAAAAAAATTATAGTATGGCTACCGTGCATCAAGAAGAATCCATCGCACTCCTCAAGGCACACGGACTTAGTGTAACCGGCGGACGAAAAGACATCTTAGTCATATTTCTAAGCCGAAAAGGGGCTTTGGCCCATGCCGATATTGAGAAAAAACTCGGCGCACGCTATGATCGCGTTACTATTTACCGTACGCTGCAATCCTTCGTGGACAAAGGATTGATCCATTCCATTCCCACGAATGACAATAGCATTCGTTATGCACTCTGTAAAGATGAATGCGCCTCGGGTCACCACCACGATCATCACGTTCACTTTGTTTGTAAGCGATGCGACAATACCTATTGTCTGGATAGTGTGGCAACTCCTTCCATCAAATTGCCCAAAGGATATTCGATCAATCAAGTAGAAATGGTGGTGTCGGGTCAGTGCCCCTCTTGTCAGTGACCGATCTTTTCCAAGGCTGTTTTCACAAAGCGCATTAACGTTCCAATGTGCTGAGGAGATAGATCGAACTGGAGTCCGGCCAGTGCAAATAGCTCCGGTAACGTGCGGGTGCCTCCCGCCTGAAGCGCTTTTCGATATCGGCTCAATGCCAAATCAGGATTTTGCTGATACTGCTGCCACATGCCAATGGCTCCCAGCTGCGCGATCCCATATTCGATATAATAAAATGGCACTTCAAATAAATGCAATTGTCGTTGCCAAAGAATGGATCGATAGGATTCAGTTCCGGTTACATCCACGACCGGAGAGGTATAGGTGTCCAAGATCTCGAGCCAGACAGTCTCTCTTTCCGCGCGGCTATGGCCGGGGTGTAAATAAAGCCAATGCTGAAAAGCATCGATGGTAGCGATCCAGGGAAACAGCAGTATGACTCGTTCCAGCTGCTGTTGCTTCGCACGCTTCAATTCCTTTGGATCCGAAAAGAAATTCGACCAATGGTCCATCGTGAACAACTCCATACTCATGCTGGCGACCTCAGCGATCTCAGTAGGATATTCCTTGAAACCATTTAGTTCTAACGGGTGACACAAAAAAGAATGTACCGCATGCCCGCTTTCATGTACCATGGTCGTTACGTCGTCTAAGGTTCCGGCGGCATTCATAAAAATAAATGGGGCTCCGGTTTCGGCAAGGGGACAATTATACCCGCCCGGCGCTTTTCCTTTGCGACTCTCTACATCCAGCCGACCCATTTCCAGCATCGTGGATATACAGGAACTGAAAAAAGGATCCAATCGCTGCAGACAGCCAATGGTTTTTTCAATCAACTCATCTCCTGCCTGAAACGGACGAAGCGGTTGTGTGCCGATGGGCTCCGCCTCCAGATCCCAAGGCCTCAGTCGATCTACACCCAGCTGTTTTCGCTTGGCCTCCATTAGTTCATTTACCAGAGGCATTACCTGCTCGCGCACCGCCCGATGAAAAAGCTCACAATCTTTCGGGGAGTAATCAAATCGCCCCAGCTCAGCAAACCGATAGGAGCGATAATCGGCGTATCCGGCATTGAGCGCAAGCTGTTGTCTTTTTTCAAGAAGCCCTTCAAATAGGGACTCCAGCTTTTCTCTGTCTTGCGCACGGCGTTGAAATATCTTATGATAGACGGATTTTCTTAAGGAACGATCGGGGTCCTCTAAAAATCTAGACGCCTGCGCAAGCGTGTATTCCGCTCCTTTTACCTCTATAGTCATCTTTCCGGAAATCACACCATACTCCTGTTGCGCTACCGCGAGGGCAGATTGTATAGGAACATTCGATTCCCGAAACAGCTCAATGTTCTTGCGAACGTTTCGGAGGTAGGTGAAATATTTTTCGGAGTCGAGGGTTGCTGTAAACGGACAATCGATCAATTTTCGATTCAGGCGGTCCGCTACCGGCTGAATCATCGGCTGAATCGAAGTCATAAAAAACTCGAACGACTCGGCCAATTGCGGATCTTCCGTATCGCAGGTCATTCGGATCTGTCGCCAGCAAACCTCCTCACTTACGACCGACTCCAACTCGCTGCAGTCCCGCAGCCATTTTTCCAAATCTTCTTTTGAGGACAGAATCCTGGACTCCAATTCTTCAAAGTAGGAAGAGAGATCTTCCCAAGAGTCGATCCGAAATGCTTCGGGCAAATAACAACGAGTCTTTTTTTCGATCAAGGAAGCGGCCATATTATTCATTCGTTTCGGGGGCTTCGGGCTCACTCAGTTTCAACTCAACCTGATGTTTTTGTAATACGGCGAACCATTTAACCATTTTTTTCAAGTCACTCGAATAGACCCGATCAAAGTCGAACGCCGGATAAACCGACCCGAAGTAGTTCTTGATGGCATCCGCATCCTTTTCATTGGGAAGGGGCTTGCCCGCTTTTCCCATGGCTTGGAACACTTCGATCAAATTGGCATTTTCTGCTTGGGTGAACACCTCAATACTCTCCAAATGAGAAAATTGATGACTCCGATTCGCTGCAAACCGGGTTTGCCCGTCATCCAATCCGCGCACAATGGCTCCGTCCGACTTGGTTGTCAACAACTCAAATAATCCAGGCAATCCGGATACCGCCACCAGTTTGTTATACTCCATTAGAATGGATTTAGCGCAGCAAGATACCCCCGTTTCTGCATTGAATAGATATTTTAACAAGGCCAAATAGAAAAAAGACGGAAATTCGTTAAATCTAAAAGCAATCTCATGAAAAAGCTTCTTTACCTCCTTCTTTTGCTGCCCCTTTTTCCCCTAAACCGGTTGAAGGCACAAGGGATGGGTTTTGGCCAGCGAGCAACCGTGGAGGAAAGAGTAAGTCGCATCACTCAGAAATTAGACAGCGCGTTTGCGATCGACTCTGGCCAGTTGGTTGCCCTTGATACTGCGCTAAAAGTTCTTTTTCGTCGACAAGAAGAAAGACGGCAAGAAATGATGAATAGCGGAGAAACACCCGACCGAGAGACAATTATGGCAGAGATGAAAAAATTCTCTGATATACAAGATGATATTATCAGCACCATACTTACAAAAGAGGAATTCCTGATCTGGAAAGAAAAGATCCAACCCACCATGCGCCCTCGTGGAATGGGAGGACCTGGAGGACCCGGTGGACCGGGCGGTGGTGGTGGCGGACAACGGCGTGAGCGAAACAATCAATAACCCGCGCCCATCAATGCGCTTCCAACCAGTTTTTTCCTTCGCCGCATTCGGCGATCACGGGTACTTCATTCGGAAGCAGGAGGGCCGACTCCATACAGGAAAGGATCATTGGCTTTAATGCAGCAACTTCTGTTCGATGTGCATCGAAAACCAGTTCATCGTGCACTTGCAAGATCATCCGACTTTTCATCTTCGCCTTTTTCATCTCTACATGTACTTTTTGCATGGCCAGCTTGATCATGTCGGCAGCCGTTCCCTGTATGGGTGAATTGATGGCATTGCGCTCCGCAAAACCACGTACGGTAAAATTCGAAGAGGTAATATCTTTTAACCAACGTTTTCTACCCATTAGGGTTTGTACATATCCGTGCTGTTTGGCAAAGGCGATGGTTTCATCCATGTAGCGCTGTATACCCGGAAACTGTTTCTTGTAGTTATCAATGATCTCTTTGGCTTCGGTTCGGGAAATGCCCAGGTTATCGGCTAGTCCGAATGCCCCTTGTCCATATATGATCCCGAAATTCACGCTCTTGGCCTTGTACCGCATTTCCTTGGTCACTTCCGATTCGGCAATGTTGTAAACTTTTGCCGCCGTGGCAGTGTGAATATCAGTGCCTGATCGGAACGCCGTGCACATGTTTACATCTCCACTGATCGCAGCCACGATCCGCAATTCGATCTGTGAATAATCGGCTGAGAGAAGAATATAGTCCTCGCTGCGGGGAATAAAGGCTTTTCGGATCTCTTTTCCACGGTCGGTCCGCACCGGAATATTTTGCAGGTTCGGATTGTTGCTGGCAAGCCGACCGGTTACCGCAACGGCCTGTCCATATGTAGTGTGCACCCTGCCTGTTTTGGGGTTGATCAGTTCCGGCAGGGCATCCACATAGGTCGATTTCAATTTGGTCAACTCGCGAAAGGCCAAAATCGAATCTACGATATCATGCCCCTTCGCCGCCAACTTCAGCAACACTTCTTCGCCCGTTTGGTATTGTCCAGTTTTGGTTTTTTTAGCAGATGGATCCAAATTGAGCTTATCGAATAATACCACTCCCAATTGTTTGGGCGAGCCGAGGTTGAAGCGCACGCCGGCTTCTTTGTATACCCGCTCTTCCGCTGCCCGAGCTTCGCGATCCAGTTCTTTGGAGTATTCATTGAGGAAGGGCACATCGATCTGAATGCCCTCGTATTCCATGTCAGCCAATACTTTTACAAGCGGATTCTCCACTTCCTCAAATACACGAACCACTTCTTTTTGCTTGAGCAACGGCACAAATTTCTGTTTCAGTTGCAGGGTGATGTCTGCATCCTCTCCGGCATATTCTTTTAGTTTCGCTGGCTCCACATCACGCATGTTCCCCTGATTCTTTCCTTTTTTACCGATCAACTCCTCAATGTGAATGGGCTCATAGCCCAGGTATTTCTCGCTCAGCGCGTCCATCCCGTGTTTTCCCTCCGGCTCGATCACGTAATGCGCCAGCATGGTATCAAAAACAGATCCGGCCATTTCCACACTTAGCCATTTCAACACCAATAGATCGTATTTGATATTTTGCCCGACCCAGGTTTTTCTCGCATCTGCAAACAAACCCTTGAAGGGTTCGATCGCTTTTTTAATTTCGTCGGTACCGCTCGGAAAGGGCACAAACCAGGCACAGCCGAGGCGGACGGAAAAACTCATTCCCACTAACTCCGCCGTATTAGCATCCACGCCAGTAGTCTCGGTATCAAAACAGATCTCCGAATGTTGTTGCAATTCAGCGATCAATTCATTTATCTTTTTTGGAGTATCTGCCAGTAAATATTCGTGTGGGGTGTTGTGAATGTTCTTGTCTGCTGCTAGATGAACCGGTTCAACGTCTTCTTCTCTTTGTTGCGGGACGGGCGACTCAATGATGTTACCGAACAGATCGGTCTGTACCCCACGAGGCATTTCTTTTTCAATGACCGTCGGAACCGCAGAGGGAATCTCTTCACCCAGCAAACGCTTTCCCAGGGTTCGGAACTCCAACTCCGTGAATACCGCTCGAAGAGCGTCTTTATTCCAATCTTTTAGTTTGAAATCCTCTTCGTGGAATTCGACGGGGACGTTGGTCAGGATCGTAGCCAGTTTTTTCGATGTTATCGCCAGCTGCTTTCCGTTTCGAACTTTTTCTCCCATCGCCCCCTTGATCTGATCTGCATTTGCAAGAACGTTTTCCAAGGTTCCATACTCCGCAAGCAATTTCGCGGCGGTTTTTTCGCCTACGCCCGGGATGCCCGGAATATTGTCAACGGCATCTCCCATCATGCCGAGCATATCGATGACTTGATCGACGGATTTGATGTTCCACTTGGCACAGACTTCATCGGGACCCATGATCTCTACACCGTTGCCCTGATACGAAGGTTTGTAGATCTTGATCTTATTGGAAACGAGTTGACCATAATCCTTGTCAGGCGTAACTATCAACACTTCATACCCGGCCGCTTCCGCTTGTTTGCTGAGCGTGCCGATGATGTCATCGGCCTCGTACCCGTCCATTTCGATGATGGGGATGTTGAACCCGCTAATGATCGCCTTGATATCGGGCACGGCCGCTAAAATATCTTCCGGGGTTTCCTGGCGATTGGCTTTGTAATCGGCATAATCGGCATGGCGTTCGGTGGGAGCTTTGGTGTCGAAACAAACCGCCAGGTGGGAGGGCTTTTGTTTGTTGATGAGTTCTACCAGAGAGTTGGTGAATCCGAATTGCGCGTTGGTATTCTTGCCGGTGGAGCTGATGCGGGGACTACGGATCAGGGCATAATAGGCCCGAAAGATCAGTGCAAAGGCGTCAAGCAAAAAGACCCGTTTATCCATCCCTCAAATGTACAAACGAGGGGGGCCGAAAGGGGATTATTTTTTTCTTTTTTCGAGGAGATTTTGCAGGGCGATCAGGTCGTCGCGCAGCTTCGCCGCTTCCATGAAATCCATGTCCTTCGCTGCTTTTCCCATTCGTTTTTTCAACCAGCGGGCTTGTTTTTCGAGTTGGGGGGTCGGCAGCTCCTCGACCGACTCCTCATATAGCGCAGTTTCTTCGGCGACCTGAGCGGTGATTTCCTTTTGTGCATAAGGATGATCGGGATCATAAACCTTGATCTCCAGTACCGAGGTTTGACCCAGCACATCAAGCATCGATTTTTTGATGGTCATGGGCGTGATGCCATGGGCTTCGTTATAGGCCATTTGCTTATTACGCCGCCGGTTGGTCTCCTCAATGGTGCGGCGCATGCTTTCAGTGATTTTGTCAGCATAAAAAATGACCAGCCCCTTTATATTTCGAGCCGCACGCCCGGCGGTTTGGGTAAGCGATTTTTCATTTCGGAGAAAACCTTCCTTGTCGGCATCCAGCACAGCCACCAACGATACTTCCGGGAGGTCTAATCCTTCACGCAGCAAGTTCACGCCCACCAGTACATCAATGCGCCCCAGGCGAAGGTCGCGTAGGATCTCCACTCGCTCCAGCGTATCCACATCGCTGTGGATGTATTTGGATCGCACTTCGATTCGTTTCAGGTACTTGTCCATTTCCTCTGCCATGCGTTTGGTAAGCGTGGTGATCAGCACGCGGTCGCCGTCTTTGACACGCTTGTCGATCTCGTCGAGCAGGTCATCGATTTGGTTGTGGGTGGGACGAACCTCGATGGGCGGATCGAGGAGTCCGGTTGGCCGCACCACCTGCTCTATCACGATGCCTTCGCATTTGTCCAGTTCATAGTGACCGGGAGTGGCGGATACGAATACAACCTGATTGGTGAGCGATTCGAATTCGGGGAAGTTGAGCGGGCGATTGTCGAGCGCCGAGGGCAATCGAAATCCGAAATCGACCAAGGTGAGTTTTCGACTTCGATCGCCTCCGTACATGCCGCTTACTTGGGGGATGGTTTGGTGACTCTCATCGATCACCAGTAAAAAATCTTTTGGGAAATAATCCATCAAACAAAACGGTCGGGTGCCGGGCAGGCGCCGATCGAAGAAGCGGGAATAATTTTCGATGCCTCCGCAATAACCCAATTCCCGGATCATTTCTAGGTCGTAGTTGACGCGCTCGCTGAGTCGCTGCGCTTCCATCATTTTATTCGATCGTTTGAAATAATCGACTTGTGCGCCGAGTTCATCTTGAATCTCGTAGATCACTTGCTGCATGATGTCCTTAGGGGCTACGTATAAATTTGCCGGAAAGATCGCGGCGCTGTCGATTTCTCCGATGCGTTTGCCGCTGATGAGCTCCAGGGTTTCGATGCTTTCGATCTGGTCGCCGAAGAAAGTGATGCGGTATCCACAGTCTACATACGGCAAATTGATATCTATCGTGTCGCCTTTTACGCGGAATTGCCCCCGACTGAAATCGATGGTCGTGCGCTGATACAATGAATTCACCAGTGCATGCAAAAAAGCTTGTCGCGAAAGGGTTTGTCCTTTTTGGATGCGGATGATGCCGTTTTCGTATTCGGTGGGGTTGCCCATTCCATAGATGCAGCTCACGGAAGCGACCACGAGGATATCTCGCCGGCCACTCAACAGGCTGGTGGTTGCCCGGAGTCGGAGTTTATCCAGTTCCTCATTGATGCTAAGATCTTTTTCGATGTATACATTGCTGACGGGCAGGTAGGCTTCGGGTTGATAGTAGTCGTAATACGAAACAAAATACTCGACGGCATTTTCGGGGAAGAATTGTTTGAATTCGCCGTAGAGTTGGGCCACCAAGGTTTTATTGTGGGTCAGCACCAAGGTGGGGCGTTGGATGTTTTGAATTACATTGGCGATGGTGAAGGTTTTTCCACTTCCCGTTACGCCCAAGAGGGTTTGGTATTTTTCACCGTTCAGAATTCCCTCTGTCAGCTGTTGAATGGCCTGTGGCTGATCGCCGGCGGGGGCAAAGGGGCTGTGCAATTCAAAGGCCATGCTGCAAGTTACTCAATGGGCTTGGAGGGAGGGCATAAAAAAACCGCTCCGAGGAGCGGTTTACTTATTTGCGAAAAAAATTATTTGAAATCGGCTGAGACGGTGATCTTGGGTTCATTGGAGATTTTACCGCGGGTGCCGACATCTACTCCGTAATCAGATAATTTGATCGAGAAGCCAGCGGTGGTCCGAATCGCACCTTTATTTACCACAAGGGTTGCGGTAGTGGAGAGGGGATTTGTTTTGTCCTTGATCGTCATTGTTCCCTCTACCGAAACGGTGTAGGTGCCGTCTTTTGCAAAGTTCACTTTGTTGAGGTTGGTGATCTTTCCTTGGAAGGTGAACAGGGGGAATTTGGCAGAATTCAGCCAGCGCTCTTCATTGAAATGTTCCTGGATGGTTGGGTTGCTGAATGCAAAATTATTTACGGCGGCTTCAAATCCGACTTGTCCGGTTTTGGTATCGATCATTCCCACCGCTGTTTTGTTCTCCGCTTTGGGGAGGGCATCCAATGCAGTGGTGGCATCAAAGGCCACGATGGCCGAGGTGGTGGTCTTCGTTTGTGCGAACAGAGAGAAGGTGCTAACCGTCAGTGTAAAAGCAATAAAGAAATGTTTCATGGTATGGTGTTTAAAATTTTTTAATGAGGGTGGCTCGTTGGAATTGGACCGAGCGGCTGTTCAGGATGCGGCTGTAGCTGCTGCCGCTGCAGGCGGCTCGAATGGTAACGCTGTCGCCCTGCTGTAATTTTTTTGTTTCCTTGGCATCTTCCTGTTGAAAATCAAAAATGAGGTAGTCGCCTGTGCCATCGGCATTGATCTTAAGGTTGGCGCTGGTATCCGCCTGTTCGAGGGCGCTGATGCGACCGCTCAGTTCTACGATCTGGTTGCGATACCGGGCATTGGCGAGCGAGTCGTTGTTCTGAAATTCTTTGAGAAATGCTAGCGCCGAGGAAGCATGTGCTGCTTTAACCAATTTGGTGTCCTCAAATTTTTCGGTGAACAAGTAATAGGCAATTCCTCCCCCGATACCCAGTCCCAGGGCGAACAGCGCCCAAAAGATGCGGATACGGATCTTATTTGTGAAGGGAAGTTTCATGATTCGTACAGTATACAAGTAGCCGAGGAAATGGTTGGCAAATATACGATGTTTAAACATTGAAATGGGCGATTTCTCCATAAAAAACCCCGACGGCCGGGGCGGTCGGGGTGTTAACCCATCTATATACAACGAAAAAACAGCAGTTAGTTGTTCTGCATTTCCTTGATGCTTTCGCGGATCTTGGTTTCGATCTCGTTGGCCAGTTCGGGATTGTCTACCAGGAGTTGTTTGACGGAATCCCGTCCTTGTCCCAGTTTGTCGCTGTTGTAGCTATACCAGCTACCGCTTTTTTGAATGATCTCGAGTTCGGTACCCAGGTCAACGATCTCTCCGGTTTTGGAGATTCCTTCTCCGAAGATGATGTCGAACTCGGCGGCACGGAAGGGCGGGGCCACTTTATTCTTGACCACTTTTACTTTTACGTGGTTGCCGATGGCTTCGTCGCCATCTTTCACTTGTTGGGTGCGGCGAATGTCCAGTCGAACGGAGGCATAAAACTTAAGGGCATTTCCACCGGTGGTTGTCTCGGGATTTCCGAACATGACGCCGATTTTTTCGCGCAATTGATTGATGAAGATCAAGATGGTATTGGTCTTGGAGACGGTGGCCGTGAGCTTTCGGAGTGCTTGGCTCATCAAGCGGGCATGCAATCCCATTTTACTGTCGCCCATTTCTCCCTCCAGCTCGCTTTTTGGAACCAGGGCCGCTACAGAATCGATCACCAGAACGTCCAGTGCGCCGGAAAGGATCAGTCGGTCCGCGATCTCCAGCGCCTGCTCTCCGTAGTCGGGTTGGGAGATCAGTAGGTTATCAACATCCACGCCTAATTTTTTGGCATAGGAGCTGTCAAACGCATGCTCTGCATCAATGATGGCGCACATGCCTCCTTTTTTCTGTGCTTCCGCTATTACATGGGTAGCAATGGTGGTTTTACCCGAGGATTCGGGGCCGTAGATCTCTACGACACGCCCGCGGGGAAGTCCGCCAATCCCCAACGCCGCATCCAATCCGATGGATCCGGTTGAGATCACTTCTTGCTGCATCTCCCCTCGTTCATTCATCATCATAACACTGCCTTTACCATAGTCTTTCTCGATCTTGTCCATGGTGAGTTTAAGGGCCTTGAATTTCTCTGCGTTGGGAGCGGTTTCGGTTGTTTTTTCGGTCTTTGCCATAAGTTGTTTTTTAAAGGGTCGTAGCCAGTTGGCTGAATGGTTAATAGGGCAAAACTAATGGATTTAGCAAAATAAAACTAATTTTTTTGGAGTTTTTTTTCTGGGGAATTGGGGGGAAAACCGGGAAGGAGACTGTTTAGAGAATTAGGTTTGGAGAACAGGGTTTAGGGTTTAGCATTGAATTATAATTCTTTACAGAGAAATATTTTATACTAAACCCTCGGCTTCAATCCCCGCTGGCTCCAAGAAGGGAGAATCATGGATAGCAACGAAGGGAGATTTCCTTGTTTGCCTTCGACCGATTACAAGTAGAAAAAATGAATGATCAACATAGCACTTATGCCCAGCACATACCCCGCGTAAACCTCTGTTTGCGTGTGATCGGAAACGACAAAACGCGCAGCCCCAATGAGTCCGGCCAACAAGCTCGCGACGGGCAGATAGATACCGGCTCCGTAGGGATGATTCAGCGACCAAAGACAGAGAAACGTCAGCATCAGTCCGGCTGATATTGTATGCAAACTGATCTTCATTCGAGTATTGATCATTAGGGTTGCCCAGGAGGCCGTCCAGATGGCCAAGGTAAGCCGCACCAATTCGGCCGGATAATCGGGCAGGTTTTTCCAGACGTACCAGATCCAGAAATACCAAATGCCGGCAGCAAGCAGGGGGATAACTCGTTCTCGTTGGGTCCGCAATTGAACGGACTCTATAAATCCCAGGGCTTTTAGAAGTCCAACGGTTACTAACGGGAAGAATGCATAGAGCGTAAATGCCTGTCCTAAAATCAACCAGCGCTGAAATGGACGAAATCCAAGAAATGCGGTTGACATTTCACAAAAAAGAAGGAAGGCAATCACCCATACCGGTTGAAAGACGGGGTGCAAGACCCAAGAAAGAAACTGAAAAAAAAGTCTGTTTAGCTTCAGCGGTTTCATGCGTTGGCAAGGTAATGAATTGAGTTATTATTTTCTCGGCAGAAAGCGGCGGATTTCGAATCTTGCGCCTCAACTTTTGCAACCGATTCAAATGTCTTATTTTTAACCTCTATTCCGATCGCAGCGCAGATTGGATGTGTTATACCGATCCGCTATGGTATTTGCCAGTCTGCTTTTCCTTTTTTTGTTCCTGCCCCTGAATCTATTTCTTTATTACACTACGCGTAACTATGCTTGGCGCAATGGGGTATTGATCGTGTTTTCATTGGCTTTTTATGGATGGGGAGAACCCATCTGGATCAGCTTGCTGATCCTCTCTTCGCTGTTGGATTGGGCCAATGCCTTGTTCATTGAGCGATACCGGGGCACGCGATGGGGGAAATGGGGACTCCTATTCACTATCTGCCTGAACCTGGGGTTGCTGGCTACATTCAAGTACGATGTCTTTTTAGTTGATCAGATCAATGCGCTGTTGGGAACGAGCTTCACTGCTCCCGGATACGCCCTGCCCATCGGAATCTCCTTTTACACGTTTCATACCATCTCTTATGTGGTGGACGTTTATCGAGGAGACATTTCCGCGCAACGGAGTTTTCCCAACTTTTTGATGTACGTCTCTCTCTACTCCTCCCTCGTTGCCGGCCCCATCATCCGCTACGCACACGTGGCACACGAGATCGACCGCCGAAATGAAAACCTGAACGATTTCAGTTTGGGGATCACTCGTTTTTGCGTGGGACTTTTCAAGAAGGTGATCATGGCTAACATCGCCGCCGAGCTGGTCCGAAAATACATGGGAGACAACAGCGATCCGCTGACGCTGCTGGAACTGTCCAGGCTTTCAACCGCCGAGGCCTGGACGGGATTGATCATGTTCGCGCTACAGATCTATTTCGATTTCTCCGGTTATTCGGACATGGCAATTGGACTGGGCCGCATGTTTGGATTCCACTTCCGGGAGAATTTCAATTATCCCTACATTGCCCGCTCGATCAGCGACTTTTGGCGACGGTGGCACATCTCCCTCGGAAGCATCTTTCGCGACTATGTATACATTCCCTTGGGCGGGAATAAAAAAAATACCTATTTCAACCTTTTCATCGTTTGGTTTCTGACCGGCTTCTGGCATGGAGCCAGTTGGAATTTTATTTTCTGGGGACTATACTTTTTTGTTTTCATCGCCCTGGAGAAAGCCTTCTTGCAAAAATTATTGGATCGGGCACCCGTCTGGATCTCTCATGTATACGCCTTGTCCATCATTGTTCCGGGCTGGGTTATTTTCTATTTTACCGATGCCCACCTCCTGGGGGCCTATGTACAAAAACTGTTTTCATATAGTTTGCCGGAAGCCGGATATGAGGATTTGAAAAATACACTGACCACCCACCTGTACTGGCTGCTATTGGCTCTGGCGACCTGCATGCCCCTCTATCCCTGGCTCTCCCAAAAAATTGAACAATCGTCTCTGTCTGTCAGACTGCGGATCTCCGGCACCCTTCTGATCAATCTTTCGATCTTATTTCTCTGCGTGGCGCAATTGGTAGGCAAGAGCTACAATCCATTCATTTACTTTCGTTTTTAGTCATGAAATAATACAGCTGATCGCCCATGTCTGCCACCCTTCATCCCCAACCTTCTGCTGCCCGAATCGGACAGGTGCTCAATGTCGCCTTATTCGTGAGCCTGCTTACGCTGGGGGGGATCTATTCACTCTTGGCGCCGAAGCAAACCGTATCTGAAAAAGAAAATCGAACATTGGCAGCCTTTCCCGTTTACTCCGACAGTTTGTTTTGGAAAGGCGACTATTTCAGAGCCATCGAACTCTACTACGCCGATCATTTTCCCGGACGAGACCGATGGATGGAGTTCTCTTCTTTCTTCCGCTCCCGCATTGGCTTTCAATCCTCCGAAATAACGTACTACGATCCAGGTCCGATCGGCGGATCCGAAAGCGCCCCCGACACCCTGCCCAAAACGGATGATACATACCGATCCGATGATGGTGCCACGGGAGAAGTCAAAAAAGGCGTTTTTGTATTTAAAAATCGGGCCTTCGAACGCTTTGGCGGCGGTCCCGCGATCGGAAAACAATACGCATCGGTTGTAAATGGATTTACCAAACTCGGAATCTCCCCCCTTCAGGTTTATAATCTTATTATACCCGTGGCATTGGAATTTGAAATCACCGAGAAGTACAGCAATCTTCAAAAGCCAAACCGACCGGCCATCGAAAACATTTACAACACACTCGATCCGTCCGTCAAGAAAGTCTGGGCCATTGATGAGCTTCGTAAACACCGCGATGAATACATTTATTTCAATACCGATCATCATTGGACGAGCCTGGGGGCCTATTATGCATACCGGGCCTTTTGTTCAACGGCCGGATTTACGCCCGTCTCACTGGATACCATCCCCGCTCGGGTAAAGCCCGGTTTCCTGGGTTCTTTGTATCGTCTGACCCGGGATCCGTCCTTGAAAAACAACCCCGACTCCGTTCGCTATTTTCTTTTTCGAGACTCGCTGCGGTTCTATTCCGGATACGGTACCCAGACAACCAATTGGATAAAGTCAAAAATGTATGCAGAAGGAGTAAAAGAGGGGAACAGCTACTCTGTTTTCCTACAAGGCGATCTTCCCGTCGTTAAGATCGAGTCCCTGCAAAAAAATGGCCGCCGCATCGCCCTTATCAAGGAGTCGTACGGAAATGCCTTCGCACCTTTTTTGATCAATCATTACGAAAAAGTGATCGTGGTCGATCAGCGATACTATACAGGTGATTTTGCAGCACTGCTTAAACAAGAAGGGATCAATGAGTTACTGGTGATCAATAACATTTTCGCGGCACATACACCTTTCCACATCGACAAAATCAAAGGATTGCAACACCCCAAGATGCAGAAATCTACACCTTCGGAAAAAAGCAAAAGAAACGACCCCCGTCCCTAAAGACTCAAATTTTTTCTAACCCAGTCCAACGCCGGCTTTACCTCGGCTGTGTACTTGTCGCCTGTTGCGTATTTCACTGATTTTAAAAAATGGAAATAGTCCTGCCCCGGATACGTATTATGCCACTTGTCGTAACGCTTATCCTGCCATTTTTTATAGTATGCAATGCAATCCCCCTCAGTTGAAAAGCGCATGCACTTTTTGGACTTGTTGTAAAATCCGAATAGATTGTTATAGCCGAGGCAACACCGGTTGCATTCAAGCCATCCGGTTTCCTGTATGCACTGGGCCATCACCACATCGGGATGGCGGATTCCGGCAGCCTTGATGGAGTCATATACCCCTTGCAATCTTTTTATGTTGCTACGCTGCGCGTCTACGTTCCCCCAGAGCCCAACGCACAAAAGCAGAAAAAGAATTTTTTTCATGGTAAAAAATTAAAGAGGTGTTCGTCCGCAGCACAAAAGTACAAAACAACCGACAGGGCCTGCAGTTTTCCGGATATTTCTTGTTCAAATCGAGTTGAACTGCCTCAGTCTAAGTTGATTACCTACCATTCTTTTCTCAATCGTGCCACGGAAATATTCATTTGTTCCCGGTATTTAGCCACCGTTCTTCTGGCTACGTTATATCCTCGACCCGTTAGCAGCTCGGCTAGTTGATCGTCGCTTAATGGATTTTTTTTATCTTCTCCTTCGATTAGCTCAGATAATATTTTTTTAACCTCCCGGGTAGAAGCCTCTTCCCCGCTTTGGGTTTTCACCGCTTCGCTGAAAAAGAATTTCAACCGATAGGTTCCGAATTCCGTTTGTACGAATTTGCTGTTGGCCACCCGGCTGATGGTAGAGATGTCCAACCCCGTCTTACCGGCAATATCCTTTAATATCATTGGCCGCAATTCGGTTTCATCGCCCGTCAAAAAAAAGGGCTGCTGATACTCGAGCAAACAGGTCATCACTTTGGTCAATGTCTGCTGCCGTTGGTGAATGGCATCGATGAACCATTTGGCCGAATCGATCTTTTGTTTGATAAACAACACTGCCTCTTTTTCAGACTGATTCTTTTTGATTCCGGCATCGTATTGCTTTAGCATTTCGCGGTACTCCTGGCTGACACGCAATTCCGGCGCATTGCGGCTGTTAAGCGTTAGTTCCAGACGCCCTTGATTATTGATAACAAAAAAATCAGGGATCACATATTGCTGCTGCGCTGTTCCCTCGGTGATCCCGCCCGGCTTGGGATTCAATTGGGTGATCTGCTGCAATCCATCGCGTAGTGCTGATTCGGTCAATTCCAAATCGCGCTGGAGCTTATCATAGTTTTTTCGGGTAAACTCTTCGAAGTAGTCCGATAGGATCTTTCGTGCCAACGCCACGTCTCTGCCCTCGGCCGACAAGCGTTCGACCTGCAGCAATAAACACTCCCGCAAATTTCTGGCTGCAATCCCCGGGGGGTCTAATGCCTGTATCCGTTTTAACACGTCTTCCACCAGTGCCGCGTCGACATATACATTTTGTCGGAAAGCCAAATCATCCACAATTGCCTGCACATCGCGGCGCAGATATCCATCCTCCTCCAAACTCCCAATCAACTGCTCCGCTACCTGCTGTTCGATTTCATTCAACTCCAGCCAATGCACCTGATCTAGTAGCGCCTCATAAAAGCTGACGGAAGAAACATCCCGAAAAGGGCGATCTTCCATCTCTGGTATTCCATTATTGGTTTGCAATCGATACTCTGGGATTTCATCTTCGCCGTCCTGCAAATAGGGACTGACATCAATATCGTTATAGATATCCGATACAGAATCCGATGCCGGCTCCTCCGTCGTGTCTGCATACTCATCCGTTCCTGTAACACTTTCCGCCGGCGAGGCGACCTCCCATTCCAACGCCGGATTCTCCTCTAACTCCTCTTTGATGCGGGTTTCCAGATTGGCCGTAGGAATCTGCAGCAGTTTCATCAGCTGAATCTGCTGGGGAGAAAGTTTTTGCTGCAGTTTCTGTTGCAGCCGTTGTCCGAGCGCCATGGCCCTACAAAATTACGTGAAGGATTTTGCTCAATCGATCAAATCGATTGAGCAATGACGTCGCGCATGCGCATCCCCCTTTCGCGGATCTGCTCCTCGGTCCACAACAAACTGATTGAAGTAGATACACAGCGACTCATGATGGCATCGCTGGCGCCGAAATCGCCGTTGGCTTCTGCTTCGAGGCGGGACTTGATCTCCGGCGATAAGCCACTCAACGTCAGCGCTTTTTTGAGGTGCTCCCATTTTCGGATATAATGCCAATTGTTGTTGTACCAATAAAAGTTACCGGCCAAGAGCCTGGCTTCCCGCAACGCCTCCACGGCTCGTTGCGCCTGCTCGGCCGTTGGCAAAAACCAGCTGATAAAACTGTGGCTGTCGCCTGCCGGATCGGGTACGCGGCGAAACGAAATACCCGGGATCTCGGCCAAATACGCTTTTAATGCACGATGATTTTTTTCTTGTGTCTCGAGAAATTCGGGAAGGCGACGGATCTGCGCAAGGCCTACGGCCGAATGCAATTCCGAGATCCGAAAATTATATCCGATGAACGGATGCAGGTCCGCCCCTCGATCCACCCCCAAATGATCGTGTCCGTGATCGGTATATCCATCGCTTTTTATATAGACGTCCTGGTGGTTGGTCATCACCACACCCCCCTCTCCGCAAGTCATCGTCTTCACAAAATCAAATGAAAACGTACCCGCATCACCGATCGTTCCCAATTTTTTGCCTTTGTACGTCCCGCCAATACTCTGACAAGCATCTTCCAACAACCAAAGTTTGTGTTCCCGACAGATCGACCGCAAAGCATCCATATCAGCCATGCTCCCACACATGTGCACCGGCATGATGGCCTTGGTGCGCGGCGTGATCTTGCGCCGAACCAATGCCGGATCCAACGTGAGCGTATCATCAATATCCGCCAACACCGGTACAGCCCCCACACTGAGTACCGCCTCAAAGGAAGCCACGAACGTAAAACTGGGCATGATCACCTCATCGCCGTACCCTACGCCCAATGCATTCAGCGCTGTGGTCAACGCGGCCGTTCCACTCGAAGTAAGCTGCGCATGCGCACAACCAAACGTTTCACAAATGGCCGATTCCAACGCTTTCGATTTCCAGTGCCCTTTTCGCGCACCGTCAAATCCATAGCGCATCAAAATGCCGCTGTCGAGCACATCCATCAGCTCTTTTCGTTCCAAGTCGCTCCAGCGTTCGTATCCAGGCATATAAAAAGTTTGGTTAGTTTGGGAGTTTGGTTAGTTTGGTCAGTTTGGGAGTTGGTTATTGGATGGACCAGGTGGCGGATGATTTGGTGAGTTTTTTTTCGCGTGGGGTACTTTCTTCGTTGGTTTGGTTGACGGCGGTGATCCAGTAGCGAACGGATTGGTCGTTTTCGTTAAGTTGGTCGGTCCATTTCAGCGGTTGTGAGACCGGCAGCATCGCGGCGATCTTTTTATCGGCGCCACCGGATTGTTTATAGATTACATAGTATTTAAGTCCGGCTGTTTTTTTCGCGTCCGGCTGAATTTCGATCGAAACCTGTTTGTTTCCTGACGTGGTCACCGTGGCTTGCGGAGTAGTCGGTTTTCCCTTGCTCAACCAAGGGGTGGCTGGAACCAATGCGGGTTCTTTGTAGTAATTGTTTCGGAGACTGTCATTCCATCCGTTAAGATTTTTCTCAAAGGATTTGCTGCTGAAATAGAGACTGCCCTGTATGTTGGGGGTTGCCCGCAATAATTTGATCTGATTGGGAATCTCGTTGGGGTTCTTCCATTTTACCGAATTACCCTCTCCCGCTCTATAAATACCATGTCCAACATAAACATGTTTTCCGTAACTGTGTCTCGACCACCATTCAAGCAATTTTTCATATGCGATCTTATCGTGACCGATCTCCAGGTAAAGCTGGGGGGTAACATAGTCGATCCACCCCATCTTCATCCAAAGGAGGATATCGGCATAGAGGTCGTCGTAATTGGTAACACCCGCCTTGCTGTCACTTCCCTCCGGGTCCTTTGATTTGTTTCGCCAAACGCTAAACGGCGATATACCAAACCGGCATTCAGGTCGCTCGGCGCGCATCACCCGGTGAATGGCAACAATGATCGAATCGCAATTGCTGCGTCGCCAGTCATCTTTCGAAAGAGTCGTTCCGGATGCTTGATAGCCCGCATCATCCGGAAATTCTTTCCCCGCGATCTTATACGGATAAAAATAATCATCCATGTGAATGGCGTCAACCGCATACCGCTTCACAATATCCTTAACAACGCTTACCACAAAGGCCTGCGCTTTTTTATTCCCCGGGTCAAAATATTTTTTATCCCCGTAGGTCAGGAACCACTCCGGATTTTTTTTGGTAATGTGATTGGATGCAACGGAGGAAGTGTTGATGTTGAACACTGCCCGATAGGGATTCAGCCAGGCATGAAACTCCATTCCCCGCTTGTGCGTTTCCTCGATCATGAATTGCAGCGGATCGTAATAAGGATTCGGCGCCTCGCCCTGTTTGCCGGTTAGAAATTCACTCCAAGGCTCGAGTGTAGAGGGATAAAAGGCATCCCCTGCAGGGCGAATCTGAACGACCAAAACATTCATGCCATTTTGCTTATGCAAATCGGCCAGACGAATGAAGTCGGCTTTTTGCCTCGCTGGGTCATTACTTCGGGCCTGCGGCCAATCAATATTGTTCACCGTAGCGATCCAGACACCCCGAAACTCCGGAGATGCCTGACCCAGGCAAATGACAGCACTCAATATCCATAATGATAAAAGAGAGGTGTGTTTCAAACGCATGTTACAAAACTACGTCATTCTCTCGCTTGACGAAGCTTGTCCAACAAATGGTTCAGCTGTATCGCTTCCTTCTCGGTCAGTCCTTTCAGAAAATCATCCATCTCTTCTTCCCGCAGATCCAGCCGCTCCAAAAGCTTACGCCCCTTATCGCTAATCAGTACATCCACCAGCCGCCGATCCCGCGCACTCGTAACCTTCTTTACCAGCCCTTTAACAACCAGCCGGTCTACGATGCGACTCACATCGCTCATCTTCTCCAGCATTCGTTCCCGAATGACCTGTGTAGAAATTGGATTCGGGAAACTACCCCGCAGAATTCGAAGAATGTTGAATTGCTGCTGCGTGATGTCCTCCCGATCGAAGATCAACTTCATCTGATCTTTCAGCCAACCAACCGTATACAGGAGGTTGACAGCTGCTTTTTGGAAATCGTTTCGAAATTTCTTCTGGCGTATGTCTTTTTCTAATGACATTTTGGTCGTTTTTTTGACAGTTAGTTTTTATCCCCAGACCTTGGTGCCCTCGCTGCAATTAGCACAGATGTCGATGTTGCGGCGGCCCGACCAAAGTTTGCTTCGAAAGTCCCGATAGGCGGGGGAGCGCCAGATCTCTCGGAAGGATTGGGCCTTTAGATCGCCCAATCGGTGTTGAGCGTCTTTGTCGAAACAGCAGGGTGCCACCAGCCCGTCCCACGTGATCACCGGATCCTGCCACAGTCGCCAGCAATGATTCGCGATCTTTCCCTTGAAGCGCATGCCCTCGACGGATTGCTCATATCGGCTGTATTTCCCGATCGTCGGGATCAGTCCGTTCGGGTCGTTCTCGTAATCATAAACCTGCGCGGTCTTTAACCAGATCGCATCTACTCCAATGGATCGGCCCAGCGCCTGCACGTCTTGGATCTGGTGTTCGTTGGGCTTGACCACCAGAAATTGAAAAATGATGAAGGGAGTATTGCTTTTTAATTCTTTTTTCCATCGCACGACGTTCTTAGCCCCCTCGATCACTTTTTCCAATTTTCCACCCACCCGATATTGTTGGTACACCTCTTGTGTGGTACCGTCAATGGAAATGATCAGTCGATCCAAACCGCTTTCGATCGTCCGCCTGGCATTTCCATCGTTCAAGTAATGGGCGTTGGTGGAAGTGGCGGTATAGATCTTCTTATCGGCCGCATACCGAACCATGTTCAGAAAATCCGGGTTCAGGTAAGGTTCTCCCTGAAAATAAAAGACCAGATACGTGAGGTCTTTGTAAAGTTGATCGATCGTCCGACAAAAAAAATCGGTTTGTAACATGCCGGTAGGGCGCGTAAAGGCTCTTAGTCCACTCGGACATTCCGGACACCGAAGATTGCAAGAGGTCGTCGGCTCGATCGATAAGGAATACGGATTGCCCCAGTGGATCGGTCGACGCATCAAGCGACTCAATTGATAGCTGGTCCACAACAGGGCGGCATTTCCCACGCGCCGAACCGTCAATTTGGAAATAAAATTTCTCGCATCCGTCCCGTTCCATCCACTCATGCATTAAAGATAAAACGGAAGATGGTATCTTGTTCAGGTATGCAGCGATTTGATCCCGATACCTCCGTTCATTTACTAAGCGATACCGCTCTGGAGATCCGCTTGGAAGAACGGATCGATCCCAAGGTTTCGGATCGGATACGGCAACTCACCAATTATTTCAAGTCCCACCCCCCGCCCGGATTGTCCGATATCATTCCAAGCTATACCCGGGTTGTCCTGCGATTTGATCCCTGTCAAATGGGTCCTGAGGATTTACCCAATCTTGTTTCCACGCTGCCAAACTTGCTCCCCCCTCCGGGAATCCACTCCCTCCACCCAACCCGGCGGAATTGCATCGCATTCCTTCCAACGCTTCTGTGGTTCTGCTGGCCAGTGACCCCGGCGACTGCATACGCTTTCGAGGCTCGCGCGTTCAAGGCTGCCTGATTACACCGGTATCTTAGACTTCTTTTCAATCGACGATCCGCTCGGTACAACCCATGTACACAATGGGGAAGGCATGAAAAAAGGCACCCGGAGGTGCCTTCATTCAGGTTAAGCAAAGCAGCTCTTAACTCAGGTTCTTGGCCAAATGCTTTGCCATGTCAAACATGGACACTTGCTTTTTACCTCCAAAAACGGCAAGAAGCTTAGCATCCGCATTGATCATGCGCTTGTTGGATTTGTCCTGCAGCTTGTTCCTTTTGATGTACCCCCAGATCTTCTTCACCACTTCGGTGCGGGGCATTGCATTGCTTCCTACAACCGCAGCGAGGTTCGCGCTGGGCTTAAGGGGCTTCATGAAGGCAGCAGAAGGCTTGCGTGCAGATTTTTTCTTCTTAACTGCTTTTTTCACAGCTTTCTTAGCTGGTTTTTTCGCTGCTTTCTTCGCAGCTTTCTTGGCGGGTCTTTTTGCTTTCTTCGCAGGCTTCTTAGCTGCTTTCTTAGCGGCTTTCTTTTTTGTTGCCATGGTTTAAGGTTTTAGAATTTAAATGGATTTGATTAGCAAACCGAAAACAAATATATGCGAAATACCCACTCTGCCAAGAGAGAAATTTTTTTTTCGAGTGAAAATGAGCAACTGGACCCACTCTTCCCTTCGGGAGCGGGCAGGATTTTGTTGATTTGTACTCGAATTGAACGCATGACCACCGATCTGTCCTGGCTCTCCCGAACCCAATTGCTCATTGGGGAAATGACCATCATCGACGGTGATGTGGTCGATCCCACCAACCGCAACCGACAACTTCCCGCCCTGGCCACCAACCACGGGATTTCAAAGGCGGCCATCATGGCCGAACGCCTAAAAGCCATCAATCCGGAATTGGATTTGAACGTCATCGATTCCTTCATACGCCCCGAACAAGTACTTGACTCTCTCGCTTCCCAACCCACCTATTTGATCGATGCCATCGATAGCATCACCCCCAAGATCACCTTTATCAAAACCGCGCTGGAACGAAAAATCCCCCTCGTAAGCAGCATGGGCGCTGGTGCCAAATTGGATCCTACCCGCCTCCAAGTAGTTGATATTTCTGAAACCTATAACTGCCCCTTCGCCCAACAGATCCGAAAACAACTCAAATCGCGCTACGGTATCCGAAAAGGATTGGAAGTCGTTTTCTCCCCCGATGAACCCATCAAAAAAAGCCTCATGCTCACCGATGGAAAAAATTTTAAGAAATCCGCCTACGGTACTATCTCCTACCTGCCGGCCGTATTCGGAGCGGTGTGCGCGTCTGTAGCGATACGAGATATGATTGTATAGAGAACACTGTTTAGAGCACAGGGTTTAGTGTTTAGCCCAAAAAAATATCAAATACAGTAACAAGATTATTCGCTAAACGTTGCTCCCTAAACCCTAAACCCTAAATACCCTAAATACCCCTCCGTAAGTCCTGATCTAGGTTCTTTTTTGGTCCCACTCGCAATCGGAGATTTCGGAAATGGATGAAATCTTGTATGAGGACCGGAAAGCTGCCACGGATGCACCGATCAAGATCATTCCTCCGGTCAATCCGATACATGCCATTGTTCTCGGCATCCCCAGAGGAGGCGTGCCCATGGCCGCGCAACTGGCGAAAGCCCTTCACCTGCCCGTTGATATTCTTTTGATCCGCAAACTGACCGCTCCCTCTAATCCTGAATACGCGATCAGTGCCGTAAGCCTGGATCAAACGTGGATCGATGAACGAGGTCGGTTAACCGATACTGAATTGAACCAAGCCGTTCAACAAACCCGCGACCTCTTGCACAACCGCAACAAACTTTACCGTCAACAAAACCCCTTCCCCGACCTATATCAAAAAACAATACTACTGATCGACGATGGCATCGCCACCGGCCGAACCCTGCTGCACGCCATTCAGTGGGTCTGATTCCAACACCCCCGGGCAATCTGGGTAGCCGTCCCCCTCTCCTCTGCCGAAGCGGCTACTCGCATCCAACCGCTGGTCGACCGTTTTCTCTGCCTCCACAAACCAAAACCCTTCATCGGAGTAGGCCGATTTTACCGCTCCTTCCCCTCCGTTACAGACGACGAAGTGATCCAAGCCCTCCGTCCCTGACCTTGCCTGCCCTCCCTAAATTCTATATAATTGTTTGATATACCTTTATTTGTGTTGCTTGAAACATCTATGACAGAAAAACCAACAATCGTTAGCATTATTATTACGAGCTGTCATATTTCTGTAGTAGAATTACGCCCCCCTTCAAACCCCGTTTTTCTCCGAAAAAGCCCGAAAAAAAGTTACATTTAACATTCAGTAAATCAACCCTAAACTGACTGATTTCGAAAGAGGTTGCCCCTTGGCTTTTATCTTTTTTTGAATCGCAGTCGCCAGGAGGTGATTTCGACTGCTTTATAACCAACCAAAACTCCCACACTCCGGAGGCGCACGGGTTACGTGAGTCCGGCGTCATGATTTATTATCGCAAAACCAAAATCGATATTATGAGAAGGTTCATTCCATTCGTTGCCCGATTGATTGCATTATTGATGGAGCTTAGCGTACCCAAGCAATCGCTGGCACAATTGGATGTCAACATTGGCACCGGTACCGTAGGAAACGGTACCACCGCGTATCCTTGTCCCCTGCAGGATTTTTACGAAGGCCAACGAGCGCAGTATTTATATCGCGCCTCGGAATTAACGGCTGCGGGTATGGGGCCTGGACTGATCACGGCCATTAAATTCAACGTGATCTCTGTGGGCACCACCGGCGTAGTGGAAGGTTTCCAGATTCGCATCGGGCATACAACCGCTACAACATTGTTGGCCGGCGCAGCCGGATGGGATGCTTTCTCCGGCGCCACCGTGTCAACGGTAGCCACCAACTATCAACCCGTAACCGGCATCAACACCTTTGTGTTGCCTGCTACGTTCAACTGGAATGGTTCTGATAATATAATGATCGAAGTATGTAATGGAGATCCGGCGTCGACTACTGCAGTCTTCTGGACGGAGAATCCGGTGATTCCGTGGACAACCGGACTTGCCTTTAATGGTTCACATACCTATCGTGCCGATGACCTTAATAGTCTTTGTGGAACCACTACCGCCGCCGAGAATGGTACAGCCACTACTCGTCCCAATATCACCTTTGCCTGGACACCCGCAACGGCATGTACCGGTGCGCCTACGGCCGGAACCGCGGCGGCTAGTCCCATCTTCGCTTGTGCCGGACAAAACATCAGCCTTACGTTAAGCGGACAAACCATTGCCAGCGGCATTTCTTATCAATGGCAATCGTCGCCTAACAACACCACGTGGATCAACATCAACGGTGCCACCTCTTCTTTCTATACCGCCACCCAAACAGTAAACACCTATTATCGGTGTGTGGTCACTTGTTCCAACAGCAGTCAATCTGCTAACAGCGCTTCGGTTTTGGTAACTACGCCCGGATTGGTTTCCGGCACCTTTACAATCAACAGCGCGCAACCCACTGGTGGCACCAACTTCACGAGCTTCAACGATGCGTATAACTATATCAAGTGCGGTATTAATGGCCCGGTTACCTTCAACGTCAATCCCGCTTCCGGTCCGTATACCGAGCAACTGATCATCACACCCGTATTCGGCGCATCCGCTACCAACAAGATAACCTTCAACGGAAATGGTCGTCAGCTTCGGTTCAACTCCACCAACACCAACGAACGCGCTGTCATCAAATTGAACGGGGCCGATCATTTTATATTCGACAGCTTGCAGATCACGGCCACCGGTTCGGCAACCACCGAATATGGATTTACCGTGCACCTGATCAACGATGCCGATTCCAATACGTTCCGTAAGTGTACGATAGAATCCAATGCCGTATCGACTAGCACCAACTTCGTACCGGTGGTGATCAACTCCAGTGCTACTTCGGCCACTACCACCGGCAGTGCCAATTGCGATGGAAATATTTTTAGTGACAATACGATCACCGGTGGGTATTATTCTGTCACCAATGTGGGCAGCAGTACGGTCGCCAACCAGAACAATCAGTTCCTTCGAAATAAAGTACAAGAGTTCTATTTCAGCGGATTCTATATGAATGGAACCTTTAATTCTTTAATCCATGGAAACGATCTGAGTCGCCCCACCCGCACCACCAGCTCCACCTCCGTGTATGCGATCTATTTCACGGGACTCAGCACCAATGCCAAGATCAACGGAAACTACATCCACAGTTTGTATGATGCTGTCATAACCACCGCCAACGATGCATATGGTATTTATTTCACCGGGGTGGATGCATTGGCCGGTTTGGAGAACCGCGTCACCAACAACGTCATCTACGACATAAAAAGCAATGGATCTCTTTATGGCATCTATAACGTAAGTTCTGACAACGTTTTTTACTACCACAATACCATCTCTTTTGATGATGCCAACAGTGCGGCTGTTGCGGCCGAGCTGACACGTGGGTTCTATCAAACCACCGTGGCCGCCGGTATTGAATTCAAAAACAACTTGATCACCCTGAACCGGGGAGGTGGTACCGCTCGTGCCGGTATTCACCTCGCCGCAACGGCCAGTGTGATCGCTTCGAATAACAACGACATTTATTTCACGCCTGCCGCTAACATCAACTTCGGTGTTTGGGGAACGGCCAACCAAGCTACGTTGGCCAACTGGCAAGCGGCCTCTACACAAGACGCCAACTCCGTAACCATTGATCCTTCTTATTTGAATTTTGCGCTTGCCAACCTGAAACCGACGGCTCCGGCCCTCAACGATCTGGGTTCACCGGTAGGTGTTACCAACGACGTAGTAGGTGCTGCTCGCAGTACTACTACACCCGATATCGGTGCTTGGGAGTTTGCCGTACCGGCCTGTACCACTCCTCCAACACCGGGTGATGCCACATCGAGCGTGAGTGCACCGATCTGTCCGAATGAACCGATTACGTTGGGGCTTCTCAATAACTCCTACGGAACGGGACAAACCTATCAATGGCAATCGGCTACGAGTTTGGCTGGTCCGTGGACCAATATCGGCGGCTCTCAAAACAACCCGAACTACAACCTGAATCCCACTACCACCCTGTATTATCGTTGCGCCGTTACGTGTTCGGGAAGTACAACCTTCTCCACACCAGTACAAGTATTGGTGAATGCCTTGTTCCCGGCCGGTACCTATACCATCAATCGCTTGCAGCCTACGGCCGGTGCCAACTACAACAGTTTCAATGCGGCTTATGCGGCACTGCGTTGTGGTATCACGGGTCCGATCGTATTCAATGTAGTGTCTGGTTCTGGTCCCTACAACGAACAAGTGAACATGTCATATGTACAAGGAACCTCAGCCACCAACACCGTTACGTTCAATGGGAATGGCGAGACCATCACCTTCTTGTCGACCAATACTTCGCAGCGTGCGGTCTTCAAACTCAGCGGTACCGACTATTTCATTTTTGATAGTTTGAATGTGGTGCCTCAAGGAAGTACCACCAGCGAATTTGGATATGGTTTCCACCTTACCAATGGGGCCGATTCCAATATTGTTCGTAAGTGCACCATTACCCTGAACACGACCTCTACCTCTACCAATTTCGCGGGGATCGTGAACAGTGCCGGAGATACGCCGACCACCTCCGGACTGAATGAGAGCGACGGAAACATTTTTGAAAAAAATACCATCACGGGTGGTTACTATGGAATCACACTGGTGGGAAGCACCACCAACTCTGTTGGCAATAACAAGGTCATTGACAATACGATTCGCGAATTCTATCTCTATGGTATGTATTTGCTGGGCAACTTCAACACCCAGATCGAATCAAATCGCTTTACGCGTCCCACCCGCGCCACCCCCACCACATTCTACGGCGTGTATCTGAGTTCGCTGAACGTGAAAGTGAACATCAACAAAAACCGGATCTTCAATCCCTTTGGTGCCGATCCCGGCGCCACCGCCGGTTTCTATGGCGTGTATCTTACTTCTGTCGATGCCTTGGGCGGATTGGAGAATGTGATCAGCAACAACGCTATTTATGACATTCGATCGGCTGGTGCGATCTATGGTGTATACAACAGCAGCTCCGACAATGCCTGGTGTTATCATAATACCATCAGCTTCGACGATGCAACGGCCTCTACGACCAGCAGCGCCTTTGCCTTTTACCAAGTTACGGTAGCGGCCGGATTGGAATACAAAAACAACCTGATCTCTATCGCACGGGGCGGACAAGGAACCAAATTCGGTATGTACTTTTCTACGACGGGTACGACGTTTGTTTCGAATCACAATAATTTCTATCTCACTGGTCCCCAGTCGCACGTCGGATACAATGGGGTCAACCGTACTACGCTTGCTGCTTGGCAAGCGACCAGTTCGCAAGACGCCAACTCGGTTACCTTGAACCCATTCTATACCGATCCGCCCACAGGGGATTACAAGCCCAGAAGCGTAGCTATGGATAATAAGGGTACGCCGGTAGGCATTACAACAGATATTATCAATGCCGCTCGCAGTACCACAACCCCGGATATCGGTGCGTGGGAGTTTGCGGTACCAAACTGTATCACTCCACCCACTGCCGGCAATGCTACGGCCACTCCGAATGTTGGTATGTGTATCGGCACACCCATTCGGCTGGATCTGAGTGCCAACACCGCCGGAGCCGGACAAACCTTCCAATGGCAATTCTCTACTTCTTCTGCGGGTCCGTGGACCAACCTCGGCGGGCCCTTATTGTTTGCTGATACCATCATACAGGCAAGTGGTACACTTTGGTATCGTTGCGTGGTTACGTGTAGCGGACAAACCGCTAACTCCACTGCGGTACAGGTAACCATGAACCCACCGTTCCCTCCGGGAGTGTATACAATCAACAACACACAACCCACGAACTATCCCACTGGTGTCAACTTCAACTCCTTCGCGGAAGCGGTTGCGGTGATGGATTGCGGTATTGGTGGTCCGGTTACGTTCAACGTCGCCCCGGGTACCTATACCGAACAGGTACGTATTCGTCGCATCACCGGCACCTCGCCCACCAGCCGCGTAACCTTCCAAAGCGCCAATGGCAACGTAGCGTCTGTGAACCTGACGTACGATGCTACGGCTGCTGCCAGCAACTATGTGTTGGAGTTAGATAGCGCCCAATACATCACGTTCCGCAGCATTACGGTAACGGCGACCAATACCACGAATGGTCGCGCGATTGAATTTGCCGGAATAGCTTCGTTTGACAGCGTACTGAATTGTCGCGTGATCGCTCCTGCCAATACCGGAACCGTCACTACCGTGGCCGGTATCTTTGGTAGCCTGGTGGGTACGAACAATACCATCAAGGGCAACACCGTGATCGGTGGCGCTCAGGGTATTTATTTCTCCGGCACTTCAGCTACACTTGTTACCGCCTACAATAGCATCGACAGCAATATTGTTTCCGGTTTCAACAACAACGGGGTTTATGTAGCGAATAGCAACTATACTTCTGTCAGCAAAAACGAAGTGACGTTATTGGATACCCGTACTGCCATTGGTTACGGCGTATATGCGAACAATCTAGACTCCGCCTATCAGGTCAATGGTAATAAAGTAATGGGGGGTGCCACCACTCAAACCTCCTATGGTATTTATGCAACCGGTTGTGGCTCCAATCAATATACCGGAAGTGTTTCCAACAACAAAGTGATTCTGAAGAATATACAAGCCGGCACGGTCTACGGAATGTATTTGATTACCATGCAAGGGAATTTCACCCGCAACAACGCGATCAATGTTGGAACCACCGGGGCCACCTCCTATGGATTGTATGGTACAGGGGGCAATGGTGGCATCAAGTATTACAACAACACGGTGCAGAACAGTGCTGCATCAACCGGCACTACGAATGTGGCTGCCTACTTCAGCCACAGCACCATCACGGCCGGCGTATCGAATATTCGGAATAACATTTTCTATAACTCCGGTGGCGGACGTGCGGCTTACTACGTGAATGTATCCGCGATCTATTCCGACTACAACATGTTCAAGTCGAACGGCGCAACCCTGATCAATTTCGGCACCACCGGATATGCCACGTTGCAGGATTGGCGCAACGCGCAGAACTGGGATTATAATTCCATCGTGTATACACCCGCGTTCTCCACGGGGGATGAATTGCAGCCCGATGTGAACAATCCGGATGTATGGGCCATGCATGGGCGCGGAGAACAGATCTCCGATAACGCGACCGATATCAATGGTGCGGCTCGCCCCACCACGCTTACCACCGGTGTACCCGATCTGGGTGCGTATGAATTCTTACCCACCGTAACTCCACCGGTACTTCCAGCCACACCGGCTGCCCCGGCTCCGGGCATCACGCAGCATTATATGTTTGGTACCGATACGGTGCAAAAGATCACTTGGGGAACAACGGTTCCGAGTGGGGTGAATGTGCGTCGTTATTCCGGAGTGATTCCGCCCGGACTGGCAACTGGTCAGGCCTCAATGTATTATTATACGGATGTGGCCATCACCGGAAGCACGCCCACTGCCTTTACGAATCGTCAGTATTACATCGATCCTTGGATGCGGAACATCCCGCAAGAAAATACCGTGAAAATGGGACGTACCATTCCAGCGGGTACTTGGTTCGTGTCTTCCAACAGTTCGGTTGATGAATTGATGAATGTGATCACAGAGGGCAACCTGAGTTATTTGGGCAAGTTTACGGGCATGACAGACGGACAAGCACCGCCGCCTCCGGCACCGCCCACGTTCACACTCGATACTTCCAACCGTGGTCGTCGTTTCTGGGTTGGATATGGGCACCACTACAGTATGGACTACTCAAACACACAGGACATGGTCTTGTATTTGAGCGCAGAAGATTCTGCGAATGTTACGGTCAAAGTAAATGGTACCAACTGGGTGCGCACGTATGCGATCCCGGCCAATACGGTTCGGGTGAGTGACGTGATGCCGGAAAACGGATTGGTCGATGCCCGTCTCCCCGACGAAGGCTTGTACAACCGCGGTATCAGCATTGAGAGCGATAAACCGATCGTAGCGTATGCACATATCTTAGATGGTGCTACTTCGGGTGCGGGATTGTTGTTGCCGACGGGTGCTTGGGGATATGAATACACTACGCTCAATTCAAGTCAATATTATTCATCTAACACCTATTCATGGTTCACCGTGATCGCCGATCGCGACAGTACCCTGGTAGAGATCACCCCGGCCGTTGCCACGAAGAGCGGACGTCCGGCTGGTGTTCCGTTCCAGTTGTACATGAACCGTGGACAAGTTTATCAAGTGATGGGTACGGTTACCGGTTCTACCGGTACAGATATGTCGGGCAGTCGGGTGAAATCGATTCCCAATGCCAGCGGCAAGTGTTACCCGATCGCCGTATTCTCCGGAAGCAGTCGTACCGCGATCTGTTATATTTCAAACGGCGACAACTTCATTCAGCAAGTATTCCCGAACCAGGCCTGGGGTACCAAGTATTTAACCTTTGGTACCGCCAACTCCGGCTCCAACACTCAATACAATTCCAACAAGTGGCGTGTGATGGTAAAAGACCCTACCACCGTTGTTCGTCGCAATGGAGTCGTTATCAATCCAGCCACTTTGGTTGTTCCGGGCAACTATTATGAATTCGGGATCACCGCAGGCACCGGTGCCAGTACGGCCAGTTATATTGAGTCGGATAAGCCCGTGATGGTGGCGCAGTACATGCTTTCTACCAGCGGAGGCGATTGTCCGGGCTTGGCAGCGCCCACCGGTAACGGCGACCCCGAGGTGATGTACATCAGCCCTATTGAGCAAGGGATCAAAAGAGCCGTATTCTACTCAACCGATCAGTCTGCGATCACGTCGAATTATATCAACGTGGTATTGTCCACGGCCGGCTTGGCTTCATTGCGGATCGATGGCGGAAGTGCCTTTACCGATGTGTTCGCACATCCCAACTTACCAGGCTATAGTTGCGTCCGGCATAATTTGGGGGCAGCGGCGGGTCAGCATGCCATTCAATGCGACAGTGCCTTCAACGCGATCACCTACGGATTGGGATCGGTAGAGAGTTATGGATATAATGCGGGTACGCTGGTTAAGAACCTGAGCGCCTTACCTGCGTTCAACAACGTATTCAATACCGGGGCTACCAGCTCCTATACCTGTAAAGGAACGCCGTTTAGAATGACCATTCAGATCTCTCTTCGTCCCACCAAACTCGAATGGCAACTCAATGGCATTCCGAATCTGACGCCCAATGCGAACGTGACGCAGAATAATCCCGTGCCGATCGACTCGGTGGTGGTGAACGGACGTAAATTTTATATCTATACGCTGCCGCAGCAGTATACTTTCAGTCAGACTGGCACCTATACCATTCCCATCAAGGTATACGATCCCAGTCTGGAAGGTTGCGATGGTTCCGTAGAAGTAAACCTGAGCATTAATGTGATCGCTGCACCTCTTACCAACTTCACGGTAACGGGCAACGGGTGTTTGGGTACGCCGTTCCAATTCAACGGAACCTGTGTACCGAGCAATAACGTATCGGTTACTTCTTGGCAATGGAACTTCAATGATCCGCCCACGAACGGAACTTCTGTATTGCAAAATCCGCAGTACACCTTTGCGGCTCCGGGTACGTATAACGTTCGCTTGCGTGCGGTGGCATCCGATGGATGTATCGGCGATACCACAAAACCGGTTACGGTCAATCCGCGACCGACGATTAACATTTTGCAGGATACTGTTTATGTCTGTATCGGAGCCAATGCAACCTTCACGATCCAAAACCCGGTGGCCGGAGGCGTCTACAATTGGTACAATGCCGCTACGGGCGGAACCCTGCTGGGTACCGGCACCACCTTTGTGCTGAACAACGTTACAGCGCTCACGTCTGTATGGGCCGAAGCCGTGATCAATGGCTGTCCAAGTGCTACGCGCGACCGCGCCTATGCCAACATACTGCCCAACCTTGTGGCACCGATCGCCGTGGTAGATTCCGTCAGCACCAATAGCATCACTTGGCGTTGGAATGCAGTTGCGGGAGCCGCCTCCTATCAGGTTTCGATCGATAATGGTGCTACTTGGAATACACCTTCATCCGGAAGTTTGGGTCTCACCCACACCCTCACCGGGCTGCCCTTAGGTACTTCTGTAACGCTGCGCGTACGGGCGAACGGAGGATGTATCCCGGCTGTTTCGGCACCGGAAACGGGACAAACCGTGACCGACCAGATCTATATCCCCAACAGCTTCACGCCAAATAACGACGGCTTGAACGATGTGTTGAAAGTATACAGCAACGTGATCCGCAGCATGCGGTTCACCGTGTACAATCAATGGGGTGAGAAAATCTTTGAATCAACCAATCAGGCATTGGCATGGGATGGTACCCACAAGGGGCAACCACAACCTTCCGGTGTTTATATCTATGTATGTGACATCTTGCTGCGCAACGGAGAACGCGTTCAACGCAAAGGCTCCGTGAATCTGGTGAGGTGAGGATAAAATATGATGCGTAACGTGAACTGGAATCAGGCGAGGATCCTCGTACTGGCGGTCGTCACCCTGCTGGCCGCCAGCGGGCGGTCCCATGCCCAAGGAAATCTTTCCAATAAAGGGAAAGAGTTCTGGGTCGGTTATGGACATCATCAATTCATGGAACCCGGACAGGGCAATACCCAGGAAATGGTGCTTTACTTCAGCGCCGAACAAACCGCAAACGTTACCGTCACCGTACGTGGGCGAACAGCCCAACAAGTCACCAACTACGTGGTGCCTGCCGGCTCGGTGATTCCCTCGAATTTCATGCCTAAGTCCGGCTCACTTGATTGTCGACTCTACGACCTGCCTCCCAGCTTTGGTGGCAATGGGGGGGAGGGCGTTTTCAATGTATCCATTCAAATCCAAAGCGATGTGCCCATCGTTGCTTATGCACATACGTTCGGATCCGCCTCTTCCGGCGCCACGATGCTGATGCCCGTTGAAACATATGGATATGGATACATCTCTGTGAATAGCCGACAGAATTACGCTTCCAACTGTTTCTCTTGGGCGTATGTGATCGCTTCGCACGACAACACCGTAGTGGAAGTAACGCCCTCTGTACAGACTCGACTGAATCGTCCGGCCGGTACTCCGTTTACCGTAAGCCTTAACAAGGGACAGATCTATCAGATCATCGGGGCCAATCCCACCGGAGGATCTTCTTCACTTGAAGTGTCCGGCACCCGATTCAAATCCATCGCCAATGCACAAGGCGATTGTTATCCGATCGCGGCCTTCTCGGGCAGTAGCCGTACCACCAACCCCATCAGTTGCGGCAGCGGTGGGGGCGACAACGACAATCAACAACTCTTCCCCATACAAGCTTGGGGAAAAAAATATCTAACGGCACCCACTTCTCGCTCGGGTGCGGCCAACACGTTCATGACCAATTCGTATCGGGTGCTGGTCAAAGACCCCACTACGGTGGTAAAACGAAACGGCGTTACACTGAACCCGACAACGCTGCAACAGAACAGCTTCTATTTCTTTGAAAGCGGTACGGCCGATGTGATCGAGGCCGATAAGCCCGTGATGGTCGCCCAATTCATGACCGGCGGAAACTGTTTGGGTAGCGGACTCGGTGATCCGGAAATGATCTTTATTAGTCCCGTTGAACAAGGCATCAAACGCGTCGGCTTCTATCGAAATACCCGAGAATCCATACAAGTCAACTACCTTACCCTGATCATCCCCACACCGGGCGTATCTTCTTTACGGATCGATGGAACCACCACGTTCGATCATAGTTACGTTCATCCGCAGGACAGTCGATATACCATTGTGGTCAAGCGGTGGACGGCCGCTCAATCCCAAGCCGTCGTGTACAGCGATTCCGCTTTCACGGCCATTACCTACGGATTGGGATCGGTGGAGAGTTATGGTTACAACGCCGGTACGCTTATCAATAACCTCAGCGCCCTCAGTCAAATACAGAATACGCCCGACCCCTCCACTCCGATCCATCTGTTTACCTGCCAGGGTACGCCCGTGAAGCTGTCCGTACTGATGGCCTATCAGCCAACCAAACTCGATGTATTGTTGAGTTCGCTTGGCAGCAACATCACCCCCAATAGCGATGTGATCTTGAATAACCCGGTCTTGAGCGGTACGACTTCCGTGAACGGCGTACCCTATTATAAATATGAATTGCCCGGTACCTATGTATTCAACGGCGTGGATACATTTATCATTCCGGTGAAAGCCTATCATCCCACCATTGAAAATTGCTACAACCGCGAAGATCTTTCCATCGCCATCATTGTAAAAGCCAAACCCAAAGCCGACTTTACCTATACGCATTCGGGCTGTACGTTGGATCCGGTAAATTTCACCGGCAGCTCCCCCACGCCCAATGGATATACGGTGCAAACGTTTAATTGGACGTTCCCGGGGAATGTTTCCGTTAGCGGACAAAACCAAACCCGCACCTTACCACCCGGTAACAACGATGTTCGACTTTCCGTAGTTACGGCCGATGGTTGCGCTTCGGATACACTCAAGCAGATCATTGTATATGATCGTCCGCCTGCGGAATTCAAAGTCAACCCGAACCAACATTGTGTCGGAACGGCATTTACGGCCACCGATACGTCGAGCGCTTCCATTGCAGTCAATACCTGGTATTGGGATTTTGGCAATGGCGTTACGCAAACGGTAACGAACGGTCCAACCATTACCTACACTTACCCCGTCGCCGGCACCTATGTGATCAATCACGTGACCAAGTCCAGTGCCACTTGTATTTCCGATACCATTACGCGCACCGTAACCGTTTTCCATAAGCCCACCGTCAATTTCACCAATAATGCATCGGGTTGTTTGTCACCCGCCGGCAGCGTACAATTCACCGGTACGGCGAGTACGCCTGATGGACAAACCTTCTCGGCGTACAATTGGAATTTTGGCGATCCCAATGCCAGCGGCTCCAATCCGAATATCTCCACACTGCAAAATCCATCGCACAATTATCAACAAGGTACCTATTCCATCAAGTTCTGGGTTACCACCATCTATGGATGTGTGGATACCACTACCCAAAACCTGACCTTCAATCTAAAACCTGCACTAGCCTATCCGGCGATCAATGCCGTTTGTGAAAATGCGCCGGCATTTTCTATTGCCACCGCCAATGTTACCAATGGGGTAACGGGGAATGGGGTCTACAGCGGACCAGGCACGACGGCGGCCGGACAATTCAATCCCACCCAAGCCGGTTACGGAACGCATACCATTAAGTACATCTTTACGTCCGGTACGGGTTGTGTTGATTCGATCACGCAAACCATCTTGGCACATGCTCGTCCCCGTACCAATTTTACCATTCCGGCTGCCGGTTGTTTGCCAGCCATCGGAACGGTTGCCTTTACGAATACCACAAATATTCCCGACGGACAATCCGCTACCTGGTTATGGAATTTCGGCGATCCCAATGCCAGCGGCTCCAATCCCAACACTTCCACCCTCCAAAATCCTACCCACAATTATTTGGAGGGAACCTTCACGATCAAGTTGGAGGCCACCACCGCGAACGGTTGTTTTAAGGATACAACGATCCAAGCAACGTTCAAGGTTACTCCTGTTCTCAGTTATGCTGCGCTCACTCCGGTTTGTCAGAATGCTGCTGCCTTCTCGATTGCTTCGGCCAGTGTAACGAATGGAGTAACCGGAACGGGCGTATATAGCGGGCCCGGAACGAATGCAGCTGGACAATTCGATCCGGGTGTAGCGGGTCCGGGTACCCACACCATCACCTACACCTTCACCAGCACCGGCGGTTGTGTGGCGGCCATTACTTCTTCGATACAAGTTTATCCCCGACCTACTTCCACGTTCACTTTTTCTGGAAGCGGAGGGGTTTGTTTGGGACAAGCTGTTACGATCACTCCTACGGCTACCGTTTCTTCGGGAACCATTTCGCAATGGAATTGGAATCTGGGCAATGGTCAAACGCCTTCTAATACAAATGGGAATCCGTTCGCGGTAAATTATACACCGGCCGGTTCGTATGCGGTGCAACTTACCACTACCAGCAACAATGGTTGCATCAGCCTACCCACCACCCAAACGATTAATGTCAATGCGTTGCCGGTGGCCGACTTTGCACTGCCTACCACCGCCGTCTGTATGCCGGGCGGTACGGTTTCTTTTACGAATCAAAGCACCATACCCGGCGGCACACCGCTCACGTATCAATGGAGTTTTGGGGATGGCAATACCTCTACCCAGGCCAGCCCGACGCATACGTATAATAACATTGGAAATTATACCGTCACGCTGATTGCGACCTCTGTCTCCGGATGTGTGGCACAAGTGGTGAAGTCCATGAGCAATTTTGTTCGCAAACCGAATGCGGCCTTTACAGTGAGTCCGGCTGAACTCTGTCAGGGTGCCGACAATCGATTCACCGATGCGAGTTCCGCATTCAACGGCACCTTGCAAAATTGGAATTGGAGTTTTGGAGACGGCACGACTGCCTCAACGGCCAATCCAACAAAACGATACAGCTTACCGGGCAATTACAATGTAACCTTGGTGGTTACGAACACGGCTGGTTGCGTGAGTGATCCGTTTGTATTTCCGGTTGTGGTTCACTTGCAGCCCGTCATTGATGCCGGAATAAATTATGTCGTGCAACAGGGTACGCAATTGACGTTGGCGGCCACGGCCAATTCACCGACGCTCACGTTCCAGTGGTCGCCTCCGACCGGACTCAGCGATCCATCGGTCCTCAACCCGGTGCTTACGGCCACGCAGGATCAAACCTATACGCTAACGGCCATTGGAAATTTCGGCTGTCGGGCTACAGACCAAATGATGGTTAAGATCTTAAAATTGGTAACCGTACCCAATGTATTCTCGCCAAACGGAGACGGCATTCACGATCTCTGGAATATTGCCAACCTGGCCGATTATCCCGGTGCCACGGTGGAGGTGTTCAATCGCTACGGGCAGCAGGTATACTATGCGATCGGATATGCCCGGCCCTGGGATGGTACTCGAGACGGTAAGCCCTTGCCTGTAGGAACGTATTATTATATCGTACAATTAAAAAATGGATTTAAACCCCTTAGCGGATCGGTGACCATTCTCCGATAAGCCAAGACCAACTATTTTATATGACCAAAACTTTATCGATGCCACTTCGTATTCCACGCGCCTTCCTGCCCCTGTTGGCTTTATTCGTAGCCGGTACTGCTCGGGCACAGGTCGACCCGCATTTCTCTCAGTACTATGTGTATCCCTCTTGGTTAAATCCGGCCCTGACCGGTGCATTTGATGGTCAATACCGGATATCCGGGGTGTACCGAAACCAATGGGGTTCGATCACGACTCCGTTTACCACGTATGGAGCAACCGCCGAGATCACTACGGAGAAAAACATCAATGTGGGCGTAAGTATCTTAAAACAAACTGCAGGCGACGGCGGCTATGGATATACCACAGCCTATGGAAATGTTTCCTATACCGGAGTAAAATTTGGTCCGGACCTGACCAAGCGAATGGTGTTTGGTATTCAGGCCGGAATGATCCAGCGTCGATTTGATCGAAGCAAGATGACGTTTGGAGATCAATGGAATCCGGTGTTTGGATACAATCCCGGCACACCTTCTACGGAAGTATTGAGTCGAACGGCTGCTTCTGCGTTCGATATCGGAGCCGGGGTATTGTATTTTGATGCGAAACCCGGACAAAAAGCGAATCTCTATGCCGGTCTCTCTGCGTCTCACCTCACCCAACCCGATGATAGGTTTGGGGCTACAGGAGATGCTCGCTTCCCCATGCGCTATACGTTCCATGGCGGTGTTCGCATTGCCTTCAACGATCAATTTAGCCTGACGCCCAACTTGCTTTATCTGAAACAGGGAACGGCCTCTGAAAAAATGGTTGGCGCATACGGACAGTATAAAGCTACCGGTGATGTGAGTGTGCTGATCGGCGCCAATTACCGTTTTGAAGATGCGGTGGCACCCTTCTTTGGTTTTACCTACCGGAATATGATGTTGGGCGCCAGCTACGACATCAATACCTCCGATCTGGGCAAGTTGGTAAACGGGGCGAATAGCTTCGAGATCTCCTTATCGATCATCGGAAAGAAATCGACCAAAACCCCGGAGGTGGAATTTGTTTGCCCCCGACTCTAACCTTTTTTATACCCAGCAAACTCTGCATATGAAAAGAATCTTCTTATTATTCGGTATGATGGGCTTGATGCTGACTGCCTCCGCTCAATTCGTGGTGGACTATTTAAAAGGCGCCAATGAATATTATAGAAAAGGCGACTATGCCTCTGCGGTGGAGTATTTTGAAAAATACCTGGCTGGTACCGATGAGGACCAGCAGGGGGAGTACAATCCCTATGCGCCGCAAAAGGGAAAGGGAAAGACCGACAAGGATGCGACCAATCCGTTGGAGGTGACGTATCGTGTAGCAGAATGCTATCGTCACCTGAACTACCCGTCAAAGGCAGCCCCGGTTTATAAAAAAGTGATCGACGCAAAGACCAACTTCTATCCGTTGGCACGTTACTATTACGGCCAACAACTCCGCGCCTTGGGACAATACCAAAATGCCGCAAAGGAGTTTCAGCAATTTTTGTTGGATTATCAGGTAGATGATGCGGTTCGCAAAAGCGCCAACCGGGAGGTGAAGAATTTGGCATTCGTAGAATCCGAGATGAATAAGAAGGGTTTGCAGTATTACACCTTAAATAAATCCCGCTATCGGCTAAATTTAAAAGGAGCCAGTTACGCACCTGTTTGGATGGATAACAATACGTTGCTATTTACCTCTACAAGAACGGTGGACCCGGATGCGAAAGGAAAACAATATGTGAACCGGGTCTTTCAGGCCGTGTATCAAAAAGATACCGCCATCGTTCGCCCCCTGTATCTACCCCAGGCAGGCGAAATGCACCAAGCTGCCGTTACGCTTACTCCAGACGGAAAGACGATGTTTTTCACCGGCTGGTCGTTGAAGGGGGATAAAAAATCGACGGTAATTTATACTTCTAAAAAAGATGGTGGTGAGTGGACGAATCCCGTAGAACTTGGTCCATCTGTCAACGAGCCGGGCAGCAACAACCAACAGCCTCACCTAAGCGCTGATGGAAAATATCTGTATTTCTCCAGTAACCGCGCGGGGGGTAAAGGGGGATACGACCTCTGGGTAGTGTCAATGGAAAACGGTTTGCCCGGAACCGCGCAGAACCTGGGCGCTACCATTAATACAGTGGATGATGAACAGGCTCCTTTCTATCATGCACCCAGCGGCTCCCTGATCTTTTCTTGTAACGGTCGTATTGGTATGGGGGGATTTGATTTTTTCCAAAGCAAGGGAGTGGTTGGTAAATGGAGTGAGCCGGTTAATTTAGGCTATCCGGTCAACTCTGTTAAGGATGATATTTATATGTATACACGTGGTACTGCCAAGAATATTCTGTCCGATGTAATACTTAGTTCCGATCGTGACGCTGCCTGTTGTTTGGAATTGTTTGATCTGCAACGGCGTATTCCTTCCCGCACCATAAAAGGTTCCGTAGTTTCTTGTTCGAATCTGGCACCGGTTGCAGGCGTTCAAATAGAAATACGGGATACTGCAACAGGAAATGTTCTAACCACCAAACAAACCGATGCTGCCGGACAATTTCAAGTGGTCCTGCAAGATCCTCGTCCCCTGAAAGCCATCGCTCGCATGGATGGCTATGCCGATACCATCTCAATCGCTTCGGTTCCGGAGGAAATGGAGATCGACCAACTGGAGTTTACGACTCGTGCCTTTTGCATACGCCCGCTGCCACCCCCTTTACCACCCGTAGGCACCATTGTAGAGATCCCCAATATTTTATATGACTTCAACAAGGCCACCTTGCAACCGGTCTCCTTCCCGGTATTGGATTCTTTAGCAACCCTATTGATCGGCAATCCGAATACGGTGATCGAGATTCGTTCGCACACCGATGATATTGGCTCCGATTCCTATAACCTGGATCTTTCAAACCGCCGTGCGCACTCGGTGGTTGATTACCTGATTGGTCGAGGCGTTCAGGAAACACAGCTCCAGTCAAAAGGATATGGGGAATCCCTCCCGCTTGAGCCAAACCGAATCAACGGTAAGGATAATCCGGCCGGACGCGCCAAGAACCGCCGCACCGAATTCAAAGTCTTAAAAAATTAGAAACACGAATGAGGAGAGGATGAATCGATATGGTATCATAATTATGGTGACTTTGTTGGCGGCGACTCAATCGGTCGGTGCCCAGCAAAAACCCCACTATACCCAATACATCTTGAATCAATACATCCTCAATCCCGCGATCACGGGGATAGAAAGCTATGTGGACCTGAAAGCCAGCTATCGTCGACAATGGGTAGGCATTCAGGATGCACCGGTTACCACTTATTTTTCCATGCACGGTGCATTGAATAAGAAGAGCAGCCGAAACGCACCCACTTCTTTTCCCACCCCCGGAGAAAATCCGCGTGGAAGAAGTTATTGGGAAGAATACGAGGCCCCTGATCCACACCACGGCATCGGATTACAGGTGGTACAAGACGTGACCGGTCCGCTCAGCACCGTCACCGCCCAAGCCACCTACGCCCATCATTTGCCATTGGGATTGCGTACCACACTCGCAGCCGGATTGGGGATCGGACTCAACCGAATCGGATTGGATGCAGCCAAATTGAACTTTGGAGATGTTACCGTCGATCCGGTCGTTTTCACCTCGGGCTATCTGAACCGAACCCGGTTGGATATGAGCGCCGGATTGTATCTCTACTCGGCTGATTATTTTGTGGGACTCTCCGCTCAACAGATCGTTCCGCAAACCATTGATTTCACGGACGGATACATTCGTCCCCAAACCGGAAAGACCGTTCCGCACCTGTTCGCTACTGCCGGTTATCGGGCACTTCTCGGGGAGAATTTTAACCTGATCCCTTCCCTGATGGTGAAATACATTCAACCCCTTCCGGTTCAAGTCGAAGGCAATCTCAAACTACAATTCCGAAACCTGGCCTGGCTAGGCGCCAGCTATCGGCACCAAGACGGTTTCGCCGCTATGTTAGGCATGAACATCTCCAACATTCAAATGGGATACGCGTACGATTACACCACCTCCCGGCTGAATAATTTCAGCAAAGGCACACATGAATTCCTGATCGGATTTCTGATTGGGAATAAATATCCGGATGGATGCCCGAGGAATGTTTGGTAGTTGCTTTAACGTTTAGCATTTAGAGAACAGCGTTTAGGTTTTATTGTTAAACCCTAAACTTTCATCTAAACGGATTGCTCCATTTCTCACTCGTATACACCGCATTTCCCGTGAGGGCGCGCAAGAATGCCATTACAGCATCTACTTCTGTTTGATTGAGATTTAATTGTTGTCCGACGCCGTTGGGACGAAGTCTTGGATCCAGACGCGTATTGCCTGGAGCCAAGTTGATCTGTCCGTAATGTCCGATGACTGCTTGCAGGGAGCGGAGATTACCGGTGTGCATCATTGGTCCGTTTGGCTGACCGGTTGGTCCGGCCAAATCCCGCAACGACGGAGACCGCGTATTATTGATATCAATACCCGGTCCGTTCAAGACCCCAATGATGCCGTTGTTCCCGCTGTTGGGGTCGATGTCAAATTCCGGAGCGGCATGACAACCGCCACAACCCAATCCACCACCCATCCGCACACCATTGGGATTGAACTGCGGCGGCATTAGAAATAAATTTTTTCCCATATTCTCCTGCTGCGAAAAATTTGGAAAGCCTTGTTGCTCTTGAGTCACCTGTGCACGTCCCACATCGTACTTGGAGTCGAACGATTGAATGCTACGCACAAACTGCGACAAGCATTCCTGCATTCTCGGTTCCGTAATGTTTTGATCGCCATAAACGAATTGGAACAATTCTTTGTAGTAGCCAATGTTAGACAACTTGCTTAGCAAGTCCGCGAGGTTAGGTCGACCGTTCTGTCCGCTGAACCCCATCTCGGCATGATCTAGTATTGGTTGCGTGGTCTGCTGCTCCAAAGTGGCCGCCCGCTCATCCCAGAAAAATTTTATCTCGTTGCTAAACCGGGCATTGATCAAGCGCATGGAATGCCGGCCCGTGCGACCATTTTGCACGCCCAAACTGGCAATCGCCGTATCCCCAAACGCAAATTGTTGAATGTGACAACTGCCACATGCAACCGTATTGTCGATGCTGAGCTGTTTGTCATAAAACAACACCCTTCCCAAGGTGGCCTTGGCATTCGTAATGTTATTTCCCGCCGAATTATCCTTGTTGATGAAAGCAGGCTTGCCCTGATTGGCGTAATTGGCCAGGTTATTCGGATCGATCCGGGTACCGAAAGTAGCCTGAATGGCCGCATAGGGATCTTGATCACCTCCGTTCTTATTACATCCTAAAGTTATGATTATCAATAAGATAGAAACAAACGTTCGATTGGTAGCAGGGCTAGGGTACATGTGGCGAATTAATTCGGGTTAGACTTGCGAGAGACCGGAATGTTTAAGGGAAGGTACGGAAATGTGGCAGTATGAGGCCGCCCCCAACTTTACGCCTCCGAACTTGTTTAAGGGGTTAACCATTTGATAATCTGTATGCATTTTCGATTTTTATTGCTTCCAATCGGTATACTGTTGAGTTGCTTCGTAGCCGAAGCCCAAGGACGCATCAGCGGCCGGGTCATTAACCGAAATACCCAAGAAGCCCTACCGCGGATGAATCTTTCGCTGGAACCCGGTAACAAAAGAACCAGTAGCGACAGCGCCGGAGCGTATCGAATCACCGACCTGAAACCGGATGTTTATACCCTCACCGCCAGCGGCGTAGGTTATCAAACGCGTGTGTATCCCAACTTGGTGATCACGTCCGGTAACGAGATCGTATTGGAGATCGAGATGGAGCCTTCGGTCAAAGAATTAACCGGCGTATCCATCGGCACCAAAAAGAATACGGCCAAAGCCGCTACGTTGGAAAGTCCGCTGAGCATTCAGCGCCTCACCACCGAAGAGATCCGTGCGAATCCGGGCGGCAACTTCGATATCAGTAAAGTGATCCAATCGCTTCCCGGTGTGGGCGGAGGCGCATCGGGCGGTAGTTTTCGAAACGATATTCTCATTCGCGGCGGATCACCGTCGGAGAATGTTTTTTATTTGGACGGGATCGAAGTGCCCATCATCAATCACTTTAGTACGCAAGGCAGTGGCGGCGGGCCACAAGGCATCCTCAATGTCAGCTTCATTGAGGAGGTTAAACTCAGCACGTCCGCCTTCGATGCCAAATACGACAATGCCTTGAGCAGCGTGTTTCAATTCAAACAGAAAAATGGGAACACCGAGAAATTGCAGGGAAATTTTCGGTTGAGTGCCACGGATGCGGCGATCACGCTCGACGGACCCCTTTCAAAGAAAACCACTTTTCTCGCTTCAGCCCGACGCAGTTATCTGCAATTTCTTTTCGAGGCGATCGATCTGCCGATACGGCCGAATTACTGGGACTTCCAATTCAAATCCACCACCCGCATCAACAACAAAACCACCTTCAGCGTATTGGGAATCGGCTCCATCGATGAATTCAGTTTCGGTGTTCCGCGGGCGGCCACACCCGAAAAATTATATGTCCTCAACAGCAATCCGCTGATCCAACAAAAAAGTTATACCCTTGGCGCCACGCTCAAGCGGTTGATCGCCGGCGGCTATTGGAATCTTTCTTTGAGTCGGAATCGGCTGAACAATCAGGCAGATAAATACGAGGACAATCAAGATCCCGACAATACGCCCCGCACGGCGCAGATACGCAGTCTGGAGACGGAGAACAAACTGCGCTGGGAAGTCGTTCGCAACCACAACGGCATCAAGATGAGCTATGGCGCCGTCTTGCAGTATGTTCAATTTGACAATACCTTTTATCAATTGCTGCGTCCGCAAATAGTGGACGGAAGCGGAACCGTAGTGCAACCGGCCTCATTCATCAATAGCTTGACCGATCTCGGATTTTGGCGCTATGGAGCCTTTGCGCAGGTAGGCGGGCGTTTGCTCGCTGATCGTTTGGCCTGGAGTGGCGGGGTACGGGTTGATGCCAATAATTTATCGAACAGCGAATCCAATCCCCTTCGACAATTCAGTCCACGCCTTAGTTTGAGTTATGCCTTAGCTGAAAAATGGAACCTGAGCACAAGCTATGGTCTGTATTATCGACTGCCCTCTTATACGATGTTGGCCTATCAAAATCCTACAAGCAGCAGCAGTACCCTTTCGAATCCGGGCGATTATATCCGCAGCACCCATTGGGCTGCCGGTATCGAATTTCTGCCCGACCTGTTCACGCGTGTTACGATCGAGGGATTTTATAAAGGCTACTCGAACTATCCCATCAGCACCATCGATGGTATTAGTTTGGCCAACAAGGGAACGGATTTTGGGGCCGTAGGCAATGAACCGTTAACGGCAACAGGTAAGGGAAGAGCATACGGGTTGGAGTTATTGTATCAGCAAAAATTGACCAAGCGGGCGTTCGGTGTATTCAGTGGAACCTTCTACCGAAGTGAGTTTACCGGATCGAATGGGCGTTATGCACCGGCCAGCTGGGACAATCGGGTGCTGATCAGTTTGACCGGTGGATATAAATTGAAAAAGAATTGGGAAGTGGGGATGAAGTTTCGCTATCAGGGCGCTGCACCTTATACACCTTACGATCCGGTAGCCAGCCGATATAGCTATCAGCTCTTGGGCGTGGGTGTATTTGATTATGCGCAGTTGAACACGCTTCGCTTACCTGCCTTTCATGCGGCCGATCTTCGCATCGATAAAAAATGGAATTACAGAAAAGTAACGCTTGATCTCTTTCTCGATATTACGAATGTATATGCGGCGCAAGCGGCGGGGATCCCGCAGTATACGTTCAAGCGGACGACCGACAATTCAGCATTTACCACTTCGGATGGTGCGCCGTTGAAAGCGGACGGGAGCAATGCCATTCCCGTGTTGTTGGACAACCGCGACGGAAGGGCCTTGCCTACGCTGGGTGTGATCGTGGAATTCTGATCAGTTGCGCTTGGGCGTAACAATGTAGCCGCCTTCTCCCATCATAATTTGATAGGGAACCGACTTCATGTTATTGGTATCGCCTTTGTAGGGGAATCGACGGATCAATACGTTGTTTTCGATGGCGTAACGATCGTGTCCTTCGTATCCGTCAAACAGTTTACCGGGTTGTTTATCGTTAGGATCCATTTCCGGGAAGTACATAAGGGAAAGGGATTTGTCTTTATTGGAAGAGACGCCTACTAGATTTCCATAGGAACCCGAACCGGCACTCGTCGTAACGAAATAGATCTCATCGAATCCATTCTTATCTAAGTCTGCCATTACGGTAGCTGTAACAGGATCTACATCGGTAAAGCGAATGGCATTGGAACTATCTCCTTGAAAATGCACTTTCAGATCACTCAAGCTGGCTCCTTTCGGATGTGTTTCGGTAACCATAACCAACTTTTCGGTTTTGGTTTTCACCTCCCATACCCGCGGCATGGGATAGTTGTTGGTGGATTGGGTGGTTGAATCGGCTTTCTTTTCAGTGGACTCTTTGTTTGTGGAACTAGGTTCGCAAGCGGTCCATACACCTGCAGTCATCACCAATACAAGCAGATTGAATTTCATGTGGGGGTTTATTTTCTGCACGAAAATAGCCCGTCAAACTCTTAAGGAAAGAATAAATTATTCGAATTCCAATTCATTCACGAACTGATCCCATGACAAGATCAGGTATTCCAGGGGCGTGGTTGGCGCTGGCTCCAATGTTATAATATCATCACCCGGTTGCAACAAATAAAAACACCCATCCACCCAAAAGGTTCAAACTTTCCAAACTCCCCAAACTAATACTCCCCCGCTCTTCGCAGCCGGTCGTTCAGGGTTCTTCCCAGCCCTTTTTCGGGGAAGTAGCTGGCGATCAATCGATCATATCCCGACTTGTCGAGGTGTTGCAGGCGGGCATAAAAAACCGGGGCGATCTCATCGGGGTTTTCCTCGCCGGTAAGGAATACTCCGATGCGCTGATCGGGGTGTGCGTCGAGGAAGGCTTGAGTATTATCGACCAGGCTCAGGGGGGTTTGGGGCGAGTAATGTTTTTTGGCCATGCCCGGGGCCAATACCGACGGGTTATCCCGGTTTTTGATTCGGATATTGTCGGTAACGGCCTCCAATTGTTCCACCGTCAGGGAGCCCAGCCGGTACACGACCACTTGATCATCTTCGTAGCCCACGATGGTTGATTCCAATCCTTTTTCGCAGGCGCCACCTTGTAAAACAACCGGGACTTCTTCGCCGAAATAGGCTTCGACTTCTTCGGCGCGGGTGGGACTGATCTTCGTATACGGATTGGCACTGGGGGCCACGAGGGGAAAGTCGAGTTGATTCAGTAGTTCAAGAGTAAGCGGATGATCGGGGATTCGAATAGCGACGCGATCGGATCCGGCAGTGACCACATCGGGGATGTGATCGGATTTTTTTAGCAACAGGGTAAGGGGGCCGGGCCAGAAATGTTCGGCGAGTTTTCGAAGAGGGTCGGGGAATTCAGTCACGAATGTTTCGGCCTGTGCAATGGAGCCCACGTGAACGATCAGGGGATTGGTAGCCGGGCGTTTTTTTATGGAATAGATCTTTTGAACGGCGGCGGCATCGAACGCATTGCCGGCCAGTCCGTATACCGTTTCGGTAGGCAGACCAATGATCTCTCCGCGTTGGAGATGATCGCGGGCTATGGAAAGGTCTCGCGTGATCATCAAGGGTTACAAAAATCGCAATACACCGTGTCCTCTTGTTCTTTTTCGTTCGGAAAATTTCTGAGTTCTTCGTGCTGGCATTGACGACACTGGTATCGATGTTGCAGGGTGGATCGCGTTTTCCGGCAGGGAAGCGATGATAATCTCATTCGCCATTTCTAACGGGACATCTGCCGGAAAGCGTTTGTCGTTGATGGAAGAGGGGTTATTATTCATTCCGAAATAAAAGTACAAAATGTTGGTTGTCAATCGAATTCCAATCTTTTATGAATGCCGGTTTTCAAATCAGTTTCAGAGTTGTTCGTAAACAGTACGCGTTTTCGTTACATGTTCTGTTCATGCAATCGGCTTTTCAATCATATTAATATTTAAATTAGTCAAAACAAAAAAAGAACATATGTATAAGATTTGCAAGCAGCTTTTGTTAAGCACCATTTATTTATTCTGGGCTGGGTTGGTGCTTTCCCAAGAGGGGTTAAAAAAAACCTATTATGAAAGCGGAAAGTTAGAGTCGGAGGGTTCTTATAAAGGAGGCAACAAAGTAGGGGTTTGGAAATTTTATCACGAAAACGGTCAGATTCAAAAAATAGGCTCATACGTAGAAGGGCTGCAAGCGGGTGAGTGGAAGGAATATTATGAAAGCGGGAAATTGTTTTCGGTTGGGACGTACAAAGAGGATAACCTGTCGGGTTTATACAAAAGTTTCCATGAAAATGGTAAGCCCTTCGAAACCGGGCGGTATGAAAATGGAAGCCGGGAAGGGGAATGGAAAGAGCTTTACGACAATGGGGCGTTGAGTTGGACCATTCTTTACCAATCGGATGGTCGGGAGGGGGCTTGGAAGAAGTATCACTCCAACGGTAAACTGGAGGAAGCCGGGCTCTATGAAAACGGTTTGCAAGTGGGCAAATGGGCATTTTATTATGAAACCGGTCAACTTTTCGAGGAAGGATCTTACGTCTTTGATCTAAAAGAAGGGGTGTGGAAGGGTTATCATCAAAATGGGCAACTAGCGAATGAGAGCGTATACAAGGAAGGGGATTTGGATGGTCCGTATAAAACATTTTATGAGAGTGGTAAGCTAGAGTCCACGGGTATGTACGCCTCCTGGTTACAGGATGGGGATTGGAAAGAATTTCACGAAAACGGTCAATTGCGTTCAATCAGATCTTATAAATCGGATGGTAAAGAAGGGGAGTGGAAAGAATATCATGATAATGGGGTATTAAGTTGGAGTATACTTTATAAGGCTAACAACCAGCAAGGTGTTTGGAAAAAATATCACCCCAATAAGCAGCTGGCTGAGCAAGGACTTTATAATGACGGAGCTTTGGAAGGGGATTGGAAAGAATATTATGAATCGGGAAAGTTGAAAGTAACGGGGAAATATAAATCAGGGGTAGAACAGGGAGAATGGAAGGGGTACCATGAAAACAATCAATTGGCCACTATTTTATTTTTTGTGGATGGGGCGCTTGAGGGGGAGGGTAAGGATTTCTACGAAAACGGAAAACTCAAAACAATTGCTTTTTTCAAAAAAGGGAATGCAGAGGGTCAATTAAAAAAATATTATGAAAATGGCCAACTCGAGGAAGTGGGTATGTTTAAAGAGGGTTTGAGGGAAGGGGAGTATAAATATTATGACGAATCGGGAAAATTGATCAAAACCGAAATCTATCGTCAGGACGAGCTGGTCGAGACTAAATGATTGAGCGAGTTGACAGACCGCTTATTTGAGCAGGTTAATTATATCGAACAAGGGCCTTTCCCTTGTTCGTTTCATTGAAGGTACCTTGGTCGTATACCAGGTGACCATTTACGATTGTTTGTGTCACCTGGCTATGGAAGGTGGTTCCCTCCAATGGCGACCAACCGCATTTGTAAAGAAGGTTATCCGGATGCACTTGCCAATGGGCGTTCAGGTCCACCAACACCAAGTCGGCATAATATCCTTCTTGAATAAAGCCGCGCTTGTCGATTTGATACAAGGTTGCTGGGTTGTGGCACATTTTTTCCGCAATCTTCTCCAGGGATATTTTCCCTTGATGATGAAATTCGAGCATCACATTCAGGGCGTGCTGTACCATGGGTGCACCTGACATGGATTGGAAATAAGGTTTATCTTTTTCGGACCAGGCGTGCGGGGCATGGTCGGTTGTGATGATATCGATCCCGTCGTCGAGTAGTGCCTGCAGCAATCCTTCTTTATCTTTTTCCGTTTTGATGGCCGGGTTCCATTTGATGCGGGTACCCAGCCGGGCATAGTCCTTATCACAAAACCACAGGTGTTGTACGGTTACCTCGGTGGTGATCTTTTTTTCCATTAATGGAATGTCGTTCCTGAAAAGCGCCGTTTCAGCAGCGGTGGTCAGGTGCAGGATGTGCAGCCGGGCTTGGTGTTTTTTCGCCAGTTCTATTGCTTGTTTGGTGGCTTGATAACAAGCCTCTACGCTGCGGATGAGTGGGTGGCATTCGATGGGCACATGCTCTCCGTATTTTTCCCGATAAAGTTCTTCATTTCGTTCAACGGTCTGTTCTTTTTCGGAGTGGATGGCGATGATCGCGGGACAATTCGCGAAGAGTTTTTCCAGCGTTTGTGGGTTATCGGCCAGCAGGTTTCCTTTTTTTGTGAAATAGAGTCCATCGTCCGATACCGCCAGCAGCCGCGAGGTATCGAGCTGGAGCACTTCGTCGAGGTTATCACCATTTACGCCCAGAAAGAATCCGAAATTCGCCAATGATTTTTCGGCCGCGATCCGATATTTCTCCTCGAGGATCTCCATCGACAGTACGTTTGGAACCGTGTTCGGCATATCGATGAAGGAAGTTGTACCTCCGGCCACGGCGGCTTTGCTTTCGGTATAGAGATCGGCTTTGTGCGTGAGGCCGGGGTCACGAAAATGTACTTGTCCGTCTATAATGCCCGGAAACAGATATTTGCCGGTTGCGTCGATCACAACATCCGCACAGGCATCTTTCAGTTGTCCGATTTTTTCAATTCGTTCTTCCCGGATCAGGACGTCGCCCGGTGTGATTTGTCCCTGGTTAACGATCGAAGCATTTTTGATGAGGATGGTGGTGGGCATGTCGATCGGTTGGGCTTTATCAAAAATAAAGCAGGTATAGTTTTGAATCGTTGCTGAGGCGCAGGGTGGGGGCGGGAACTTTTATAAAATTCAGAATCTTGGCAGCTTGTTGCCAGCGTTTGCGTTTGGGAAGGATTTCGCTGAAGTCGAGGTCGGGTGCAAGATAAAATTCATATCCGCCTTTTCCATAGTCGCTTTCTCCATTCGGCATGCGCAAATAGAATAGATTCAATCGGTCGTCTACTCCAAACCCCACGGATACCCCCAGCCATTTTGGCCAGTTGGTGGTTGGGCGGAAGCGGTGGGGATTGAAGGTGAGCCAGTAGGTTTGATTGATGTAATCGTCGGTAAAATAATTTTTACCGGTTACTCCTTCGTAGATGCTGTTCCGTTTGAAGTAGCTGAATTTAATGTCGACGGCGGATAGCAATTTACTTTTTGACTGAAAGTAGGGATAAAAACTACCGAGCGACCCGGATAACAGGTCGTATACACTAAATCCCCAGCGGGGGGAGAAGCCGTCTTTGTATTCGATGAATCCCTGAATGGAGGTACCGAAGATCCCGCTCCAGAGGTATCGTTTATTCGATTCCACCCCTGCCCAATCCAGTCCTTTAGCGAGCAATCCTGCACTGAGTACGCCCCCGTAAAAATGCCCGGCTTTATCCAGGTTTTTGGCATATTTCCAGTCCCTCCCTCTTCGAAACAGATAATTCCATTTTTTCCCCCCATCGAAGTGGAAAGAGGTTTTTCCTTCCGACCACCAGGTTTTTTTCAGATAGAAATAAGAGCCGGCCAGGGCGAAGGTGGTCGACCCGCCGATGATCAAAAATCTTTTTTGGTTAAAGGTATCGTCGGCTTTCAAGGAAAAGGTTGCCGGGTGGTGTGTGGTGTCGGATTGAACGGGCAAATCGATTTCGACCGAGCGGGCCTGGAAATGAATAAGTCCCAGGAGGGATAAAAGCAAAAAACGATGACTCATGAGGAATAAATATATTAAATTTAATTGTTGAAGGTAGCTGGGTCATTCCTGCATCCCGACTCATCCCCTAACTTTAGATACTATATGATAACTAAACTTCTACCGTCTGCCAGCTATATTCTGTTTGTCGTGTTGGGTCTGGGTTTGATCCTTTTGGCTAGCAACTTGCAGTCCGTTCCGCCACCGCAGCCAGGGGAATATCATTATCCCAGTTTTCTGCGCTTTAATTTTACCTGGATTACAGCTAGTCTGTTTGCGGTGGTCGGAGGAGCGATTGATTTTCTTTTTCGCCCGAACCCTTGGTTGGCAGGGGTCTCCCTTGTTTTCATTTATCCCCTCACCGCCCTGTATGAAGCAACCGTCTACCGCGGAAGCCATAACCTGATCCCCTTTGAGTTGATCATCCATTTTCCTTACCCGCTGTAATCGGAGTCTATTTTGGGAAATGGCTTTTCCGACGACTACGGCCGTGGGGGAAACGTAATTCCTAAACAATGATTTGAAATGCCAATCAAAAGCACTTCCATTAATGAATATCTCGCGGCGCTACCCGAAGACCGGCGCCAAGCGGTAGAAAGGTTGCGGACCATCCTCCGAAAAAATTACCAGCCGGCTTTCAAGAAGTAATGAATTACGGGATGATCGGTTATGTGGTTCCGCATGCGCTTTACCCCAAAGGGTATCATTGTAAACCGGCCGATCCGCTTCCTTTCATCAACCTTGCTTCACAAAAGAATTTCATTGCGGTGTATCATATGGGCTTATACGCTGATCCCGATCTGATGAAATGGTTTACACATTCGTTTCCAAAATACAGTACGCAGAAACTGGACTTGGGGAAAAGCTGTATCCGATTCAAGAAGGCAGATCAGATTCCTTACCAGCTCCTCGGAGCACTCGCCGAGAAGATGACGCCAAAGCAATGGATTGAATTGTACGAAAAGCAGTTTCGGCATTAAACCATCCTCCGGTCCGGATTGTCAGCCGATCCAAGCATACTATCCGTTCTTCCGTATGCCACCGATCCGATTAAGCGACGGTTCGCCAATTATTACATATTATTATAAATATATTATGTAGCATAGTAATAATTAATACTTTAATTAATTATTTATGAATTGCCTCCCTGGGTAGGTTCATGGGTGGATATTGGGTATTTCTGCCTTAGTATTCATTCGAAGAGTTTCCGTTCGAGCAGATTGATTTTCGGGTTGGGGAAGTGATTTTTATCATTATATTAGAGCTCCGATGAACACCCATACAAATGAGGAATCATAATCGTTTTGTCAGCCCCTTCTTCGGAGACGAAGCAGGGGCGTGGATGGCAGCGGATGATTTGGATTTTGTCCAGAGGTTGGAAAGAGGGGGATGTACCAATTGCTTTTCTTTAATCAAATAAAACAAAACAAAACCAAAAACAATGGAAGCAAAAAAAGTCGACATGTTCATTATGTCAAACGGAAAGTTTTTTGAAGCTCATCAAATGAATATGATCAGAGAAAGGCTGATCAGTCTGGATGATTCAAAGTGGGCTATGTTATCGACCGTTCAGTTCAAGGATCCTACCACAGTTTTGATCGTTTCTCTTTTAGCAGGTAGCTTGGGAATTGATCGATTCATGATCGGAGACAGCGGTTTGGGCGTTGGAAAATTGCTCACTTGCGGTGGTTTTGGTATATGGACAATTGTGGATTGGTTCCAGATTCAAAAAGCTACGCGTGAAAAGAATCTTGAAAAAATTCAGCAATTTCTATATTGACAACGGTGCCCAGGAATAAGCTATATCTATTGTTGATTATTGCTTGTGCGGCAGGGTATGGTTGGTTAGGATATTCCTATGCCCATAGGCATACGGCGTTGCCGGCAACGGACGTATGTCTGTGGAAGCATGCTACCAACCTGCCCTGCCCCTCTTGTGGCTCTACCCGTTCGGTCATGTCGTTGGCGCAGGGGGAGTGGTTGGCGGCACTTCTTGTCAATCCGCTTGGGTACCTGGTGGCCCTTATCATGCTGGTAACGCCCTTATGGATCCTAGCCGATCTCCTGTATCGTAGCGATTCATTTTTTCGGTTCTACAAAAAAGCAGAAGAATATTTAAAACGCCCGCGGTACGCTGTTCCCTTGCTGTTCTTGGTTCTTATCAATTGGCTTTGGAATATTTCAAAAGGCTTATGATACGACAAAAACGGTTTATATATGAGCCGGGCGAACACGAAGCAGAAACAGCTTCCAACAGTTATTTGATGTCGCTGATTGCGATCCTAGTGGGGCTGCCTTTACCCATCATTAATCTCTTGGCAACGCTGATCTTTTACCTGGGGAATCGGCGGTCAACCTATTTTGTTCGCTGGCACTGTACACAAGCGCTTTTGTCTCAGCTCAGCATGCTTTTTATAAACAGCTATGGTTTTTGGTGGACCGTCTCTATTCTATTTAGTGATGCGGTCATTACCAGCACGTATGTCGCATATGTGATCGCTGCGGTCATTTTTAATCTGGTTGAATTCGTAGGTACAATTTATACGATGATTCGAACGCGAAAAGGAAATCATGTAGAGTGGTGGTTCTATGGTCCGCTGACCCATTTGCTCTGTAAACCCGCCAAATGAAAAAGATACTTTTTCAAGGATTTGTTCTTGTATCCCTTTTTTGGGGGTTGTGGTTTGGCTTGCGGCAGTTCGACTGGGTCAAGATTTTACACATTCAGCAGCTAACCGATGAAACGGAGAAAAAGCTGGGCGATCTGTTCTGGGATGTTTTTAAGCGAACCGATAAGGAAGTAACCGACCCGACCGTTTTGAATGCCGTTGATACGGTGGTGACAGCCATCTGTTCCGCCAATGAGATCGATCGGGCGTATATTAAAGTGCATGTTCTGGAAAAAGACGAGATTAATGCCTTTGCGTTGCCAAGTGGGCACTTGATCGTTTATACGGGACTCCTCTCCGAAGCGGATAGTCCTGAAGAAATGACTGGCGTTATTGGTCATGAATTGGCCCATATTGAGTTAAATCATGTAATGGAAAAGCTGGTAACAGAAGTGGGGTTGTCTGTTCTGATTTCGATGACGGCTGGGGCTGGCGGTGCCGAAGCCATTAAGTCGGCCATTAAGTTGCTTTCGTCTACCGCGTTCGATCGGGGACTTGAGAAAGAGGCGGATATCAAAGCAGTAGACTATCTGTTGAATGCAAGGTTCAACCCCGAACCATTTGCCAACTTTCTTTATAAACTATCCAAGAAAGAGAGTGAATCGATGAAATATTTAACCTGGATTAGTACGCATCCAGCTTCAAAAGAAAGGGCCGAGTACATCATAGAGTACAGTAAAGGCAAAAAGGTAGACTTTAAACCTGTACTTTCCATAAGTACCTGGGGGCGTTTACAGGCAGCCATCAACAAGAAGGACAATCCATGAAATTTTTTTCCTTTTCACACGCGGATACACTAACTTAAAACCCATTCCCACCTACGGATTAAATCAATTTTTATGGCAACTAGTAAAATTAAACGCCTCGTTCAAAAAGCCGTTTGCTTTTTTTTCTTGGTAACTGCTTTTACGGGTTTGCAGGCACAAGATGCCTCACAGATCTATCGAAATACGATCTCTTCTACTGTCACCATTGAAACGGACATCGGCCTTGGATCCGGGTTCTTTGTTGGACAAGACATCATTGCCACCAACTATCATGTGGTTGAAGGAGCCACCACCGCGTATTGTTATTTGAACAACTCGCAAAATCGGTATAAGATCGCCGGATATGTAGCAGCCGATAAGTCCGTTGACCTGATCTTATTGAAGGTAGAGGGATTATTTCGTCCCCCCCTTAAAATCTCCTCTACGAATGTTACCCCCGGTCAAAAGATCTACGCAATGGGAAGCCCGAAGGGATTGCCGGCAACGATTTCGGATGGGATCGTGAGCGGGCTCAGAGACTTTGATGGCTATAAGCTTGTACAAATAACCGCCCCCATTTCGTCTGGTAGCAGTGGCGGGCCCATACTCAATACCTCCGGCGAGGTAGTGGGCGTAGCCGTTGGGCAGTATGTAGATGGGCAAAATTTAAATTTTGCCATCCCAAAATCTAATCTCGAACTGCTCATCAGCTTTAAGAAAGCCTATGCACTTTCTATTAGCACCTTGGAGCACTCTGAGGACGCCGAAGACTCAGAGGCCGTGACGAAGTCCAAAAAATCCTTTGGGAAGGACATCATTTATGAAATGGGGATTTACAAACGTGGAAATACGGCATTATCCCTGGATTACTTTAGCAATGTTGGGGATTACTCCGTTTTTTATTTTACGTATGCGCATGAAAGCGATGATTCGCCTAGTCAGTCGATTTGGATGGAGGACTATCGGCTGGTTGACCTGGAAACGGGCGAGGTCTACCATGCAAAGTCGACCGACCTGCCAAATGAAGATGATCCTCGGATTATCTACAACGGAACAAAATCTCGATTTGCCGTCTGGTTCGACAGGCTACCCAAGGGGGTGGAACAATTTAGCTTGATGGAGGGGGAATGTGCGGAAACTAGTTTTTGCTTTCTGGACATTGATATAAACGACTATGAGGAAGCTACTGATTTTGATGCAGACCTATATACAGATACCGACGAAGAAGGTACAGTAGCTTTTTATACATATTATGGTAATAGCGGAGATATAGAAATTTCGTTGGAAGGCATATCCGTTGGAAAGCTCACCAAATTTTTCAATAACAAGAGCTATTCACCCGGATGCGGGGAGTCTGGAACGCTTACGTTACGACTACCCGCCGGAACGTATAATTATACGGCAGCCGACAGTAAATATAAATGGAACGGTAAGATTACGATCAATGCGAATAAGTGTACGAAGCAGGGGCTGATCGATAAAAATTAACGGCAAAATGCTACTTCGTAACAGGCAGCGAGAGTTTATCGCTAATGGCCGCCATGTTGGTAGCATTGGCCATTGGGATTTTTCGTCATGCGTTTGCACCGGTTTCCGCTTTTTGTGAGGCCGCTGCATTGAACCGAGGTACTTGTCTTTGCGTTCACGCGATCAGAGGGAGGCGCTTGGGTATCCCATGACCAGCAGGGAATGCAATTCTGTCTTTCAATTTTCTCCTGTACATCTGTCGGCAGCAGGGGGAAGAAATCAATTCCGGTTATTTGCTCTACTTGCTCGATCGGAACGGCATATGCTTGAATCGATCCACCCGATTGGGATTGTGGGATGATGAATCCAATTCCTTGAATGGTTGGTTCGCTGAAGTCGAGAACGACTTTGTAGAATGAATCCGGGATCGATACTCGGTTGTTGCCGATGGTGTTGAGTCCGACTCGCAGAATGGGTCCGGTTACGATGTATACCGCCTCGCGTTCCACCGCCCAAGTTCTTATCTGTTTTTCTAGCCGGCTCCAAATCCCCCGGTTGAAGGAGGCTGTTTGCGGACTTATGTTGCTGTAATAGAAACTTTCCTTCATCGCTTTTATGGACCAGCTCATGTCGGCCGCCGGAGCCAGGTGGCCGCGGTCGTATCCGGAGTATTTATAGTCGCTATTCTCCGCAGTGCCCGTTCGAATGGCTGGATCGACATAAAATTGATTGCTTCGTTGGTATCGAGCGTTGGTTTCCGATGCGGTTAGTTCATAGGCCACCCAGGAGGCTTGTTCATGCAATTCATCGTAACATAAACTAAATCCGGTATAGGAGGTGATTTCCTCTCCGGCATTCACACGGGGGATTTCTAATCCCTCCCGCGTTTTTAAATAGAATGGCTGGGAAGGGGCTGGGTTATATTTTGTGTTCTCATGGGTTTCCAGAACGGATCGAGCGGGAGTCTGTTCCCCTAAGAGAAGAGGACCGATTGCAATAAGCAGGAACAGCGGTTGAAATTTCCTCACGAGCTATATTTTTCTTATCGATTCATTACTTCCGTTGGCAGGGCATCCTTCGTACCCATCCGACTAAAAATAATAAAAATGTAGCCTCAGGCGAATTAATCGCTTTAGTGGCAAACGACTGTGCATCTGTTAATGCATGGGTTGGATCTACCATCCCTCTGCGATTTATTCATTTTTGGGCCTGTGGTTTTCTGTCGTCGTCGTATTTCTCTCCCCTTGGCCGATCTGCTTCTATCGAGCTGGATATCAATAAAATAAGGAATTGTTTTAAAGCGATTTTTTCTAGAGAAATAATGCATTATTCATTATATTAGCTACAAAATGCAATTTCCCTTTGCGAGGATAATAAAAGGATAGGCATTCAAAAAAAATATCATGATTGATTCAATGATTTCCAAGTATAGGATTACCAGACTGATTGGAGAAGGAGGAATGGCTACCGTTTACGAAGCACAGCACGAATTACTCGGAACAAGGGTTGCGATAAAAGTGCTACATCCAATTTTATCTGCAAATGCGGACATTAAAGAGCGGTTTAGGAATGAAGCCAAACTAATGGCTTCCCTAAATCATCCAAATATTACAAAAGTTATTGACTTTGACGAACAGCCAGGCCAGCTTTCCATTGTTATGGAGCTATTGGAAGGTGAGGATCTAAGTCAGAAAGTCAAGCGTTCGGGTCCAGTTCCATCGAACGAAATAAAAAATATTTATACACAGGTATTGTCAGCCTCCCAATACGCGCACGAAAAGGGAATTGTACATCGCGACATAAAGCCTTCTAATATTTTTATACTCCGGGATGGGCAAGTGAAGATCCTTGATTTCGGTATCGCTAAATTGTTCGGCCAGGGAAATGAAATGACCCAGACAGGCATGCAATTCGGCACGCCTAATTATATGAGTCCGGAGCAGGTCAGAAGTGAAAAAGCAATCGATCACCGAAGTGATATCTATTCATTGGGCGTAACATTATTTTTTGCGATCAACGAGAAACCGCCATTTGATTCCAATACGAAATCCCAATTTGAAATATTCAATAAAATAGTATCTGAGCCAATACCAGTGACGGCGATCGATCCGAGTTGGGGCAAAATGATTTCCAAGGCATGTCAAAAGGACAAGGAGCGGCGCTACCAAAGCTGCAAGGAGTGGCGCGCGGATTTGGAACAAGGCCCCGAGTTGGCTAATAAGACCACGCCAATATTGGCGGATCCACCCGCTCCCTCAAACTGGCCTCCGGTTCCCCCCCAGCGAAAGAAATCAATGGGATTGCTTATTGGGATACCGGCAGCGATTTTGATTCTGGCGCTTTGCCTGTACTTTTTCACGGATCTCTTTAGCAAGGTTTATGAGGGTGATTATAAGAGTTGGACATATTCCGACAACAAGGTTTATGGTTTGCTTTCACTCAGCAGTACACAAAACAGGAAATACTGTAAGATCACACATCAAGGTGATGGAATTACAAAAGTGGAAGAGTATAATCCCAAGGGCATTGTGACCCAAACGGCACTCGTAAAATACGAGAAGGGCCATATAAGCGCTATTTCTTTTATGAATCAAAGCGGATTTGTATTCAAGACAAAAACCTTTTCCGAAACGGATGATGGATTTGAGGAAACAGAAATTAAAAGAGGAGTAAACACGCATTTACCGGCCAAGGCACTGGTACACAACTATGATGGCGGTCTGTTGGAGGAGTCGCACTACAAAAGTTTTGACAACTCCCTGGGCTTTGGTCCGTATGGGTATGCCATTGTAAAGTATGACCGTTATGACGACGAAGGCAATTGGGGTCTAGTGAAGGAAGAGGCCTATTACGACAAAGATGAAAAACCGATACTGTACGGAAATTATCACAAGATTAAATATGTACGAGACGACCACGGAAACGTTTTGGATATGTCTTTTTGGGATACCGAGGGGAAATCTGTAAAAAATGAGCTGGGGGTACATCAGGTAAAGTATGTATACGATGGACAGGATAATTTATTGGATGAACGTTATTTCGGGTTATCTGGCGAACCGATTGTAAATGCATACGGATATTCCATCTTAAAATATGAAGTAAAGGGAGGGTTGGCATCAAAGCAAATGCGGTATGTGCGTGACACTGAAATTGCAAAAAGTTCCAGTCTTGAACGCTTGGATGGCGCCTCAATGATCAACTATGAATACGATGAAAGAGGTAATGTTGTTTCCACTCTTTACCGTGATGAAAATAACAAGTTGAAGAACTCGACTGCCGGTTATGCGAAAATTATCTATAAGTATGACGATAAAAACAATCCAATCTTAATCGAATACTATAATGAACAGGGTAATCCCACGATCAATACGAATGGTTTGCACAAAATAGTTTCTACGTATGATCAGTACGGAAACATTATTCAAGAATCATACTTTAATACACAAAAGTTGCCAACGGATAAATTTAATACTGTTTATTCGACAAAAATCAAATACGATGATCTGGGAAGAGTAATTGCTCGCTCCTATTGGGCGAGTGTTGATTCAAGAATGAATAGATGGAGTGGTGAACATGAAATCGACTATAAGTATAATGAGCAGGGGCAGGAGATCGAGCTTATTTATTTAGATCAATCCGGAAAACTTAAGCGAACTCAATTCGGCGCTTCTCGCATGGTGAAAACCTATGATCCGCAAGGAAGGGTGGCAAGCGTGAGTCATTTTGACGGTTCTGTTCCCTCAAGCGTATATGGCACAACAGTTAATGGACATCACAGTGTTAATTATTTCTATGATAATCAAAACCGGATAATTAAATTGGAATATAGGGGACCAAACAAAAATCTGGTTGATGTAGCGGTAGAGGGATTTGGGTCGGTGTCTACCATCGAGTATATTTATCAGGGAAATAAAATATCAAAGCAGAAGTGGTATACAAAAGAAAGTACCATTCCGTCGAGTGTGTTGGACTGCTATAGTTCTGAATGCATGTCAACATACGGTCATCGGATGTATAAACTAAACTAAATAGAATGTTGAGGAGTGAGCGAGTGCCCCTCACAAAAATCAACCGATTTGATCCGATATGAAAACGATCGTACTTTTTACAGGATTCTTTTTTTCACTTGTTGGCTTATCTGCCCAGAAGGCGGTGGATTATATGGAACAGGGTATAAAAAAGGAAAAGGCCAAGGATTATAAGGGGGCGATTAATGATTATTCAAACGCCATTTCGAAAAACCCCAAAGATACGAAGGCGTATACCAAGCGGGGTGCTGCCAAGGGAAATTTAAAAGATTACAAGGGGGCCATTGAGGATTTTACCATGGCCATATCCATAAACCCCACGGATGCGGAGGCCTATTATAATAAGGGAATCGCCAAGGGAAATTTGAATGATTTCCAAGGGGCAATAGAAGACTATACAAAGGCTGTATCGATCAATCCGGATTATGCAAAGGCGTATTACAATCGTGGAATTGCGAAAACAAACCTACGGGATTTCCGAGGTGCTATAGAGGACTATTCAAAGGCGATCGCCATCGACCCAACCGATGAAGAAGCCTTTAACAGCAGGGGGGTCGCGAAACGCAATATCAATGACTACAAGGGGGCGATTGCTGATTATACGGAATCGCTCTCCATCAACCCGAATAACGATAAAGTTTACTACAACCGGGGAATCGTTAGAGGAAATATACAAGATTATGTAGGTGCGATCGCTGATTATTCAAGGGCAATCTCCTTAGACCCCTCGAATGATAAGGCTTACTACAATAGGGCGTTGGCAAAAGATGAACAGCGCGATTTTACCGGTGCCATTGCCGACTATACAAAATACCTATCGATGAACTCGTCGAACGCCAACGTTTATTTTAACCGGGGGGTTTCCAGGCGAAATATAAATGATCATAAAGGGGCAATAGCAGATTTCACCAAAGTGATCTCGCTTGACCCGAAGCATGCAGAGGCATACTATGGGCGGGGACTGAGCAAAGGAGCGATAAAAGATATTCCGGGCGAAATATCGGATTATACCATGGCAATCAACATCAATCCGATGTACGTAAAGGCTTATAGTGCCCGGGGCGTGGCCAGGCGGGGTCAAAATGAAAATGCGGGGGCCATTGAGGATTTCACACAGGTAATTGCATTGAATCCCTCCGATGCCGAGGCATTCAGCAATCGGGGTATTGCCAGAAGTAATTTGCAAGATTATGCAGCAGCGATCGACGATTATACCCAATCCATCTTATTAAACTCCTCCAATCCCAAAGTATACTATAACCGCGCTTCTGCAGAGTGGATCATACAGGACTATGCGGGTGCGCTGGCTGACTATACCCAGGTGATTTCGATCAATCCGAGCAATGCGAAAGCCTATTACTGGAGGGGTCACACTAAGATTGTCTTAAAGGATCTTGCCGGCGCCTGTATGGATTTTACGGAAGCCGTCAATTTGGGCTTTGTGGAAGCGAATGAACCCCTAAAGCAATATTGTAATAAGTGATTTGCACGCACTTATTTAGAGTTTGGAATTTGGCATCGGGTATCGAAAGGGAGAAGCGGCATTCATGCTTTTGTTCAGTATTTCTATATCATACGGGATCGTCGATTTATTGTTTTGAACGGTCATTTTTTCTTCCGAAATAAATCCAGGCCGGTAGCCTTCTATCCAGTTGAAATATAACTGAACCGTCATCCCTTTCAGTTTATGGATATCCATATATCCATTTTTTGCGATATTCAACTTGGCATAATCGCTCTCCTTTATTAAATATTCACCATTGTTTTCTGGACCTCTTTCACCTTTGATAAGGAAGCAGTTTATGGATCCGTCGACCTTCAGCTTTTTTACTTCCGAGATTTTTATTATTTCATATATGATTTCCTTGTTTATCACACCCAGTTCACCGATACGATTTTCAGGTGTAAGTTCCCAACCGGCAGGGAGATCCGAATCCTTTATGTACATAAATTGTATGGAGTCTTGCGGATTATTGACCAGATCGACGGAGTACTGCGCCATTAAATCATCAAAATAATATTCATTTCCGTTTCTCCTAAAGAAAAATCCATCTCGTCCATAGCTAAAAAAGGGTCCCTGTTCATAGTTAAGTTCCGATCCAAAACGATGCACTCCATAGGTAAACATTCGCTTGATTTTCTTCCCCTCTTCGTCTTCCCGAATTTGCTCTTTCGCTACTACATAATGGGTTCCGTTTGTTGTATAAAAAATCATTTTTTCGGCGGGGGATACAAGGTTGCTATAAATACCGGATCGATATTTTTGAGCAATCCCATTTTGATAAAAGCCAACACTGCTAAAAAGAAGCAATGCTACCTGCATCTGCAAAAAAGATTGAAAAAGCTTCATGTGGAATATTGATTTGAGGTTGTTGGGAATAGGATTCAAATGTAAGTATTTATGCCATTTCGTAACCGTTCCCGATGAAGCAATCATTCGAGGGAAAGGAACGTATTTGCTCATTGATGGCAGCCGTGCGAGAATAGGGGGTGGGACGGATCGGAGCAATTACTGTTTGCAATTTCAAGCGCCCAATTTTCTTGTTCGCAGCGTATAGGGTTTGTTTCTTTTGATCTTTTAATTTTTCTTACCTTACAACAACCAGGTTTTAATAGAGAAAATAAATTGCATAAAATAATGACAACCCGAGGGATAATTTTTGCCAACTGCTTGATCGTATCTTACTTTCTATTGATTTGGCATATAAATTATTTTCAGGTTGACAATGTTTTAATCGGGGTTTTTCGAGAGTTGTTGACGATCCCCTTTTTGTTGGCTATTCCCGTTTTTTTTGGTTTTAGGGGTTAAGCAATTTCTTACCGACAGAAGAAATATTGCACTCTTGGGCAGTATTACATTATTAATTATTTGTGCTGTTTTAATGCTTGGAAGCTTTTTTTATTCGCGCGGACGGAATTTCTTCGATTTGGCCGTTGACTGCATCTGCCAAACACAGTACGGTTAGGAATTTTCAGCTTATGGTACCCTGGCACATCAAGGCGGCGGGCCGTTCAGGGACGGTATAACGGAAGCTCATTCATATTGGCCGACACCTGATCCGGATCGATGAACACCCCTCTTCCCTCTGCCTCGCGCTGCACCTTCTGCGTATCCTTTTCGATCTCGCCTACCGGAATGCTCTTGATGCGTTTCTCCATCGGGGGATTCAGTTTTTCTGACCGCTCATACTCCTTCACCTGCTCAAGGATATCGGCGGGCAGGTAATTTTCACAGGCATAAGCGAGTTCGATGGTTTGGGTGGCAAAGAAATGATCGATCTGGATCCGACGCTTGGCCAGGTGAGCAAAACACCCGATAACCCGACAAACATTTGCCCGTTGATCGGGTGTCAGTTCCTCTGCGAACTCATACTCCTCGATCTTTTGCAAACTCAGCAATACCGGCTCCAATGCATCCGCTGCAATGATGTACACATCGTGATCGGCATGCGGGTACATAAATTTTTCCAACTCCTCGAGTGTGTTGGAGGGCACCACAAAATAGATATCTTTCTTCACGCCTTCCTGCTTGCTATACTTTATGGCTTTTTCAGCCTGACCTTTTAAATAGGTTGGGAAATTGCTGAGGTCCTCGCCCGCCGGACTCTTCGCATCAAATACAATGTATTCGCCGCAGATTCGAATGGTATTGTCCGGATCTCCTTTGAAGGGCACTTTATCGATGTACTCGATGGTGTGCTTCTGACAGATGGATTTGAGGCGCTCCGCCGTATCGGCTTGGTGCCGTTGCCAGGTTTCCCGCTGTCTTTCTTGCTTTTCGAGTGCTTGCGCTTGCTTGGTCTCCTGTTCGCGCCGACGCTCCTCAATCACCTCATTGCGAAAGGCGTCCAGCATTTGTATCGATTGAATCTGCTGGGTGCTTTTGGTTTCAATCGCATGTTTGAGGTCAACGATCTCCTTATCCCGCTCCCGAAGTCTGTCGCGCAGTTCATTCATTTGAACTACCAGTACGTCTTTGTCCCGCGCCAGATCGGTTATGCGACGCTCGGAGGACTTAAAAAGCATCTCCATCTGGGTCAATTCGTGGCGGCAAACTCCCAGGTCGTGCTGATGCTGGTCGCGGTTATCCAACAACAGCCGCAATTCTGTGTGTGCTTCGACCAATAATTGCTTGATTCGTCTCCATCCGAACAGTCGTCCCCAGAAGCCGATGGAGTTCACTTCTTGGAGAAGGGTCTTCAGCGTATTCATATGATTTATTTTATGGTTTGATGGATCGCTTCCTCATCGATGAGGTAGCGCATGGCTTCCAGAAATTGCTTCATGTCGTTGAGCGTTTTCTGTTCTTCTTTCCACTCGGATGGCAGGGTGCAAAGTCGCCGAAATCCCGCCCTGGCAGAATCGGTGAACACGTCCAATGGATCGGTCAGACTCAGGTCGTTGATCACCATTCGTTCCCCGTCAAAATCGAATAGATACCAGGTATCGGCCGGATACCCCATGGCCATCCGAAACCGATTGACAAAGGCACTCGGTTCCTTTTCGGATACCGCGCGGAACCGGCCAAGGGCCATGCACTGATCGCCGCGGGCGATCACCACATTGATCACCCCATGCAGGGTACTGCAATGCGCATACTCAATAGTGAGGTCTTTACGAAGAGCCACCGGAAGTGCGCACAAGAATCGGTCGAGCTGCGACCGACATTCAGAGGTACTTAACATATGAATGGTTGTTGTTTACGATACTTGAACGTGATAAACCCCAAAATCATTGCGCGTAATATCCGATACCCGAAATTCGCCCCCTCCGTCCGCCACCTCCAACAAATGGAAACGCTTCCAATGCTTCGGAACACTTGGAAAAAGCAACGTGAACTGCTTTAGCTGGCCCGCCTGCTTGAAAAAATGCTTGGCCGGACTCACCGGGACATCAAATGCCTGAACCAACTTCAACATGTCTTTTGTATCTGCATTCACCAAAAACGTCGTCTTGTATATGCTCATCCACCCGCCGTTCTTGTACTTGTTGGTTGATACATACTTACAGTGGATCAAGGTCTGCCCCTCCGCCTCCTGACCCGCAAGCGCCAGGGAAGTCCAGAGCATTTCATTCTCCATCGATTTTTCTTCGCGTTCGCCAAACGGATACCATTTCATACGTATTGTTTTTTTGTTGACAGAACAAACATAGATTCATACTACGAAATTACGTTGCGTAGATATTTCGTATGTTTGGTTATGCCGAACAAGAGTCAAAAGCATATGGATACGCAGCGGATCCGCTTGATCTGCGCATTTTTATCGGATGGGGGTGGCAATTTGGAGGACATGCACGAGCGGGTGAATGCGGGGTTGGAGGAGCGGGGGTTGGATCCGATCGGGTTACGAACGTTGCAGGGTTGTATTGAGCGGTTGCGTCGGGGGGAGTTTGATCACAGCAAGCGGGCGTTGCCGGCTAAAGTCCGCGGAAAGCTATTTCGGGTAATATTCAAGCACAAGGTGTACAAATGGGCATCCGATACGGATTTTCCTGAGTTTGGCGATTTGGATGAGGACGAGCGGTTCACTTTACCTTTTTTGGCGGGGATCTTGAAGCGGTTCGAGTCCATTCCTGCCGTGCAGAAGATCTTGTATCAATTACCTGAGATCTTCAATATTTCGGATCGGGAGATGGAGAGTCAGTCTGCCATTTTTCAGACCGGGCCGGTTTTATATGACGCGCAGTACCCCGAATATGAAACAAAGGTCATTCAATGCGTGATCAAGATTTTGGGGCACATACATCAGGGGCAGGCCATTGAGTTCAATTATATCCCCGTCAATGTATATAACATCAAAGTTGAGAACCTGAACATGCATCAGGTGGCTCCGCTTTACATTCGATACTATGAGCATTTTTATTATTTGACGGCCATGGAGTTGAAGGACGGTACGGTCTTGAATTACCGGATCGATCAGATTTATCGGCTGAATGTACTGCCCTCGGAGGATGAGCAGGGGAATCTGATCGCCTTTGACCGATCTGAATTGGTACAGCGGCTGCGAATGTCGAAGAAGTTGCGCGACTCGATCGGGGTCTGGATTCATTCGGACCAAGAACAGCTGTACGAAGTACAGATCGCTTTTCAGAAATGGGCGGCCAGTTATGTGAAGCGTCTGCAGTTGCATCCGAGTCAGCGTATTGTGCGGGAGGATAAAGACAAGCAAACGCTCGTGATCAGTTTACAGCTTCGATTAAGCAAAGAAACGCCCGAAAAAAAGCAGATCACCGATCGCAATTCTGAGCTGGCCTTTTTACTGGGACGATTTGGGAAGAATTGTAAGGTATTGTCGGCCAGTATCGTATACTAACACGTTACGTGGCATCGGATGTAGGCTTCCCCATATTTCAACCATTTTGGTTTGGAGAATTATTCATACACAATCCTATGTATTGGAAGTGGGATGTAAGTATCCCTAAAAAGCAGAAAGTTTTAAACTTAAGTGTTTATCTTGAATTTTTACTCCCTTTTCTGTTGCAAATTTTGTTGCAAATAAAAAAGCAGCTACGAGGTAAAACTCATAACTGATTGATTTTTAGCTCCCCTTACAGACGAAAGATGCAGCTATAATGCAATGATTGAGTTATTGACTATTAAGAAATTAAAAGGTTGAACTTACTGTAACCTTGCAGGAAGTTCAATGACTTATTTTGCTTTTATCGGTATCCAAATTTCCTCCTCTGATGATGGGTCGTTGTTTTTATATTTTTCACCTAACACTTCAAAATGTGCTCTGTCATCCAATATATAGTTTGAGTTTGGCACCCATTCACCATAAATGTATCGGAAAAAGTCTGATGCTCCGGAACTCGTTCCTTTATATGTGAAAACAGCATAAAGTCCACTTGGCGAAATATAGGTTTCCATTTCTGTAGGCACCTCATCGAAATTTTCGACTTCTATTGTGGCCCATCTTTCAAATTCATTGGTTGGTTTGAAATCTACAAAATGTGAAATTGGATATACTACTAAAGATTTTAAATCGCTTGTCAGATTATTTCTTATCTCTTTTCTTCTCGGCATAAAACTACCCCATAGCTCTCCAATTCTATAATCGGCATAACTCATCGTAAGTTTCTTTCCTACTAATTTCTTTTCTTGTTTTTTTCAATTCTTGGGTTCATTTTATTTCAATCTTTTGAGAATTCTAAAAAATCAGCAGGTTGACAATCTAAAACTTTGCAAATTGTTTCTAACGTACTAAAACGAATTGCTTTTGCCTTACCTGTTTTAAATATAGAAAGATTGGCCAATGTAAACCCTACCTTTTCTGACAATTCATTCAATGACATTTTTCTTTTTGCCATCATCACATCCAGATTTACAATTATTGGCATAGGTTATACTGTTAAGTCGTTTTCTGATTGTAGTTCAATTCCCTTTTTGAAAATTTTGGCAACTATTAAAAGTGTAATTCCCATAAATAGCCATATATCAGAACCTCCCAATTTCATACTTTCTAGATTAGGCATTTTAAGTCCTTGATTAATTAACCAATAACAAAAGGATTTACCAGCATATGAAAACAAACCAATTGCCAGTGCAATAAAAGCAAAGTTGAAAATGAAATCCCTAATTGTTTCATTAAATGGATTTTCAAGATTAAATTTCTTCTTTTGAAAAACAGATACTGTTAGGTAGAATAAAATTGTTTTGAAAAGAAAAATCGTTGTTAGTAAAACCGTCAAACAAATGAAAAACTCTAAGTCGTATTGATACAAATCTGATAAATTGATGTAATTCCAAAAATTTGAAGTGATAGTGGTGTTACCCAATAGCACCCAAAGGGTATTGGTGAGATAACCACCGGTGTCAATTGCTAGTCCAATAAATATAATCCACGCGACAATATTGAGCACTTTGAAATATAAATCGATTCTCATTGACATAATTCATAAAATTTATGCCATAAACATATGCAATATTTATTGAAAAACAATAAATATTTATTTATAAAAATGAAATTTTGACATAAAAAAAGGGCATACAATTAAAGTATAACCCTTCTACTTTTAGTTGCTCCCCTTACTTGTAAATCGTCAGCATAAATTGGACAAAATATAGTCTAAATTAGTAGAGTGTTTCCATCATTAATAATTAAACCAATAATGATATGGAATAATGGTGGTGCTTTAATTGAAAGCGAAACAAGTATCAACTTTTTAAGTAAAAAGAAACAAAAAAAAGTGAACACAAATGAAAATGCCGAGGGTGGAGATGAAGTGTTTGAAGAAACGTGGAAAAAAATAAACGTAAATAGACTTATTAAACTATCAGAAATTAAAGATTTTGACGAACTTAATATGCCTGTATATTAGTAACAAGAATAACTGCCCATAACAGCATCTACCCAAAAGTGGCGGCTCAGGGGTTAAATCAAGCTTTGTGCTTCTATCAAAGTTTGTGCTTGGTTGCCAGTGAAGTGTTTCAAAACCGCCACCTTCGGGTAGCTGCAAAACGTTATGGGGCAAATCTGCTTTCCGCGCTGTTACCGGTGATGATCGAGTTGATGATGGTGAAAGGGCTGGTCAATAGCTATCTTAATAATAAATAGGGAGCGGGGATTATGCACTGACAGCATCCCAAAGCAAATACCTCAATTCAAGCGCTTTTTTTGAAGCATTGAGGGCATTGCTCCATTTTTCTTCGTCTGTTCCACACAATTCTGAAACCATTTGGGTTGCCAAATGACTGTGATGTTCGCCATCGACTTCGATATGTCGTTCAATATAATATTTGAATGTACAGACTTTTTCCGGCGTTTCGGAATAGAGTTGTTCCAGTAATTGATTGAACATAGACGGGATAAGGTCTTCTCTGCCAAAGGTGAAAACAGCTGCCTGTATGTGGGGCTGAGCATCCAGTGCAATATCAAAAGTGAATTGCAGGAACTTTTTTACGTTGTCCGGAATGTTGATTTCATTCAGCGCTTTGCGTACGGGTGTACCGGAACGAACCAACGACAGAAGCGATTCAATGGCAGTGGTATCTGCATCCATTCTGTGCATTGCTTTGAGGTAAAGTTCGAAATGACTGATCCGAACGCCTTCTTCATCCACATCAGATTCCTCCCCCAACACAATCTCATTTATCAGATATCTTGTTGAAGGGGATCCTACCGGCATCCAGGGAATGGATACCGAGGTCAAGCTATTTTGTAGGGATTTTAGCAAACTCATGAAATCCCACACGGCAAAAACGTGAACGGATGCAAATTTCCGGAGACCCTCCAGGTCCTTGATTTTTGTATAAACCGGGTGGGAGAGAAGCTTAATTCTTTCGGGCTCCAGTTGCTTCTTTAGTTCTTGTAGGCGGGTACTCATGAATTGTTAAAACACCGGACTTTTTATTTTGTTCAGTCGCGGGGATGATTTTCATTATGCCGCTATCTGGCTCATATTATCGAATTAAAGTATGTTGCTACGGTAGACATTACCGGTTGTGCGCTGGTTTTAATAATTTTGCCCCATGATACGACGTGGCACTACGAATGATGTGGAATTATTAGCGCATATTGGCAAAACGACCTTTGACGATACTTTTGGCAATACTTGCACCAGGGATGACATGCGGGGTGTTTTGGATCGATTTTTTAATTCGACGCAATGTGCAATGGAATTAGCGGATGAAGCGGATAACTTCTTTTTTTATGAGGAGGAGGGGGTGGCGAAAGGGTATATGCGCATCCACGCAAAGCATGTTTGTCCACTTCGTTCTTTTCAAAATCAAAAATGTATTGAACTGGTTCGGTTGTATGTTTTGAAAGAGTATCATGGTGCAGTGTAAGTATCCCTAAAAAGCAGACAGTTTAAAACTTAAGTATTAATCTTAAATTTAAACTGCCATGAAAAAATCCTACATTTAAACAACGAAACCCTCTACAACTAAACCGTCCACTTTCTTTGACGACATACAAAGGAGCTTATAGAAAAAGAGTCATACACAGGTGGCAATATCAATGTGCCGTTACTAAATTCGACAAAATCGAAATCCTTGTTGCCTCCCATATTGTACCCTGGTCTAAAGCTACAAATGAGGAAAGGCTTGATGTCCATAATGGAATATTATTGTCACCCACTTATGATGCTCTTTTTGACAAACATTTTATAACATTTTCGAATCAAGGAAAAATCGTCTTGTCAGATAAAATTGAAAGGGCTGCATTCGAAAAAATAGGCGTTACGGGTCAAGAGAGAATAGAGGGATTGAGTAGTTATAATTTAAATTACTTGGAGCAACATAATGAGATTTTCGATACTAAGTAGGTACAATATTGGCTGCAAGGGGTAGCCATTGTCTAAAATTACTTTATCTATGGATTTTGATCAGTTGCGTGATTTTATTGCTAATCAAATGCGAATGTCGAACATCTATCAACCTGTTGTGCCTCATTGTAGAAAAGACAGAAACCAAGATATTAAACCATGATATTTGACTTAACAGATAGTGACATAGAAAGAATCTTATTGGTTCACCATTTAATCGTTATCGGATTAACAATTGCAGTTTCGATTTTATGGGCAAAAGTGAGTATAATGAAAAAAGAAATTAAACAACTAAAAGACAAGGAAAGCTGATGCATTTACCATTAATACAAGACATTCTTATACTGTTAGGTTTTTCAGTCGTAATTGTTTTTGTACTTCAAAAACTTAAACTGCCTTCGATTATAGGTTTTCTGCTTACAGGAATAATAATCGGGCCATATGGACTAAGCCTAATCAATGATCTTGAACAAGTAGAAGTTTTATCTGAAATAGGCGTTATCCTTCTGCTTTTCGTAATCGGAATGGAACTGTCCTTAAAACAATTGGCTTCAATTAAAAAAACTGTTTTTATTGGTGGACTCTTACAAGTTGGAATTACAGCAATCGTTACAGGTTTAATTTATTACTTTCTTGGCTACCGATGGAATGAATCTGTTTTTGTTGGCTTTCTTTTTTCATTATCCAGTACCGCTATTGTCTTAAAAACTTTACAAGACAGAAAGGAAATTTCAGCACCACATGGGCGAAATGCACTTGCCATACTAATCTTCCAAGACATTATTGTAGTTCCCATGATGCTTGTTACCCCGCTTATTGCAGGTGAATCAACAAACATAGGAATGAGCATTCTTTCATTGGTTTTAAAATCTGCTGTTGTAATTGTGGTTACTATAATTAGCGCCCGTTACATTGTTCCTAAACTGATGCATGCAGTAGCTAAAACCAATAGTAAAGAACTTTTCCTTTTGGTCACATTTACGCTATGTTTTGCTGTGGCATTCCTTACGTCCGAAGTAGGTTTATCCTTGGCCTTAGGGGCGTTCATTGCAGGTTTAATCATTTCTGAATCAGAATATAGCTACCAGGCAACCAGTATTATTTTGCCGTTTCGGGAGCTATTTACGAGTTTCTTCTTTGTGTCAGTTGGTATGTTGCTTGACTTAAGCTTTTTCATTTGCAACATTCCGACAATAATGTTCTTAGTGCTTTTGGTATTTATTATCAAATCAATAATTGCGGGTCTTGCAGTTGCTGCATTAAAGTATCCGCCAAGAACAGTTTTACTGACAGGGCTTTCACTTTTTCAAGTGGGTGAGTTTGCCTTTATATTATCCAAGGTAGGTATTGAATACAATTTATTAACTGCTCAAACCAATCAATATTTCCTATCAGTATCTATTGTTTCTATGATATTAACCCCGTTTATAATCATTTTTTCTGAACGGATTGCCAATAGGTTTATTGGAATATCTAAGAAAATTGGGCTTGACCCTACTTTCATTTCCAATAAAAACATGTCGGAAATAAGTGATGAAAAATTTGAGAACCATTTAATTATCGTTGGTTATGGAGTAAATGGAAGCAACTTAGCAAAGGCAGCATCAGCAAGTAACATTCCTTACGTAGTAATTGAGATGAACGCTGAAATAGTTCGACAACATAAAGCTAAAGGACTTCCTTTTATTTTCGGAGACGCTAGTCAAGACCCCATTCTTGAAGCGGTACAACTTCCTAATGCTAGAGCTGCTGTAATTGCTATTTCAGATAATCAAGCAACAAAGACCATAATTAAAAATATTAGGTCACACTCAGAATCACTTTACCTAGTAGTGAGGACAAGATATGTCAAAGAAATTTCTGAACTAATTGCATTAGGTGCGGACGAAGTAATACCTGAAGAATTTGAAACTTCAGTACAAATCTTTACCCATGTGCTTCAAAACTTCCTTGTGCCTGAAGATGATATTGACCAATTTATAGAAAAAGTACGTGCAGATAATTACGAACTCTTTAAGGGAGAACTTAAACTACCAAAGACCTATCGACCTAAGAATATTGCTGATTTCAATATAACCTGTCTAAGAATCAACTCAGATAGTAAAGAGTTTTTGGGAAAGCCATTGAAAGACTTGAATTTGAGAGCGGAGCATGGAATAAATATCTTGGGTATTAAACGTAAAGAAGAAATGTTAGATTCTATTCAGCCAACAGAAGTTCTAAAACAAGGAGATATTATCTACGTTCAGGGAAATCAAAATATGATAGAGAAATTCCATAAGGCGATAAAATAAACAACGGAGGTGGAGTCCAAAATCTACCACACTGAAATAAACCTCCGGGATATGGTTGATGAACAGACACCTCTCAAGAAATTCTTGTTTGAAGATGTTCCAACATTAGAACACATTGTAGAGTTCTATCAGAAGAGTACCGGTGTGATGAAAAGGAGAATCCTCGGCTGCATCTTGTCCGAAAAAATTTATTTCAACGAAGAAAAAGATGCAACCATCTCATACACCAAACCCATTGAAGTTATCTTTCAGATTTTCAATCACTTACAAAGTGGTAAAATAAAAAAACAGGTCGATTTAGACCTGTTTTCACAACTTGCTCCCCTTACAGACGAAAGATGCAGCTATAATACGATGATTGAGTTTGTGACTATTAGGAAATTAAAGGGTTGAATTATTTTTTTAAAAGATTATGTAACATTTATGAGGTTAATTCGTTTAACGAGAAAATTATACAATTAGAAGAAAAATAGAAACAGTATGCAACCTTTTTTATTCAAAATTCATCTTTATTAAAAACTAGACAAGCTAATATGAAAACATTATTCATTACAATCGCCTTTTTAGGCATTCCATTTTTAATACAGGCACAATGCAACTGCCAAGAAGAATTTTCAAAAATTAAAAACCATTTAGAATCAAATTATGCTGGTTTTAAAGATAAGGTAACAACAAGTAACATTAATAAATACAAAGACTTCACAGCGAATAAAGAGCAAGTTGCCGCACAAGCTATAAATAAGACGCAATGCTATTTTGTTATTAACCAGTGGATGAGTTTTTTTAATGATAATCATTTGTATACTGTATTGAACACAGAAGCAATAGAGAAAATCCAACCCCAAAAACTTCAAACTGATTTTCCAATTGAAAAGCTTGCGGTAAGCGAGGCGCTAATAAAGAAATTAGAAAGCGCAAAAGGGATAGAGGGCATTTACACTAAAAAAGGCGAAGGCTTTTTAATTGCGGTTCTAAAAAACAAAAATCCTTTTAGAGATTATGTTGCTGTAGTAATAAAATCAAGCGATAGTAAATTTGAAAATGGTAGTGTTATAGGCGAACTTAAAGAAAAATCAGCAAACGAATATTTTTTATTGTATAACTCCTCTCATACGTTAGCCTTTGCAACTATAAAACCAAGGAACGGTGAATTGATAAGTGGTTTCGTTAAGAATGGAAAGGATATAGTTGATAATATAAATTATAACTTCGAAGCAAAGCTTCTGAACGAAAATACCATATACTTTAATATACCAAGTTTCAGTTGGAAATCAAAAGCCACAATAGATTCTTTATTTGTTTCAAACAAAGATAATCTATCAAAAAAATCAAACCTTATTCTAGATTTAAGAAATAATCGAGGCGGTAGTGATGATGTTTATTATATTATTTCACCATATTTATACACACAACCAATAAATGGTATAGGCGTGGATATGTACGCTTCAAATGATAATATAAAAGGTTGGGAATTGATGCTACAAGAACCTAATTTATCATCGGATAATCGAGCAGAATATCAAAAAATGGTAGATAAACTTAAACTGAAGCTAAACCAAAATGTAAATATCATTGAAGACTATATAGATTCAAGCTATACACCGCTGCTATTCCCTAAGAATGTGGTAATTCTTATTAATGAAGGTTGCGCTAGTTCTACTGAACAATTTTTGCTTGAAGCTATTCAGAGTAAAAAGGTAACATTGATGGGACAAAATACATCGGGAACATTAGATTATTCTAATTTAAGAGAATCTGATTTTTGTGATATGCCATATAGACTTTGGTCGCCAACCACTCGTAGCCGTAGAATAGATATAGGAGCAGGTATTGATGGGATAGGTATTAAACCCAACATTTACCTTACTGAAAACCAAGATTGGATTGAGGAAGCATTAAATTTCCTGAATGCAAAATTGAAAAATAATAGGTAAGAGGTTGCATCTTTTCAAAAAAACCTCTTGTTGAAAATACAAAAGATGCAACTGTCCTAACTCACTAATAGACAACAAAAAAGGCGACATTTCTGTCGCCTTGTGCACTCTGGCTCCCCTTTTCCTCGAAAGATGCAGCTATAATACGATGATTGAGTATGTGACTATTAGGAAAATAAAGGGTTGAACTTTCTGAAATTTTTCAGAATTTGATTCATTTTACACCCTCTAAGATTTTTTTGATTTCATTCTTTTCATTAGAAGTAATCTCGTTCCAACTCTTCCCTTGTAATCCCATTTCAATTGAGTAGAAGATATTAAGGTGTGGTTTTACTCCGGCCTTAATTAAATTCTTTTTGATTGTTTTGTAATCTGAGGTCATTAGGTCTTCTCTTGAATGTATTCCAATCAGATTCATTATTTTGACCATATAAGGCCCGAAGTTTTTTATTTCGTCAAGGTCATTCATAAAAAAGGGTTACACTATACAAGTATAACCCTTTTATCTTTATATCTGCTCCACTTACAGACAAAAGATGCAGCTATTTCAAGCTTTCTGAAATTATAATAAGTTGTAAAACATAGTAATACTTCCCTTGAATTTACGGTATTTTAAGATTCTATAGATCTAAACTTTTCACTAAAGAATTGAAAATTCCTTTATTTAAAATGGGGCACAGTTAATAAACAGAAGTAGAACTTTTTTTCAGCCTGAATCAGAAAGCCAACTTACTTGAATTATAAAATAAAAAATATTTTATAATTAACTATTGTTTCTTTATCCATACAATCTGATCGCCGGAGCCATCAACCGTACGTAAAATTTTTTTACCATCTCCACTTATAAATAAAGTATTTTTTTGTAGCAGTCCCATTTTTGTTTCGTTGTTATATGATTTGCTTACAATGCCAGTTACGTAAAAGCCATTAGGGAAATCTTGGTTTGTTGCGGGATCCTCATTATATGCTGGAACCCATTTTATATCTGACACAGTATAGCCACTGCCATTGTATAACCATTTGAAAGCTAAAGAATTTTCAGAAAGATCAAGGTTTCTAGCTTTATTTTCACGAATAGACTCCCAACTTCCATAATAAGATTTCGGATCTGTTTGTATTTTAATGCCTAGTGAAGCTGCTTTAGAAGTATCCGCTACTGAAACGGCCTTAATAGTAATTAATTGAGCTGTTTCATCATTACTTACTGTTAATAATCCTTCCTTAGTAATTGTGGTTCCCTTCGCAACTGGTTCTACAATCACCCAATTCAATGTGGTATCGGGCTTTCCCTCGCCCTTTACAACTGCTTTTAATTGAACAGAAGAACCCTTAAATACAGATTCGGGAGGCGAATCAATGGAAACATTATTGATTTTTGCGTTCGAACACGAAATCAAAAAAGAGGAAAAAAGGAAAAAAGCAGATAAATTTAATGAATTCATGGCTTATTAGTTTTAGGTTATTGATAATTTATTTCATCGATTTTAGAATCTCGAGGTGATCTCGAAGCATAAAATTCTTTTACATCGCTTTCGATACTCATTCTTAATGAATTGTTATCTTGAAAAGAAACTTCTCCTTTTGCATTTACTATATATTCAGATATAAAATAGCCCTGTAAATCACTGGGGAGTTCTGAAAGCAACCTTCCCTTCTCTTTCCTCTCTTTTATTAGGTAAACTGAAATATTATAGTTGTTTTTAGTTAATGCCATTGCTATACCTAGTTCTAAAAAAACATTTGGATTATCCTCAGATATATCAAAAATGACAACGTTAGATGTCTCGATTCTTTTGAAAATGCTTTCAAGCATTGTTTTACCGGCCGAGGCTCTTAATCTTTTATAACTAATATTAATTGTAGGGAATTTTTCTTTCCGATTGAACCTGTTGGTAATCATTTTTGCAATATGTTTTATTGCAATTTCAGAGTGATTGGTTTTTTCTTTTTTTCTTTCGTCTGGCCAACGGTAAGCAGCCGAAATAACAAATGCTGAATTCATAATTTAAACGATACTACCCTAAACTGTTTTGAAATAATAAATATACAAAGAAATGCGCTTATCTTAAATCATAAATGTGACGTTTTAATTATTGAGCGAACTCTTCCAAGAAAAGGTGTTTTACATAAAATCCTTAGCTGCATCTATTCCGAAAAAATCACTTTTGTCGAAAACAAAGATGCAGCTACTCTAACTTGTTGATTTTAAAAGAAAAAGCCATCATTGCTGATGGCTTGTCCAGTATGGCTCCCCCTGCTGGACTTGAACCAGCGACCCTCTGATTAACAGTCAGATGCTCTAACCAACTGAGCTAAGGAGGAGTATGTATCAGCTATTTACCGTTGTCTGACCCAACCTTCCCTCGAAAGGGAGGCAAAAATAAGGAATCTGGGGATTTCGGGAAAACCAAATGGGTCGGTTTTGGTAAAAAATTACGCCATTAAAGATGGGAGATGGAGGTTTGGGTGAGGAGTTCAGCCCCTCACAAAGTTGTACGCACCGACCCCCGCGCTTTAAGGATCTTTGCTCCCATGAAAAAGTCATCGACAAAGCAAAAAGTAGCGATGAGTGTAGATAAAACCGATTTATCTGCCAATGTGCCCGGAGTCCCATCCGCCAGGCCCAATGAGTTCCTGTCAACCGACCGTGACCGGAAAATATTCGCTAAAGCACTGCTCAATCCCCCCAAACCAACTGCTAACCTTATCGAAGCGGTTGAAGCCTTCCACACTGCTGTTGAATGTGGTTGAACGGCGGATAAACTACTGTTAAACGATCGTTCAACTATGGTTAAACCATTCCTCCCAAGTCAATCCAAACCCCATCCTCCCGCCACTCCACCTTCCAGGTCTTCAAGTGATACCCCTCGCCCGAAACGTTCCGGCCGTTAACCATACTGAATTTATAGCGGTGCAGCGGACAAATAACGTTGCCTAAAGGATCTATCGTCCCATTCGCCATCCGCGCGCCGGCATGTGGACAAGCCGCCGCACAAGCAAACAACTTTATCTCCAAACCCTCCACCACCCGGGCCACACAAATCTTTTTTCCGTTCACGGTTATTTCGACTAGTCCGTTGGAAGCGAAACCGAGCTCATTGGGATGTTCTGCGATTTTGATCATAGGTTAACGGTAGTTGAACAATGGGTTAACGATGGTTGAACAGTAGCTAAACAATGGTTAAACCACCGTTCAATAATTGTTCAACAGCTTTTCGGTCATGCTCATCCTCTCATCCCCTCACCCCTCAACCGTAATACTCCGATACGGATATCGTACGCGATACATGTCCTTCACCTTCTCCAAGATTGTAGTACGCAGTTTATCCAGATTTCTTTTTTCCATTGCGGCAATAAATACGCAACTTCCGTTCGTTCCGTTTTCCCAGCGCTGATACAGATCGTTCAGGATCTCGTGCTTGGTACCCGGCTCCAACCATTGATCGAAAGTCTGTGCCTCGTATCTATCCATCTTATTGAAGATCGTAAGTACCGGCTTCTCCGCCGAACCCAACTCCCGTAACGTCTCATTCACCACCGCCATCTGCTCTTCATACTGCGGATGTGAGATATCTACCACATGCAACAAAATATCTGCTTCGCGCACTTCATCCAGCGTGCTCTTGAAACTCTCTACTAAATGATGCGGCAACTTGCGAATGAATCCAACCGTATCACTCAATAAGAACGGAATGCTTTCGAATACCACTTTACTGGTGGTGGTGTCCAGCGTAGCGAATAATTTATTCTCGGCAAATACGTCGCGCTTACTCAGCAGATTCATCAGCGTCGATTTTCCGACGTTGGTATAACCCACTAATGCTACCCGAATAAATTCTCCGCGTTCCTTGCGTTGGGTTTGAGATTGTTTATCGATCGTCTCCAGACGTTTGCGCAAAAGCGAGATCTTATCGCGTACGATGCGTCGGTCGGTTTCGATTTCGGTTTCACCCGGACCACGGGTACCGATTCCGCCTCCCAGTCGCTCAAGGTGTTTCCACATCCCGCGCAGGCGCGGAAGGATGTATTGATACTGCGCCAGTTCTACTTGGGCGCGGGCCTGGGCGGTTTTGGCTCTGCGGGCGAAAATATCTAGGATGAGGTCGCTTCGATCGATCGTTTTGGCCCCTACGGCTTTTTCGATGTTGTTGATCTGGGCGCCGGTGAGTTCGTCGTCGAAGATGAGCACACGAATGTCTTTGGCCTGTACGTATTGCTTGATCTCTTCGAGTTTGCCTTTGCCGACGAAGTGGCGGCTGTCGGGATGCGGAAGTTTTTGTGTGAAGCGATGTACGGCGATGGCACCGGCGGTTTCGGCGAGGAAGGCGAGTTCATCGAGGTACTCATTTACCTGCGCCTCGGTTTGGTCTTTTTGGATTACACCAACGAGAACGGCGCGCTCGGATTGCAGGATTTTGTTTTTGTTATCAATCATCGCAAGCGAAGTTTGGAAAGTTTGGGTAGTTTGGACAGTTTGGATAGTTGTTTTTTAACTGCCCAAACTCACCAAACTCGCCAAACTGCCCAAACTTGTTTAAAGTCCCGAAATCGTAAGTCCTACGGTCAATGGCCTTACAGCCGGACCAAATCCATCTTTGATGACGGTGGTCAGTTGATAGCTGCCGTAGACGCTGATGTGACCAAGTCCCACCCGTGCCTGTGCAACCAATCGGGTGCGGTTGAAGAATCGTTTGCTGCTTTCCTTCATCAAATAATTATTTAGCAGGTTGCCGCTGCGGTTTTCCCATTTCGAGTTGCGGGTATGTGCATTGATCAGGGTTCCTACTTTCATGCCGATGGCCCATTTGAATCCATTGTTCTTGTCGGGGTTCTTATTAAAACGAAACTCGATAGGAGCTTCCACATAAACCGTTGCGAGTTTTGTTTTTTTGTAGTGGTTGGTGTCCTGTACGTTGGTGAACCGAAGCGTGGGCGTCAATTCCTTAATGCCAATGTTTCGCTTGGTGAAGAGGATGTGGTCGGAGCCGATACCCGGACCAAAGGCCATGCTCAGCCGGGGGTCGTTCTTGAAGGGGAAATCGAACATCAAATAGGCGTTCAGGGATTTGGAGAGTCCGCTCGTCTTCAGGGTATCGGGCAAGTTGGTCCACTGCGTATAGCCAGCCTGCAGCAGCAGGTGATCGTTCGACCGACCGGTCAGGTCGATCTTGGGCTTGGATTTCTTGTTTTTTGGAGTATCCTGTGCTGTTCCGGCAATACAGATCAACAAAAGGGTGGGGAGGAGGAAATGCTTCATTTTCATAAGGGGGCAAAACTATCGGCTGTGCAGTTAAGGAAAGGTTATGATTTAAAAAGTAAAAGTGGACCCTGCAGGGCTTGAACCTGCGACCCACAGATTATGAGTCTGTCGCTCTAACCAACTGAGCTAAGGGTCCGCTCCCGGAGGAGGGGACGAAGGTACGGAATTGTCCGCTTCGCGGACGTCTACTGTCCGAGGAAGTCCAATGTCCAATGTCGAATGTCCAATGTCCGGTGCGCGGACGGTTTCGGAATTTTATTATCTTCCCTTAAATATTCGGATATGAAACGTTTCAGCTTTATCCTTATCTCCTGTCTGATTCTTGCCGGTTGTCAGGGGAATCCGAAAGTTCCTGCCGGAGGATCGGATCAAGAATCTACATCCACGACGCCCCCGGAGCCGGTTGAACAGGAGGAGCCAATGACCCGACCGGAGGTGAAGGCCTTTATGGAGCGTTGGCTTAAAGTATACAATACCCATACATACGATACCTATGTGAGTATGTATGACCCGCGGTTGTTTGTCGGTGTCAAGCGGCCACACGACAGAAAAAAAGTACATACAACTATGCTGGCTGGGTCGATATCGCACTTACCGAGTTCAGAAAGAGTAAACCCGAAGTTTTTATGAATAACCTTCGGATAACCCATCTTAATGAGGATGGACGGTCGAAAGTAAGCTTTGAGCAAGTATGGGTGAGTTATATGGGAAACTATGCTGACAAAGGAGAGAAGGTAATGACCCTTCGTAAAGTGAACGGAGATATAAAAATTGTCTACGAAGAATTACTTTATAGTGAGCCCGCGTATGAATACCTCGATGGATATGGATTCTGATGCGTCTTTATCCACTCTTTGTTTTCCTTGTTTTCTGTGCTTGTAATCAATCGCCTCGGTCTTCCTTCCCACATATCCACCTGAATATTGCTATCGACAGCATCCCGGTAGAGGATAAAAAAGGTTGCTCTATCCAGTTTCAGGAGGAGGAGACCGATATTCAAATGAGCGTCGGTATTGAATACCGGGGGTCTGCCTCCCGTAAATTTCCCAAACGTTCCTACAGTATCCATCTCCGAAATAAGGGCAAGAAGATCCGTTCTTGGAATGGACTGACGTTGCAGGGCAATTGGGTCTTATACGGACCTTATGCCGATCGCACCTGCATCCGAAATGCGTTGGCACAAGCGCTGTTCCAAAAAATGGGTCACTATAGCCCTAAGAGTCTGTTTACCGAACTCACCATTGATACCGCTTATATGGGTTTGTATGAATGGAGGGAGAAGATTGATTTGTCGGCCGGTCGAGTTCCCCAAGCCACACATATTCTGAAGATCGATAAGCCGACCGCCAAAATAAGACCTCAATGGCCTTCCATTTTAAATCCACTCGTCTTCATCCGGTTCCACGACAGTCTGCCCGGCCACTCCATCAATGCGGCCTTTCTGGCGGTAGAACGATTTGAACAATCCCTCTTGAAAAAAACAAATGAATGGGAGCAACTGGTAGATAAAAGATCCTTTATCGATTATTTTCTTTTTAGCGAATGGGCCAATAGCCCAGATGCCTACCGCAGCAGTTGTTATTTTCAGGTTTTATCTGACGGCAAATTGAGAATGGGGCCCTTGTGGGATTTTGACCTTGCTTTTGGCAATAGTATTTTGTTTCAAGCACAGGGTTGGGGGAAATGGCGATTTCGGATCAACGATGCAGACTCGTTGAAAAATCTGGCCGCCCCCAGCTGGTGGACATTGATGTTTGACCAAACCGATTTTAAACGCGAATTAAGGGTACGGTGGCGTGAGCTACGCGGGGAACTGTTCACTGATAGCGCCTTATCCAAACAGGTAGATGAGCTGGTTGCCGGCATCCGACCCGTCGCGCTCAAAAATCAAGACAAGTGGAAAGTGATGGAAAGAAAAATACAATGGACCTTACCCCCTGAAAAATCTTACGACGAAGAAGTCAACCGCTTGAAAAGGTGGATGTTCCAGCGCGCGGCCTGGATGGATGGGGGGTTGAAGTGACTGGAGCAGTCCGACATTGCCCGCCGAAGCCTTGGCGAAGGCGGGTGTCGGCTGTCAGTAGTTTATAGTTGCTAGTTGGCGGTCGGCGGACGGTGGTCGGCGCACAGTTCTACTGCCTCTTTAATCCTTCCTCAGGTTCGTTGGTTGTAATCAGATCAAAGCCTTGTTTAAGGAAGTCGTCCATCTGGGTCAGTTCGTTAACCGTCCACACGTTCAAAACGATTCCCAATTCTTTAGCGCGCGTGATCCATTCCGGATGCTTTTTATAAACGCTGTAGTTATAATCCATCCCCTTAATACCTGCCTCCTTTAATTGATCGGGTGTTTTATCGCCATTGAGATATTGCACATGCGCCTTCGGTAGTTTCTCGAGTATGCGCGTGCACATATTGTAATCGAAACTGATGTACACGATGCGATAAGAAGGCTTAATTTCCTTCACCAGGTCAAGTACGTTGTCGACAATCGCCCGGGCGCGATCGGGACCAAGTCCGGAGGGTTTGATCTCCAACACCAGATCCGTATGCTTGTTTCCTTTCTCACCTGCCAGTAAATACTCGCGGAGGGTGGGCAATTTCTCGTCGTTAGAAAGTGGATACTGGATGAGTTCCGCGTAACGAGTTTTCTCGATCTCCAGCTTGTTGTGATGCGCGTCGTGATTGATGACTAATGAGTCATCGGCACTCATCCGTACATCGAACTCGGAACCCGCGCAACCGAGGCGAATCGCTTCCTGCAGAGAGGCAATAGAATTTTCCGGGAATCCGTTTTTCTTGAAGGCGCCCCGATGAGCCACGATGTGATTGACAGATTTATATGTAGGAACTTTCATGGAGGCACAGGCAAGCGTGAGTAAGGAAAGGGGTAGAATATAGCGCATAAACGAAGTTACTGTTTAGCGTACAGTCCGCGCAGCGGTCATTGGACATTCGACCGCCGCTGGCGCTCACATCCCGTACTTCGTCAAAAACTTGATCCGCATGATCTTGAGTTGTTCCCAGTTGAAATCAAAATCGGCCAGTTCTTCTTGGGCTACTTGCAGGGAGGAGGTCTCACATCCTTTGAAGTATTCGATGATCTCGTCTTGTTCTTCTTCGTCGAGCATTTCATCGATCGCGTAATCGAGGTTGAGTCGAGTACCGCTGGCAGCGATGCTTTCCATTTCTTCCAGCATTTCATCCATGCGCCAGCCTTTGTTCTTGGCGATGGTTTCGAGTGAAACCTTCTTATCGGTATTCTGAATGATATAAACTTTGTTTCCACTCTTATTGATGACGCTCTTCATTACAAAATCATCCGGTGGTTCGATGCCGTTATCCTCTACGTATCGAGCGATCAGGTCAACGAACGGCTTTCCGTATTTGAGGGCCTTGCCTTTGCTGATGCCTTGGCATTTTTCGAGTCCTTCTAACGTGGTCGGATAGAACGTGGCCATGTCGTGAAGCGACGATTCCAGAAAGATCACGAACGGGGGCAATCCTTTTTTCTTGGCTTCTTGTTGGCGCAGTTCCATCAGCATCTTCATCAGTCGGTCGTCGAGTGCCACGGCCTCGCCTTCTTCGCCGGCGCCTTCCTCGTCATCGGCATGGGCATCGTTGTAGAGGTTGTTGATGACCATTTCGAAGGACTTGGGTTTTTTCAGGAACGTTTCTCCTTTCTTGGTGATCTTTAGGATGCCGTATTCTTCGATGTCTTTGGTGAGCAATCCTTCCAGGATCATTTGTCGGATCAAGGAGTTCCAGAAATACGGTTCCTGGTCGTTGCCCGAAGCAAAGGCTTCTACGCCCTCGTGTCTGAACATTTGAATTTGCGGGGTGATCTTTCCGATCAGGATGGAGATCACGTAATCGGTGGCGAAGCGCTCATCGAGTTCACGGATCGCTTTTAATACTTGTGTGGCTTCGGCTTTTGCTTCTTGTCTTTCTTTGGGATTTCGGCAGTTGTCGCACTGTCCGCAATTCTCCTTTGGGTATTCTTCGCCGAAGTAGCTCATCAGTACGCGTCGGCGGCAGACGCCGGTTTCCGCGAAGGCAACGGTTTCCTGTATGAGTTGGGCACCCACTTCGCGTTCGCTCAGGGGCTTGTCGCGCATCAGGTGTTCGAGTTTGCTGACGTCTTTGTGCGAATAATAGAGAATGCATTTTCCTTCCAGTCCGTCGCGCCCGGCTCTTCCGGTTTCCTGATAATAATTCTCGATCGACTTAGGAATGTTGTAGTGGATGACGAAGCGGATATCGGGCTTGTCAATTCCCATGCCGAAGGCGATGGTGGCGCAGATCACTTGTACGTCTTCGCCGAGGAATTGGTCTTGCCGTTCGGCCCGCAGTTTGCTGTCGAGTCCCGCGTGATAAGCTACGGCTTTGATGCCGTTGGCCTTTAAGATATCGGCCAGTTCTTCGGTTGTTTTTCGGTTGAGCGTGTAGATGATGCCGCTTTTTCCCTTCATCGATTTGATGAAGCGAACGATGTTCTCGTCGGTCTGTGACTTTTTGATCTTAGGAAGAACTTCATAAAAAAGATTCGACCGGTTGAAGGAAGAAATAAAAATATTGGGCTGGCGGAGTTCAAGGTTTTTGACAATGTCGGTTTGTACTTTGGGAGTAGCCGTAGCGGTGAGGGCGACCATGGGGGAGGTGGGACTAATCTCGTTCATCATTTCACGCAGGCGGCGGTATTCGGGTCGGAAATCATGTCCCCATTCCGAGATGCAATGCGCTTCATCTACCGCAAAGAAGGAGATACGGAGTCCGCTGAAAAATTCCAGGTTTTCGGCTTTGGTCATGGTTTCGGGGGCCACATAGAGCATCTTGGTGGTGCCGCTGGTCAGGTCTGCCTGCACTTCTTTGATCTCTTTTTTGCTGAGGGTGGAGTTCAGGAAATGGGCGATGGCATCTTCGCTGCTGTAGCCGCGGATCAGGTCGACCTGATTTTTCATCAGCGCAATAAGGGGCGAAACGATAATGGCCACGCCTTCGCTGATCAGGGCCGGGAGTTGGTAGCAGAGACTTTTGCCGCCACCGGTGGGCATGATCACAAACGTATCGTGTCCCGCCAATAGCGATTCAATGGCTTTTTCCTGCTGGCCTTTGAACTGATCGAACCCGAAGTGCTCTTGGAGGGCCTGGTGTAAGTCAGATTTGCCGTTACGGGCAGGGGTTTTCTTCGTCTTTGTAGTCTTTATGCTCTCTTTTTTTGACATTTCCTTAAACAAACTTCGGTCCATTCGGTTCAATCCATAAGATACGAAGTTTCGGCGGGGTGGGGTTTTTTATTTTTTGGGATGGCGAAGTTAGCGTTCAAGTGACTGATTTCAAGGGGAAAAACAACGGTTTGAAGGGTTTTAAACGAACCCGATTAGGCCATTAAAATTGGTTAGTTTTGCTCTGTTTTCTCCTCATGGCCATATCCATTCAAAACATAGCGCGGGAGACCGTTCAAATAGAATCTGCTTCCGTGGCGGCTTTGGCTGATCGGATCGGTGCGGATTTTGAGCAGGCCGTTCAGGTATTATCGGAGGCCACCGGTCGAGTTATCATCAGTGGTATTGGAAAAAGTGCAGTGATTGCGCAGAAGATCGTAGCCACCTTCAATTCAACGGGTACGCCGGCGGCGTTCATGCATGCGGCGGATGCCATTCATGGTGATTTGGGGATGATCATGCCGGGCGATGTGGTGGTGTTGATCAGCAAGAGTGGGGAGAGTGCGGAGATCAAAACATTGGTGCCGTTGGTAAAGGAGTTTGGCAATACCTTGATCGCGTTGGTAGGTAAGTTGGATTCGTATTTGGCCTTGCAGGCGGATGTGGTAATTGATACGGTGGTGGAGCAGGAGGCTTGTCCCAATAACCTCGCCCCTACCACCAGTACCACGGCGCAGTTGGTGATGGGCGATGCGCTCGCGATCTGTTTGATGAAGCTGCGTGGTTTTCGTTCGGATGATTTTGCCCGCGTCCATCCGGGTGGTGCGTTGGGCAAGCGGTTGTATTTGCGGGTGATGGATCTGGCTCGTGCCAATGAGAAGCCTTCGGTTCGCGCGGAAGCGTTGGTACAGGAGGCCATTTTGGAAATGACGCAAAAGCGTTTGGGGGTGACGGCCGTGGTGGATGCACAGGAGAAATTATTGGGCATCATTACGGATGGGGATCTGCGTCGCATGTTGGAAAGGGGGGTGGATTGGAGCGGGATGAGAGCCATTGATATTATGACGGCTGGTCCCAAGTGGATCGCTCCGGAGGCCCTGGCGGTGGAGGCGTTGAGTGTGTTGCAGGATCATTCGATCTCGCAGTTGGCGGTGGTGCAGGACGATCGATATGTGGGTATGATTCATATACATGACCTGATCCGGGAAGGATTGCATTGACTTATGAATAAGCATCGATACGTGGCGGTAATGGCCGGGGGAATCGGCAGTCGGTTTTGGCCGATGAGTCGAGCTACCTATCCCAAACAATTCTTGGATGTATTGGGTTTAGGTCGAACGCTGATCCAGCAGACGGTAGATCGATACAAACACTTGGTGCCTGCTGAAAATATTTTTATTGTCACCTCCGCTGAATATGTTTCGCTGGTGCGGGAGCAACTGCCGGAGATCGCAGCGGATCGGATCTTGGCCGAGCCCTATCGTAAGAACACCGCGGCTTGTATTGCTTACATTACGTATAAGTTAATTGCCATCGATTCGAAGGCGTCGATGATCGCGGCGCCGGCCGATCATTTGATTATGGATCCGGTGGCTTTTGGTTCGGTGGTGAATCAGGCTTTTGATTTTGTCGAAACGCGCGATGCGTTGGTCACCATCGGCATCAAACCCAATCACCCCAACACGGGCTACGGATACATTCAGTTCGATCCGGAGGTACGGGTAGGCGAAGTGTTTGATGTGAAGACGTTTACCGAAAAACCCAATCTGGAGATGGCCAAGACTTTTTTGGCCAGCGGTGATTTTTTATGGAATGCGGGGATCTTCACTTGGTCGGTTGACAGCATCCTGGCGGCGTTGGAGAGACACATGCCTGAGATCAATGAATTATTCCAGGCCGAGCGGTCGGCTTTCAATACCTCGGCGGAAGCCGAGGCGGTGGAACGGATCTATTCGCTTTGTGTGAATACCTCGATCGATATTGCCGTGATGGAGAAGGCGGAAAACGTGTCTGTGATCCCGGCTGATTTTGGCTGGAGCGATCTGGGTACATTGAACAGTGTGTGGGACAACATGGAAAAAGATTATTTCGGCAATGCGGTGGTGGGCAAGCAGGTGATGGTGGTGGATGCGAACAATTGCATGGTGCATGCGGCGGGTGACAAGCTGATGGTGTTGCAGGGATTGAAGGATTACATCATTGTGGATACACCCGATGTGCTGTTGATCTGTAAGCGCGATCAGGAGCAGGCGATTAAGGAATATGTAGCCGAGGTGAAACGGAATTTCGGCGAACAATATCTCTGATATGGCATTTGAATCCAAACTTCAGCGGGTGGGTACGACGATCTTCAGCACGATGAGTGCGTTGGCCGTGGAGCATCAGGCAGTGAATCTGGGGCAGGGGTTTCCTGATTTTCCCATGCCCGAAGCGTTGCGGGAGGGGGTGAGCAAAGCGATGCGCGACGGATTCAACCAGTACGCACCGATGCCCGGGTATTTGCCGTTACGCGAAAAGATCGCAGAAAAAGTGCAGGCGCTTTATGGAGCTTCGATTGATCCGAGTACAGCCATTACGATCACACCCGGCGGTACTTATGCGATTTATACGGCACTGACCACCATCGTACATCCGGGCGATGAGGTGATCGTGTTTGAGCCGGCTTACGACAGTTATATTCCGAATATAGAGTTGAATAGAGGGGTGGTGGTAACGATCTCTTTGTCGCACCCCGATTATCGGATCGATTGGGAGGAATTGAAGCGAAAGATCACGCCGCGTACGCGGGCGATCGTGTTGAATTCTCCGCACAATCCGACCGGGCAGGTACTGACCGATCTGGATATTGTTGCGTTGCGTTCGATCGTTTCGGAGCATCCGGACCTATACCTGATCAGCGACGAGGTGTACGAGAATTTGATCTTTGATGGAATGCCGCATTTAAGTATGCTGCGTTATCCGGATCTGCGCGAAAGAAGCTTTGTGTGTTTTTCTTTCGGCAAAGTCTACCATTGTACCGGATGGAAGCTGGGCTATTGTATTGCTCCGGAGGGGTTGATGAAAGAATTTCGGAAGGTGCATCAATTCAATGTGTTTACGTGTTTTGCGCCGGCGCAAGTGGCCTTGGCGGAGTATCTTGAAAATAAGGAAGGCTATTTGTTGTTGGGAACATTTTTACAGCGAAAACGTGATTTATTTCTTTCGCTGATGCAGGGAAGCCGGTTTGAGTTCTTGCCCAGTCACGGCAGTTATTTTATCTGCGCGAAGTATCACAAGATTAGTGAGGAGTCGGATACCGATTTTGCCATCCGACTCATCAAAGAGGCTGGCGTTGCCACTATTCCCGTATCTGCCTTTTACCGCACGGGCGAGGATCATAAGGTGCTGCGGTTTTGTTTTGCCAAAAAAGAAGAAACTTTACGCGCTGCGAGGGAGAGATTGTCCGGTGTCCGATGACCGGGGCAGTCCAATGTCCAATGTCGAATGTCCAATGTAGTCCACCCATTGCTAAACCATTGTTCAATCACGGTTCAACAGCAATTTGATGCCCTCATCCTCTCAACTTCCCTAAGTCATGTACTTACACAATCTTGGTCACCCTAGCCATGAAAGCGCACGAATAGTTTCGTCGCATGAAAACCATCATTATTGCCACCGACTTTTCGACTGTTGCTCACAATGCCATGAATTATGGAGTGGATTTAGCTAAATCCATTGGCCACAGTGTAACGATTGTTCACGTATATCAAGTGCCGGTAGCCTTTGCGGATGGTCCGCTCGTAATGGTATCGCTCGATGACTTGCGCGGTGCTGCAGAAAAACAATTGGAGCAGATCAAGTCTGACCTTCGACACGTACACGGGAAAGAATTGAAAATTTATTCCGAGGCCATTTTGGGAAACGTGGTAGAAGAAGTACAGAAGCTGGCCGAGAAGTTAGACCCCTTTGCCATCGTGATGGGGGCGACCGGACTCACCGGTGCGCAACGCGTATTGTTCGGCAGCACTACTTTGCTAGCTGTGAAAAAACTCAAGTATCCGGTAATCGTGGTGCCGGATGGAAGGTCGTTTGGACACGGCATCAAAAAGATCGGATTGGCTTGTGATTTCCGAGAAGTGGTCGATACGATGCCTACTCGTTTTATACAGGAATTTCAGAAAACCTTTCAGGCCGAACTGCATGTCATCAATGTGGATTTTGAGAACCGTGAATTCCGGGCCAACACCCCTGAACAATCCTTGATGTTGCATACCTTATTAGAAAGCAGTAAGCCGGTATATCATTTTATTGAAGAGGATGACATCGAAGCCGGACTGAACCGCTTTGCCGAGGAATACAATCTTGACCTACTGATCACTATCCCCAAGAAACATCGCTTTCTCGAAGCCATCTTCAAACGCAGCTCCACCAAAAAGATTTTGAAAGAAGCAAGGGTGCCTGCGGTGGGAATACATTGAGGAGTTGAACCATCCCCTCATCTCTTCCAGTAATTACTCACCCGCACCTTAACATTCTCGCGCACGTTCATAAAGTACAGATTAATATCCCCGGCATGGTAATTGGAAGTGCGGTAGAGGAAGCTCCAGGGGAATTTCGGTTTTTTGGTGAAAACGTATCCGCCGTTGATTTGCGCATCGGTGGTTTTGGGGTAGACCTTATTGTACTTGTAGAGAACGCTTCCCCGATTTTGTTGGCGGGAGACGAAGGTATTGTCGGTTGTCCAGCTCAGGGGGTTCGTCACTCCGATGGATGTACCTGTTTCTTTTGCTTTGTTTGGGGGTTGGTATCCTTCTCGGAAGGTTCTCCAGCTACAGAGGCAACTGGTTTGGGTAGGCATGGTACAAAGCGGGATGGTGGTGTATTCATTGGTGCGAATGGGCCAACCGATCACATAGGCTGCTACAAGTTTGGCTTGCAGGGGTTTTCCGTCGAAGAATTCTTTTAAGAGCAGCGAGGCCATGAGGGCGCCCTGGCTATGGCCGGCGATGATGATGGGTCGGCTGTTGTTTTCTTTTTCCAGGTAGTATTGAAACGCGGCTCGAACATCTGAATAGGCCAGTTCAAACGCTTGACGGCTTCGAATCGTATCGGCAGCATAGAATTGTTGAATATGTCCCTGCCGGTACCGGGGAGCGAACACGCGGGCCGATTCATTGAACACACTGGCCTGATAGAGCATGGCACTGTAATCGGTTTTGGCGTTCAAATATGCGTCGTTGAGGTCGCCATTGAATTGCCCGGCCGTTTCCTTACTGGTGTGGGTGGTGGGATGTATATAAAATACATCAACCTGTTGGTCGGGTTTTTCTTTCCGCAGCGGTTTGGGGATGCTGTCGGAGGGGTCCCACTTAGCGGGGTGGGCAGCCCAAGAGGCCAGTTCGGCGTAGTTCGGCCGACCATCGGCACTGACCGGGCTGTATTTTTTTGAGAGGGGCAGGTATTTATCGCTGCAGCCGGAAATGACCAAAATCAGAACTAAAACGGCTAAAAAGGACTTATTTCTTGTCATATTCGGGCAAAAGTCGGGTTATTTTTCCATACTGGCCTAAAAACTATTATTGATTTGGTCGGAATAAAAATATTTTTAGTACATTGTATTGCATAGTACTAAATGTTTATTATATTTCCACTTGAAAGAGCGGGCTAATGAATATTGAAAATACGCAGAGTCAGATGCGAAAGGGGATTTTGGAGTACTGCATTTTGGCGGTTATCCGGCGGGGGGAGGCGTATCCGAGTGATTTGATTGCGGAGTTGAAGGGGGCGGGTTTACCGATTTTGGAAGGCACGTTATATCCGTTGTTGACGCGTTTGAAGAATGCGGGTTTGTTATCGTATCGGTGGGTGGAGAGTCCGGCTGGACCGCCGCGCAAATATTTTTCGCTCACCGAGTCGGGTCACGCGATGTATGTAGAGTTGGAGCGAACCTGGAAGGAGTTGTCGGAGGCGGTGGCGACGATCACTGATCCCAATAAATCTACTCATCACATTTAATCATTCATATAATCACGCACAAATAACCTTTAAAACCAACAACATGAAATCAATTGTCCTTTCAGTTTTGTTCAGTGCCGTAACTTTTTTTCAGGCAGGCGCACAGGCCGATACGGTAAAACTCGAACGCATTCAGCTTATTTTTCCGGGTAAAATTACAATGGAGGAGCAGGGTCCGACCAAGCGTTGTCAGCTGCGGTTAGCGGATAGCACGGCCAATTTTCAAGTGATTCAGACCGATCTCAGCGCTATGGGGTTGGACGAAACCACGGCCATTGCCATGCAGGCCGAGCCAGAATTTTGGGAGCAGACCCGGAATGGACTCGTGGCTCAGATGGGAGATTCCAAGCTCATCAAGGATGAAATGCTCGACTATAAGGGGGTAAAGATGATGCAAATGGAGATGGAGCGACCTTCCAAAGAGGGAGGCGTGAATCGCCTCACGTTGCGCACATTGATCGTAGGTACTTACATGATTCAATATGGCCACACCAACCGGAACGATAAAGCGGATGTGGCGGTGCGCGATGCCTTTCTTTCTTCTCTGTAGATAAATTGATATTCGAATTTCATTCTTTTATGAAAAAGATCCTTCAAATCAACTTAAGTGGTCGGGCGATATCCATTGAGGAGCCGGCCTATGAAAAGCTTCAGCAGTATTTGGCTGGTTTGCGCAGCTATTTTGCCAAGGAGGAAAGTCTCGACGAGATCCTCAATGACATTGAGGGGCGTATTTCCGAGTTGTTGCATGAAAAACTGCAGCGGGGGACCGATCGGATCACCGAGAAGGAATTGGAGGAAGTGATCGCTTCTATTGGTCGACCGGAAGATTTCGAAGGCGTCTCGGAGGAAAATACAACTCCTGCATCGTCCGGTGCGCCGTATCGGCAGAAGCGTTTGTATCGTGATGCGGAGGACAAGGTATTGGGTGGAGTCTGTAGCGGGGTTGCTTCTTATTTGGGGATCGATCCGACCATTGTTCGTCTCTTGTTTGCGATTGTTACGTTTGGTGGATTCGGTACCGGATTTCTGATCTATGTCGCGCTGTGGATTTTGCTACCGAAGCGATCGTTGCGTGGACTATCGGCTCGTCGGCTCTATCGGAATCCGGATGACCGGGTATTGGGTGGCGTGGCCAGCGGATTGGCAGAGTATTTCAACACACCGGCTCGCAATGTTCGGTTGATCTTCGCTGCTCCTATTCTGCTGAACATGTTATTAGGCATTTTGGATGTCTTGAATAATTCGTTGTTTATAGATTTAGGCGTCGGTGCGTTCACCTCAACATTTGTATTGGCGTATATCATTCTTTGGGTCATTTTGCCGGAGGCCCAGACGTATTACCAGAAGATGGAGATGCGCGGAGAGAAAGTGGATTTGGACCGGATCAAGCAGACCGTTAAAGAAAGTGCCGAACGGTTGGAACAACGGATGAAAACGTGGGGATCGGAAGTCGAGGAGTCGGCACGTAATCTATCTGAAAGGGCCAAAGAATTTTCGCATACGGGAAGAAAGCGTTTCGGCATCTTAAATGCTATCGGCAGTGTGATCCGTTTTTTTCTCTATTTATTTCTGGGAACAGTTGTATTCGCGTTTTTGGTTGCCGGGGTCGCCATCTTGTTTGCCGGGTTGGTAACCTGGCCCGCACAGCAATTCATATGGAGTGATGTTTCCCAGCAGTGGGGATTCTGGATCATGATCTTTTTCTTCTTTTTTATTCCTAGCTTATTCGGACTCATTTTCATCATCAGAAGGTTGTTTCGGATACGACGTCCCGCGCCGGTACTTCGTTGGAGTTTTGGAATCCTTTGGACGATCGGATGGATCGCTTTGTTTTGGATAGCGGCTATTTTGTTTCGCGATTTTCAATATAAAGAGCGATTGAGCACGGAGGTCGTTCTTCCCCGGGCGAATGCAACGACTCTTTTATTGGATCAAACGACTCCACCATTTGAGTATAGCGGCACTTGGCAATGGATCCAGGGAGATCCGAGTGGATTTGACGTAACGCGTGACTCCTTGAAAATTCCGGCGGTGGGGTTTCGGGTGGAGTTAAGTCCCGATTCGGTTTATCATGCTCGTTTGTTAAAATATGCCTGGGGGCGTACGTCGGATGAGGCAAGGGCACGTCTTTCCAAAATTGATTATATGGTGCAGGCATACGACAGTGTGATCGACCTGCAACCGGGTTTTGGTGTGGGGATTGCAGATACGTATTGTGGACAACATGTGGTTCTAACGTTGTTGGTTCCGCGCGGAAAGTCGGTTCAATTTTCGAAGCGGGTGTTGGACGATCATCGTTGGTTGGCGATGCGGGACGTGGCCGAGTCGGGGCGTCCGAATACGGAGGATGGAGTTTTCGAAGCGGCGCTCGATCGCTTTCGCCCCGGTGTTTTGTATACCATGGGAGCGGATGGGGAGTTATATCGGCCGGATGGAATGCGTGCTCGGTAAGCAAGAGGGCTTTCCGTTACCTTTGCGACCAAGAAAGCCATATGACTGTAAAGAATACTCCATTTATCGAAAAGCATCTGGCGCTGGGCGCTAAGATGTCGCTGTTTGCCGGTTATCAGATGCCAATTTCCTATACGGGGATCAACGAGGAGCATTTGACCGTTCGGCGCAATGCCGGTGTCTTTGATGTGAGTCACATGGGAGAGTTTATCCTGAAAGGTCCCCAGGCATTGAAGTTGATCCAATTTGTGACCAGCAACGATGCTTCCAAATTGAAGGCCGGGATGGCCCAGTACAGTTGTTTTCCGAATGACCGGGGTGGGATTGTAGACGATCTGTTGGTGTATTGCATCGAGGAGAATAATGTTTACATGTTGGTCGTCAATGCTTCCAACATCGAGAAGGATTGGAATTGGATCCAGTCGCACAACCATCATCATGTGGAGATGCACAACATCTCTGACAAAACCGCTTTATTGGCGGTACAGGGGCCGCTGGCAGCTAAGATTCTCCAGCCGTTGACCGAAATGGATATCCTCAATCTCAAGTATTACACGTTTGTAAAGGGAAAATTTGCCGGGGTTGATAATGTATTGATCAGTGCTACCGGGTATACGGGTGCTGGCGGGGTGGAGATCTATTTTGATCCTGCTGAAGGAGCGGCCGACAAGATCTGGGATGCCATTTTTGAGATCGGGGGTCCGCAAGGCCTGAAGCCGATCGGATTGGGCGCTCGGGACACCTTGCGGCTGGAGATGGGTTTTTGCTTATATGGAAACGACATTGACGATACCACTTCACCGCTCGAGGCCGGGTTGGGCTGGATCACGAAGTTGAACAAGGGTGAATTCATGTCGCATGATTTTCTCGAGACGCAGAAGCAACAAGGGGTGCAGCGCAAGCTGGTGGGAATAGAGATGATCGAAAAGGGGATTCCTCGTCACGGTTACGTGATCGCCGATATGGATGGGAATCCGATCGGGCATGTCAGTTCCGGAACCCAATCGCCCAGTTTGGGCAAGGCCATTGGGCTGGGCTATGTGAAGGCGGCCTTCGCGGGTATTGATACTCCGGTGCTGGTTCAGGTGCGGGACAAGCAGTTGCAGGCCCGTGTAGCCAAGATCCCCTTTCAGTAAATTACAGGGCTTCGGTTTCTTACATTTGCCGAGGCATGCCCACCATTCACCTTACCACGTTTATTTCTCAGTCGGCTGATATCGTTTTTGATTTGGCCCGGCATGTGGGGTTACAGCGCGATGCCTTGTCGGATTATCGGCAACAGGCGGTGGCAGGTACTCGTTTTGGGCTGTTGGAGCAAGGCGAAACGATCACCTGGAGGGCTCGTCATTTTTTCCGCGATCGGTTAATCCGGTTGAAGATCCGGGAGATGATTCGGGGTGACCGATTGATCCTGGAACAAGTCATGGGCCCCTTTCTTTCCTTTCGTCAAGAACGTTATGTGAAGGCCTGTGAGAACGGATCGATCTTGATAGATCTTGTTCACTATGAGTGGAAGCAGGGGCGTCTGGGTCAAATCGCCGATCGGTTGATTTTACGTACTTATCTGGAGCGAATCTTGCATTTGCACATCGCATATATACAAAAAGCTGCCGAAGGGAAACGGTGGAAAACATATTTAATGAAATGAATCAGTCAAAACCCTCCCTGTTTACGTGTATCTCACCTGCTTTGTTGCATTTATACGATGTATCGAACAGTGTAATGGTAATCATCGATGTTTTTCGGGCTACCTCAACCATTGCGGCTGCCTTACACAATGGGGCGAAGGCCGTAATTCCGGTTGATTCAGTTCCCAAAGCAATAGAGATCGGAAAAAGTATTGACGGGATCGCAGCCGGCGAGCGCGATGGAATGATCGCGGAGGGATTGCAACACGGGAACTCGCCGCTCGAATACACGCGTGATTTCATTGGCGGACGTGTTTTGGTCTTAACCACCACCAACGGCACCCGGTTGTTGCAGATGGCATTGGATCGCAACGCCGATACGATCATCAGCGGGTCTTTTCCCAACTTGACACGCGTTTGTGATTTCCTGTTGGCTTCTGGGAAGTCGGTCATTTTGGGCTGTGCGGGATGGAAGGATCGTTTTAATCTGGAGGATACGTTGTTTGCCGGGGCGGTGATCGATCGGATCGGGGAGCAGTTTACCATTCATTGTGATTCCTCGCGCATGGCGGTGGATCTCTATCGTCAACAAAAGCATGACCTGATCGGATTTGCCCCGCAGCTCACCCATTACCATCGACTCGTCAGTCGCTTTGGGCTGATCAAAGACATAGAATTCTGCCTCACTATGGATGCGGCCCCGGTTTTGCCCGTGTATCGGGAGGGGAAGTTGGTTGGAGAGTAGGTCCGGTGTCCGCTGCGCGGACGTCCGATGACCGGTGTCCGAAGTCCGTTTTGTGGGCAGTCCAATGTCGAACGACCAATGTCCAATGTCCGATGTCCGGTGTCCGCTGCGCGGACGTCCGATGACCGATGACCGGGGCGGCCCAATTACCCACTATCCACTATTTAACTAAAACTTACATCGGACACCGGTCATCCGACACCGGACTGCGCAGCGTACATAACTTCCTGCTAATTTCCTTCGTAATCTGACAATCTTTCGCATACCTTTGCCGGTTACTCCAAACGACGCGGGGTGACCTGAAAATCGGATAACCCCTTGGCTTTACCTCATCTTCTCAAACCTATTTACACCTTAGGCACCGACGAAACCATTCGTCGGGGAAAGAAGATCCATGCCATTGGGTATGCGGAGTTGGCAGATTATGATGATCTGTTTGCCACGGCGGTCTTTCGGGTGAAGGACGATAACTATGCAACTTCCTATAAAGTTCATATCCAGCAATTCAAGGAGCCGTCTACAACTACATTACGCTGCACGTGTCCGTATAACATCGGCGATATTTGTCGCCATGAAGTAGCGGCGCTGTTGCAATTACAGGAAATGTTGGATCGGGGGCAGTTGCGCACGGGGCATGCTTCGTTCGACCAGCGACACACGGTGGCCAAGATGAAGCAAATCGAGCTGAAGACCTTGCGGATGCTCAGCGGTCCGGATGTTTTCTCAGCAGCCGAGAGTTTTCTTCGTACGCAAAAAGCTCAGATCGAGTATGCAGAGAACGAGATGGTCAAGGCCCGAGTGGCGCTTGACGGCCAGGACTACTTGGTCATGATCAAAAAGAACGAAGAGCGAAATTTTGACACCAGTTGTGATTACGTAGATGAGCGGCACGCACTATGTCTGCCTAAGGTCATCGTTTTCCTGCAGCTGTTGCATACATATGGATCAAATTATTTTGACAGCATTCGAAATTGGGATATGGAAAAGAATAAGCTTTTGGAGGCCTATGGATACTCACTGAAAGAGGGTCTAACCGGCAAGTTTGAATTTTCGTACAAAGATGGAAAGCCTTTTTTGCGTGTGTTGGATCCATCGATCAAACGCGTTGCCCCGTTGGTTACCACGCCTCGGACCAACGTGCTACAACCCAAGCCTGCTGCAGTCGCTTCGGTTGTGACCGATGAGCAGGCTCCTCCACCGGCCCTGATTCATGCCAAGCGGGTGGGAGTGGTATTTGTTTTTCAGAAAAAGAGCTATCCATATTTTAGTGTGGAGGCAATCTTGGGAGAGCCCAATGCTTCGGCGGACGGCTTTGCCGGTAAAGTAGAAAAACTGGATATTACCCGACACGTTTCGGGCCTTGATATTTCCGAGAGCGATCAGGAACTGATCGGTTTGCTGCGTAAGATGCAGGCTTCGGAGATCAGCAAGTATGTCAGCCGCAATTCTCCCTTCTCCGGTATTTGGGAAAATATCATTCAATCGGCCGATGAGGAATTACCGGAGGATACCCGGGACCTGATCACGGAATATCTGTTGCCTAAGCTGAAAAAGCTTTTTTCGGAGATGGATGCCGGCTGGGCGTATTGCTTGCCTACGGGTAAGAGTTTTACGACGGCGAATCTTCATCCCCTGCAGCTGGAGACGCAGCCGGCGCAGTTATTATTATCGGTCAAAAAAAATGGAAGTTATCAGATCAGCGGCCGGATGAAGGCGGGGGTCACGGAGCTTCCGCTCAGTGATCAGGAATACGACACCCCCTTGTTCTTTGTTTATAACCACCAGGCCTGGCATTGGCCCGATAAAGAGCGTATTCGGATGGTGGAACGTTTTAGTTCGGGGGGCAAGCATACGGTCACCACGGCCGCTTGGCCCGATTACTTACGAAATGAGTTGGTGCCATTGGCTCGTCAGTATGCGATCCAGTTCGAGAAGGGAATCATGCAGTCGGTGAAGGATGAATCACCCGTACTGAGTCTATATCTGGCGGAGCGGAACGATCACCTGATCTTCCAGCCCCGCTTTACCTATTTGGGATATGAGGTGACTCCATCGGATCGCGATGAATTGATAGTGCCGCAGGGGGAGAAGGTGTTGGTGATCCAACGTCGTCGCGATAAGGAACAAGTATTTATCGATCGGATGCGCGCCCTGCACTCCGGATTTGTATATGATGATGCGACACAGACCTTGGCGTTGAAGGGCACGGAGATCTTAAAGAACAATTGGTTCTTTTTGTTCGTGGATGAGATGAAGGAATTCAAGACGCCGGTATATGGATTTGAGTCGCTTCGAAGTTTTCGATTCAATACAGCCAAGCCACAGACGCGTGTATTTATTAGCAGTCACACCGATTGGTTTGATGCAAAAGTGGATATTGTGTACGGCGATCAGCGGGTAATGGTAGCCGAGGTGAAACGTGCGTTGGCGAATAATCAGTCCTTCGTACAGCTCGACGATGGCACCTTGGGTATTTTGCCAGATGAGTGGCTCAAGAAATATGCCTTATTGTTTCGGGTGGGAGAAGGCAAGAACGATCAATTGCGGCTTTCGCGCTATCATGTTAGTGTGTTGGATGAATTGTATGCCCAGCGGGATGAATCACAGCAGGAAGTGGAGCTGGAGGAGAAGTATGAGCGAATCCGCGAACAACATCAAATTCAACAGATCGAGCCTTCGGAATCTTTGATGCCCATTTTACGCCCTTATCAGGTTTCGGGTTTTCAATGGTTGAATTATTTACGGGACGTGGGTTGGGGGGGGATTTTGGCGGATGACATGGGGTTGGGTAAGACGGTACAGGCCTTGTCGATGTTGGAGCACTATCGTCGCACCGAAGGCAAATTGCGGGCGCTGGTGGTTTGTCCCACTACCCTCATCTACAACTGGGAAAATGAGATCCGCAAATTCACGCCCACGCTCACGTATCGCATTCACCATGGGGCGACACGGATCCGTCAGCCCGAATCGTTATCCGAGCCGGAGGTACTGATCACAACTTATGGTACGTTACGAAGCGACATCAAAATACTGAGTGCGTTGCCGTTGGACTATGTCCTACTCGATGAATCGCAGGCCATCAAGAATCCGGCCAGCAAAGTGACGCGTGCAGCGGGCTTACTCCAGTCAAAATACCGGCTCTGCATGAGTGGAACGCCCTTGCAGAACAACACCTTCGACATTTATGCACAAATGCAATTTTTGAATCCGGGCATGTTGGGCACGATGGAATTTTTCAAGCAGGAGTTTGCCATTCCCATCGATAAATTGGGAGAGGCCGACCGCAAAGAGCATTTGCGAAAATTGCTCTATCCGTTCATTCTTCGTCGGACCAAGGAGCAGGTGGCCAAGGACCTTCCGGAGAAACAGGAAATGATCCTTTATTGTGAGATGGAAGAAGAGCAGCGTTCTATCTACGATGCCTACCGAAACGATTATCGAAACCAGATTTTGGGTTCTATCGAGAACATGGGTATCCAAAAATCGCAGCTCACCATTTTACAAGGATTGATGAAGCTTCGTCAGATCTGTGATTCACCGGCCATCTTGAACGAAAAGGAAAAATTTGAAAATCACTCGATCAAACTTGAAGAGTTGGCCCGGGAATTGATAGAGGGTATCGGCACGCACAAGGCCTTGGTGTTTTCGCAATTCCTGGGCATGTTAGGCTTGATTCGGGATCGACTCAACGAGTTGAACATCCCGTATGAATATTTTGATGGTAGCACCACCGCGCCCGATCGCGAAAAGGCAATTCGCCGTTTTCAGGATGATGATTCGGTGCGGGTGTTCCTGATTTCGTTGAAAGCAGGTGGCGTCGGATTAAACCTGACGGCAGCCGACTATGTCTATATCGTTGATCCGTGGTGGAACCCGGCAGTGGAGCAACAAGCCATCGACCGCACACACCGGATCGGCCAGACTAAAAATATTTTCGCTTACCGGATGATCTGTAAGGATACGATCGAGGACAAGATTTTGCAATTGCAGGAGAAAAAGCGGGCCTTGGCCCGAGATATCGTTTCCGACGAGACCGGGTTTGTGAAATCGCTGACGAGGGAAGATGTGGAGTATTTATTTAGTTGAGGGGATGAGCCCTATGGAGCAGCCGTTGAACAATGGTTTAACGATTGATGAACGGTGGTTTAGTAGCGGCTAAACAATAGTTCAACTACTGTTCAACCACCGTTAAACCATCTTATCAACCCCTAAACCTGTTTAAGGTTCTTTTGTTAACGTTTAATGTTCGTAGCACGAGTATTGCTCAGAATACGTCTAACTTGCAGCCTAAAACCACTCTATGAGATTGATTTATAGCCTTTTTGCCTTACTCTTTCTTACGGTAACTGCTCAGGCGCAGAAAGCAGATGGATCAATCCTGGGCCGGATCCTGGATTCTGCATCGATGCAGCCGGTGGCCGGTGCAACGGTTAGTTTGTTGCAGGCGGCCGATTCTTCGTTGGTCACCTTTACGGTTTCCAATAAGAATGGGCAATTCGAGTTCAAGGGTATTATGGCTGGTAGTTACAAGGTGGTCATCGCGCATCAGAGTCTGGAGCCTTTTCAAAAACTGATTGCTGTCACCAATGAAAAAAACCTGGTCGATCTTGCTAATCTAAAAATATCTCCAGCCGTTAAAACGCTTTCTGGGGTAGTCATCAATACGGATGCACCCATTCAGATCAAGGGGGATACCGTTCAATTCAAGGCGGATGCCTTTAAGACGCGTCCCAACGCAACGGTAGAAGACTTGCTGAAGAAAATTCCCGGCGTTCAGGTAGATAAAGATGGGGGCGTGACGGCGCAAGGCGAGTCGGTTCAAAAGATCTATGTGGATGGAAAAGAATTCTTTGGAAACGATCCAAAGCTAGCCACTAAAAACTTGACAGCCGAGATGGTTGAGAGCGTACAGGTGTTCGACGATATGAGTGAACAAGCGCGCTTTACCCGCGTGGATGATGGAAGCCGTACCAAGGCCATCAACATCAAACTCAAAAAAGACAAAAACAAAGGTGTATTTGGTCGCGCGCTGGCAGCACACGGTGATCAGGGCCGTTACGAAGGAAATGTGAGTGCGAATGTTTTTAATGGGAACAATCGGCTCTCTGTTCTTTTCAATACGAATAACATCAATAAACAAGGATTTTCTTTTTCGGATATCATTAGTTCCATGGGTGGCTTCAGCGGTTTTGGCGGTGGCGGTGGTGGCGGGGGTGGTTTCGGTGGTGGTGGTGGTGGTTTCGGTGGAGGCGGTGGAGGCTTTGGTGGAGGGGGAATGACCATGATCGCCACGCGTGGCGGTGGGGGTTTTGGTGGGTTTGGTCCGAGTACGGGTCCAACCGGCATCACCACTTCTCTGTCAACCGGACTCAATTTCAATACCGAATACAAATCCAAGCTCAAGGCCAGCGGTAGTTATTTCTTTTCGCGCACGAACAACGAGCAGCGGCAGGAAACCTATCGTCAAACGTTTTTCCCCGGCGATTCGATCGCCTACCTGAACCGCAATAGTTACTCGGACAACACCAATCAAAATCATCGGGTGAACATGCGAATCGAGTACATGATCGATTCGATGAACTCCATTTTGTATACACCTAGTTTGACCTTTCAGCATTCGGATAATTTCAATGAGGACAGTTCTTGGACACGCTCCGTATCTCCTACACTCAATTATTTGGCCCTGACCAGCAACACCGTCAATACCAATCTGCGCGACGGGTTGAATGCTGGCAACAACCTCTTGTATCGTCGTCGTTTCCAAAAGATCGGTCGGACCTTCACGTTGGGCTGGAACAATACCTATGGAGAAAGTGAAAGCGAGGGCTACAACCGTTCGCCGATTTATTTCTTCAAGCCCGATGGAACTGCTCAGGGCGCGCTGAACCAGAATCAGCAAAATTTACAGGAGACATTTACCCGCAACAATGTGTTAAGCACCTCTTATACCGAGCCATTGGCTGCCAATAAGATCTTGGAAGTGAATTATGCCTATACGTTGAACAAGAATACTTCCGATCGGCGCACGTTCAACTACAATACGCTTTCGAAAGAGTATGACATCGTAAATCTGTTCCTGACCAATCGATTTGAAAACACTTTCGAGGCCAGTCGTTTCGGTGCCAATTTCCGGGTGCAGGAGAAAAAGTACAATTATCAGCTGGGTATGGGGGTACAGCGGGCTACGCTGACCAGCGACAGTTATCAGGCGATCCTAGGTAAAGATTCTGTAACCCGACAGTCTTTCACCAATTTCTTTCCGCAGGCGAGTTTTAACTGGACGCCCAGTCGCACCAAAGGGCTTCGCTTCAATTACCGAGGTCGAACCAACCAACCCTCTGTAACGCAGTTGCAGGATGTGTTGGATGTGTCGAACCCGCTTTTTGTCCGCACCGGTAACCCGGCGCTGAACCAGGAGTTCTCGCACAATGTGAACCTGAACTTCAACACCTTTGATATGGTGACATTCAAGTACATCGCTGCCAACATCAATGTTAATGCCGTTCAGAACAAGATCGTCAACAGCATCGATACCTTACGCAAAGGAATTCAGCTCTCGCGTCCGGTGAACCTCAACGGGGCCCTCACCACTTCGGCCTTCTTTACGGTAGGATTGCCTTTCAAGAATGCAAAACTCAAGGGATCGAGCCTGAACTTTACTTCCGTCATTTTGTACAATCGCGACGTGAGCGAACTATACAAGCAGCTAAACGTAGGAAAGACGATTACCCTTACGCAAACGGCTGGAGCGAATTTTAACCTGAAGGAGAAGTGGGATATCGCGTTTAAGGGTAGTGTATCGTATTACAACATCAAGTATTCCGTGAATACCGCGTTGAACGAATCGTATTTGTCACAGACCTATTCCTTTGATGTGGCTTATACCTTCCCGAAGAATTTTATTTTATCGTCTGACATCGATTATTATGTGAATACAGGTCGGGCTGCCGGGTTCAATCAGAATATTCCGCTGTGGAATGCCAGCTTTGCCAAGCAGTTCCTGAAGAAAAAGAATGCTGAACTGAAATTCACGATCAACGACCTGCTGAATCAGAATCAGAGCATCGCGCGTAATACGGGGGATAACTATTTCGAGGATGTGCGCAGCATGGTGCTTCGTCGGTATTTCCTAGTCAGTTTCCTGTTCAACCTGAACCGAATGGCCGGTAAGAGTACCCAGCCGCAGATGCCACGGTTTATGGAAAGGAATATGAGGGATGTGCGAATCAATTGAGCGAAGCTCAATTGATTCGGTCCGATGTCCGATGTCCGATGTCGAATGTTCAATGCAGCGCGCTGGACGAAGGAAGGTGTTACCGAAAGGTTTAACGATGGATGAACAATAGTAGAATGGTGGTTTAATAGTAGCTAAACCATAGTTCAACCATTGTTAAACCACTGTTCAGCGGCTGTTCGGAGGTGCTTATCTCCTCATCTTTTTTCGTAATATTGTTATAAACGATCCCTTATCAAACACCTTCTAATCCTTCTAACATTTTCTCCTTTCATTCTCTTTGCGCAGTTGCGGATTCCGGGGATGAAAAATGAATTGGCGACGGCGGTAAGGGAGGTGTTGGAGGATTTTCCGAACGGGTACAAAAATTTATTGGGTGAGCCGGGCGACAGTAGTTTTTCCTCTCGCGTATTACTACCAGAGGCAGAGGCGGTACAATTTGTTCAGCATTCGTTGAACGGTCGTGCTGTAATCAGTTGGCAGACCCGGCTCTTGACCAATGAAGATCATAAGATTGCCAAAAAGAGATTCAGGGCCTCTTATCAGCAACTGCAAGGACTCTCCGTAAAATTAGGTCCGCGTGCTTACAAGCTCCGTAGCCCATATGAAGATCCCGGCATCGATCAGAAATTCGCAGCTATTGTATTTGAGTTGGAACCTTCTAACAGTTACACGGAGTCAATCAAAGTGGAGGTGCAATTACTTTTTCAGATGCCGATGGAGTGGGTTGTAGCGGTATTGATCTATGACCGTGATCGAAAGGACAACGAACCCGGCCGCACCCTTCGGTCCTTCTAATATCATCCCCTCAACGCTTCCTCCTTCCATCTCTTATCCCAATAAAACGTCCCAAACGGAATAATCGAGGCCAGAAAGGCGGTCAGAATCCATCTGAAAGAATGTTTCGCTTGTTGACGTACGTCGAGGGCGAGAATCCCCATGGCTACGAACAGGAATCCGTGTATAGATCCGACGATCGTTACGGCCTTTGGCAGATCGGCCAAATACTTAAGGGGCATGGCCAGTCCCAGTAACACGAGGTATGAATACCCTTCCCATTGGGCGATGCGACGAAACCGGGCGTAGGATTTTTTCATATCAGTATTGGATGACTTGTTCCTCGATGGTTTCGGGTATTTCCCGCCATTCGTATTGTTGGTTGCGCAGTTGGGGTTCGAAGCCGGCTTCGCGGATGGCGTCTTGAATCGTTTTGTAGGTGAAGCGGTGGGGGGCACCGGCGGCGCTCACTACATTTTCTTCGATCATGATCGATCCGTAGTCGTTGGCGCCGGCGTTCAGGCAGATGGCGGCGGTTTGTCGCCCTACGGTCAGCCACGACGCCTGAATATTGATCACGTTGGGCAGCATGATGCGGCTGATTGCGATCATTCGAATGTATTCTTCGGTGGTGGTGATGTTTTGCACGCCGCGGATCTTGGCGAGCAGGGTATCTACATCTTGGAAGGTCCATGGAATGAACGCCAGAAATCCTTTTGCCGTCGGTGGTTTTTTTGCTTGCACCTCTCGGATCTTGATCAGGTGTTCGAAACGCTCTTCGAGGGTTTCGACGTGACCGAACATCATGGTAGCGGAGGTAGTGATGTGTTGGTTGTGGGCTTCGTGCATGATGTCGAGCCATTCTTGTGCGCCGCATTTGCCGTTGCTGACGAGGCGTCGTACACGGTCGACCAGTATTTCGGCACCCGCGCCGGGTAGGGAATCGAGCCCGGCTTCTTTCAGGGCCTTCAACACTTCCCGATGGGTACTTTTTTCGAGCTTGGTGATGTGGGCCACTTCGGGCGGGCCCAGCGCATGCAATTTGATCGATGGAAATTCTTCTTTGATCTGGCGGAACGTATCGACGTAGTATTGGAGTCCCAGTTCTGGATGATGTCCGCCTTGCAACAGCAGTTGATCGCCTCCATAGCGAAGGGTTTCCCGGATCTTTTCCCGGTAGGTATCCATGTTGGTGATATAGGATTCGGGGTGACCGGGGATGCGGTAAAAATTACAGAATTTACAGTTGGCGATACAGACGTTGGTGGTGTTCACATTTCGGTCGATCTGCCAGGTCACTTTTCCGTGGGGCACCTGGATCTTCCGCAATTCATCGGCGATATGGATCAGGTCGGCTAGCGGGGCTTGTTGGTACAGGTGCAGGCCTTCCTCCATTTTCAGAAACTCAAAACGGGCGGCCTTGGTGTATAGATCTGTTAGGTTCATTTTGCGAAGTTAGATGAGAATATGGTTTAACGATGGATGAACAGTGGTTGAACGATGGTTTAATTCCGGCTAAACAACATTTCAACCACTGTTCAACAATTGTTCAACGGCTGTTCTCTGGGGTTCATCCCCACATCGTATTTTTACAAGGTGCGGTTTCGGCTACTTTTTCTTCTGACTTTTATTTTCCTGGGCGGTTTACGGGCGCAGGTAACTACCGTGCAGCCGTTAACGAGGGTCCCTTTTTTACAGGTTACCGGGGGGGTGATGATTGTTACGGCGCAGTTGCTTCCGTTTCCGGATACGTTGCAATTCATTTTTGATACGGGCAGCAGTGGTATTTCGTTGGATTCGTCTACCGCTTTGTATCTCGGGCTAAAACCCATTCCGAGCGGGTATGCGATTCGGGGGGTTGGGGGGATTCGGAAGGTTCCTTTTTTGACTGGACGTTCGATGCGTATTGGTGGAATTCGGGTTGATTCGTTGGATTTTCATGTGAATGATTATTCGGTGTTGACTTCTGTTTATGGGATTCGGATCGACGGCATTATTGGATATTCTTTATTGAGTCGGTATGTGGTTTGTATTGACAACGAGGAAATGCAGATGGATTGGTTTGCGCCCGGGTCGGTCGGTTATCCCAAGCGTGGATATACGATGAAGTTGACGATGGATAAGCTTCCGAGTCACCCGGCCGAGGTGCAGGATCTGGGTACGGATAAGCCCAATTTTTTAGTGGATTTGGGGGCGGGGTTGAATGTGTTGTTTTCGAGCCGCTATGTAAAGTCTTCGGGGGTATTGGATGGCAGTCGAAAGCGTTGGATCAAATCGGGCGAGGGCGTTGGGGGGCGCATTGAAATGGAGTTGACTACTCTGCGTCAGTTTCGGATCGGTCCCTATCGATTTCGGAAGGTACCCATCAATATTTTCAACGACGATTACAATGTCACCAATTATCCGGAGTGGGCGGGCTTGATTGGCAACGACATTTTGCGTCGTTTCCAGGTGGTGGTCAATTATCCCCAGCAGGAGATGCATCTTACGCCCAATCGATTTCTGGGAGATGCTTTTGACTATTCGTATTCCGGGGTGGAGCTCTATTTGGTGGGCAACAAGATTCGGGTAGGGTATTTGGCACCTGGTTCTCCGGCGGCAGCGGCCGGATTGCTGGAGGGGGATGAGGTGATCGCTGTCAACAAAAGCTTCAATGGCGTGCTCAACGATTACAAGATCCAGCTTCAAAAAGCGGGGGAGCGGGTGCGCATCATTTACCGGCGCGACGAAAAGATTGGTGAACTCGAGTTCCGGGTGCTTCGCATTCGGTAGTTTTGCGGTTCATTGCCATGATCTCCTTTGAACGTTTTCAATTGCTGAACGGTTTGCGCGTGATCGTTCATCCCGATTTTACTACGCCCAATGCGGTGTTGAACGTGATGTACGATGTGGGGGCGCGGGACGAAGACCCGGATCGCACTGGCTTTGCTCATTTGTTCGAGCATTTGATGTTTGGCGGTTCGGTGAACATTCCGGAGTACGATGAGCCCTTGCAGCGGGCCGGGGGGGAAAACAATGCGTATACCACCAATGATCTGACCAACTATTACATCAGTTTGCCGGCGATCAATTTGGAGACGGCGTTTTGGCTGGAGAGCGATCGGATGTTGTCGTTGGCGTTCAGCGAAAAAAGTCTCGATGTGCAACGAAAGGTGGTGTGTGAGGAATTCAAAGAGCATTATCTCAACAAGCCCTACGGCGATGTTGGGCATACCCTTCGGGCGTTGGCCTACACCACGCATCCGTATCGGTGGATGACCATTGGTAAAGAATTGAAGCATATTGAGGAGGCCACCTTGTCGGATGTGAAGGCGTTTTTTAAGAAGCATTATTGTCCGTCCAACGCCATTTTGGTCGTGGCTGGTCCGGTGAAAACCGACGAAATCCGCCGACTGGCCGAGAAATGGTTTGGAGATATTCCCTCCGGGGTTAAATATGATCGACGGTTACCGGTTGAGCCGGAGCAGACCGCGGGGCGTCGGCTCGAGCGTTCCGCCGATGTGCCCTTGGATGCCTTATATATGTGTTGGCATATGCCGGCGCGTATGGAGGCCGGTTATCAGGCGGTGGATATGCTCACGGATATCTTGGGCAGTGGTGCCTCGGCTCGGTTGCATCAGTCGTTGGTGAAGGAGCAGCAATTATTTAGCAATGTGGAGTGTTATCATTTTGGGTCGACCGATCGTGGCTTATTGACCATTGAAGGGAAGTTGGTCGCCGGTGTGCAGTTGGAAGTGGCCGAGGCGGCGGTTCAAAAGGAGGTGGATCGGATCTTGAATGAAGGAGTGACCGAGGCGGAATTGCAAAAAGTGAAGAACAAGACGGAGAGCATGATCGCCTTTGAGGATATGAGCTTGATGAACCGCGCGAACAGTTTGGCTTATTATGAGTTGCTGGGGGATGCGCAGCTAATGAATACGGAGTTTGGTCGATATGCGGCCGTTACGGTACCGGAGTTGCTGGATCAGGCCAAAAATGTATTTCGTTCTTCGAACGCCAATGTTTTGTATTACCGTGCCAAAGCCGTTTCTGCATGAGCCTCAACCGTACCCTGCCCCCTTCGATCGTGGATGCGGTCGATTTTGAATTGACCTTGCCGAAGGTGGAGGCCTTTACCTTACGTAATGGGGTGCCCGTATACGCGTTTACTGGCGGGGCGGAAGAGGTGATGTCGGTGGAGTGGGTTTTTTGGTCGGGCAACAGTTATGAAACGGCCAATCTGGAGGCGGCTACGGCGAATTTCTTGTTGCGAAATGGAACCACCCGGCGCACAGCGTTTCAGATCAATGAGTTTTTTGAATATCACGGAGCTTTTTTGCAGCGAAGCTGTTTCAATGAAACGGCTACGATCTCGCTGCATGGATTGTCGAAGCACATTGCCACCTTGCTGCCCGTGGTTCGGGAGTTGATCGTGGATTCCATCATGCCGGAAGAGGAGTTGTCGATCTACGTGCAGAACATGAAGCAGCGCTTGTCGGTCAATTTGAAAAAATCTGATTTTGTGGCCGGGCGTTTGATCGATGCCTATTTATTCGGCGCCGATCATCCGTATGGCAGGTATACAAAGGCAGAAGATTTTGATGCGCTGACGACCGATCAGCTGTTGCGGTTTTACGACCGCTATTATAGGAACGGGGAGTTCATGTTGTTTGTGGCGGGTCGGCTGCCTTCAAATTTTCGGGAGGAGTTGGAAAAGCATTTTGGCGACCTGCCAAATCAGAAAGTGGCTCGTCCGCTGCACGCGTTTCATCCGGCGGAGCAAAAAAAATATAGGATTCAGAACGATCCTGCCGGGGTTCAGGGTGCGATCAGATTGGTAAGGCCTTTTCCGAACCGCTCGCATCCCGATTTTCAGCCCTCGGTGATCTTGAATACGCTTTTCGGAGGCTTTTTCGGTTCGAGGTTGATGAGTAATATTCGAGAGGACAAGGGTTATACCTACGGCATACACAGTTACCTGATGAATTTGATGCAGGCTTCGGGCTGGATGATCAGCATCGAGGCAGGCAAGGATGTTTGCGAGGCAACCATTCAGGAAGTATACAAAGAAATGCAGATCCTTCGGGAAGAGCTGGTGGACGACGATGAGTTGTCGCTCGTGAAAAATTACCTGATGGGGTCGTTGTTGGAGGATCTGGATGGACCGTTTCAAATCATTGGTCGATGGAAGAACCTGATCTTGCACGGATGCACCGATGAATATTTTTATCAAACCATCCGAACCATCAAATCTATTACACCTGCTCAGCTTCGTCATTTAGCCCAACAATATCTGCGCGAGGAAGACTTCTATGAATTGATCGTAATTTAATGGAAGGATTCCATGTTAATAGAAACTAAACCCTAAACCCTGAACCCTAAGGGTTGCTCTATCTTCGCATCATGCAATTCGATCGCAAGCAACATACCAACGAGGAGCTGATCCGGTTTTACCGAGCCATCTTATGGCCGCGGATGATCGAGGAGAAGATGTTGGTATTGCTACGGCAGGGAAAAATCTCCAAGTGGTTCAGTGGCATTGGGCAGGAAGCCATTTCAGTGGGGGCCACACTGGCACTGGAGCAGGATGAATGGATCATGCCCTTGCACCGGAATCTGGGGGTTTTCACTACACGTGACATGCCCTTGAGCAAACTATTCATGCAGTGGCAGGGATTGCCCACGGGCTATTCAAAAGGGCGTGAACGCAGTTTTCATTTCGGTACGCAGGCGCATCATATCTGTGGAATGATCTCTCACCTGGGTCCGCAGCTGGCCATAGCCGATGGGGTGGCATTGGCCCACAAGTTGCGAAAGGAAAATAAAGTATCACTGGCGTTTACGGGCGATGGAGGAACCAGTGAAGGAGATTTTCATGAAGCGTTGAACGTAGCGGCGGTATGGGACCTTCCTGTCATTTTCATCATTGAGAACAATGGTTATGGACTCAGCACCCCGGTGAATGAACAGTATCGGTGTACATCGCTGGTCGACAAAGCCAAGGGCTATGGCATGGAGGGGGTACAGATCGACGGAAACAATTTGATGACCGTTTATGATACGATCAAAGGAGTGCGGGAGTATTGCATTCGGGAACAAAAACCCTATTTGATTGAATGCATGACGTTTCGCATGCGCGGACACGAGGAGGCCAGCGGCACCAAATATGTGCCTTCGCATCTTTTTGAGGAGTGGGAGCAAAAAGATCCGGTGAAAAATTTTCAGCGCTGGTTGATTGAGACCGGTGTGCTCACCGAGATGAAGGTGGCGGAGATTCGGCAGGAATGCAAGGATAAGATTGAGGCGGAGTTGACGGTTGGGTTTCAAACAAGTGGCGTTTTCGGGGAGGAGGCTGCGGAAGTGGATGATGTCTACGCGAAAACGCAGTTTGGCCAGTTTGGAGAGTTTGGGGGTTCGGAGTTGCGGATGATTGATGCGATAAAGGCGGGGTTGGAGCAGAGTATGGAGCGGCATTCGAATTTGGTGTTGATGGGGCAGGATATTGCCGAGTATGGGGGCGCCTTTAAGATCACGGAGGGGTTTGTTCAAAAGTTTGGAAAGGAGCGGGTGCGCAATACGCCCTTGTGTGAGAGTGCGATCGTGGGGGCGGCGTTGGGATTGTCACTCGAAGGATTCAAGAGCATGATGGAAATGCAGTTCGCCGATTTTGTGACGGTGGGATTCAATCAGATCATCAATAATTTGGCGAAGATCCATTACCGGTGGGGACAAAGCGCCGATGTGGTGATCCGTATGCCCACCGGCGGTGGCGTGGGAGCAGGGCCCTTTCATTCTCAAAATAACGAGGCGTGGTTTGTACATACACCTGGACTAAAAGTCGTTTATCCGAGTACCCCGGCCGATGCCAAAGGATTATTGATCGCTGCCATCAACGATCCCAATCCGGTGATGTTCTTTGAGCACAAAGCCTTGTATCGTTCCATTAGCGGCCCTGTACCAAGTGAATACTACTCCATCGAGATCGGCAAAGCCCGGGTGGTTCAAGAGGGAGAAGAGATTTCCATCATCACTTATGGCAGTGGCGTGCACTGGGCCTTGGAGTATGCGCAATCGAATCCTAATCTTTCCATTGACATTCTCGACTTGCGCACCTTGTTGCCGCTGGACTATGAGGCCATACGCGAATCCGTCAAGCGGACCGGTCGCATTTTGATCTTACACGAGGATACGTTGATCGGCGGTATTGGCGGCGAGATCAGTGCTTGGATCGGGCAGCATTGTTTTCAATATCTCGATGCGCCCGTCATGCGTTGCGCTTCGCTGGATACACCCGTTCCCTTTAGTATTGAGCTGGAACAGCAGTTTTTGGCCAAGTCACGTTTGGCCCATTCCCTACAGGAGTTATTGAACTACTAATCCGAACGAGTTGTTTCGCAAGGCTTTTCCGGCTCGGGCTTTGGTATGCTTTCCCTGGTCGATGGTTAGTACGCCGTTCACAAGTACGTATTCAAATCCGATTGAATATGCGTGCGGTTTTTCGAACGTGGCCCGGTCGCTCACGGTTTTTTCGTCGAATACCACGATATCAGCAGCCATTCCTTCTTTTAGTAGTCCGCGGTCTTTTAAATTGAATTTCTGTGCCGGCAGGGAGGTCATGCGACGGATCGCCTCTTCAAGGGTAAGGATATTTTTTTCCCTTACAAACAGACCGAGAACGCGGGCGTTGGTTCCGTATCCTCGTGGGTGGGGAACACCTTCGTTGAAGACGCGGATGCTGGCATCGCTGGCGATCATGTTGTACGGGTATTTCATGATCTGTTGAACATCTACTTCGCCCATTCCATGAAATACGGCGCTGGCACCACCGGCGATCTGTATATCCATCACGGTTTCTGCTTCGGCGCGGGCGTTGTGTTTTCTTCCCTTCATCAAATTGATTTCCTCAATACTTTTTCCGTTGTAGGAGGTATCGGGTTTGAAATAGGCCACGACAGCATAATTCAGATGCCGCAGACCTCTTTTTTTGAGTCGGGCGAGGATGTATTTGATGACTTCTTCTCGGATGGCTGGTCGTTGGAGACGGGCTTGGATTGAATCTTGTCCATCAGCCAGAATATGATCTGGCAGCAAGGTACTGATGGAGGTACTGCTGGCGGTGTAGGGGTACTGGTCGATGGTAACATCCAACCCGCTTGCTCTTGCTTGATCTACTTGGGCGAGGGTTTTTTTGCTGCGGCCCCAGTTCTGTTGTCCGCTAAGCTTGAAATGTGAGATTTGTACGGGCAGGTTTCCTTCACGTCCGATTCTCAATGCTTCTTCGATCGCTTGTGTGATGCTATCGCCTTCATCGCGCATGTGGGTGGCATACACACCGTTGTATTTTCCGGCGATTCGGGCGAGGGCAATGAGTTCGTCGGTGGGGGTGAAGGTGCCTGGGATATAAATGAGTCCGGTGGAGAGTCCCATTGCTCCGTCTTGCATCGCTTTTTCGACGATTTGTAACATTTGTTTTAGTTCTTCGGCGGTTGCATTTCGGTTGGCGCGTCCGAGTACTGCTTTACGCACATCGCTTTGTCCAAGTAAACTTGCCACATTCACGGAGGGTTTCAGGGAGTCGATCCAATTCAGGTATTGACCGATGTTAACGTTCGACATTCCGCAGTTGCCGGTTATGCAGGTTGTTACTCCATCATAAATGAAGCTCATTGCCAGCGGTTCACGTTTTTCGTCCTCTTCGATATGGGTATGAACGTCGATGAAGCCGGGGGCTACGATTCGGTTGCCGGCATCGATGATTCGGTAGGCGTTGCGGGGTAAATTTTTCCCGATGGTTACAATTTTTCCGTTGTGTATGGCTACATCAGCCTGATACCAGGGATTGCCGGTTCCGTCCAGAATGCGGCCGTTTACGATCAGCAGATCGGGTAAATTGTTTTGAGCCAGAAGGGTTGTTGGCAGCAGCAGCCAGCCGATCCATTTAAACATATACGAGGTAAATTGTACGACAAGTTACAGCTATTCTTCAATCGGGAATAAACGTGTTGTATAGCGTGGATCGGGTGGAAGGCCGTAGCGGAATCGATAATGTGCTTGCTTGATGTAGAGACGAAATTGATAGTCGTCCGCACTCTTTGTAAAATCGTAAGAAGGACGAAACAGGCGCATGAAACTATCGAGTATCGGGGGCTCGAGCAGAGTGAGTCGGCGGACCAGTGCCTTATTTAAGCGGGAATCAACATATTTATCTTCCTCTTCCAGCAGCAACCGTTCTTGGAAGGCAAGCATGCTTCGGTTTCGGCGGAACCGGAATATGTTGATCAGTTCTTGCAGGTCGAATCCCATCCCCATCCCGTATTGGGGTGTAACGGTTGTGATGCGGGGTTTTTGAAAATCAAAGATCTTGGCATAATCCTGTCGGTTTTGGATCGAATCTTGTCGGTAATTCCGGGGACGAATCTTTACCTCCCGCAGGATCGGTACATTGACTTGCAGTGAAACATCGAATTGCAGCGGATTCGCGATGCGCAGTACCGGAAACTTTTGCGTGCTTTTGCCGAGGTAGCTAAACCAAATCGAATCGTTCTCAAGCACGCGTATTTCATAGAAGCCATCGGTGTTGGTAATGGTTCCTTTTCCGGTTGACGTCAGTACACTCACCGCTTCCATGGGATAGTTGCGGGAGCTGTCGAGGACGTACCCCTTGACCGTGTATTCCTGCGCGAGTAATGGTGCGGTGCTGATGGGGAGTGACAGTGTCAAGAGAAGATATCGTACGAAAGCGGTCAAGGGTAGTTTGGGTAGTTGGTTTTTAGTTAGGTAGTTGGGAGAAATAGTTTTCGATGGTGGGGGGATAGTGTTGATGTTCGAGTTGGAGGATGCGTTTGCCGAGGGATTCGGGGGTGTCGTGCGGGTCGACGGGGCAAGCAGTTTGAAAAACAACATCGCCGTTGTCGTAGTGTTCATCGACTCGGTGGATGGTGATGCCGGATTCGGTTTCATGGGCGGCCAAAACAGCCTGGTGTACGTGTATGCCGTACATGCCTTGCCCACCGAACTTGGGCAGAAGGGCCGGATGGATGTTTAGGATCCGGTGCGTGTAGGCTTGGATCAGCGTTGGGGGAAGTTTCCATAAAAAACCGGCCAAGATCAGTCCTCTTACCTGCTTTTCCCGAAAAACGGGCAGGTATCCATCCCCTGATTGAAAGCGCTCTCGGGAAAGGTGAATCGACTCAACTCCATGATTTTCAGCTATTTGGTATACTCCTGCCATTTTACGGTTGCATGCGATTAGCACGATCCGGATCTGAGGGTGACCGGCGAAGTATCTAAGGATGGCGTCGGCGTTGGAGCCTCCGCCGGAGGCGAGAATCGCAAGGCGGATCATGTGTTTTTTCGCAGGCCGAGTTTACCGGCCAGTTTCTTGATGTAGTTCAGGAAGAAGCGGAATTGTCCCATTGGCAAACTTACCAAGAGTACCATCATTGGCCACAAAGCAGTGACAATCAACAAGTAAAGCAACCCCCAATACCAAACACCTTCTACCCCCAGGGCATCCATGACCCACTTTGCTACTTGTCCGGTCAAGCTTCCACCTACGGCGAAAGTGACCAGGATCAGGGTAAGTTGAATGCCGTTTACTTTCCATTTTTCCTGCAACCGAGTGTACCAATACATTGGGTGGTGATTTCTGGCGCAAAGGTCCGGAAATCCGGCCGATTTAAACGGGGTTTTGGTTTGCGCAAACGGGAAATTATCCAAAGTTTTTTCTGGTTCCTATATATGCGCAAAGAGCCTGAGTCGCAAGCAATAAGATGACATAAAAAAAACCCGTTGCCCCCAACTATTTTCACCCTGTCGGCGTATTTTTGCGCCGAATTCTGACTGCATTATCCACCTTTCTCATCAATCGTGTAGTATGATCCATCAACACGTGCTCCAAAGACGTTTCTTAGTCCTCTTGCTCTCCCTGTTTTCCCTTACTTCCTCGTTGTTTGCTCAAGACATTGCTGCCGGTAAGGCCTTGTTCATGGGTAAATGTGCTTCTTGCCACAACGTGCTGAAGGATGGTACGGGCCCTGCTTTGAAGGGCCTGGAGGAGCGGCACAAATGGGCTGATCACAAAGAGTTGCAGGCCTGGATCAACAACCCGGCTGCATATATGGCGAAAGACCCGTACACACAGGGGCTCAAAGCCAAGTATGGCTCTATGATGACTGCTTTTTCGGAGATTACCCTGGCCGATGTCGACAACATAGTGGCGTACATCAACGACGCGGCGATCGTGAAAGTAGCGGCACCCGGAGCCGGAACGTCTGAGCCGCAGGGCGATCAGAATGCAGTGATTTTTGGGATCATATCCCTGGTGTTGGGAGTGATCGCGCTGATCCTGATGCAGGTGAACAGCAACCTCAAGCGGTTGTCGGACGAGTCGAATGGTGTCAAGACACCGGCACCAATTCCCTTCTTTCGCAACAAGACCAACATCGCCTTGATCTCGATCGTATTTTTTGTGCTGGGAGGTTACATGGTGGCCAAAGGGGCCATCGGAATGGGGCGGCAAAAAGATTATCAACCCGAGCAACCCATCTATTATTCTCATAAAGTACATGCCGGCATCAATCAGATTAATTGCTTGTATTGCCATGGCAGTGCCTGGGAGAGCAAGCATGCGGCCATACCCTCCACCAATGTGTGCATGAACTGTCACAAGGCAATCAATACCTACGAAAAAGGTCCCAAACTCTTTGATGAAGAGGGCAAGGAGATCAATGGTACTGCAGAGATCGCCAAGTTGTACAAGTATGCAGGTTTCGATACCAGCAATCCCAATCAGTGGGATCCTTCCAAAGCCAAACCCATCGAGTGGGTGAAGATTCACAACCTGCCTGATCATGTTTATTTCAATCACGCGCAGCACGTACGTGCCGGAAATGTGCAGTGTCAAAGTTGTCACGGCGAGATAACCGATATGCACGAAGTGAAGCAAGTGGCCGAGTTGAGTATGGGCTGGTGTATCAATTGTCACCGGGAGACCAAGGTCAATTTCAATTACGACAGCACCGGGGGCAATAAATTCTACAGCTTATACGAGAAGTTCCATGATGATCTTAAAAGTGGCAAGATGGATAGCGTGAAGGTGAAGGACATCGGCGGACTGGAGTGCCAAAAATGTCACTATTGATCCATCGCGTAACCCAAAGAAGCAACCAGAATCTTTCAAACTGAATTCCATGAGCCAAAACAAGTACTGGCAGAGTTTCGGAGAAGTGAAATCGGGCGAATCGTTTCGTCAGCAAACCCAAGATGAGTTTCGTGAGGAACTTCCTTTTGAGGGATTTGATGGAACCTTGGCCGATGCCAAGGCGCCGCGTCGTGATTTCTTGAAATATCTCGGTTTCAGCACGGCAGCCGCCACGCTCGCAGCCAGCTGCGAGATCCCGGTGAAAAAAGTGATCCCTTATGCCAACAAGCCGGAGAATCTGATCCCGGGCGTGGCACAATATTATGCCACCACTTATGTGCAGGAGGGAGATGTGGTGCCCGTTTTGGCAAAGGTGCGCGATGGTCGTCCCATTAAAATCGAAGGAAACCAACTCGAGAACAGTTCTTTTGCCCATGGGGGTACCTCTGCCCGTGTACAGGCGTCGGTGTTGGATCTGTACGACCAGCATCGGCTGCGGTATCCACAACAGAAAAAAGGCGATTCGTTTCAGGAGGTACCAACATACGAACAGCTCGATAAACTGATCGCGGAGCAAATGAAAGCCGCTGGTGGTACGACCGTATTGCTGACTTCCACCTTAAATTCTCCTTCTACACAAGCCATTGTCAATGGTTTTGTTGGATTGAAGCATGTTCAGTACGATGCGGTTTCATATAGCGGTCTGTTGTTGGCCAATGAGGCCTGCGGGTTTGGACGTCAGTTGCCCAGCTATGATTTTTCAAAAGCAAATGTGGTGGTGAGTTTGGGTGCCGATTTTCTGGGTACCTGGTTGAGTCCGGTTGAATTTGCTAAAGGATACACCGTTGGTCGAAAGGTAGATGCGAAGAATCCGACCATGAGCAAGCATTATCAATTCGAAGGATACCTGAGCTTGACGGGTGCCAGTGCCGATGAGCGTTTTGTACATCGTCCCTCTCAAACCGGTGCAGTAGCGCTGGCCCTGCTGGCTGCCTTGAATGGCGGTGCGGTAGCGTTGAGTGATGCGAAACTGAAAGCCGGTGTGGAGAAAGTTGCCGCCGATCTTAATAAGAGTAAAGGAAAAAGCTTGGTGGTTTGCGGAAGCAACGACAAGAATATTCAGGTGGTGGTGAATGCCATCAATCAAGCGATCGGTGCATTTGGTTCTACGATCGATTGGAGTCGCCCTGCCAATTACCGCAAGGGAATTGACAGCGACATGACCGCCTTGGTGGAAGCCATGGAGGCGGGCCAGGTAGGTACACTGATGATCTACGGGGCGAACCCGGTATATAATTACCATGATGCGGATCGTTTTGCTGCGGCCCTGAAAAAAGTGAAGCTAACTGTTTCCTTCAATGAGCGAATGGACGAAACAACCGAGCAGTGTATGTTCAGCGTACCGGCTCCGCATTATTTGGAGAGTTGGGGGGATGCGAATCCGAAAGCAGGGGTAACCTGTTTTCAGCAGCCCACGATTCATCCCTTATTCAAGACCCGTCCCTTTCAAACATCCCTATTGAAGTGGAGTGGAAACGACACGGATTACGACGTGTATTTTAAAAATTATTGGAACAATCAGCCCGGTGGGGAGGCGGCCTTCAATGAAGGACTGCAGAACGGACTGAAGGAAGAGGCTCGTGCGGGTTCAGGTGCCGGAAGTTATTCCTCGGCTGCGTTGGCGGGCGCTACGGCTGCCCTCAACGCCTATGCAGCAGTTAACGGAACCGAAGTGGTGCTTTATCAGAAAACATCCATTGGTACCGGCACCGGGGCTACCAATCCCTGGCTTCAGGAATTGCCCGATGGGGTGAGCAAGGCCACGTGGGATAACTACGCGTTGATGAGCATGCCGATGGCGAAGGAGTTGTTGAAGCTCGATTTGATGCATGGTACGGAGAAGGAGATAAATAATTACGAGTTCTATCCGCAAAAGCCGGTGGTGAAGATCACCATGGGCAAAAAAGAGGTGGAGTTGCCGGTAATTGTGGTGCCCGGCATGCAATCGAATACCATTGCCATTGCCGTTGGATATGGCCGCGGAGAGAAATTGGGAAAGACGGCTGCGGGCGTGGGACAGAATGCCTATGTGTTCAGTTCTTTCGATGGCACAACGGTTTCTTATCAGGGTTCGGTGACATTGGCCGATGCCGGTCGCAAACACAAAGTGGCCACGACGCAGATCCACGGCACCTATGATGATCGTACTGAAGTAGTTCGGGAAACGACCTTGGCTACGTTGGTGAAATACCCCAATACCATTCCGGATTATCGCAATCACCTTGAGGAGGCTTACGGAAAAGGTTCGGATACGACGGATTTCCGCAAGAACGCTACATTATATGGAGAACACGTTCAGCCCGGCATCAAGTGGGGCATGAACATTGATATGAATGCCTGCTATGGTTGTGGTGCTTGCGTGGTGGCGTGTAACGCCGAGAACAACGTTCCCGTGGTGGGCAAGAGTGAGGTGTTGCGTTATCACGATATGCATTGGTTGCGGATCGATCGGTATTTCGTGAGTGATGCGACCGATCCGAATCAGCTGAAGGGCGTGGTATTCCAGCCCATGATGTGTCAGCATTGCGACAATGCGCCTTGCGAGAATGTTTGTCCCGTAGCCGCTACTAACCACAGCGCGGAGGGTATCAATCAAATGACCTACAACCGTTGTATTGGTACGCGTTATTGCGCGAATAACTGTCCCTTTAAAGTTCGCCGTTTCAACTGGGCTGATTATACCGGTGCCGACAGCTTCCCGAACAACCGGGATCAGCAGGTGGTAGGTAAGTTGGATCCGGTGGTTGAGCAGATGAATGACGACCTGACCCGCATGGTACTGAATCCGGATGTAACGGTTCGTTCGCGCGGGGTGATCGAAAAATGTTCATTCTGTTTCCAGCGCTTACAGGCGGCTAAGTTGGAGGCGAAGAAGCAGAATCGTCCGCTTGCTGATGGCGATGCGAAGACGGCTTGTCAGACTGCTTGTTCGGCCAATGCGATCGTTTTTGGTAACGTACATGATAAGGAAAGTGAGATCGCGCAGGTGCGTACGAGCAACCACAGCCGCAGTTATTATGTATTGGAGCAACTGCATGTGTTGCCCAATGTGAGCTATTTGGCTAAAGTGCGAAATACGGATGAGTTGATCGAGCCGCAAGCACATCATGTGGCTGTTGAGGAGCATGCTCCTGCGGCGGGGGAAAAAGCGCCGGCGCATCATTGATATTGAACCTTGAACGAGAAAGAATATGGCATCACTTCGGTATGAATCACAAGTCAGACAACCCCTGGTAGAAGGCACCAAGGATTATCATCAGGTGACGGAGGACATTTGTCGCCCGGTCGAAGCCAAGCCCTCGCGGCTTTGGTGGATCGGGTTTTTGGTATCCGTTGCCTTGTTGTTGTTCGGGGTCCTTTCCGTGGCTATGGAGGTTACTTATGGTACCGGTCAATGGAATTTGAACCGCACCATTGGTTGGGGTTGGGACATCACCAATTTCGTTTGGTGGGTGGGTATCGGTCATGCCGGAACCCTGATCTCCGCGATTCTCTTGCTATTCCGTCAGGGATGGCGTACGGGTGTGAACCGCGCCGCAGAGGCGATGACCATTTTTGCGGTCATGTGTGCGGGACAGTTTCCGATCTGGCACATGGGTCGTGTGTGGAACGCATTTTTCGTATTGCCCTATCCCAACACGCGGGGTCCGCTTTGGGTGAATTTCAACTCACCGTTGTTGTGGGACGTGTTCGCGATCTCTACTTATTTCACCGTATCGCTGCTGTTCTGGTATTCGGGTCTGATTCCCGATCTGGCTACGTTGCGTGACCGGGCCAAGAAGAAATGGGCGAAGATGTTTTATGGGGTGGCTTCTTTTGGATGGACTGGTTCCACCAAGCATTGGCAACGCCACGAGGCACTCTCGCTGGTGTTGGCCGGGTTGAGTACACCGTTGGTGTTGTCGGTACACACGATCGTATCCTTTGACTTCGCCACCTCCATCGTTCCGGGTTGGCACACCACGATCTTCCCGCCGTATTTCGTGGCGGGTGCGATCTTTTCCGGATTTGCGATGGTGCAGACGCTGTTGGTGGTAACGCGCAAAGTGTTGGGCTTGGAAGAATACATCACCATCGAGCACATCGATGTAATGAATAAGGTGATCGTGCTGACGGGTTCGATCGTGGGCATTGCCTATCTCACCGAATTGTTCATGGCCTGGTACAGTGCCGTGCCCTACGAGTGGTATGCCTTCAAAGAGAACCGATTGAATTTGAATAGTCCCTATGGCTGGAGTTATTGGTTGATGATGGGTTGCAACGTATTGTCACCCCAGATCTTCTGGTTCCGCAAGATGCGCCGCAATTTGTTCGTTACGTTTTTTATGTCAGTTCTGGTGAACATCGGGATGTGGTTTGAGCGGTTTGTGATCATCGTGACCTCCGTTTACCGCGATTACTTGCCGTCATCCTGGAGTACGTATTATACACCGACCATTTGGGAGGTGGGTTTTTACCTGGGAACCTTTGGATTGTTCTTTACTTGTTATTTCCTGTTCTCGAAATATTTCCCGGTGATCGCGATCGCCGAGATTAAGCACATCCTGAAGAAAAACGCCAAAAACTACAAGGCGGACATGACGCAGGTAGAGAACGAATCGCTCGATGCGTATGCGGCCAAGCATGTGCACGACGATCATCATTGATTTGTTAACCGGTTCGCTATTGGCGGACCGCAAATAACCCGAAAGGGCGCTATATTATGAGTGTACAAAAATTCGTGGTCGGTAACTTTTACGACGAGCCGGTGCTGTTCACCGCTGTCAAGAAAGTGCGCCGCGCCGGGTACAAGCTCCACGACGTCTTCACGCCGTTTCCGATCCACGGGCTCGATCAGGCCATGGGCTTGCGCGATACCAGTTTGCACACGGCTGGTTTTATTTATGGGATCACCGGTACTTCTACGGCGGTTGGCTTCATCACTTGGGCGTTGACCTTGGATTGGCCGATCAACTTCGGAGGTAAACCCTTCTTTGCGTTGCCGGCCTGGATTCCGGTGACGTTTGAGTTGACCGTGTTGTTCGCTGCCGTGGGGATGGTATTGACCTTTTGTTATCTCTGCCAACTCGCTCCTTTTGTCAAGAAGGATCATTTCAATCCCCGTTCAACCGATGATACGTTCGTAATGGTCATTGAATGTACGGAGGAGACCAATGAAGCCGAAGCCAAGAAGTTTCTGGAAAGTGTAGGGGCAACCGAGGTGACCGTGATGGAAAAAGAGACCGGCTGGTGGTTGGGTCGTTATGACAGAGACACCGAGCCAACTGCACAAACGACCAATGCCTAATTTTTAATACCGATTTTGATGAAACGTCTATCGATCTTTTCCGGACTGCTGACTGCCACCCTCCTCTGGGTGGGATGCTCCGAAGTACGTCGTGACCCCGGTACGGTTTATATGCCCGATATGAATTACAGCCGGGCCTATGAGACCTATGCCTCTACGGAGGCCTTGACAAAAGCCGGAGTAAACTACACGGCTGCGCCGGTGCCCGGTACCATCTCTGTTGATGGAGCCCCTGCGTATCCTTACAAGAACGATTCGGCTGGCTATGCGATGTCGGCTGCGGTCAAAAATCCGCTGGATCCAACCTCCGTTGATTTGAAGGAGGCCGAGCGGCTGTATTTGGTGAATTGTGGAATCTGTCATGGTAAGAAACTCGACGGAAACGGTCCGTTGTGGAACGACGGAAACGGTCCCTATCCCTCCAAGCCAATTGCATTGGTAGGCGATGCGAAATACGAGGCGATGGCGGAGGGAACCATGTTTCACTCGCTGACCTACGGAAAGAATGCCATGGGCAGTTATGCCTCCCAGCTGAGCACCAAGCAGCGCTGGATGGTGATCACCTTTATTAAAAATAAACAAGGTGCAAAAGCGACGGGTGCGGCTCCGGCCGATACCACGGCAACACCAAAACCTTAACTGAATCGAAGAACCTAAACGAATACTGATGTCAATCCGCGATCAATTCATCATTCCGAAGCGCTACAACACCGTTTCGTTGTTGCTCATGGCCATTGGCCTATTGTCCATCGGGGCCCTTTGGTTTACACACGGAGCAAAAGGGGGCCACGAGGGTGCCCGCTTTTGGGCTTCTCTGTTGCAAAACAGTGTTTTCTTCTTATTGGTGGTGAATGCTTCCATGTTCTTCATCTGCGCCACCACCCTTGCCTGGGGTGGCTGGCAGATGGCGTTTCGTCGCGTGCCGGAAGCCATCTCAACCGTAGTGCCGGTGATCGGGGTGATCTGTTTGGGAATTTTGCTTGCGATCGTATTTGGCGGCGATCATAGTATCTATCACTGGACGGACACCCATCACGTGGCGGGAGATCCGGTATTGAATCACAAAAAAGGATTTTTAAATAAGAATTTCTTTACTGCAGCCACGATCCTGACGATCGGACTTTGGTCGCTCTTGGGTTGGAAAATGCGTCAGCTCTCCCGCAGCTTGGATGAGCATCCGATCTCCGATCTGGAGGGGCGCAAGAAATACATCTGGAACAATACGGTTTGGGCGGCCTTGTTCATCGTGGTATTCGCCCTCACGGTTCTTTCTTCCACTCCCTGGTTGTGGCTGATGAGCATTGATGCACATTGGTACAGCACTATGTACAGCTGGTATACGTTTGCCAGCACATTCGTATCGGGTGTAGCACTGATCGCCTTGTTTGTCATCTACCTGAAGAACAACAATTATTTAGAGTATGTAAACAATGAACATTTGCACGACCTCGGCAAGTTCACGTTTGCCTTCTCGGTTTTCTGGACCTACCTCTGGTTCTCGCAGTTCATGCTCATCTGGTATGCGAACATTCCGGAGGAGACCGTGTATTTCAAACCCCGTGCACAAGGAATCTACAGCGGAATTTTTTGGTTGATGCTGATCATCAATTTCATTGCACCGCTCTTGATCCTGATGACGCGTGGTGCCAAGCGGAATTACGGTACCGTGGCCTTTATGGCGGTGCTGATCATTTTTGGGCACTGGCTCGATTTTTATCAGATGGTGTTTCCGGCCGTATCGCCGGATCATGTGCCGATGATCCTGTACGATTTCGGGGTGGCCCTGTTTTTTGTGGGATTGATCCTTTTTGTGGTAGGCCGGGCGCTGACCCAGGCACCGTTGCTGGCCAAGAATCACCCCTTCGTCAAAGAAAGTTTGATCCATCACACCTGATAACCTAAACGAATTCAACCTAATCCAATCACGTCCTAGAACTTTACGTTATGCAAGCTTTCCTCATTATAGCGATCCTGGTACTGGCCTTCGTGATCATTTTTCAGATCTCCAAAGCCAGTGAGTATGTGGCGGTGTTACGCGGTTGGGAGCGCACCCGAAAGCAGACCAACCGGATCAATGCCTTTATGTTATTGGCATTTCTGGTCCTCGGTTTGATCGGGGTATATCTCTGCAACGAAAAATTCAAAGGGCGTATCCTGGGCGAGCCGGCCTCTGATCACGGCGAGCTGGTCGACCAGATGTTGTACGTTACCCTGGCCGTCACCTTTGTGGTATTCCTCATTACTCAGATCGCTTTGTTCTGGTTTGCTTATAAGTATCAGGAGTCGGACGACCGAAAAGCCTATTTCTATCCGCACAACAATACACTGGAGTTGATCTGGACCGTGATCCCGGCTATCGCCCTGACCGTCTTGGTCGGTTTCGGGATCGTGTACTGGTTCCGAATTACCGGGGAGGCACCCAAAGATGCGATGCAAGTGGAAGTGGTGGGCAAGCAGTTTGGATGGGAGTTCCGTTACCCCGGAGCGGATGGCATACTCGGTAAAAAATATTTTAAGAACGTCGATCCTGTCAACGGCAACCCGGCCGGACAGATCTGGGAAGATTCTACCAATAAGGATGATGTGTTCGTAGAGCAAGAGATGCACCTGGTGGTGGGTAAGCCTGTTAAACTGGTGATCGGGGCTAAAGATGTGATTCACGACGTGGGGCTGGTACACTTCCGCATGAAGATGGATGCGGTGCCGGGTACGCCTACGACGATGTGGTTTACGCCTAAATACACCACAAAGCAAATGAAGGAGAAGACCGGCAATCCGGATTTCGTATATGAGCTTTCTTGCGACCAGATGTGCGGAAGAGGTCACTGGAGTATGCGTGGCGTGGTGGTTGTGGAGACCCAGGAAGAGTTTGATGCCTGGTTGGCTTCAAAGAAGCCTCAGTACCTGGTAGCCAATCCCGATAAAGATCCGGCCAATAAAAAAGAAGCACCTGCTGCGTCTACCAAAGACGTCGTAATAAATTAATCGATCCATCCAAGAACCTGTACAAACCATATCGTATGAATGAAGCAGTGAAAACATCCGCAGCCGTCTCCGAAGGAGCGCACGTTGCCCATCCACACGAACAGGCCCATGAGCATCATCATGAGACTTTCGTGTCGAAGTATATTTTCAGTATGGACCACAAGACCATCGGGAAGCAATTCCTGATCACGGGTATCGTGTGGGCCATCATTGGCGGACTCTTCTCCGTTCTCTTCCGGCTCCAGTTGGGATATCCGGAAGAATCTTTTCCAATCCTCGAAACGTTTTTCGGGGAGTGGGCCAAAGGCGGACAGATCCAGCCTGAATTTTATTACGGACTGGTAACCATTCACGGAACCGTACTCGTGTTCTTTGTGTTGACAGCCGGACTGAGCGGAACCTTCGCGAACCTGCTTATTCCGCTTCAAGTGGGTGCGCGGGATATGGCCTCTCCATTCCTGAACATGCTTTCTTACTGGTTCTTCTTCTTGGCCGGCGTGGTAATGCTGAGTTCGATCTTTGTGCATACCGGACCGGCATCTGGCGGATGGACAATGTATCCTCCGCTCAGTGCGCTTCGTCAGGCAGGCGACGGACAAAAACTCGGTGCGGATCTTTGGTTGATCAGCATGTCGCTTTTCATCATCTCTTCTCTGTTGGGAGGGTTGAACTACATCGCTACGATTCTGAACATGCGCACCAAGGGCATGAGCATGACGCGTTTGCCGCTTCCTATTTGGGCTATGTTCTTCACTGCGGTGCTCGGCGTATTGTCTTTCCCCGTGTTGCTCTCCGGTGCGATCCTGTTGCTGTTCGATCGCAACCTGGGTACCAGCTTCTACCTGAGTGATATCGTTGTAAACGGCGAGATCCTTCCCAATGAGGGCGGCAGTGCGATCCTGTATCAGCACTTGTTCTGGTTCTTGGGTCACCCCGAAGTATACATCATTTTGTTGCCTGCGATGGGAATGGTATCCGAGATCCTGTCGGTGAATTCCCGCAAGCCCATTTTCGGTTACATGGCGATGCTGGGTTCGTTGTTCGCAATTTGTATTCTTGCCTTCCTGGTGTGGGCGCACCATATGTTCGTAACGGGACTGAATCCGTTCCTCGGATCGGTATTCGTGTTGCTGACCTTACTCATCGCGGTGCCTTCGGCCATCAAAGTGTTCAACTGGATCACAACGATCTGGCGCGGAAACATTCGTTTTACGCCGGCCACGTTGTTTGCGATCGGTTTTGTGAGCTTGTTTATTTCAGGTGGACTGACCGGTATTTTCCTCGGTAACTCTACCATTGATATCCACCTGCACGATACCATGTTCGTGGTGGCGCACTTCCACATTGTGATGGGAGTGGCTTCTTTCTTCGGCATGTTCGCCGGGGTTTATCATTGGTTCCCCAAGATGTTCGGTCGTTACCTGAACAATACGATGGCCTATATGCACTTCTGGGTAACCATGATCGGATCTTATTTGATTTTCTGGCCGATGCACTATCAGGGATTGGCTGGGGTTCCGCGTCGTTACCTCGATAAGCGGGGCTGGGTATCGTTCAATGATTTTGCAGATCTGGACAAGATGATCACCGTGGTTTCGATCGTGGTGTTCGCTGCCCAGCTCTTATTTGTATTCAACTTCTTTTATTCCATATTCAAAGGGCGTAAGGTTCGTACTGCCAATCCTTGGGGTGCGAATACGTTGGAGTGGACGACCCCCATTCGTCCTGGACACGGGAATTGGGAAGGCGACATTCCCGAGGTGCATCGTTGGCCTTATGATTATGGGAAGGATGGACGTGAGTTCATTCCGCAAACCGAGCCGGTGGGTGCACAGGAGACGAAGTCTCACTGATCATCGATGGTTCGATAAAAACATTCAGCGTTGGCGATGTCGAGAATACGGGATTATTGGATGTTGACGAAGCCTACGCTGAGTATCCTGGTGGTGTTCAGCAGCGTAGTGAGTTTTATGCTCACGCGCGGCTATGAGTCGTTCGCCGATCCGCTCTACCGGATCCTTTCGCTCTTTGTCAGTGGATTTTTGGTCACCGGTAGTGCCAACGCGATGAATCAGTGTACGGAAAAGGACACGGATGCGGGCATGAAGCGAACCGCTTCTCGTCCCATCGCATCAGGGCGGATGTCGGTAACCGCCGGCTGGATCTTTGCGATCGCGACGGGCATTTTGGGAGTGAGTTGGCTTGCGTGGGCATTTAACTTTCTCACGGCGGCGTTGGCGGCTCTGAGTTTATTCCTCTACGCGTTTGTCTACACCCCGTTGAAGAAAGTCAGTTCGCTGGCCGTTTTGATGGGGGCTATCCCCGGGGCTTTGCCTTGTTTGATCGGGTGGACAGCTGGCGAGGGGGAACTGGGGATTGGAGGATGGATCGTGTTTGCGTTCCAGTTCTTTTGGCAGTTTCCGCATTTCTGGGCCATTGCCTGGGTGGCGCATCGCGATTACTCGGCGGTTGGTTTCAAACTCCTTCCGGCCGATCAAGGTCCCACTCGCTTCACCGCCTTGCAAACGGTGCTGTATGCACTGTTGCTGTTGCCGGTTACGCTGATGCCTTTTTTCACTGGCATCTGTGAGTATGCTTCGGTGAGTGGACAAGTGGGATTGGGATTGATCTTGCTCTCGAATGAATTTTTGATCGTGCGGTGTGTGCAGTTGTATCAGGGGATGGACGTGAAGCAGGCTCGCCGCGTGATGTTTGGTAGTTATTTGTATTTGCCGGTAGTGATGTTGAGTTGGTTGCTCAGCAAGAATACGATCGGTTAAGATAGTCGGAAAGATGAATATGAGTATGACGAATAAGATGGAACAAAAGCGCATGCATCCGCATAAGTTCACCCTTTGGGTGGCGATCGGAAGCTTGCTGATGATGTTTGCCGGACTTACCAGTGCCTTTATTGTTAAGAGTAATCAGGTGAACTGGAAACCCGTTGCCATGCCGGTGTGGTTTACGATCTCCACTATTCTGATGCTGCTCAGCAGTGGTACCATGCAATTGGCGCTGAAGGGATTTCGGGAACGGGTGATGCGGAACTATCGGTTGTGGATGTGGGTGACGTTGGGATTGGGTGCGGCGTTTGTGGCTTCGCAGTGGATCGGGTTTCAGGAATTGTGGTCGAAGCAGGTGACTTTCCAGGGAGCAGGAGCTGGACAATTCCTCTATGTGATCTTTGGGTTGCATGCGTTGCATGTGATCGCCGGAGTGATCGTGCTGTTGGTGATGGCGATCCGCTCGTTTGTGGGTTCGGTGAAATCGTACAACACCGTACCGGTGGAGATCGCGGCAACCTATTGGCATTTTGTAGATCTCTTGTGGATCTATCTTTTCGTCTTCTTCTGGGTAGTGGGAGGCGGACAATAAAAAACGATAACATTCGATAAACGAAATAGCATGTCGACAACTACAACATTCGTTCAGCAAAACAAATGGTGGACCGGCGGGAAGAGTCCCTTTAACCTCGAGTACGGCAAACTCATGATGTGGTATTTTCTCATGAGTGATGCCTTCACCTTTGGGGCCTTTCTGATCTCCTACGGTACGATCCGTTTCAGTCAGAATTTTTGGCCCGATCCGAACGTAGTGTTCAATGCGTTTCCCGGCGCCGGGCATGCCAACCTGCCGTTGGCGTTTGTGAGTGTGATGACCTTTATCCTGATCATCAGTTCGGTGACCATGGTATTGGCGGTACATGCCGGTCACAACAACGATAAGAAAGGAGTGATCAAGTGGCTGATTTGGACCATCATCGGAGGCGCTGCTTTCTTGGGTTGTCAGGCTTGGGAGTGGCATCACCTGATCACCGGTGAGCATGCGGTGTTGATGGATGGTCAACTTAACATTGTTGGACAAACTACCAGTGTTAATCCCTGGGGTGACTTGGTAACGAACGAAGCCGCGATTGCGGCCTTGGCCAAGACGCCGCACGAAACTTTAGTGAATCTGGCGCACCTGAGCGATCATAACATTACGCATGCCGCGGCCATGAAAATGAATCACGACGATTTGATGAAGACCGTTACGGCCAACCTCGATGCCTTGCACATCCGAAAGAATGGTCCCGTTGCCTTCGGCGGATACTTCTTCGGCATCACCGGCTTCCACGGCTTTCACGTATTCTCCGGCGTGGTCATCAACATCGTGATGCTGATCATGACGCAGAAAGATGTGTTTGCCAAACGCGGACATTACCTGATGATCGAAAAGGCCGGACTCTACTGGCACTTCGTAGATCTGGTGTGGGTATTCGTTTTCCTCTGCTTCTACCTGATCTAATAACTGCAAATCATCAACTACGACTCCGAACATTGAACTCCAAACGCCGAACTAATTATGATACATCCTGCATTTGAAGAAGTAACCGAACATCACCACGTAGACGACGCCACTTTTAAGAAGCGTGTCCGCAACACCACCATTCTCTTGTCGGTGATCACCGTAATTGAGCTGGCCATTGGTCTGGCTATTTACAATATTCACAAAGGAGAGAATCCCAGTGAATTGTTGGTGCTGATGTTCAAGGGCATGGTCTGCATCCTCACCTTGGCCAAGGCCTATTACATCGTTTCTGTTTTCATGCACCTGGGCGATGAGATCCGCAACATGATCATGACCATTGTGGTTCCCTTGTTGCTCTTCGTGTGGTTCATCGGGGCCTTTATCTGGGATGGTAGCTCCTACAAGAATTTGCGCAATAAATACGACCGGCATTTTAAGGAATCGACCATGCCGGTGAAGCATGGCGCGCATAAATAGTCGTTCTTGCCGAACCCTTGGGGTTCCCGGGTGTTCTAAGATCGACACAATCGTACCTGCTTGAACAAACGTACATTTCTCGCCATTTTATTGGCACTTTTTGTGCCTCTGGTTGCCTATTTTCTGGTGTCCGACCTGAGTGGATCGGCTACCCGGATGCCGCCTCATTATTTTCCGGATTCGGTGGTTCAGCGGGTTAAAAAGGGAAAGCAAGTCTCGGATACGGTTTGGCATCGGGTACAGGAGCCGCGACTCATCAATCAACTGGGCGATACGGTTACGTTTGACAGTTTGCGGGGTAAGATCCTGATCATGGATTTCTTCTTTACGCGTTGCCCAACGATTTGTCCAGCTATGACCCTAAACATGAAGCGTATGGCCGAATCGATCCACAATGGCAAGCGGGTGGGCGACAAGACCAACAAGCAGGTTCATTTTCTTTCGGTGAGTATTGATCCGGAGCGAGATAGTTTGGAGCGAATAAAAGCTTGGGCCGACCGTTTTCAAATAAACCCCGACCAGTGGTGGGTCCTTACCGGCAACCGAGATTCGATCTATCGTTTTGTATTGGAAGAGATCAAGTTGGGGCTGATCGATGGGGAAGGCGTGGATTCCAATTTTGTACACAGCGATAAGTTCGTCCTGTTGGATTCTGCCCGTACGGTTCGTGGATATTACAGCGGATTGGATTCGACGGATTTGAAAAAACTCTCGAATGATCTGGTGCTGCTCACCATGGAAAAAGATCCGAACCGAAAATCTTTCCTTGCCGGAAAACTCCCCATCATGGCTTTTGCCTTTCTGGCCGCCTTGTTTGGAGTGATCGCTCTTTTATTCTTCTTAAAAAAATCTCGCTAACATGTTATCTGCTGTTTGGAAAAAAAACGATGCAAAAGCCCGCGTGCTGATCTTCACCTTTTCCGCTATCGTTTTTGCAGCGGTAGTGATCCTCGGGAGAATAGAATTGAAGGTCGATCTTGGATTTGACGTGCACGTGTTCGCCAAGATCAATGCGGTGATCAATTCACTCGTTATGGTCCTGTTACTCGGAGGCTTGTTCAGTGTTAAATCTGGGAAGTATCTATTGCACAAGCGAATGATGATGGCGGCTATGATCCTCTCCGTACTTTTTCTCCTGAGTTATATTGCGCATCATTTATTTGCCGGGGAAACACCCTTTGGGGGCGAGGGTACGATTCGAACGGTTTACTACTTGATCTTGTTCACGCATATTCCGTTAGCCGGACTCATCCTTCCTTTCATTTTATTCTCTGCTTATCGCGCCTTGATCGGCGAGTGGCCGGCACATAAAAAGCTGGTGAAATTCACTTGGCCCGTCTGGTTTTATGTGGCAGTGACTGGTGTGATCGTTTATTTTTTGATCAGTCCCTACTATCAATAACGATAGAGTACTTTGTTTCGGGCGATCAGGCAAGCGCCCATGACCCCGGCTCGTTCTCCCAATTTGGAAAGCAGCAGTTGTGTATCGCTGTTCACCAAGCTGAGGGAGTATTTGTTCACGGCGCTGCGGATGGGCAGTCGTAAATAATCACCCGTTTCCGAGAGGGTTCCGCCCAAGATCAGTAATTCCGGATTGAACACGTTTATCAGCATCGCAATTCCTTTTCCCAATTTCTCACCGATATCGGCCAGGATCTCGATGGAGAGGATGTCTTCGTTTTGGGCGGCCTGAATGATGTCGAGCAGCGTGATTTCGCCTACGGATTTTTTCTTTCGCATGGCCGATGAGCTTGAACCCTGTTCGATCCGTTCACTAAATTTTCGGATCAGGGCCATACCGGAGGCCTCGGTTTCCAGACAGCCTTTTTTGCCACAGTGACAAAGTATTTCGTTTTCAAAGAAGGGGATGTGCCCGAACTCTCCGCTGAAACCAGATTTTCCGTAATACAGTTTTCCATCGATCAATACCCCCAGACCAATTCCGTAATCCATGTTCACGAACAGCACGTTGCTTCGGTTTTGGATCTCCGCGCCGCAATATTCCCCATACGCCATGGCGCGGGAGTCGTTTTCCAACACCACCGGAATGCCGATCTCTTTTTCGATCACCATGGCCAGCGGCTCTTCATGAAAATGAAAATAGCTGTAACTGTATCCGTTGGTGTGATTGATGCGGCCCGATAAGTTGATGCCCACGCTCAGGATCTTTTCCTGCTTGATCTTCTGCTCCTTGATAAAGTTTCGGATGATGGTCAATAATTGTTTTAAGGACTCCGGGGTGTTCTCCAATTTGTAGGGGATCTTTTCGTGGAGATCGACCAATTGCTTCTTGAAATTCAATAGCCCCACATTCACGTAGTATCGCTTTACATCCACCCCGATAAAATAACAGGCCTCCGACACCAGTCCATATATACTGGCCCTTCGCCCACCGGTGGAATCGAATTTGCCTTCGTCCTTCAGCAGGCCATCCTCGATCAGTTCGTTCACCAAGCTGGTGACCTTGGGCACACTGGTGTTCAGTTCCCGACTCAGCTCGGTAATGGTAGAATGGCCATTCTTATCTATCGTATTGATTATCAATCTTTTGAGTGATCTGTTCTTGAACACCACCCCGGAGGCGTTCTCGTCGCTGAATACTTCAAAAAGTCGCAGGTGGCTGGCCATGATGGTTTTCGTCCGACTAAAATGCGGGTAGGCAAACTAACCAATTTGAGCAGAAAAAGTACGAAAAACTTCTATCTTAATAAAATAAATTAAAAAGTACCCCTGATTTGTTAAAAATATTGTGTTTATTTGAAGGCTTCGCTATTTATCCATCCAACTGCTTGCCATGCTTGCGAATGCTGCTGCCGCAACCTCTATGGGGATTGCCCGTCACAGTGAATTGTATTTATCCGAATTAAAGGATAACATTCTGCCGTTTTGGGTGGAGCACAGCCGCGATGAAAAGAACGGTGGTTATTTCACGTGTTTGGATCGGTACGGGAAGGTATACGATACCGACAAGTTTGTGTGGTTGCAGGGTCGGCAGGTTTGGTGTTTCAGTTATATGTATAAGCAGTTGGAGGCGAATCCGCAGTGGTTGCATACGGCCTTATTGGGTGCGGAGTTTTTGAAGCAGCATGGACGGGATGCCGAGGGCAATTGGTATTTTTCGTTAACGGCGGAAGGAATACCGCTTGTGCAGCCGTATAATATTTTCAGTGATTGTTTTGCGACAATGGCGTTTGCGGCGTTGGATCGGGTGCAGCCACGAGATGAGTGGAAGCAGATCGCCTTGGATACGTTTGAGAACATCATTCGTCGGCAGGACAATTGGAAGGGCATTTACAGCAAGGCGGTACCGGGTACTCGTCCCCTTAAGAATTTTAGTTTACCCATGATCTTATGCAACCTCTCGTTGGAGTTGGAGCATTTGATCGGGGCCAATCGGGTGAATTCATTTGCTCCGCAGGTGGTGGATCAGGTGATGAATGTCTTTTATCAGCCGGATTCGGGATTGATCCTGGAGAATGTGCATCCGGATGGAACGCCCAGCGATAGTTTTGAAGGAAGGGTATTCAATCCGGGTCACGCCATTGAGGCGATGTGGTTCATCATGGATCTGGGCAATCGATTTGGAGATCAAGCATTGATCGAAAAAGCGAAGGATATTTTGCTCCATACGTTGGAGCATGGATGGGATCAGGAGCACGGCGGTATTTTTTATTTTCTGGATATCAAAGGACATCCGCCGCAGCAATTGGAGTGGGATCAAAAACTTTGGTGGGTACATGTAGAGACGCTGGTGGGATTAGCCAAGGGGTATGCCTTGACGGGCGATCCGCGTTGTGCGCAGTGGTTCGAGAAACTACACGCGTATACCTGGTCGCATTTTCGGGATGAGGAATATGGCGAGTGGTTTGGATACCTGAATCGTCGGGGAGAGGTGTTGTTGCCGTTGAAGGGTGGAAAATGGAAAGGTTGTTTTCACATTCCGCGTTCGTTGTATCAAGTGTATAAAACATTATCTGAATTGCCCGGATGATCCTCAAGCGTTCACCTATATTGCTCATGATCTTGGTGTTGGCCGGATTGAATCTGCTTAGCAGTCGATCGGCCTATGCGCAATCGCGTCGGGTAGATGTGTTGGTTGTGGGTGGTGGTGTAGGAGGAACTGCGGCCGGCATTCAATCGGCCCGTACCGGTGCTCGTACGTTAATTGTGGAGCCAACGCCTTGGCTGGGCGGCATGTTGACAGCGGCGGGCGTTTCGGCCACCGATGGCAATCATTTGCTTCCTTCGGGTTTGTGGGCGGAGTTTCGCGAGCAGTTGTATAAGGTTTATGGTGGTCCCAATAAAGTTGCAACCGGTTGGGTGAGCAACACACAATTTGAACCGCATGTGGGGGATAGTATTTTCAAATCGATGGCGGCGCGTGAATCGAATCTGACGGTGCTGTATGGATATGAATTGGTGGAGGTGCTTAAAAAAGGAGATCGAATCAACGGAGCACGTTTTAAGCAGGGGACGACCGGGAAAGAATTAGTAGTGCGTTCTCGGCAGTTGATTGATGCCACGGAGTTGGGGGATGCGATCGCGTTGGCGGGAGTTCCTTTTGATGTGGGCATGGAAGCTTCTTCGGTGACAGGAGAGGACGTGAACGTACCGGCTTCGAATGACATCATTCAGGATGTTACGTATGCGGCGATTTTAAAGGATTATGGAGTGGGAGCCGATTGCACCATTGTTCGTCCGCCGAATTACGACCCGCTTGAATTCGACGGCGCTTGTACCGATTATTATTTGGATAAAACTCGTTTGGCGCCCAATGTGGACGCGAAGAAGATGATCGCCTATGGTCAGCTGCCGAACCGGAAGTACATGATCAATTGGCCCGGGTATGGAAATGATATTTATCTCTCCTTGATCTCGCTCAACCCTGTGCAGCGTCGGGAAGCACTGGAAGCGGCCAAGCAACAAACCTTGCGTTTTATTTATTTTTTGCAGACGCAATTGGGTTTTCGTCACCTTGGCTTAGCCAACGATGAGTTTCAGACATCGGATCGGTTGCCGTATATGGTTTATCACCGAGAGGGAAGGCGGATGCGGGGGCTAACCCGATTCAAGGTTCAGCATCTTTCTCGTCCTTTCAGCGAGGAAGCCTCGTTGTATCGGACGGGTATTTCGGTAGGTGATTATCCGATCGATCATCATCATCGCAAGAATCCCAACGCCCCGCAGCATTTGGGATTTTATCCGGTGCCTTCTTATAATGTGCCATTGGGCTCTTTGATTCCGCCCGTCTACAAAGGAATTATTGCGGCAGAAAAATCGATCAGCGTGAGCAATGTGGTCAATGGAACCACGCGGTTGCAGCCTTGTGTGTTGTTGACGGGACAGGCAGCCGGACTATTGGCAGCCAAAGCCGCGCTGTCGCATCGAGCAGCGATCGATGTGCCGGTTCGGGAATTGCAGCAGGCGTTATTGGATGCGAAGGCGTATATCATGCCGTATGCCGACATCACCCCGGCGCATCCGCATTTTGCTTCGGTGCAGCGAATTGGTGCGACGGGTTTATTGCGGGGCCGATTACAGCCATCGGGTTGGGCCAATCGGACTTGGTTCGATGCTGACTCGTTGGTTCGTTGGTCGGATTTAAATCAAGGCTTATCTGCCTATATCCAAAAAACGGCTCAACAAGATCCCGGGTTGTTCGTTATGGGGAAAGATCTGATTTGGGTATTGGATCAATTTCGTACTGGCACCTTCACGGCTGGACAAGTAAGTGAACTGTTTGAATCGGCCGGATTTTCATCGTGGAGTGCGGACCGTCCGGTGCGACGGATCGAGGTAGCGGTGGCTTTGGATCGGTTGGCGGATCCGTTTCGATCCAGGGCGGTCAATCATCAAGGAAACATTATATCACCATAAAAAACCAACCAAACAAAATCGATTATTTATGAAAAAAGCAGCCTTATTGTGCTCGATGTTGCTGTTCGCATGGGCAGCTGTCTGGGCACAAAATCTAAAAGTGGCTGGAAGGGTGACCGACGCCAATGGGAATGGCCTGGAAGGCATTTCCGTTTCGGTGAAGGGCAAGCCTTCCGGAACCATTACCAATTCGGTGGGCGAGTATGCGCTTACCGTACAGAAAGGAGAGACCCTTGTATTCAGTGGTGTTGGCTATGAGAGCCAAGAGGTGAAAGCGGAGGGCGGTTCTGTTTCTGTTCAGATGAAGGCCACCAATGCCAGCCTCTCCGAGGTGGTCGTGGTCGGTTATGGACAGCAGAAGAAAGCCGCGATCACGGGCTCGGTAGTTACCCTGAAGCAGGAAGAACTGCTCAAGCGTCAGGTGGCCACGGCCAGCAATCTCTTGCAGGGATTGGCACCTGGTGTAACGGTTCAACAGCAATCCGGCCGTCCGGGTGCGGATGGAGCCTCTATCCGTATTCGTGGATTGGGTTCAATCTATGCGGGACAGAGTCCCCTGATCATGGTCGACGGTGTGGTATCCAGTCTGGATGCCATTGATCCCAATGCCATTGAAAGCATCACCATTTTGAAGGACGCGGCGTCTACGGCTATTTATGGTACGCGGGCGGCGAACGGGGTAATTCTGGTTAAGACCCGTCGCGCCAAAGGAAAAGGAGTGCAGGTTTCTTACAATGCGTTCCTGACCAAGCAGCAAGCTACCGCGATTCCCGAGCGCACATCGGCGATCGAGCATATGGAGCTGAGCAATCTGGCAGAACAAAATCGTACCGGTAACCCCAACGCCTTTTTGTTCCCACAATCCGTGATCGATCAATACAAGCAGTTTCCGCACAACAACCTGGATGTGATCAACAACAACTGGGTGGACCTGTTGCTGACCAACAGTGGGATCATGCAGAACCATAACCTGACGCTGAATTCGGCCGGAGAGAATACCAACATTTTCGCTTCGGTTACCTATTTGAATCAGCAGGGGTTGATCCCGAATAACAGTTTCACTCGTTATGATATCCGTTTCAATCCGGATTTCAAAATCAACGATAAGCTGAGCATCAATGGGGTGTTGAACGTGAACAACAGCAAGACGATCAATCCGTCTACCGGTTCAGCGGAGTTCATCATTCGTCAGGCTATTGGTTTGCCGGCTATCGGTGCAGCGAAGTTTGGTCCGGGTATGTACGGCACAGCCGGACAGACCAACAACCGGAACCCGCTGGCGATGGCCGAAGCGGCCGGTACGGCGTATACCAAGACCAACTCGATCCTTTCCAAGATCGGGGTGAATTATCGTCCCATCAGCAATGTTGAGATCGAAGCTTCTTGGGCGCGTGAATATTGGGTGCCGAATAACAAATCGTTCGTGAAGAATGCGGATATCTATGTACCCAATTTGGTGACACGTGCATACGATAAGGTTGGCGTATGGCCGGGTACCACTTCTTTGTCAGAGTCTTATTCCACCAACGTGCGTACTACTTATTTGGCGCAGGCCACTTATTCAGCGCGGGTAGGACAAAGCAATTTCAAATTGCTGGCTGGTGCTCAAACAGAGGAATTCACCTATTCGGGTATCGGCGCTTCCCGTACCGGTTTCCTGAATCCCAACCAGCCTTATCTGGGTTTGGGAGCGTCTAACCTCAACAACTCAGGATCTGCCTACGAGACGGCACTAGCCGGATTTTACTCCCGCTTCAACTATAGTTTGGCGGACAAGTATTACTTTGAATTGAACGGCCGTTACGATGGTTCTTCCCGCTTCTCACAAGAGTTGAATAAGCAGTGGGGATTCTTCCCTTCCGGATCAGCCGGCTGGATTATCTCGAAGGAAAAATTCTTCCCCTTCTCCAAGTTCATCACGTTTGCCAAAATCCGCGGATCGGCCGGTTCGATGGGTAACCAGGCATTGCCGGAGATCTATCCCTTCGCGGTCAATTTTGCTACCGGTACGTATTCCAACCCTAACAACGGAACCTTTAACTACATCAACAACGTAACCACCTTGGGTTATGCGTTGTTGGAGGCTCCGAACCCCGGTATTACCTGGGAGCAATCGTTTCAGAATAACGCAGGTATTGATGTGACCTTCAAAAACAATCTTTCTTTCACACTCGATTTCTATTATCGTTTGATCAAGGATATGTTGTTGGTTCGTCCAATTCCGGCTTATGTTGGGCTCAGTGCTCCTTTTGTAAATGCGGGTAGCATGGAAAACAAAGGCTGGGAGTTCAGCATGAATTATAAGAAGAACTTCAACAAGCTGAAGATGGATGTAACGGCGATGATTTCCGATGTCCAGAACCGTGTCAATACTTTGCCCGGTGTTCCCTTCCTGGATGGCGGTTCAATCCGTACCGCGCCCACGCAGGCGCTCTGGAGTTATTTTGGATATCAGTCGCTTGGTTATTTCAGCGATTCCAACGACATCAAAGCTTCTCCGGTACAATTTGGTGTTCCTTGGAATGTTAATCCCGCCATTGGTCCCAAGCCCGGTGACGTGAAATATGCGGACATCAGCGGTCCGAATGGAAAACCCGACGGTAAAGTGGATGCTTTTGACCGTACGTTCATCGGCAACAACTTCCCCCGTTACGAGTACAGCATCAACCTGAACCTCAGCTATGGTCATTTTGATCTGAACCTGTTCGGTCAGGGTGTTGGAAAGCGCAATAACTACTACAGTGGTACCGGTGCGGTTCCGTTTGCCAGTACCGATTTCGCTGCTTCGTTGTTGGCCATGCATAAGGATTACTGGACACCCGGAAATCCCGATGCGCGCTTCCCTCGTCTGTTGCCTTCGGGTAATGGCGGAAACAACTATGTTGCCTCCTCTCAGTGGATCCGGGATGCTTCCTTCTTCCGCATCAAGAACATCAACCTGGCCTATCGGATACCCGAGGCGATGCTGAAGAAAACAGGCATTCGCAGTGCCAAAGTGTATGTAAGTGCCCAGAATGTACTCACATTCACAAAGGCCTGGGATGGTTTTGATCCAGAGATCAATAGTCAAACCGCTGAGTTCTATCCGCTGATGCGGACCATTACCGCCGGCGTAAATATTAATTTCTAATTTTTAAAACAGCGAAATATGAAAAAGATAACATCGATCGTATTGATCGCATCGCTGGTGCTCGTTGCGGGTTGTAGTAAATTTCTCGACCGGCAGCCGTTGGATAGTGCCTCGTCGGCCACTTTCTTCCAGACGGAGGCGGAGATGGACCTGGGATTGAATGGCGTCTACGCTTCTTCCTTCTGGGCCTTTCCCAACAACACCCCTTTACTTTTTGCCGTGGAGGCAACTACCGATCTCGCGATCAAGCGTACCGGTAATGCAGAAGACCAGATCGCCATGGGCGATGGCGGTCCGTTTTTGATCTCGAACTCGCTTCCTTCTACCTGCTGGACTCAGGCTTACAAACTGGTTACCCGTGCCAACATCCTGCTCGATGGTATGAAAAAAGGGGAAGCCAATGTTCCCGCTGCCAGTTACCGCCGCATCCGTGCAGAAGCGCTCACACTGCGTGCCTGGGGTTATTATCACATCATGGGATGGTTTGGAGATCCTGTGTTTTTCCAAAAGCCATTGGCGCCGGAAGAATATGAGACCATTTCTCGTACACCCGTATCTCAGGCAGTAGCCGCTCTTTATACGGATCTTGATGAGGCCGCTCAATTATTTGATCAGGCGGGTGCTGCCCCCATCATCAACTATGGTCGCGTTAATAAAGGCGTAGCCTTGGGTGTGAAAGCCAAGCTGGCTTTGTTGATCAGCGATTGGTCTACCGCCAAGAACGCCACGCAAGCCGTCATTACCTCCAACCAATATGGGTTGAATCCGCGTTATACGGATCTGTTCATTCTGTCGGGTCAGCGTGCCAACGCAAACCGCGAGTGTATGTTTGTTCAGACCTATCCCACGGATGTATTGGATCCGCAGAACTGGTTGACCGTATTGACGATTCCCCGCCAGGTAGGTACTTCTCAAAGCAGCCATTTCCCGACCCAGTCGCTCGTTGATAAGTTCGAGGGTATCGACGGAAAGCGGATTGATCAATCCGCTGTTTACAACCCGGCGGCGCCTTCTCTGAACCGCGATCCTCGTTTACGCTGGACACTCTACATGCAAGGCGATACCATGGTGCATAATACGTCCAAAACTCCTGCTTTGCCTTACGTACAGCCCAAGGAGCGCACTATATTCAATATTTATTCCAATGTGCGCCGTAAGTTCAACTGGAATACCAACGTGTACGATAACGTTCCCAGCAACATAGACTGGATCGGATTTCTGGCTTCTCCCTGGTTTGCCGGTGCTACCGGTTCCAGTGGTGGCGTTGGATATATCTGGAGAAAGTACAACGACTCCACACAGTACTCTTGGGAAACCAAGACCGGTTATATCAACATGCGCTATGCCGACATCCTCCTGATGTACGCAGAGGCCAAGACTGAGCTGAATGAACTTGATGCGAACATGTTCGCAGCACTCAATGCCGTTCGGGCCCGTGCCCGCATGCCGCCGGTAACTTCCGGTTCTCAGGCTGCCCTTCGTCAGCAAGTTCGTCGCGAACGCGCGGTGGAATTGGCAGGAGAGGGACAGCGTTTGATCGATCTGCGTCGCTGGGATATCTATTCTCAGGCGAATAGCTTCCCAGTCGTAGGCGTATCATTAGATCCTAACGTGCCTGCGGGAACGCCCACGTTCGACAACAATGATATTCCCAATTACACTGCTAGTGTGCCCAAGCGGTTGAAGACTCGGGTTCAAACCCGTACCAACCAAAATCCGAGATATAAGCTTTGGCCCATTCCGCAAGGGGAGTTGGACAAAAATAAAAATCTCGTTCAAAACACAGGCTGGTAATAATCAGTATACATAAGCAAGAAAACGGCCGCCCTTTCCAGGGTGGCCTTTTTTTTGGACATTCGTTGTCATGAAACAAAGACTTGAGTCGCTGGATGCCCTTCGGGGATTCGCCATCCTAACCATGGTGCTTTCCGGGAGCATTGCTTTTGGAGATGTATTGCCCGGGTGGATGTACCATGCGCAAGTACCACCACCTGCTCATGTGTTTGATCCCACTCGCCCCGGGATCACGTGGGTTGACCTGGTTTTTCCGTTTTTTCTGTTCAGTATGGGCGCCGCTTTTCCGCTGGTAATCCGTCAGCCCATACAGAAGGATACCTTTTCAAATTTGTTTTGGTTAGCTATTCGTCGGTTCGTACTGTTATTATTCTTTGCCTTATTCACGCAACACTTCAAAGCCTGGGTTTTATCGGATCAGCCTCGAACCATGGATCAACTTCAATCCTTGTCCGCATTTATGCTGCTTTTCGTGGTACTGTACGATTGGAGGTCGATCCTTGCCGATCGTATGCGAACGATGCTCCGGGTAATTGCACTGATTGCCTCTATTGTATGGATGACGCAGATTCATTATGCAAAAGAGGCATCATTCGACTTATATCGTTCGGATATCATCCTTATGGTGTTGGCCAACATGGCTTTTTTCGGAACGATCATCTATGGTTGCGCGCAACATCGTCCCTGGGTCCGTGTAGCTATTCTTCCAGTTATCATGGGAATATTTTTATCAGCCAAGCAACCCGGGTGGGTGAAGGATTTCTATTCATTTGATTCGATCGGGTCATTCAAGATCGATTGGGCGTACAAGTTCTATTTCCTGAAATACTTATTTTTTGTCATTCCCGGCATGTTTGCCGGAGAATGGCTGATGCAATTGCAGGCGTCGCCTGTCTCATCCGAAAAATCTTTGCGTCGGGCAGGTTGGTTGGAGTTGATGTTGATCGGTTGGAATTTATTTGGCTTGTACACCCGTCAGTTGGAATTGAATCTGATTGGGTCTGTCATGATCTTGGTAAGTATGTATTTGCTGCTTCGAAGCAATGCCAATCAGAATCTATTAAAATTTTTTCAGGCAGGCGCCTATCTATTGCTATTGGGATTAGTCTTCGAAGCATTTGAGGGGGGCATCAAGAAAGATCCGTCTAATTACAGTTATTATTTTGTTTGTTCCGGTTTGGCCTTTGTTGCTTTGATCGTATTTGAGTCGTGGCGCTTTGATCGAATCCTTCGTATTCCCCTGAACTATTTTTCTGTACAGGGACAAAATCCGATGGTAGCCTATGTTGCGGGCAGCTTGCTGTTATTGCCACTGATGACGCTGAGTGGGGTGAAGCCTTATTGGGATGCCATGCACCAGAATGCCTGGATGGGATTTGCGAAGGGGGTGGTATTTACGGGGATCGTCTCGCTCATTACCTACCTCTTTGTTAAGAAGCGCTGGTTCTGGAGAACTTGAAGCAGCTGATTTAAGCTGACGCTACATGACGTATAGGCGGGGCATTAATATTCTAAACGTTTAAAAAATGGCATTGTCTGATGCATCGGGATAATTTGCTTGGTTTTGAAAAACCAAATTATGTTGCCATTGATTCAGGTTCGTTTATTACAAACGGGTAAACAGCAGTGGATACGCATTCAATTTCCGTATCATGCTGTATTGATTGAGATCGTAAAGCGGCTGGGTGATGCTAAGTGGAGTTCAGTTCATCGCAGTTGGTTGGTAGCGTATACGCATTTCAGTATGAGCACGTGAAGGTCGAGTTGTCAAAGCACGCGGTTGTAAGCTGTGCGGAAGCCGATCAGGAAGTGGCTCGTTTGGTAGGACGTGGTCGGGTGGAAGAGCTGTATGGGGTTGAGGTGGTAAGGTTTGAGCAATGGATGCAAAGCAAGCGATATAGTGATAATACCGTACGTGTATATATTGATGCGTTGTGGGTGTTTTTGCAATTTTTACAGGATAAGCCGCTGCGTGTTGTGTCGGATGAGGACATCATCCGTTTCAATACGGAGTATATATTAAAGAGGGGGTTATCGGTTTCGTTTCAGAATCAGATTATCAATGCGGTGAAATTATTTTTTAGTATTCAATCGGGCATGCGAATAAATCCGGAGGGGATCGTGCGTCCGAGGCGAGAAAAGCGGCTACCCAATATATTGTCTAAATCGGAGGTGAAGCGAATTTTAGCCGCACCGGTCAATGAGAAGCATCGGGTTATGTTGGCCCTTATTTATGCTTGTGGCCTTCGCCGGGGCGAATTATTAAATATTAAACCGACAGACATTCAATCGGATCGGGGCTTGTTGTTTATTAGGCAAGCCAAGGGTAAGAAGGACCGGGTGGTACCGATTCCGGCGACTCTGCTTGAACAATTGCGCAGCTATTATGTTGCTTACCGCCCAAAGCTGTATTTGTTTGAGGGCCAGGGAGATGCACAATACAGCGAAAAGAGCATACAGCAGGTTTTTTTAACAGGCGCTGTGCAAGGCGGGGATTGGGAAGCCGGCTACTTTGCACTGGCTTCGGCACAGTTATGCAACACATTTATTGGAGTGTGGTACAGATCTGCGATATATCCAGGTTTTGCTGGGTCATGGCAGCAGCCGTACCACGGAAATATATACACACGTCAGCAACAAAAATCTTGAACAGATTCGTAGCCCTTTCGACGATTTATAATAACTTACTATACAAAGAAAAAGCAGGCCTATACGCCGGAATTGGTTGTGTAGGGATGCGAATATTAGACCTATAAGTAAGTTATGGGCAAGTTAAACAGACATAGCGGTTAAAGGCAGGCTGACCACCTGTAAATTACAGAGAAAAAAGTGGAGACAAGAAAACCACTCTAAAAACTGGGAGTATTCTGAAAATCCTATAGAGTAAGAACAAATATTAAAAAATAACAAAATGAAAAAATATTGATTTTAGCGACTATGCTCTTTACGTTTGGGTTTGCAAATGCTCAAAAAACGATAAGAGACCCAGACACGCGAAAAGATTATGCCAATGTATTTTGGAAAAAGCAATACACACTATTTGATTTAATTACCGATAAACCAATATTTCCAAAAGAAATAAACGGGAAAAAAGTATATACAATTTATTATTCAAGTAATGAGGATCCTAAACCATATAGAGGTTCATTTACAGAAATGGAACTAGAAAGACATCTTTACTATAAATTTAAAAATAAAAGAAGTTGTAAAAAGTTTTGTAGATCAAAAAAATAACCATTCCATAACAGCGTGTACCCGCCAGCCAACAGAATTTTTTGTAAATCAGTTGTAGATTTGTTGGCCGTTCGGGTACACGCAAACCATTAGCAGAGACTCAAACATCGAAAAGTTACTCAGAAGATTTTACTAGTTGCAAATTCTTAATGATCAATTCGCCAGCTGACTGTTTGAGGTTGATCCGGATTCGATCGATGGTTTCTTGCTTTTCCCAAAATTGCCAGAGCGTATGGGCTTCTTGTCCATCCAGTGCGGCATGCATCGGACGGTTGTCTGTGTATGCCCGAACCTCGGTTCCGTAGCGAATGGGAATCCGACGGATGACCTGTTCATTTGCAACTATTTCTAATTCAGCGATGGTGGTACCCTCTGGCAAAATGATATTCGTTCGGGTCTGACAGGATATTCCAATAGCCGAAAGTCCTCTGTCAAGTATTACGCTAATTCCATCGGGCCGGTCGTTCGAGATGGTTCTCGTAATGTCTTTTAATGACAGAGAATCGATCAATTTGTACCCGGCTTTTGGCTGCATTGGCTTTGATTGATCGTAGAATCGACGGGTCCATTCCCGAATGGGATCATAAGGAAGTTTATCGGGTATTTCGGCGCGTCCACTCCACGCATAATCAAGTGCCAATATATACGCACCGAACTGCTCGATGTTGATCAACATATTCTTCTCACTGCTCTCGAAATCAGCCCAAGTGGTTTGTAGCACGCCGACATTCTCATCGATGGCCGCTTTTACAAATCCGTGTACGTTGTTCGGCCAGAGCCAGGGGGAGGCCAGTGGAATGTTTTGATTTTGCTTCCAGATTTGTAGACTCTTTTTGTATCCAGCCGGATCGGGGTTATTCAAATAATGCCAATCGGCTACAAAGGTTCCGGCCGGTATCACCTCGCGAATCGCTTTGGATCTCGTTGGATTGATCCCATTGCAAGCATCCGGAGCTTCTCCCGGAGCGAGTCCCATATCACCCCAGATCATGAGTTTTTTGTTTCGCTCCTTGGCATAAAGATGTAAAAAGGATAGTTGATCCTTGAACAGATCCACCTCTTTTTCGCGGGGCAAATTAAATCCGATCATGCCGATCTCGTCAAATCCAACATGGATCGTAGTTGGCTTAAGCAGATCGATCGCTTCATCCCAGATTTTTCGAATTGCCTTTTTGGCTTCCGGTAGATCCGTGTTTAGAGTGTAAGGATATTGTGGATTGATGGCGAGCCAGCGGGTTGATTTGGGTTTGAAAAACCATTCCATGTGACCAAGACTCTGGATCAAGGGAATCGGCTCTACTCTATTTTTTCGAAGCAACTCGAACTCCGTACGAAGGTCGTTAAGCGAAACGGAGATAGGGTTGTGTATTTCCGGGAAGGAAGTCCACATGGCCTGTTCACATTGGATCACGGTTTTGTTCATTTTCAACGGCAGGAGCACGCGCTGATACATCCGCGTATGCAGATCGAGGGCTGTGGGGCCCGTGAACATGTGAATACCCCGCCAGCTGGTTTTGGGTTTGTCAACTATACGCATGCAGGGTATTGCAATTCTTCCCTGTTCGATCTCTGCGGATTGTGCCAAGGTATGTAGCGCATATTGCAAGGCCGTATCGGAACCACATTCTATGCGGATCTTATCCGGTGTCACATCGATCCGGTATTCTTGGTCATTCAGCTGATCGGAATAACTAACGTTGATGGATGGATGATGTTTTTGGCCCAATTGCCAGTGTAGCGAAATGATCGCTCTCAGGGCATCCCCAACTGTATCGGACGCTGAGGGATATTCCAACGGGAACAGATACGTACCTGACAGCTGCTCCAACTTTTCGGGTTGCGGCAGTATCATATTTTTAGTGGGGTGTGGATCCCATACTGCCGATACCGGTACCGGCTGAATATATTTAATGCCGGTTCGCGTTTCGTTGTTTTCTTTTTCCTCCAGGACTTCGATCCAAAAATTACGTTGTAATACTAGGTTGCTATCGACGGAGATGTTATTCTCGTAAAACTCCAGGTATTGGCTGCGTTGGGAATGATCGGTTGGTCCCGGGCTGCTATTTTCGATCGTCCTAGCTTTGAAGGGCAACGAGCTATTGAATTCAAAATTGCCGAAGGGGGTAAAGGCGATGATCTTTTTGCCGGTGAACTGTTTCCAGTCTTTGATCTCTTTTCCTTTCGCATCCATCCAGCGGGCTTCTTGAAAATAGGGTTTCCAGAGGCGCAGGTACGTAATCTCAGCCAAGCCGGTATCGCTCCGATTCCATTTGCAGTCGATCCGGCTTTGCATTTTACGCTCGCTCTGTTCCAATTGATAGATACCGTAGATCGCCGTGTTCCGACTTCCCAATTCCAGACGGGTGTCTTCGGGCTTGTCGACAAGCACATCTTGTTCCCACCAAGTAAAATAGTAGTGATGCTGTTTTCTGTCGGCTGTAAAAAAGTTTACCTCCGAGCCCATGCCCCAGGTCAGTCCAGATGTTTCCAAAAACAATCCCTTCTTTGGAATGAGTTTGGAATTTGTCTGTGCAATTAAGGTTGTGCCGAGCAGCCAACCCACGAAAAGAAAATAAAGTTTTTTACTCAGCAACATAATAGGTAAGGGTACCGCCTTTTAGCAATTCGGAATGTTGTATGGAACGAACCGGGATGGATCGACCATTCCACTCTACGCGGGTTATGTGCGGCGGACCTTGTTTTTTTTCTTTTTTTACTTCGAAGCGAAGAGTTTTCTTATTGGGAAGCTGCATGGTAGCTTTTCGTATCAGCGGATATCCAAACAGGTATTCGCCTCCGCAGGGGTTCATGGGGTAGAGGCCCAGACTTGTCCATAAATACCAGGCGCTCATTTGTCCGCAATCGTCGTTGCCGCTGAGTCCGTCGGGACCGTTTTTATAAATACTGTCGGCAACTACCTGTAGCCATTTGGCGGCTTTTTCAGGATGTCCGAGGGCGGTGTACATATAAATGATGTGGTGACTGGGTTCGTTGCCGTGGGCGTATTGTCCGATCAGTCCGGTTACATCAATGGAAACATTATCGCCATGCAGCTCCGACGGAGCCGTGAACAGTTCATCTAACTTGGCTACCAGTTTCTCTTTGCCCCCGTAAAGCGCAGCCAGTGAATCAACGGCATGAGGAACGAAGAAGCTGTGTTGCCAGGCCGTGCCCTCTATGTATTGTCCGTCGAATCCGTGTTCCGAGAGGAGCGGATCAAATGGTTCAATAAATGAACCATCCGATTTGCGACCGCGCATGAATCCGGTATTGGCGTCAAAGAGTTTGGCATAGCTGCCGGCCCGTTGGGTAAAGAGTTTATGATCTTCTTCTTTTCCGAGTTTTTGGGCCACTTGTGCGATACACCAATCGTCAAAGGCGTATTCCAGCGTCATGGTTACGCTCCAGCCGTATTTATCTTGCGGAACGTAACCGTACTGGATGTAAGCGGGGGTGCCGCGTTGTTTTTGAAACGCGGAGGCGCGCATGGCCGTGTAGGCTTTTTCGTAGTCGAATCCTTTGATGTTTTTCAAGATTGCGTCGGCGAGGATGGGTATGCTGTGGTAGCCGGTCATTGTATTGGCTTCCCAAGTGCTGATGTCCCAAACCGGAAGGAGTCCGTCGTCTTCATACCGTTGCAGCAAGCTGTTGAGCAGATCGGGCATCCGATCGGGTTGTGTGAGGCTGAATAGGGGCGAAAGTGCGCGAAACACATCCCACTGAGAGAAAATCGTGTATTTGTTTTTTCCTTTTGCGAATATTTTGTTTTTGTAGTCCCAGGTTTGATAGGCACCATCCCGATCGCTGTGGATGACGGGGGCCAGACCCGTTCGGTAGAGGGCGGTATAGAAGCGGGTTGCGAAGGCTTTGTCGGTGGTATCGATCTGAATTTTTTTCAATTCTTTTTCCCAATGCTGTTCGGCTGTTCTTCGAACCGACTCGAAATCGTTATTGCGTGTTGGGTAATTGAGTTCTAGCAATGCCTTTTCGGTGCTGACGGAGCTGAGTGTTACTTGTAGAAGCAGTTTCGAACCTTCATTGAATTGCAGGAGGATCTTAGAGTGTGGACCAAATGCTTGATCCTTCGTATGAACAGAATCATCGAGAAATTGGTGGTAGGAGATGGGTTGCGAGAAGCGGGCGGCGAAATACACTTTTTGTCCCTTTGCCCAACCTGTGCTGTAACGATATCCAACAATTGTTTTATCATCGATGCGTTGCAGCATACCGGCGGTGGATTTATCCCAATTGATCGCGAAGCCCATATCGAAACGCAACCAGCCGTTTTTATTGTGGAAGGTGTATCGGTGGTGACCGGTGCGGGTATCGGCGGTGAGTTCGCAGAGAGTGCCGTTGTTTAATTTGACGGAATAATAACCCGGACTGGCTTTTTCGTTTTTATGATCGAAAGGCAGGAGGATTTTAGATTTAGATATTTCTGTTGTGTCGGTGAGGGGAAGCACGGAGATGTCGCACCAATCGCCGATGCCGGTTCCGCTGAGGTGGGTGTGACTGAATCCGGCAATGGTGTTGCTGGAGTAGTGATAGCCACTGCACCAGTCCCATCCTTCGACGCCGTTATCGGGACTGAGTTGCACCATTCCGAAAGGAACGGTGGCGCCGGGGTAGACGTGTCCGTGTCCGCCTGTGCCCAAAAAAGGATCTACCCAGCGGGTCAGTTTTTGGGCCGCTAGTAAATGCGTGATACTGAGCAGCAGGAGCATTCCGGCGATACGGTGCATCGTGATTTATTTGATGAAGGGGTATTGTCCGCTGAACCAAGGGGCCGTAGGCGGAATTCCTTCGTAGAAGAAGAAGGCTTCTCCTTTGAAACCTTTGTTTCGGTTTGCCTGTATCATTTGGGTCAGGAAAGCAGTTGGCGCCACATAGGTACCGGATCGAAGCAATACGCCCGGGTACAGGGGAACATTGGGATTGCGGTAATAGGTCTTTTGTTGAGAAAGCGTGGCATCATAGGCGCTGATGTCGTATCGGTAGCATTGCGGCAGGATGGCATCTACATAGCTACTGTCGACCCAAGTGGGCCAGTCTTGTAAGTATTCGGTTAGTCCCCACGGATAAGGGCTGGGGGAAACGGTGAGTTGAATGGCTGGTTTGATCGCCTTTACTTCGGTGCGTAACCGTTTGAGAAAGGCGTTCAATTTTTTTGCGCGCCAGTTCAGCCAAGTGGCATCGGTAGCGCTGGGGGGAGGAGAGGCGCCGTTGTTTTCGGCCGCGTAGAGTGCGGTGGTATAGGCATCGTAGCTGCCGGTGGTGGGCATGGCGGGCAATCGGTCGTCGCCTTGAACACCATCCACATCGTATCGCGTCACCACTTCTTTGAACAGGTCGATCATGAATTGTTGCACTTCGGGGTGGATGGGGTTCAACCAGTCGAATCCGTTTTTCACGACCAGCGATCCGTTCATGTCTCTGGCGGCCCAATGGGGTTTGGCCGCTACGATGGGTCCGCCACTTGCAGAATACGAAGAGGAAAATCCATATTCAAACCAGGCATGAACTTTGAGTCCTTTTGCATGCCCTTCTTCCACACACTCTTGCAACGGGTCACGTCCCTCAAATCGTTCTAAGATGGATTTACCGATCAGATTGTTCATCACCGTACTGGGATACATGGTGCGGGCATTGTTATACACCACGATGAAGAGGTGATTGATGCCGGCGGCCTTGCATTGGGTGACCATTTGCTGGATGTTGTTGCGGCTGTCCAGCGCGGTGCTTGCCGTAGTGGTTACCCAAACCCCACGCAGGGCATTTGGATCCCATACCGGGGTTGTACTTCCTCCCCCGCCGCCACCGCCACCGTTTCCGCCTCCACCACTTCCTCCACCCCCGTCATTTTTTTTGCAGGCGAATAGGGAAAATACAACCAGCAGGCTGGCCAAGATCCGAGTGGTAAAAGGGGTAAATTTCATGCGGAAGCGCATGCGAACTTAATTAAAAATATGTGCTGATTTCGCTTGGTTATTAATTATTTTTATTAACTTTCATATTCTCTATTTATCTAAAAATCAACTGCTTGCCTTGAACAAATTGAATCTTTCCCCTTCTCCGTTGAGATGGGTACCAACGACTTGGTTTGCGATGGGACTGCCCAACATTATGTTGAATGGTACGGCGTTGTCTGTTTTGTACAAAAAACTGGGATACACCGACGGTCAAATCGCTTTTTGGACCGGGGTGATCGTGTTGCCTTGGAGTTTTAAGCCGTTGTGGGGGCCGTTTCTGGAGATGTTTCGTTCCCGGCGTTTTTATATCTATGCAACGCAGATGTTGGCTGCCATTTGCTTTGCCTTGGCGGCCATGAGTTTGTATACCGAACATTTTTTTCCGCTTTCCATCGTCTTCTTTTTTTTATTGGCTTTTATGGGGGCTACGCAAGACATGGCGGCGGATGGTATGTATTTAGCTGAATTAAGCGAGAAGGAGCAGGCGCAGTGGGTGGGCTGGCAGGGAACTTTCTATAATGTCGCCAAAGTTTTTTCCAATGGAGGAATGGTTTTTTTGGCAGGAAGTTTAGTGGCCTCGATGGGAAATGTGAAAGGGTGGTCGATCGTATTGGGATTGTATGCGGTGGTGATGTTTTTAGTGGGATTATACAGCACGCGGGTATTGCCTCGAACGCAGGAGGAGCGATCGGTGAAAACCGGCGCGGAGGTGTGGGAGACGTTGGTGGATGTGATCCGGAGTTTCTTTCAGAAGCCGGCGGTTTGGGGTGGTATTGCGTTTATTACGTTGTATCGTTTTGCTGAGGGGCAGGCAATGAAGATCACCCCACTTTTCTTTTTAGCAGATCACTCCAAGGGGGGGTTGGGTTTAAGTGAAACGCAGGTTGGGTTACTGACGGGTGTTTATGGTACGATTGCTTTTATAGCCGGGTCGTTGTTGGCGGGATATCTGGTATCCAATAAAGGACTTACGCGTCAAATGCTGCTGATGCTCTGTACTTTTTTCAATTTGCCTTTCGCGGTATACGCATATCTCGCCTGGTTCCTGCCCTCGGATATGCTCACCATCTCAATTGCCTTATCGGTCGAGTACTTTGGCTATGGCTTTGGATTCATCGGCATCATATTATTTATCATGCAGCAGTTGGCGCCGGGGAAGTATCCGTTGGCTCATTATGCGTTTGGAAGTGCCATTACGTATTTGGGATACACTGCGGCCTCAATGATCAGCGGGTATATCAGTGATCGGTATGGGTATTCGAATTTTTTCATTTGGGTCTTGATTTCTACCATTCCGGCCTTTATCGTGACCGCTCTTGTACCTTTGCGAAAGCCGGAAACCATTAAATCATAGACAATCTGTATCATGAAACGGGTCAATCTAATTTTTTTCTTGATAATTTTTCTTCAGTCGGGTTTATTCGGGCAAACCTGGGACTCTTCTTATCAAACTACCTATTACGAGCAAAAAGTGACCTTGTTTCGGGCCCTTCCAGATCGAGCCGGTGAGATCGTTTTTTTAGGCAACAGCATAACAGACATGGGGGAATGGTCGGAGATCTGGCAGAATAACCTGGTGATCAACCGGGGGATCAGCGGAGACATAACCTACGGAGTGCTTGCCCGGATGGATGAGGTCCTTTCCGCCAAGCCCAGTAAGATTTTTATTTTGATCGGGGTGAATGATGTATCCCGAAACACACCCGATGAAGTGATCGTTCGCAACTACAACCGAATCGTTGAGCGCGTTGAAAAGGAATCGCCCCAAACGACCGTATTGGTACAAAGCATCTTGCCTACCAACGATGCCTTTGCTCGATTCAAGGCGCATCAGGGCAAGACCGATCACATTCTTTCCATCAACGCCCAGTTAAAGGAAATGTGTCAGAAAAGAGGACATGTTTATGTAGACCTTTATCCGCATTTTTTGAATGCCGATAAAAAGTTGGATGTGAAGTACACCAATGACGGACTGCATCTGAATGGCGCCGGATACTTGAAATGGAAACAGGTTCTAATCGATCTTAAGCTGATGTAATCATGCGCATCACCGGTACGTTCATTGACGAGATCAGTCACGACATCCCTCACCAGAACTGGGGTGCTGCCGAATGGGCCCGTGATTTTCAGCACATGAAAGCGGCAGGCATCGATACCGTGATCGTGATCCGTTCAGGTTATCGTCGGTTCATTACGTATCCGTCCACATATTTGATGAAGGAGTTTGGTTGTTATGCACCACCGGTGGATCTGATTGATTTGTTTCTAACGCTGGCCGACAAACACCAAATGAAGTTTTATTTTGGGTTGTACGACAGCGGTCGCTATTGGGATACCGGCAATATGCAGCACGAGATCGATGCCAATCGGTTTGTGATCGAGGAAGTCTGGCAGAAATATGGGCATCATCCCTCTTTTCAGGGTTGGTATTTGTCCATGGAGATCAGTCGCAAGACCAAAGGCGCTACCGAAGCTTTTCATACGTTGGGGAAGCAGTGCAAGGAGGTTAGTGGCGGTCTTCACACCTTTATCTCTCCGTGGATCGACGGGAAGAAAGCGGTGATGGCTGCACAAGCGGAACTAACCAAGACCGATGCGGTTTCTCTTCAGGCGCACGAGCGGGAATGGGATGAGCTTTTTGCAGGGATGCAAGGAGCGGTAGATGCCGTCGCGTTTCAGGATGGCCACATCGATTTTCATGAATTGGAGGATTTCTTTCGGATCAATAAGAAGCTGGCGGATAAATACGGTATGCAGTGCTGGACCAATGCGGAGTCTTTCGATCGAGATATGCCCATTAAATTTTTGCCGATCAAATTCGAAAAGTTACGCTTGAAATTGGAGGCGGCCTGTCGCGCCGGATACGACAAGGCGATCACTTTTGAGTTTTCGCATTTTATGAGTCCCCAATCAATGTACCCTTCCGCCCATCATCTCTATAACCGATATTTGGAGTATGTCAATCAAATCTAAATGAGGAAGATCTTTTTATTGCTTGGGTGTTTGAGCGTGTTATCCGTTTTTGGGCAAGACCCGATCCGGGGGGTTTGGGTGACCAGCTCCGGTAGTACCGTATTGAATTCCCGACAGCAGATCCGGGAGGCGGTAATGCAGTGTCGCGATCAGGGGTTGACAGATTTGTTTATGGTCGTTTGGAACAATGGGAAAACGATGTTCCCCAGCCAGGTTACGAATCAATATGTAGGACAATTGCAGGACCCTGCTTACAAGGGCCGTGATCCGTTGCAGGAAATGATCGAGGAGGCACATGCCGTGGGCTTGCGCGTTCATGCGTGGATGGAATTCGGCTTTTCCTATTCGTATAAGGATTCGTTGTCGGTTTGGAATAAGAAATATCCCGACTGGGCCGGACGAAATTCAAAGGGAAATCTGTTGCAGAAAAATGGGTTTTATTGGTGGAATACCTTGCATTCCGGTCCCCAGCAATTTCTAAAAGAATTGGTGGAAGAGATCGTTCTTCGTTATGACATTGACGGGATCCAGGGGGATGACCGGTTGCCGGCCATGCCCTCCGAGGGTGGATACGAGGCCTCTACGGTGAGTGCCTACGGAAATACCGGGGGTGATCAGCGAGCAGCACTCGATTCCAAGGAACCCGATTGGGTACAATGGCGTGCCGATAAGTTAAGTGCATTCGGTCAGCAGTTATATCAACTGGTTAAGTCGCATAAGCCGAATTGTTTGGTTACTTGGTCGCCCAGCATTTACCCTTGGAGCAAGCAGGAGTACTTGCAGGATTGGCCGACCTGGTTGCGAGAGGGATATGCCGATTATGTATTTCCCCAATTATATCGGTACAACGCCGAAGCCTATGAGAAATTGTTGAAGGATCTGAACAAGCAGGTTCCAGCCGATCAGCGCCGTAAGATCTTTCCGGGTGTGCTGACGTCACTGGGCGATGGATATCAAGCCACGCGCGCTTTGCTCAATCGATTTATTGAACTCAATCGTGCCTATGGTTACAACGGTGAAGTATTCTTTTATTATGAAACCCTGAATCGGTTGTCCGGGCCTCTGTACCCCGACACCATCAAATAATCGTCATGAAAACAAAACTTTTTTTTGTCCTTTCATTTGTTCTTCTTTTTACGGCTGCTTGTTCGAAGGACGGTGGATCGGGTGGAGGTGGAAACAATTCTGGTGGCGGCGGCGGCGGTACTACACCTCCGGTTATTGTACCGATCATCACGCTTTCCGCGGGCTGGAAGTACAATTCCTCGTACAGTTCCAGTTTTCCCAGCGGAATTCAGGCCTTTAGTTTTGATACTATTTTCAACGGACGAACCGTAAAGGCATTTTGTCTGGCTTATGACAGCAAGTTGGGTATTTATGATTTCAAGCCGGTTCAATCGGCTACGGCTAAAAAGGTCAGTGAATTTGTGTCACAGGAAACCGGGATCGTATATGGAGCCATCAACGGAGGTTATTTCGGCGGCAATTCCTCTTATAGCCTGGTCAAGTACAACAACACGCAAAGTTCTCACAACATCAAGTCGGTAAGTCGACCGCCCAATATCTATTATCCAACCCGAGCAGCTTTTGGTATACAGACGAACGGAGCGCCCACGACGGCGTGGATCTATCACGTGGGGGCCACCAATGAAAACATCTATAGTTATCCGATCCCCAGTCCCAATGTAGAAGGAGCCGTTCCTCAGCCGGAACCGACGGAAACCTTTCCGGCAGGGGGGTCGCAGTGGACCGTTCCCACCGCCATTGGAGGTTCTCCGATGTTGTTGCGAGGTGGGCAGGTAACGATTTCCGATGTAGCGGAATTGATCAATATCAATAATACCACCAGTCGTCCGCGATCTGCACTCGGGTATACGTCCAATGGGATTGTTCTTTTGTTGGCGGTGGAGGGAGACAATGGTGGGGCCGGTTATCCGGGTATCAATCTGGCCGATTTGGCTGCTATGTTAAATCAGCTGGGTTGTACCGATGCCATTAACCTGGATGGAGGCGGTTCGACCTCTATGGTTATATCGGGACGGTTGACGGTTCGTCCGGGGGATGCGGGCGTTGAGCGAAACGTAGTGAGTGCGGTGCTGATCAAGCGGAAGTGATCAGATCATTTCGTTCGGGTCCCAAAAATGTTTATCGTAATTGACGACTTGATCTTCTGCTACTCGAATTCCTTCTTTTTCTAGTAATTGTTGCATGCGCTCTGGCGGGGAGAAATGCATTTTTCCGGTTAGTCTGCCTTGTCGGTTCACTACGCGGTGGGCCGGAACGGCAGGTTTTACAAAGTGACTTTGATTCATGGCCCAGCCCACCATTCGGGCGCTTCCCTTGGTGCCGAGGGCTGCCGCGATGGCGCCGTAAGAAGTAACACGGCCTTTTGGGATTTGTCGCACCAACTCAAACACCGATTCAAAAAAAGAGGTATCCGGATTTTCGGAGGGCTTGAGGATGTTCAGTTTATTCGAATCTTTTTTCAAGAGGAGCTGTTTGCTTCGTTACGCGACTCAATAAGTTCCGAGCGTCGGGGTTCGGGAACGCCTTCAAAATCGTAAGGGCAATGCCGACAGCCATTGCCACAGCAATAACCCTTATCCAAGTGATATTTTTCGGTAAAAACGACTCTCCCTTCCGGGCTCAAATAATAATCAATTCCTTCAATCAACGATTGCATTGGTACGGGATTTCTCTTTTAACAACGGATCGAGTTCTTGGTTCTGTAGTCCGGTCGTTAATTGGAAGCAGAGGTAGTGAATGCGGTTGGATCCAGCGATGTCGAGTGATTCATAATGTGTTTGGATGCCCCATTCCGGATTTTTCTCTTCAATATTTTTCAGGTCGGGGATATCCTGCACCAACGCCAATTGATAGAGCTCAATCACCAGCTTGGTGAAGCCGTAGAGGTCCGGACTATCGGTTTTCAGGTGGATCTTCCCTCCAGGCACCAGGAAGTTTTGATACAGTCGAAGAAACTTGGGGTGGGTGAGTCTTTTTTTCAATTTGCTCCACCGCAACTGGGGGTCGGGAAACGTGATCCAGATCTCTTCCACTTCTCCGGGGGAAAAATATTCCCCGATTCGGTCGATCTGCGTGCGTAGGAAGGCTACGTTATGTAAGTTGTTCTGCTGGGCGATCTTAGCTCCCACCCAGAGCCGATTGCCTTTGATATCGACGCCGATAAAATTTCTTTTTGGATAGAGTCGTGCTAATCCGATAGCATATTCTCCCTTTCCGCAGGCCAGTTCGAGGGTGATTGGGAGATTGTTTTGAAAATGTTCGTTCCATTTGCCTGCCATGGCTTCCGGGAATTGAAGCACGTGGGGAAATGTTTCAAGCTCTGCAAATCGGATCAATTTTTTTTGTCCCATACTCACTTTTTCCTTGTCTTCTCAGAATCGCTTGATAAAGCCGAAGCCGATCAGGGATTTGATCTGCAATCCGGGCGAACGTTGATTTTTCCCAAATAGCCGGACGTCGTCGTCATAAATAAAGTCCAAACTCCAACTCACTCCCAACGATTTTCCCAGTTTTGCATTGAAGGCATTGGCCATAAAAAGGTCTACGTTCAAGGGATTGTGTTTGTAATTTGAAAACAGGTCCATACGTCCCTTATAGGTGATAATTTTATTAATGATCCGCTGATAGGTGATCGTTGCAAAGGCTCCAAAGGCAAAGCTGGATGTTTTACCCGGAGTAACACCATAGTAGCCCTTATTGGCCAAGGCGGTATCTCGTACGATCAGCCATCGGGCCGTAATGGGGGAGACATAAACTGATAGGTCTTTGATGGGTTTAAAGTCCAACCCCAAGCTTTTCAATATGTATCCGGGTGCCAGAAAGGTGGAGGAATATGTCTTTACGCCCCCTGAATATGTGAATCCTTTGAAAAGCTGGGAACGAAGGTTCGCCAATACGGATATGTTTAATTTACGGTTGACCGAAAAACCATACTTCGTTACGAAATCAAATCGGTCATCGTTTTTTCTTCCTCCCTGGCTGGTTGTATTTACATAACCCAGGTTCAGGTCGAAGGTATTATCCCAGCTATGTTTTCGATTCGAATAGAATGCAAAAAGATTTAGGTTTGTATTAACCGATAAAGAAAAATCATCACCTCCTGCGGCCCAATTGCTCAGTGATCCTTGCGATAGATTGATCCCCAATAAGGCGCCACGATGCCAATCTTTTTTTAACGTGTCGATTTCTTTTTTGATGGGGCGAGAAGCGTCGGTCCGTAGCTTTCTAATTTCGGCATCTTGTCCCATTGCTTCTAACGAAAGAGAGAAAAGGCTGAATACAAGCACAAGTCGCATGACAGTAATTTGATTTTTGCCAAAAATAAACATTGTTATTTTCGTTCGGCACATGATTACCGCCCGGCTGTATAATCGTTCACTGATTCGGTTGATTCTGGCAAATCTCCTGATCAAGCCGGTCTGGATCCTGGGCATCGATCGCTGGGTACAGAACGAGGTGGGACTACTGGTGTATGGCCGTTACTATACGGTTTGGGGACTTGCCCTCACGGCCGGGTTTCTGCTGGATCTGGGACTCACCACTCTTCTCCAGCGGGAAGCAGCCGACCCTGCCACGTCGTCCAGAAAACTGGCTGGTTTGTTTTGGATCAAGGCCTTGTTGTTGTTGGTTTATTTTGCCGTCATTGCTGGCATTTCCCGGCTGTATCCTGCCCTTCCTGCCCATTGGCTTTTTGGTGTTGCGATCCTCCAAGCCTTGAACTCAACCTATGTTTTTTTTCGGGCTTGGGTGTCGGCGGCACAGGATTTTTCTGCCGATGTATGGTTTTCGGTGTTGGATAAGTTCCTGCTAATCCCTCTGAGTATTCTTTGGTTGTCCGGTGTTCTTTTTCCCGGCTCCATTGGTATACCTGCTTTCATCTTGCTGCAGATCGCAACGTTGGTTTTTTCGCTGGGGGCATTGATTTATTATTTACTGCGGCGCAAGTTGTTTCGGGTCGAGCGATTTACCGTTCTCCCTTCCCATTTACGAATGGCGCTGCCATATGCCCTAATTGTATTGTTGATGAGTGCCCAGATCCGGCTCGACGGCTTTTTTTTGACTCGATGGAGCTCCTTGGGTGGTTGGGAAGCCGGACGCTACGCTGCTGCCATTCGACTGGTGGATGCGGCTAACATAGTTGGGTACCTGGTGGCCAGTTTTCTATTGCCCTATTTGTCCCGCCACATCAACGATCTAACCACCATCCGTTCGGCCATCGACAATGCCCGGAATGGATTGTTGATTTTCGCTCTCACGGCTCTGGTGGGGGTAGTGGCACTGCCCTCCTCGATTGCCTCCTATTTGTATCCGGAACGATCGGCCGAGATCGCGGCTTTGCTGCCGACGTTGTTTTGTTCTGTACTTGGTTACTCCCTCATTCACGTATACGGGACGGTGCTGACCGCTCGTGGGGAGCTGCGCCTTTTCCAGTTGATCATTGCCTGGGCTTTGTTGGTACATATTCTTTGTTCTTATCTATGGATTCCGGAAATGGGTGCCATGGGTTCTGCCCGTTCCACCCTGCTTTCGCAGGTATTAACGGGTCTGGCGCTGATGTTCGCTGTGCATCGCCGCACCGGTCAGCCCCAACCCTATTCGAGCTATTTAGTTGTTATATTTACGACCAGCCTGATCTGGTTTTTACTGTAACGGATACAACCCCTTTTATGCCGGACTTTATTCAACTCTTGAAAAAACGAATACGTTTTCTTGCCATCAGTTTGTTGCTGGCCTGGTCGATCACCTGCATTGTGCTTTGGTTCCTGCCCATAAAGTACAAAGGAGAAACTACGTCGGTTCCTTCCAGCGCTTATGCATCCGACCCCAATCGCCTGTTCAGCAAACAGATACAGCAATTGTATTCACCACTGGGTTCGCCGGATGAATTGGATCTATTGGTTGGTAGCGGGCGTTTGGATACGGTGTATCGTCCGCTGGTTCGTCAATTCAACCTGGTCAAACATTATTTCATCTCTGATTTGGGGGAGAAAGGAATTTGGAGAGCGGTTAAGCAATTGAAGAAGGATGCAAAAGTGTACAAAAGCGAATACAACGAATTGAAGGTTCACGTGTGGGATACCGATCCGGTGTTGGCGGCTGACTTGGCCAATGCGCTGACGGCTCGACTTGATAGCTTACACCGCGATCTGATGGGTCGACAAAATCAACAGACTCGCGATGCCCTTCAAAAGGGGTTGTCGCGGCTTCGGGGGTCGGATTCACTTCCTTTTGCCCAAAAGCTTCAGCAAGAGATCCAATACCTTGGTTTTATCGATCAGTACACCCTGTTATTGGAGCAGCGGCCTTCGTCCATTCAAGTACTTGACCCCGCTGTGGTGCCGGTTTTTTCAGATAAACCGCTGTGGGGGTTGACCTTGATAGCTGTTACGATACTAACAATGCTGGTTTGGCTGGTTGCATCTCTTTGGATGGCTCGACGCACTGTTTATGAACTTAGCCCGGACAAATAATTCGGTCGTACTGCTGGCATTGGCCGTCCTTGTTCCGGCGCTCGCGATCGCAATTTATTCGGAACATTGGTGGCTGGTTACCCTACCCATTGCGATTGGGTTGGGATTCTTTAGCTGGAAACATCCGGTTGTCTTACTCTCGCTTCTTTGGATCACCCTGCCCGTCTCCTTTGAGTATTCATTTTCCGATCAGTTGGGAACAGATCTTCCCGATGAACCGCTGATGTTGGGGATTACCGTACTTGCTTTTTGCTGCCTGGTATATCAAAACCGGGTTTTTTCCTCTCTCTACTGGAAACATCCTTTGTTGATATGTTTTATGTGCTGGCTGGGTTGGATGTTCGTACCAATCCTTCTCTCCGAAACACCTTTGCGCTCCCTTAAATTTCTTTTGGCCAAAACTTGGTACGTCGGTGCTTTTTTTCTGGCGCCCTTGATCTGGTTGCGCAGTCGGGAACGACTCATTCATTTCTTGTACTGTTTGTTCATCCCGTTGTTCGTATTGGCCTTGATTACGCTGGTCCGACACGCCGGAGAGGGCTTTAGTTTTTCTTCCGTAAGTGAGGTGGTACAACCTTATTTCCGCAATCACGTGGTTTATTCTGCGATGTTGATGACACTGTTGCCGGTGCTTTTGTTGGTGCGGCAACAGGCCAATCGAAAATGGGGGTGGAACCTGGCGATCGCGTTGGTATGCGGAGCCTTGTACTTTTCTTTTGCCCGCGGTGCCTGGTTGGCGCTGATCGTTGGATTGATTGCCTACCTGTTGCTGCGAATACGGTTGCTGCTATATGGGTATGTGATGGTGCTGCTTTTATTGATTTCTGTTTTCATCTGGTTGAAACAGGACAATCGGTATTTACAGTATGCGCCGGATTATAAAACAACGATCTTTCATCCGGAGTTTTCCGAGCATTGGCAGGCTACGTATCAGGGAAAGGATGTTTCCACCGTGGAGCGGTTTTATCGATGGATCGCGGGTTTTCGGATGATCGAAGAAAAACCGATTGCCGGCTTTGGTCCGGCAAGTTTCTATTCCACCTATCGCCCCTATACCGTTCCGGCGTATCGGACCTGGGTCAGCAACAATCCCCATAAGTCTACCATCCACAATTATTTTTTACTGACTGCGGTGGAGCAGGGGATACCCGGACTCCTCCTATTTCTATTATTGTTTGGGGCGATCCTGTACTATGCAGAAAGGATCTATCATACACATCAGGCCAATTGGAAAAGGCAAATGGCGGCCGGGATCGGGGTGATCGTTGTGATGCTGGGGGTGGTAAATTTTTGGAGTGATCTCATTGAAACGGATAAGATCGGCTCGTTGTTCTTTTTATCGATCTCACTGCTGTTGATACTGGATCGGGAACGATCAGGTCGTAGTCGAACGCACATCGAGCGCATCCCGTAAGCCATTTCCCAGGATATTGAAGGACAAGACCAACAGCATGATGGCCAATCCGGGTGCCAGGGCGAGCATGGGATTTTGAGTGATGATAAAATTGTAGTTCTCTTTCATGATCAATCCCCAGCTGGGCATGGGGGGCTGTACGCCGATCCCCAGAAAACTCAATCCGGCTTCGATCACAATGGATGCAGCGAAATTGCTGGCGGCGAGCACGGTAACCGGACCTATGATGTTGGGAAAGATGTGCCGAAAGATGGTCCGCCAAGGACCCAATCCCAATACCCGAGTGGCTTCGATAAATTCCAGTTGTTTCAGGGTCATGACCTGTGCCCGTACCAACCGAGCTACATTCACCCACATGGTCAGTCCGATCGCAATGAAGATCTGCCAAAATCCTTTTCCGAGTGTGAGGGTGATGGCAAACACCAACAGCAGCGTGGGAATGCTCCACATCACGTTGATGAACCACATGATCGCCCGATCGATTTTTCCACCCAGGTATCCGGCCAGTGATCCGAGTAGTCCGCCGATGCCGATCGATAGCAAAATGGTTATTAGTCCCACGCTCAAACTTACTCGCGTACCCAGCAGAATTCGGCTTAGAATATCTCTTCCATATTTATCTGTTCCAAGCCAAAAGGTTTGGGTTTGGATGGGCTTGGGGGCGCATGTTGATTTTGCAACGACCATTGGTTCAGACAGACTTTCATCGATCCGTTTTTGCACCCAAATACTGTCGCCGGAAATGCTGTGTTCGCTAATCGGAATGTATTCGTACGCGTCCGGGGTTCCGTTCAGCAAGCGTTCCCATCCGGAAACAGGGGTAGGTAATTGTTGTTTGTTGACAAGAAGAAATGATTGGGTGTAACCGGGCTTTTCACCTCCGATCTCCAGAATGATCCGGTTGGCATAGGGCGATTGATCGGGCATCCACCAGTAAGCCATTAAGGCCATGAGGCAGTTGAGCGCGATCCATCCGGCTGCGGCGAGTGCGAACCAATTCTTACGGAATCGGGTCCAGACACGGGATTGCCCCCATTCATCAGTTATCATTAAGGGAAATTACAGTATTCGGGGTTATCGGACGGTTCGTCCCTTCCATGCATATTTTCGTCCCCGCCCGAGGAGTCCCACGGCCACCAAATAAACCGCATGCACCGGTTGCAGCAATAAGAAGGGTAAAAAGTAAACGCGCTCCCTGTAAGCAGCCGCAACGAAGCGGATCAGCAACCACTCGGTGATTGACTTGAAGCCCCAGATCGCGAGGATGGTCCTCCATTCGCTCGGCCAAATAAAACAAGCCAGGCTGTTGATCAGTAAAACCACATTGAATAAACCAGTTGCCCATTGGGTGAAAAGCAATTGCCTGTTTTTGTATCTGCCTGCTTTGCTTACCCAGCGTACCCGTTGTTGCCAAAGGGATTTCCAAGTGGGGCAGGGTTGGGTTTTAACCAATGCCTGCGAAGATTTTAGAAAGTGAATCTGTCCGGGAAATCGGTTCATGAATTTTTCAATCAGGAGTACATCATCACCGGAGGCCAGCTGGTCGATGCCTTGAAAGCCGCCAACGGTTTCAAAGGCATCCTTTCGGTAGCAGAGGTTGGCGCCGTTGCCAAGGGCATGTTGCCCCGACTCGATCGCGGCCCCGGTAATCCCCTGGAACATGAGGTGATTGTAACGCTGAAAGGCCTGAAGCATATTTTGCCCGGATTGGATCAACGAAACCGGTCCTACCACACAAACCATCTCCTCCCTGTCCAAAAACGTATTGAGGGTTGTGATCCATTCGGAGGGCGGAATGGAATCGGCATCGATGGTGAGGATCCATTCGTGGCGGGCGGCAAGAACCCCTGCTTCAATGGCTTTCTTTTTCCCACCGGGCCCTTCGTCATTGTTTTGCCGAATCAATTGAATCGAGGGATATTGCTGAACGAGGGTGGGTGTTTGGTCGGCCGATCCGTCATCAATTACAATGATTTCGATCAGTTCTCGGGGGTAGGAGAGTCCTTGTACGGCCTCCAGCAAGGCGCCAATATTATTTTCCTCGTTTCGGGCAGGAACAAGAACCGTAAAACGTCTTTGTTGTTTTATTGTGGGGGGGAGGGTTGACGGTATCCGGCTCCACTGGTAGGTATAATTTGCCAGCAGCAGAAAATACAACAGAAAAAGGAGCAGGACGAGGGAGAGCATGAACAAATATAGTTTAGTGTTTAGGGTTTAGTGTTTAGAGAGAGAATTAACATCCGTAAAGAATAATAATTTTATGCTAAACCCTAAACCCTGCTCCCTAAACTCTCGTTGATTTTCGTACATTGAAAACAATTCTTGCTTCTATGTCTACCATATCCGTACAACATCCTTTGAAAGGCGGCGAGTGGTTGGTTCGGCCATCGTCTCCCTCCGAAACATTTGCTCCGGAGGATTTCAATGAAGAGCAGCAAATGATCCGGGATCTCTGTGAGCAGTTTCTTAACACAGAGGTGCATCCCATCATTGATCGCATTGATGCCTTGGAGCCCGGATTAATGGCGTCTCTGGTACGCAAGGCAGGCGAACAAGGCTTGTTGGCCACTTCTTTTCCTGAGCAGTATGGCGGATTGGGAAAGGATTTCATTTCTTCCACGATCATCAACCAATTTCTCGGATCCGGTTTTTCATTTTCCGTGGCAGTGGCGGCACATACAGGCATTGGTACCTTACCGATCCTTTATTTTGGGACGGAAGAGCAGAAACAGAAATACATTCCCAAGCTCATTACCGGGGAGTGGGCCGGGGCATATGGGTTGACCGAACCCAACAGCGGCAGCGATGCACTGAGTGCGCGCACCACGGCTACGCTGGTTGCGGATGGGAAGCATTATCTTTTAAACGGACAAAAATGTTGGATCACCAATGGCGGCTTTGCGCAGATTTATACCGTTTTTGCCAAGATTGATGGCAAGCAATTCACGGCTTTCATTGTAGAGCGCGGGATGGAAGGGTTCACTCAAGGTCCCGAAGAGCAAAAAATGGGCATCAAGGGTTCCTCTACTGTTCAATTGTATTTTCAAGATTGCAAGGTTCCGGTCGAAAATGTTTTGGGCGAGATCGGCAAAGGGCACAAGATCGCGTTCAATATTTTGAACATAGGTCGACTTAAGCTTTGTGCTGCAGCCTTGGGGGGCGCACAGATGGCGCTGAACACGTCCATCCAATACGCCAAGACCCGGGAGCAATTCAAAAAGCCCATCGCTTCTTTCGGAGCGATCCAACAAAAATTGGCCGACATGGCCATCCTTCTTTATGTTGGAGATGCTGCGCTGTATCGAAGTGCCAAATGGATCGATGAGAAGGAAAAGGAATTATTGGAGGAGGGAAAGCCTTTTCACGAGGCCTTGCTCGGTGCTGCGGAAGAATATGCCATTGAATGTGCGATGCTGAAGGTCTTTGGCAGTGAGGTGTTGGATTTTGCGGTGGATGAGGGGGTGCAGATCCATGGCGGCAATGGATACAGTGCCGAGTATGGCATCTCGCGGGCGTATCGCGACAGCCGGATCAATCGCATCTATGAAGGCACCAATGAAATCAATCGGTTGTTGACGCTGGACATGACGTTGAAACGTGCGATGGCAGGGCGGCTGGATCTGATGACACCCGCATTCGCCATTCAAAAAGAGTTGATGAGCATTCCGGATTTCGGAGCGCCCGATACTTCTTTGTTTGCGGCGGAACAGAAACTCATCGATAATTTAAAAAAATCCATTCTGCTCGTCTCCGGTGCAGCGGCTCAGAAATTAATGATGCAGCTCGAGCAGGAACAGGAGATCCTGATGCATTTGGCCGATATGGCCATCACCGTCTTTCACGCCGAAAGTGCCCTCTTGCGGGTGCGTAAGCAAACCGAGCGGGAAGAAGAGGAAAAAACACGGTTGGCAATGGATATCGTTCGTACCTACTTGTATGATTCAGCCGATGTGGTGCACAAACACGGTAAGGATGCGCTGAACGCCTTTGGCAGCGGCGATGAATTGCGGATGATGTTGTTGGGGCTGAAGCGATTTACGAAGACCGATCCGTTCAACAGCAAGGAGGCGCGTCGCCGCATCGCGGCCAAGCTAATCGATGCCGGAGCGTATTGTTTCTGATTTTTCAGCGACCTGTTTCGATCCAGGCTTCCCCTTTGTGGCAGGTGTAGCAATCTACCTCATTTAATTCATGGGGTTTTTTGCTTTTATCCGTCCAGAAATTTTTTCGGTTGATCTCAATAGTCATCCGCAGCATTTTTCGGGCTGTGATCTTCATCGGGTCTTTATCGGATGCGTAATTGAGGCTATCGGTTTGCTCATGTATCCGAACATGACAAAAATTACAGGCTACACCAAGTCCCTTGTTGAATTGTTTCATAATGCTGTCGAGCGTTGCATCCGGAATGTCTTTTGGCAGTACGCGGAGGTTTCGTTTGGGAAGGGGGTTGGCCGCGGTGAGTACAACCAGCGTGGTCAGTAAAACGCTCATGACGGTCAGGGTCTTCGATCGCTTCATTTGGTTTTGGTTTGTATCCAGCGTTCAAAGAATTCATAAGTGCGAAGGAGTTGATCGATCCGTTGCCGGTTTGCGCCGCTTCGGGTGATCTCGTGGGTGGCGTTGGGATGTCGAACATATTCTACCGGCCTACCGAGCACTTTCAAACTTCGGTAAAGCATTTCGCTTTGTACAAATCCGGTTCGGCGGTCGTTATCGCCATGGAAAATAATATACGGCGTAGTGATGTTCTCCACGTAGGTGATGGGCGATTCCCGTTGCAATACACTTCGTGTGGGTTCTTGCCAGGGGTAGCCATCGAAATAATTGGGGATCAACCGCCAGGCATTTCCCTCTCCGAAGAAAGTGGCCAGGTCGTACACGCCGCGTTGGGAGCAGGCGGCTGCGAAACGGTTATCGTGCGAAAGGATCCAGGCCACCAGATAACCCGCATAAGACCCACCCGTTACGAGCAGCTTGGTGGTATCGGCCCATCCTTCTTTTATCGTGCGATCGAGGGCGGTGAGTACGTCGCGGGTGGGGCCGGTGCCCCAGTCGTTTCTGTTGCTTTTGAGAAATTCGAGTCCATATCCGCCGCTTCCCCGGGGGTTGCTATACACAACGCCATAGCCCTGGCTACAGAAATATTGATACTCGTGCCACATGCTGGCCTCTCCGGGTCCCCACATGGAGGAAGGTCCCCCGTGAATTTCCAACAGCAACGGATATTTTTTTCCTTCCTCATAGAAGGTGGGTTTCATCACCCAATATTCGATCGGTTGGTTGAGTTCGTTGTAGAAAATATGTTTTTCAGGTCGACTGATCTTTTTGTTGACCAGCCAGTTGTTGTTCAGTTCGGTGAGTCGTTGCGCTTTTTCTCCATTGATCTCACTGCGGTAGAGTTCAAAGGGACTTTCGATATCGGTTTGTACATACACCAATTGTTTGGCCAAAACTTCTAATTGGGAAATGCCGGTCTCTCCTTTGGTCAGCGGTAAAATCTTGTTTGTGTTCAGATCGGTTCGATAAATGGGTGCTGCACCGTTGGATTGGGCCGTGAAAAAAATGAATTTCTCATCGGTGCTCCACCGCAGGTTGCTTTTGTTTCGATCGATTACATAGGTTTTAATGGCGGTGGGATTATCTACGGTGGCCATACAGAGCTCGGCGATCTGCAGACCTTCCTCCGGTGCGCGCAGAAAGGCCATTGATTTTCCGGAGGGCGAGAGGCGTAGGTTGCTGTATTGGATTTGTGGCTCTTGGAGGAGGGGAGTCCATTTTCCTTCGGTGTTGATTCGCCCGATCTGGTTGCCTCGGGTGCGATCCGGATGCGTGGTGGAGTCCAGTTGTGCGATCAGGATGATGTCGCCGTTTGGAAGGAAGCTGGCGTTATTGAATCGAAAATAGCCGTGGGTGACTGGTTGGGGTTTGGCATCGGGGGACAGATCAGTCAGGAAATAATGATTGAAGGAGAGGGTTGGATTGATGTTGGCTTCGTCCTGAAAATTGAGTCGGTGTATGATCGTTGCTTTTTGGTCGTTGGCATTTTTTTCGAGGTAGGCTCGGATCTGATTCAGGTCGCCGTTGGGGTCGGCTTTGACCGAAGGGATCCCATCCGGGAAGTTTGGACGTTCTGAGGGCCAGGGAGGTGTGGGGCGTCCGCCGTTGAGCAGACTATCTTTTTGCAGGTCTTTTAAATTCACCGAGCAAGAGAAGAGCAGTTGTTTGCCGTTGGGGTGGAATTGTGGATTGGTGGCGCCGTATCGAAAGGAGGTTAGTTGGATCGGTTCGCCACCCGACAAGGGGAGGAGGAAGATCTGGGGTTTTCCGTCGATGGTTCGAACGAAGGCGATTTGTTTACCATCGGGACTCCACGCGGGCTGGTTGGCATTTTCTTTGGAGGTCAGTAGAAGGGGGGGCGTTTTTCCGCTTAGTTCGGCCAGCCAAAGTTGGTTGAGGTATTGATATTCGTCCTCTTTTTTATCGGGTTCAATTGAGGTAACGGAGTAGACGACTCGGTTGCCATCTGGACTAACCGCGAGGGGGCCAATGGAACGGATCTGGGTAAGGTCGGTCACCCGAACGGGTTCTTTCCCATTTTGAGCGAGTACGGGGAGGCCAATCAGGAGCCAGATCAAATGGAGCAAACGCATAGCCAAACAATTTAGACCTCAATGTACGAAACCGCGCATTTGCCGGGTATGATATCCTTTCTTTATTACCTTTGTTGTATGTCGGAAGCCACGGTACAGCCGTTATTGACGGCAAAAGATTTTGCATCGGACCAAGAAATTCGTTGGTGTCCGGGTTGTGGCGATTATTCCATCTTGGCGCAGGTACAGAAAGTGATGCCTTCGCTTGGCATCCCGCGTGAAAACATCGTTTTTATTTCCGGGATCGGATGCAGCAGTCGTTTTCCCTACTACATGAACACGTTCGGGATGCATTCAATTCACGGACGGGCCACGTCCATTGCATCGGGCTTGAAAGCATCTCGTCCCGATCTCAGTGTATGGATCATTACTGGTGACGGCGACAGCCTGAGCATCGGAGGCAATCACACCATTCATCTGCTTCGCCGCAATTTTAATGTGAACATCCTGCTCTTTAATAATCAGATCTATGGGTTGACGAAGGGACAATATTCCCCTACCTCCGAAGAACATAAGATCACCAAGAGCACGCCGATGGGAAGCATCGATCATCCGTTCAATCCCGCCGCCTTGGCATTGGGTGCGGATGCAACCTTCGTGGCGCGCTCAATGGATCGCGACCCGAAACATTTACAAGCCATGTTGCTTCGGGCCAATGGGCACAAAGGCGCCTCTTTCCTGGAGATCTATCAGAACTGCAACATTTTCAACGACGGGGCTTTTGAGATCTTCACCGAAAAAGGCAGCAAGGCGGCCGAAACATTGTTCCTGGAGCAAGGTCAGCCGCTGGTTTTCGGCGCCGAGAAAGACAAAGGCATTCGTCTCAACGGATTGAAACCCGAAGTCGTCTCCTTTACCGATGGATTCACGGCCGATGATTGTTGGATCCATGACGAAACGGACCTGTATAAAGCACAAGTATTGACCCGGTTGTTCGACGATCCCAGTCGCGACGGACATTTCCCACGCCCCTTTGGCGTTTTCTATGCGACAGAGCGGGTTTGTTATGAAGACGTAATGGCCGAGCAATTGGCCGTGGCCGGTAAGAAGAAACCAGCAGATTTGGATGAATTGTTGCGGGGGAGAGAAGTATGGGAAATTAGTTAATCTAGCATTCAGCGTTATTTGGATTCATTGAAATCAGGGTTATTTCGGTGAACTTGACATTTTTTCTTTTTCGTTGTAGAGGGTGCAGCGAAGTGGCGCGTTCGGTCGTCTTAAAGTTGAATTCACTATATGTTGCTCCAAATTCATCCCGTTGATCCGCAGGCGCGACTGATTCGTCAGGCGGTAGACATTTTGCGCAATGGCGGTGTCGTGATTTATCCAACGGATACCATTTACGGGATCGGATGTGATATTCTTCAACCAAAAGCGATCGATCGCATCTGTCGGCTCAAAGGCATCGAGCCTCATAAAGCAAATCTTTCCTTTATCTGCAATGATCTCTCCCACTTGAGCGAGTTTGCCAAACCCATTGCCACGCCCACGTTTCGGATCTTAAAAAAACATTTGCCGGGGCCGTATACCTTTATTCTTCCGGCCAGCAACATGGTACCTCGCGTCTTACAGAGCAACAAATCCACCATCGGTTTGCGAATCCCCGATCATCCCATTGCCCTTGCCCTGGTGCGGGAATTGGGCCGACCGATCTTAAGTACTTCCCTCCCAGGCGACCAGGTAGAGGACACCACCGACCCGGATGTGATGTATGAGAATTATGGAAACCAGGTAGAAGCAGTTATTGATGGAGGGCCGGGCGGTACCACGCCCTCTACAGTTGTGGATTGTACCTCTAATGTCCCAATGGTTATCAGGGAAGGGGCGGGGGAATGGGTGGGGTGAGGGAGAAGATGAGGGGATGAGCGTTCAGAGTAGTTGTTAGTTTAAGTAGTCATTCGTTTCGTTAGTTATTCGTTTTTGTGCAAGTTAGCAGTACTAGAACAGTTTGATCTGTCCGGGCAGGATGTTGAAGCTGCGGCGGTGGTGGGGGGAGAGGCCGTGTTTTTCTAAAGCGTTTCGGTGGGTGGCGGTGCCGTAGCCTTTGTTGCGGTTCCACCCGTATTGCGGAAATTCAGGATGGATGCGCAGCATGTACTCGTCGCGGTACGTTTTCGCCAGGATGCTGGCCGCGGCGATGGAGGCGAATTTTCCGTCGCCCTTAATCACGCATTGATGATTGATCTTTGGATAGGGTTTGAAGCGATTGCCATCGATCAGTAAAAACGCCGGCTTTTTTTTGAGCGATTTGATGGCCCGGTGCATGGCGAGGTAGCTGGCCTGAAGAATGTTGATTGTGTCGATCTCGTCGACTGAGGCGGTAGCTACGGCGAAAGCGATGGCTTCTTTTTCTATTAGGGGGCGCAGGATCTCCCGGTTTTTTTCGGATACTTGTTTGGAATCGTTCAGGAGGGGGTGGTGGAAGTCGGCCGGAAGGATAACGGCCGCCGCGAATACGGGTCCGGCATAACAGCCTCTGCCGGCTTCATCACACCCGGCCTCACGTCGGTTTTTCTCTAAGTAGGGCGCAAGCACACTCAAAGATGTAAAAAATTAAACAGATTCATTCGGAGGGCCGGTGGCGCTTACCTTTGCGGCATGAAAGATAGTTTGGTGAATCGTTCGGATCGTCCGGTGCGCATTTGGCTCTGGGTGGGGATCTTCATGATCGTTGTGCAGGTGTTGCTGGGTGGGATCACACGGTTGACGGGCAGCGGGCTTTCCATCACGGAGTGGAATGTGGTGACGGGCACCTTTCCGCCGTTGAACGAGACGGACTGGCTGTTGGAATTCAACAAATACAAAGCCACTCCGCAGTATCAGCTGTTGAATTTTGATTTTGATCTGGATGCGTTCAAGTTCATTTTTTTCTGGGAATGGTTTCATCGGTTCTGGGCCCGACTGATCGGCGTGGTGTTTCTAATTCCTTTTTTGGTATTTCTGTATCAGCGGCGGTTTACCAAGGAGATGGTGCGCCCGTTGTTAATCCTCTTTTTGCTAGGGGCCTTGCAGGGGGCGGTAGGATGGATCATGGTGGCGAGCGGACTCACCGGGGATGCGATCTATGTGAAGCCCACGCGACTGGCACTGCATTTTCAGTTTGCATTGGGACTATTTGTGTATACGTTTTGGTTTGCGATAAAGCTGACGGTAGGACAACAGCAGCGAATAGCCGATCGGTTTATTTCCAAACTCACGATCACAGTGATCTTATTGTTGGTGGTGCAATTAGCGTTTGGCGCCCTGATGGCCGGGCACAAAGCGGCTACGGCGGCGCCCACTTGGCCCGATATCAATGGAGCAATGGTGCCGGAGCTCATGTGGCGACCGGAGTGGGGGCTACTCAATTTTCTGGAAAATAAGATCCTGATCCATTTTGTGCATCGAACCTTGGCTTATATTATTTTGATCTTAGTCGGGATACTGTCGGTCAACTTATATGTCCGTAATCGACAATCACCCCTTTTGCAACGTGTTTGGTGGCTTCCTCTGTTTTTCGTTACACTTCAGGTTGTGCTGGGTATCGCTTCGGTATTATTGAGTGTTCAGATCGTTCCGCGCATGTGGGGACCATTTGAATGGGCGGCGCAGCTGCATCAACTGGTTGCGATGTTTTTGTTGATGAGTTTAGTGGCGGTGGGGTATTTGGTGAGGAGTAGAGAAACAGTTAAGGGAACAGGGTTTAGGGTTTAGCGTGGAATAAGAGTAGGTACGTAGTCGTGGTTTTGCGCTAACTGTTTCGCGAACAGCGTTTAGAGTTTAGACCCTTAATGGTGATGGAGTAATCGATAATGTTATGTGCTAAACCCTAAACCCTGTTCCCTAAACAACTCGTTCGCCTGCCGAAGTCTTGGAGAAGGAAGGTCCCTCAGCCTTCAACTCCAAATACAGTTCGCTTATTCATCCTCCCCAGCGGTCGTATCAAGGAAAACGCTTTGGGGATGATCTCCAATTTAATGGTGCTGTTGGTAGGGGCCGGATCGCCATCGATGTGTAATGGGGCCTGATCGTGGTTGTGAATGGTCAGCTGATCGGTTTGCAGGTAGAGAATTTTTTTGGATTTATGCAAGGTGAGGTCTTCTTGGAGGCGGTTGAGTCCGACTACTTGTCTGATCACGCGGGGGATCAGACTTTTTTTGGATTGATCTTTTACGATCACCACATCCAGCAGTCCGTCGTTCAGCGAGGCTTTGGGGGCGATGGTAAATCCATTTCCGATTTGATTGCTATTGGCAACGGAAACAAAATAAGCTTGGGTATTCAGCAGGTGGCCTCGCCATTCCAACTGGAGCGAATAAACCGGTGCTGTCCGAAAGTGTCGGATCACTTGTCGCACATAGCTCAAAAATCCTCTTTGTCCCATCTCTGCAAAACCGGCAGCGACCACCGCATCAAAACCGATGCCGGATAGCATGCAAGCAAATCGTCCGTTCACCAGAAAGCCGTCCGTGAGTGAAGGTCGCCCGATGATGATCAGACTCATAGCTTTGGTCGGGTTCATCGGAATCTTTGCTGCCCGGGCCAAACCATTTCCGGAGCCAACCGGAATGATCCCAAATTGTACGGGAAGATCGCGTAGTGCTCCAATGGCCGCACTCAGGGTTCCATCGCCTCCGGCGATCCCTACATCCGTAAACCCTTCCTGCTGAATGCGGCTACGGATGCTGGAATAGTCTCCATTTTGTGGCGAGTCTACGATCGCAAACGGCATCTCCACTTTTCGGCAGGCCTGTTCGATCACCACCGGCAAATGTCGTTTGGATCGGGTGCCCGCGATGGGATTGATGATGAAGAGGATGCGACGATTCAATGGGTTGTTCCTTTTAAGGTGCACAAATGTACGGGTCGTATTTTGACCAGCATCGCCTGATTGGCATCCCGCGGAATCTCCGTATAAAAAAAAGACAATTCTCCTTTTTCTTCGATCATTTTTTTCAGGTCTGATGTGCGAATGCGCCATGTACGTTTCACTTCTTCCCCCGTGCGAAGGGTGTTGCCGGAGGGGTCCGATACAAAGACAGTTCTACGCATGGCCGTATCCGTTTTGTCAAAATTGATTCGGAAAGAACCCGGTGTATTTAACTCGGTGGCGGATAAAACGACAACATTTTTTATTCGATCTTCTCCAACGTGTTTTAATTTGATGTTTCCTCTTAATGAAACACACCAGTTGTATTGAGCCGCTGCGGTGGCGGTGATGGATAGGGCGACCAACAAGCTGAGCAGATATCGCATAGGATCGATTTTACCAACGGATCAACGCACTGGCCCAAGTAAATCCGCTTCCGAAAGCGGCTAGGCATACCAGATCGTTTTCTTTTACTTTTCCCTGCTCCCAGGCTTCGCTGAGTGCGATGGGCACCGATGCGGCCGTGGTATTGCCGTATCGCTGAATGTTATTATATACTTGATCGTCGCGCAATTTCAGTTTTTGTTGCACAAACTGGGCGATCCGAAGATTGGCTTGGTGGGGGATCAATAAATTCAGATCTGCGGTCGTGAGTTGATTGGCGAATAAGGCCTCTTGGATCACTTCTGGAAATTTCACGACGGCTTTTTTGAAAACAGCCGGACCATCCATGTATGGATAGACCTGCCCCTCCTCGATCATTTTATGGCTAAAAAAGGTTTGTCCGATTGCTGCTTCATCGAATGTAGCATAAGGGGTCGGCATCCAGTGATTGGCATGCGTACCCGGATTGTACATGGCCAGGATCTCGGCACTTTCTCCGTCGCTGTGCAGGTGGGTGGAGAGAATTCCTTGTCCCTCGCGTTCGGCTCGTTGCAGCACCACGGCTCCCGCACCGTCGCCAAAAATGACAGAGACGTTTCTTCCCCGCGTCGTGAAGTCCAACCCAAACGAATGTTTTTCCGCTCCCACCACCAAAATATTTTGATACATGCCCGAACGAATGAATTGATCTGCAACACTAAGGGCATATACGAATCCGGAGCATTGATTTCGGACATCGAGGGCACCGATCTCTTTCATCTTCAGGGCGCGTTGCAACAACACTCCGCAGCCGGGGAAATAGTAATCGGGGCTGAGCGTGGCGAAAACGATAAAGTCGATCTGCTCCGGTGTGGTTCCGGCTCGTTCGATGGCAATGCGTGCTGCTTCCACGCCCATGGTGGTGGTGGTTTCTCCCAATCGATCGGCATAGCGGCGTTCTTCGATGCCGGTACGCTCCCGGATCCATTCATCTGAAGTCTCCATGTACTTTGTGAGATCGTGGTTGGTCACTAAATTCTTCGGAACATAATGTCCAATACCGGCGATGCGGGAAAGAGGACGCATGGTCAGTAGGATTGGGTTGGAATATGAAGGATCTCTTTTGCGAAAGCCTCACAGGCCAGGTGCACGCTGTTCAGGTCTTTGGATTTGATCCATCCGGCGATCACGTGATCGCCCACGTTCGGCAATGCCTGTTGTCTTTTGAGCGAATCGGGGGTGCCAAGCTGACTGAACATCCGCTTCATGGCAGAGACTTTTACCACCGGATCTTGCTCCTGGTCGTTTTTGTAATAATAAAGTAGTAGCGTAGGGGTCTTGATGCGTTCGAAAAGAGAAGCTTTCATCGTTGACTCCAACAATTCTTGCAGTTGAACGACTGAATAGGTTACGTATTTGCGGTCCCAGTATTTTGCATACGCCTCCGTGGTGTCGGGGATCACTCTGAATTTTCCAACGATGGCTTCTGCGATCTGTTTGCCCCAGGGATTGTTCAGCATCCAAGCCTTGGAATCATTGATGGCAATATTGGGGGAGAAGAGCAGGGAGGCGGTGATCTCCGGATACTCGGCGCAGAGTTTGAGAGCGACGGTCCCTCCGGTGGACGTAGACATGAGGATTACTTTCTTTCCCAGTTTTTTCCCGATGGCATAGGCTTCTTTGGCGCTGTTCCAAACTCCTTCGGCGGTAAAACTTGCGAGGGGATGAGTCGTGTCCAGTCCGTGTGCGTTCAGGCGACTCAAATACAAATTAGCACCGATCTTTTTTGCGAAGTCGATATGAACCGGATCGCCTTCTTCTTGTGAGGCTGAGAATCCGTGCAGATAAACCACGGCATACTCGGTCATCGTTTTGGATGAGTCGTTGTACCATATGATTCGCGCCTGATTGTCGGGCTTGAGTTTGTGTTTGGCCTCCTGCTTGGCCACATATTCTTCCACCGCAGCCGGGGCCGAGGGAATCTCGGGCAGGGTGTTATTGTATTTCGGGGTAGCTGGTTTGGGTCCCATTAAATAAACCAGGATTAAAGCAGCCAGCACCAAGCCGGTGGTTCGTAAGATTTTCATCCGCTAAAACTACAACTCTGAACGCTGAACCCTGAGCCCTAAATTGAATTAACGTACCTTTGCGCTGCCTTTTCAAACAACTACATGAATATCAGAAACATAGCCATCATCGCGCACGTTGACCACGGGAAAACCACGTTGGTGGACAAGATCCTCCACGCCACCCAGGTTTTTCGGGAAAATCAGGAGACCGGTGAGTTGATCATGGACAGCAACGACCTCGAAAGAGAGCGGGGCATCACCATTTTTTCCAAAAATGCCGCGGTGGTCTATGAGGGCGTCAAGATCAACGTGATCGATACTCCGGGGCACGCCGATTTCGGCGGCGAGGTGGAGCGCGTGCTCAAAATGGCCGATGGGGTTATTTTATTGGTGGACGCGTTTGAAGGTCCAATGCCTCAAACCCGATTCGTGCTTCAGAAAGCCCTGCAACTGAATTTGCACCCGATCGTGGTCATCAATAAAGTGGATAAGCCGAATTGCCGCCCCGATGAAGTCCACGACGCTGTCTTTGAATTATTCTTCAACCTCGATGCCACCGAAGCGCAATTGAATTTCCCTACCTATTACGGAAGCGGAAAGAACGGTTGGTTTAACGATTCGTTGGAGCCCATCGATAACATTCTTCCCTTGCTCGATGGCATCATCAAGCACGTGCCGCCACCCCATGTGGCAGCCGGTCCGTTGCAAATGCAGATCACCTCGCTTGATTACTCTTCCTTCTTGGGTCGCATTGCCGTGGGAAAAGTAAGTAGGGGTTCTATTAAGGAGAATCAACTCATTATGCTGATGCAGGCAGATGGCGTGATGAAGCGCTCTCGTGTCAAGGAATTATATGTGTTTGAGGGAATGGGTAAGAAGAAAGTGACGGAAGTGCTTGCCGGTGATCTTTGTGCCGTAGTGGGTTTTGAGGATTTCAACATTGGCGATACCATTGCGGATGCTGAGAATCCGGAAGCATTGCCTCGCATAGCGGTCGATGAGCCCACCATGAACATGCTTTTCTCCATCAACAACTCTCCCTTTTTTGGAAAGGACGGAAAGTTCGTTACCTCTCGTCACCTGCGCGACCGCCTGATGAAGGAGATCGAAAAAAATCTGGCCCTTCGCGTGGTGGATACACAAGAGGGTGATAGCTTCCTGGTTTACGGACGCGGTATTCTTCACTTAGGCATTCTTATTGAAACCATGCGTCGGGAAGGGTATGAACTTACTGTCGGACAACCGCAGGTGATCGTTAAAGAGATCGACGGCAGCAAATGCGAACCCTATGAAACCCTGGTGGTGGATGTACCGGAAGAATTTGCTTCCAAGGTGATCGATCTGGTCAGCCGCCGTAAAGGGGAAATGCTCGTGATGGAAACAAAAGGGAACATGCAGCATTTGGAATTTGACATACCGTCACGCGGACTGATCGGACTCCGTACGCAAATGCTTACTGCCACGACCGGGGAAGCCGTGATGGCACATCGATTCCGGGAGTACAAAGCTTGGAAAGGTCCCATCCCCGGACGGAACAACGGTGTACTGATCTCCAAGTTTCAGGAGCGTTCTACCGGGTATTCAATCGATAAATTACAGGATCGCGGCACATTCTTTGTGGAGCCGGGAGAAGATGTTTATGCCGGACAGATCGTGGCGGAAAACATCAAGCCGGGCGACCTGGTTGTGAACATTACCGAAGCCAAGAAGCTCACCAACCACCGTGCCAGCGGCAGCGACGATGCCACCCGCATCGCACCCAAGACACTGATGACGCTGGAGGAGTGCATGGAATATATTCAGCAGGATGAGTGTATCGAGGTGACGCCGAACTTTATCCGGATGAGAAAGGTTATTTTGAATGAGGAGGAAAGGAAGAAGGAGCAGAAGCGGATGGAACTAGCGTAATAGTTTGGGTAGTTTGGAAAGTTTGGATAGTTTGGTCAGTTAGTTTGAATAGTTTGAGAGTTTGAGAAGAGTTGTTACGATATTGGTTTTTGGTTTGGTTATTGGGCTGCAGGGGCAGGCGCAGTGTTCTATTTGTGCCAAGACAACACAGCAGTTGGGGGAGAAGCCGGCGGAGGGAATGAACACCGGTATTCTTTATTTGGCCTTCATGCCATTGGCTATCATTGGCATCATCGGATATCGGTGGTGGAAAGCGAATCGGGAGATGGATCAGTCGGCGTAACGACTTATCCAGGCGTATAAATTAAAATCTTTCGATGCCATGGCCTCGCGCAGCGAGGCCTTCATTTTTCCGGCATCCAGTTTTCGGAGCCAATGCTGCCTCAACAGATGCTTGGCTTTTTCGATCATCAGTAAGTCCCCTCTTTCTTTTTGCTCCGGCGAACGTAAAAGTTCTGTCAAGGCCTTTAGCACGTTTTCGACACCTTGCTTTTCGGTCGCTACGGTTGGAAGGATAGGGATGATTTTCCCGTCGGTACGATCTTCCTGTACCATCCGCTCCAAATAACTTTGAAACCTTGCTGAATCCGGTCGGTCTGATTTATTGACCACAAACAGATCTGCGATCTCCAGTAATCCTGCCTTCATTGTCTGAATCTCGTCACCCGCTTCGGGTACCAATACCACAACGGTTCGGTCGGCCAAGCCGGCCACTTCCACTTCACTTTGTCCCACCCCCACCGTTTCTACCAGTAACCAGTCAGCCGGAAAACATTTTACCAGATCCGTGATCTCCAAGATTCGCGGATGCAATCCCCCCAACGCGCCGCGCGTGGCCAGCGAACGGATGAATACGTTGGGATGGGTATACCATTCGCTCATCCGGATCCGGTCGCCCAACACCGCTCCCTGATGAAACGGGGAAGAGGGGTCGACACAAAGTACGGCTACTGATTTTCCCTCGGCGATGAGTGCACCGATCAGCGCATCCGTGAGGGTGCTTTTGCCGGCGCCCGGCGGACCGGTAATGCCGATCACCGGCTTGTTCGGAATCTGGATGCTTGCCAATGCTTCGAGGAGTCCGGCTGATTCATTTTCCGCCAACGAGATCGCACGGGCCAGTGCCCGAACATCTCCTTGCTGAATTTGGCTGATCCATTTATCCCACATCCCGAACTATGTTGTATGTTTAATCGAACCCGATGCCAAGGTAATGAAATCATCGTTCTCTTCTCGCCTTTCAGCCTACCTGCCGCAGGTAGCAGAGGCGCTGTTGTGGTCTATGGTGATCGGTTTGTTTGTTTCCCGGGCCTTGCTCTCCCTTTCTGTCGGACTTTTTTTTCTGCTGGCTTTTTTTCGCCTTGGTTTACGGGGCTGGTGGATAGAAGCCAGTCGGGACCGATTGGGTTGGATCCTAGGCACTCTTTGGTTGTTGCCGCTGTTCTCCGGATGGTGGAGTGAAGATCGATCGGCCTGGACAGATGTGATCCGCATCAAATTGCCTTTGTTGTTGTTACCGTTGGGGTGGGTGGGATTGTCACTCACAAAAAACGCTTGGGGTCGATTGGGTTGGCTGCTGGTGGGTTGCACATTCTTGGGCGCTGTGTATTCTATTTTCCCCTTCATACAGGATGCGGTGCTTGTACAGGAAAATTATTTACGCGGCAAATCCCTTCCCACACCTCTGGGCGATGACCGCGTGCGGTTCAGTTGGCTGATCGTGGCCGTTGTTTGGTGGCTGCAGCAACAGTGGGAAGAATCGGATCGACCAAAGCGTTGGTGGATCTTGGCAGGGGGCTTGTTGTTTGTCTTGTACTTACATGTACTGGCCGTACGCATTGGGTTGATCTGCTTTTATCTGCTGGCGGCATTTATATTGTTGCGTCAACTATTGCGATCGTCTTCTCGTTATCGATCGCTTATCGGGATGACTCTATTGCTGCTCTTGCCACTATTGATGTACCAAACGCTCCCCACCTTTCGGGCACGGGTTGATTACATCCGGTACGATTGGAGTTACACGTTTCAGGGTAAATATTTGCCCGGGGGAAATGATGCCATCCGGATGCAGTCGCTAGAGGCAGCGGCTGCCTGTATTCGTAACGGGCCTTTTTATGGTGTAGGCTTTGGGGATATTCGCTCGGTAATGGATTCGGCGTATGCAATGCGGCAACCGGATCTTCCCAAAGAGGAACGTATTTATCCGACTAATGAGTGGGCTGTTTATGGCGTGGGTATGGGATGGGTTGGATTGATCTCTTTTTCGTTGTTGATGATCGGTTTGTTTTTTCTTCGGTCGACCGATCCGTTCCGTTGGCGGTGCTGGGTCTTGGCAACGATCTTGTCGTTTGTGACGGATATTGGGCTGGAGGTACAATACGGGGTATTTCTGGTCCCATTCCTCTTTTTATTTTTTCGGTCGGTCGATCGGTTGAAAAATCAGGAAATTCGTATTTGAATGCGTACACCTTTTTCCATTGTGATCATTTGTCGGAACGAATCAAAAAAGATCGGCCGAACACTGGAGGGTTTGAGCGGACTCACGGACGACGTCGTGGTTTACGATACCGGCAGCACGGATAGCACTTCGGAGATCGTTCGTTCATTTCCGGTACGTTTTGTTACCGGGGAGTGGAGGGGGTTCGGGGAGTCAAAGAATGCGGCAAATGCCCTGGCCAAGTACGATTGGATCTTTAGTCTGGATGCCGATGAGGTTCCAGATGAGCGGATGCGAACGGCCCTACTGAATTTCGATCCGGAATCAACCCAAGTGGTATATGCTTGTTCGTTTTTGAATTTCATTGGCGATACGCCACTGCGTTTTGGGGAGTGGGGCTGGGATAAGCACGTGCGTTTGTTCAATCGGTTGTTTGTAAAATGGAATGCCGCTCCGGTGCATGAGCAGTTGGTCTGTTCCGCACCAGCCCAGGAGCGGGAGCTTGTGGGAAAGATCCAGCATCGAACCGTATCGAGTTGGCCCGAGCACCGAGCGAAAATGGATCGTTATGCCAGCTTGAACGCGCAGAAATATTTTGAGTTGGGGAAGTCCGCTCCCGTCTGGAAACGGGTATTGTCTCCGGCGTTCACGTTTTTTCATTACTATATTTTTCGGTTGGGATTTTTGGATGGCGCGGCCGGACTGCAGTGTGCGTGGATGACGGCGCTGTATACACATTGGAAATATGCCCGGTTGAGTCAACTTTATCGTTCGTGAGGTGTTGACTCAGTATGACTCAATTTCTGCCGATCTTCCCCTTGGGCATTGTGGTTTTTCCCAATGAGGGGTTGAATCTTCACATTTTCGAACCCCGGTACATTCAGCTCATCAACGATTGTGTACGGATGCAAAAGCCGTTTGGCATTCCCACGGTAATGAACGGAAAGGTGCAGGAGCGGGGTGCTTTGATGCAAATCACGGACTTGAGTCAAGGGTTTGACGCCGATCGTCAGATGGGGGAGAATGGCGGTGATATTCGGACCGAGTCGCTCGGAACCTTTCGCGTATTAGAGGTAGTCAAATCGGTGCCGGACAAGCTTTATCAGGGTGCGATCGTACACATCGATCCGCGCGAATCAACCGATCTTCCTTCGCTGCCGCCGTTATTGTTGACTGCTATTCGTCAATTGCATGGATTATTGAACATTGAAAAAAAATTTCCTTTTCCGGATTCGGAGTTGCGTTCGTTTGACGTGGCCCATCATTTGGGTTTTTCGTTGGAGGAGGAATATCAGTTGCGTGAATTGATGGAGGAACGGCAGCGCCAGGAATTCATTCGTCGTCACCTGGGCAGGGTTGTACCAACCTTGCAAGCGATGGAGCAATTGAAGGAGCGGGCTCGGTTGAACGGCCATTTTCGTCCCCTTCCCGGACATTCGATCGAATAAGTTAATTTGCTGTTGATGGAACGCACGCTTTGTCTTGACTTTGGGAATTCCCGCCAAAAGGTAGCCTTATTCGAAGCGGCCGAGTTAAAAGAGGTGCGTGTACTTCCGGATACTCATACCGAAACGGTGGAGCATCTTTTACGAGAGTGGAACCCCGGCCGTTGTATCCTGTCCTCCGTGATCGAGCACGAAGCCACCCTCCCGGATATGCTGGAGCATCGTACCCGCTTTCATTTGCTCAGTCATCACACCCGCTTGAATTTCACCACGCCCGTTGGTAAGCCGGAAAGCATTGGCGCCGACCGATTGGCCCTTTGCTCAGCAGCCGTTCATTTTTATCCCCGCCAAAACAATCTCATCATTGCGCTGGGTACTTGCATCACTTATAATTTTATCAACCGCGATCACGCTTTTTTGGGGGGTGGTATATCAGCCGGACTCTCCATGCGTCTAAAGGCCATGCATCAACAAACGGCGTTGCTTCCGCTGATCGAACCGAAGACCGATGTTCCGCTGGTGGGTTATGATACGGAGACCAACATGCTCTCTGGAACGGCACTCGGAATGGCGCACGAGATCGATGGGTTCATTGAATCGTACCGTGAGCGGTACGGGAACTTTAACGCGGTCTTAACCGGGGGTGATCTGCCCTATTTGGTGTCCCACCTGAAAAGCGAGATATTTGCCGACCCTGACTTTTTGTTCAAGGGACTTTATGCCATCGCTGCACACAACCTTAACTCGCATGTTTCAACGTAAATTACTGTTAATCAGCCTGTTGACTACTTATCTGGGAGTCAGTGGACAGGATAATTCGCCCTATTCTCGCTATGGGATCGGGGACTTGGTACCGCAGACCAACATATTTACTCGTGGGATGGGCGGATTGTCGGCTGCTTACATCGATAATTTTTCCGTGAATTTCAGCAACCCGGCTTCTTTTTCTTCTTTTCAATCTTTTCGGGAGAAAAAGAACAAGCGTATGGCATCTGGCCGGGCCGTTGCGGATTTTGGAGTGAACGTAGATCGCCGTAATCTTTTTGAGCCGGGCACACAAAATGAGTTTCAGACAAGCAATGCGTTGTTTTCTTATGTGCAGGTGGGAATGCCCTTGCGGCAGGGTTGGGGGATGGGCTTTGGGATTCGTCCCGTTTCTCGAGTGAGTTACAACATGTATCGTGCCGAGCGCTTGTATGATCCGATTTCCGGGAACAACATCGACAGTTCGATCACCTTGTTTCAAGGAGATGGAGGAACGTATTTGGCCAACTGGGGAACCGGGTTCAATGTTTTTCAGCGCGAGCGAAAAGGATTGGAAGAAAAGTTAAGTATCGGGGTTCAGGTGGGATATTTTTTCGGACGCAAGGATTTTACCAGCCGTCGTTCCTTGATCAATGATTCAGTTTTGTATGCACAGGCTAATTATCAAACGCTCACGAATTTCAGCAACTTAATATATACAGCGGGATTTCAGTATCGTCTACCCCTCTCCTCCAAGATGGCGCTGGCAGTGGGCGGATTTTATCGCCCCGGTGCCTCGCTTAATGCGCGCCAGGACCGTGTACGGGAAACCTACCGCTACAACGAAAGCGCCGGAAATCTGCGGATCGATGGTGTGCTGGATCAGCGGGATATCAAGGGGAATGTCAAGTTGCCCTCCTCTTATACAGTTGGATTTATGCTTCAGAAATTTGCCACCCCGAACAAAGAGGGTGGTTGGATGCTGGGAGCGGATTATTCCGTAACGCAATGGGATGGGTATCGTTTTTTTGGGCAGACCGATTCGGTGCGGACCAATTGGTCGTTGCACATCGGCGGTCAGTGGAGTCCGGTTCCCAAAAGAAGTTATTTCAGTAACATCGCCTATCGCTTTGGAGTGATCTTGGGTCCCGATTATATCAAAGTCCGCAACGATCTTTCTCAATTTGGCCTGAGCGTTGGAATGGGTCTTCCCATCCCCATCAGCCGTCAGGCGCCCAACCAGGTTACCTTCTTGAATTTGGCTTTTGAGGTGAATCGGAGAGGGGATGAAACGAATTTGTTACGAGAGAATCTATTTCGTCTTTCGGTGGGCTTTTCGCTTAGCGATATTTGGTTTGCGAAGCGTCGTTACGATTGATTATCCATGCATCGGATCTACTGGATTTTTATATTGGGGTTGCTGGCCTGCGAAAACAGTGAGCAGGAGTTGACGGATTGGACCCGAAATATTCAATTACGGGAGGAAGCTTCTAACGTTGAGAGTTATTTGAGTCAGGGGGGCACTTTGCGTGCCAAGTTATTGGCTCCAAAAATGGTGCGCCTATCGGCCGACACGGTATATGCAGAGTTTCCCAACACACTTCATTGTGATTTTTACAACAATGCCCGGGGGCTGGAATCTAGATTAGACAGCAAGTACGGTATCTATTACGAAAACCTGAATCGAGTGTTCTTGCGTGACAGCGTGGTGGTTATAACCACCAAAGGAGACACCCTGCTTACCCAGCAGTTGTGGTGGGATCAGAACACACAACTCTTTACGACTGAAACGCCTGTAACCTTCAAGGCGGCGGACAAACGAATCTATGCCGCCAAGGGATTGGAGGCTACGCAGGACTTATCTCGGGTCACCTTTCGGGAAACGGTTGGTCGGATGCGGGTAAATGAGGGGGGAATGCCTTTCTGAGCAGTACGCATTTCCGGTATCTTTACAATTCATTTTTTCTATGGAATATCGCTACATGGGCCGCACCGGCCTTCAATTAAGTGTTCTGTCCTTTGGCAGTTGGGTTAGTTTTCACAAGCAGATCGACGATTCCGTTGCCGATGCCTTGATGGGGATCGCGTACGACAACGGCATCAATTTTTTTGACAACGCAGAAGTATATGCGTTGGGAGAAAGTGAAAAGATGATGGGGCGTGTGCTGAAGAAAAAGAATTGGGACCGTACCTCGTACACGGTCTCCTCCAAAGTATTCTGGGGATGGCACGGCAAAGAAAACAAACCCAACCAATCCGGTCTCAGCCGAAAACACATCGTGGAAGCTTGTCACGAGGCGCTGGATCGCTTACAGGTCGATTATCTGGATCTGTATTTCTGTCATCGTCCGGATAAAAATGTACCGATCGAAGAAGTGGTTTGGACCATGCATCAGTTGATCCAGCAGGGTAAGATCCTTTATTGGGGAACCAGCGAGTGGAGTGGTGTAGAGATTCTGGAGGCGCATCGGGTGGCCCAGCAGCATCACTTGATCGGTCCGACAATGGAGCAACCCCAATACAATCTCTTTGAGCGCAACAAGATTGAGAATGAATATTTGATGGTGTTCAAAACGGTTGGGTTGGGAACAACGATTTGGAGTCCGTTGGCTTCCGGATTGTTGAGTGGAAAATATAACAAAGGCATTCCCGGAGACAGTCGGTTGGCCATGCCCGGGTTCGAATGGCTGCGCGATCGCTGTCTGAAAGACAATGCGGTTGAGAAAGTTAAGCAGTTGTCGGATCTGGCACAGGAATTGGGTACCACCACTGCCATCCTGAGCATAGCTTGGTGCATCCGAAATCCGAACGTAACCACTGCAATTTTGGGCGCTACCAAGGCCGAGCAGCTGACCGAAAATCTCAAAGCGATCGAGGCGCTGTCGTTGCTGACGCCAGAGGTATTGGAAAAGATCGAGAAGATCCTAAATAACAAGCCTGTTTTACCGGACTATTAAATCCGCCGTTATGTCCATTTCAGGAAAAACATTCATCATATCCGGGGCTTCGCGTGGCATCGGGAAAGCCATTGCGCTACGACTAGCCAAAGAAGGAGCCAATATTGTAGTAGCTGCCAAGGGCACGGAAGAGAATCCCAAGTTGGGTGGCACGATCTTTTCTGCAGCAGAGGAGATCGAGCAGGCTGGTGGCAAGGCGCTGGCGGTGGCTTGTGATATTCGTTTTGAGGATCAAGTAGCCAATGTGGTCGAGCAAACGGTGTCTCGTTTTGGTACGATCGACGGGTTGATCAATAATGCCTCCGCGATCTCGTTGACACCAACGGAGCAGACAGAGGCCAAAAGGTTCGATTTGATGTATGATGTGAATGTGCGAGGTACGTTTTATATGACCAAGGCATGTATTTCTCAGTTGAGAAAATCTTCCAATCCTCATATTCTGACTTTATCGCCCCCAATCAATCTCGATCCCAAGTGGTTTGAGAAGCACGTGGCCTATACGATGAGTAAGTATAACATGAGTATGATGACGATTGGATGGGCGAAAGAATTTGCCAAGGACCGAATCGCCGCCAATTCCCTTTGGCCCAGAACCACGATTGACACCGCGGCGGTACGGAATTTATTAGGCGGACAAATGCTGGTAAATATGAGTCGCACCCCGGAGATCCTGGCCGATGCGGCTTATTATATTTTACGTCGTCCTTCCACCGCTTGTACGGGAAATTTATTTGTGGACGAACAAGTACTTACCGAGGAGGGTGTTACGGATTGGGGACATTATTCCGTGATTCCCGGCGCGCAGTTGTATACGGATTTGTTCCTGGACTAGTAGGCAGTTGGTCTAGAGAACAGCGTTTAGAGTTTAGGACCTTAATGGTGATGGTGTGCTCGATAATGTTATGTGCTAAACCCTAACCCCTGCTCCTTAAACTACTCTCTGTTCTCGGGTCTTAACTGCGGAAACAGCAGTACATCCTGAATGGAGGCGTTGTTGGTGAGCAGCATGCAGAGTCGGTCGATGCCGATGCCGATGCCGGAGGTGGGGGGCATTCCGTATTCGAGGGCGCGTAGAAAATCGTAGTCGATGAACATGGCTTCGTCGTCGCCACGTTCCATGAGTTTGACTTGTTCTTCGAAGCGTTCGCGTTGATCGATCGGGTCGTTCAATTCCGAGTAGGCATTGGCGAGTTCTTTGCCGTTTACCATGAGTTCGAAGCGTTCGACCAGTCCGTCTTTCTCTCGATGTTTTTTGGTCAGGGGACTCATCTCTACCGGGTAGTCGATGATAAACGTGGGCTGAACGTAGTTTTTCTCGCATTTCGCACCGAAGATCTCATCAATGAGTTTACCCTTTCCCATGGAGTCTTCGATGGGAATGAGTAATTGTTTGCAGACCGATCGAAGTTGTTCTTCTCCCATGCGGCTCACATCGATGCCGGTATGTTTTTCGATCGCTTCAAAAATGCTGACCCGGGCAAAGGGTGCTTTGAAGGAAATAGTTTTATCTCCCAGGGGTATTTCAGTGGTCCCGCATACGGCCAGCGCTGTTTTTTCCAGCAGCTGCTCGGTGGTTTCCATCATCCAGAGATAATCTTTGTATGCGGTATAGAATTCGAGAATGGTGAATTCGGGGTTGTGGGTGCGGTCCATTCCCTCGTTTCGGAAGTTGCGGCTGAATTCATAGACCCAATCAAATCCGCCCACGATCAGTCGTTTCAGATAGAGTTCGTTGGCAATACGCAGGTAAAGGGGAATGTCGAGTGCGTTGTGATGCGTGGTGAATGGACGTGCCGCTGCGCCGCCGGGAATGGATTGTAGTACAGGAGTGTCAACTTCCAGGGCGCCTCGCTCATTGAGAAAATCCCGAATGGCGTTGATCATTTTGGTTCGCTTATTAAAGGTTTCCTTCACAGCGGGGTTGATGATCAGATCGGCATAGCGTTGGCGGTATTTGAATTCCGGATCGGTTACGGCATCGAATGTTTGCCCTTCTGCTTCTTTTACGATTGGCAGGGGGCGGAGCGATTTGCAGAGCAAGGTTAGTTCCCGAACATGCACGGAGGTTTCCCCGGTCTTGGTGGTGAACACGTAACCTTTCACGCCAATGATGTCGCCGATGTCGATGAGTTTTTTCCAGACGATGTCGTAGAGGCTTTTGTCCTCACTCGGACAAATATCATCGCGTTTGATGTAGAGTTGAATTCGTCCCTGTGCATCTTGGATCACGGCGAAATTTGCCTTTCCCATGTCTCGAACGCTCATGATGCGTCCGGCCAGGCAAACCTCATGGAAAGATTCTTTTGTCTCTTCCGTGAATTGGTTCTTGATCTCGGCAGAGTAGCGATTGACGGGATACAAGGGTGCGGGGTAGGGATCGATGCCCAGGATGATCAGTTCGGCGAGTTTCTCGCGTCGAAGTTGTTCTTGTTCGGATAATGGAGGGTGGTTCATGGTTTTATGGCAGTCGCAAAGGTAGTGTTCGGGGGTTGGTAACAGAAAAGCCTCCCGAAGGAGGCTTTCGCATCGATCGGGAGGATCGAATTATTTGTTTTTGACCAGGTAGCTCAAATTCAGACCCATCACATGGTTGTTGATGTAATCATCTCCAGTAGCCAATGGTTTTGTGTTGCGCAGACCGGCACTGTAGTTGAAGGAGAGGCCCCAACCACATTTCAGGCGATAGCCCATCAAAACGTTCATTCCGTAATCGCCGAATTGGTAATGGGAGTTGGCCTTGTTACCAATGTTCACGTTGGTTTCGGTGCGGAGCCAGTAATCTGATTTAGTCGGATCACGAACAATGGTTTTGGAAACAAAGGCAGAAGGCAGGTTGGCGCCAAAGAACGGGCCGCCTCCAATGAAGAAGTTATTTCCTTTCGATCCGTTTGTGTTGTACACGAAGTTTGCATGCAACTCAGCATAGCGAAGGGCAGTCCACTGATCGCGGTTGTTGTCCTTCACCTGTGTATTCCCTTTTTGGACGTAATTGATACTGGGCAGAAAGCTGATCGCGGTTTTCTTGATGGGGACGTTGATGAACATACCAAACGCATATCCCAGCCGTTTGTCGCCAGCCACTTTATTTCCGCCCACTTCTCCGTACATGTCGGAGGAAGTTACGCCCGTAGAAACACCGACTTGGGTAGATTGGGCATCAACGAAAACAGGCAGACTGAACAACAGGGCTGCCAGTGTGAACATTCTTTTCATAACAGTCATTTTGGTTCACCTACTCATAACGCTTTTCGGTTCGGGCGCCGTCCCATCCATACCGGGTCGGAATTTTCGCTAAGATATAGTTTTTTGTGTGTTTTGCTTTACCGAAACTCCTGATTTCTTGGGGGTTGCAGCGGATCGGATCCTTTTCCCCGGGATTCTCAAATTTTTCATAACCCTATGATTTCCATGGGGATATTCGGTCAAATGCGACTGGTGTAAACGAATCAGCTCCCGGCCAGCAACACTTGCCAGGCTTGTTCCACTTGATTTTGGTTCAGTAAAGCAGCTGCATGTTGATGCAATTCCCGCTCCATTTCTTCGGGGTTGATCGAGTAGTATTGAATGATCTGTCGCACGTGGGCGTCCTCAAAGGCCGGATCGATCTCGGGTATTTGCGTACAGTTGGCTAACTGCGCGAGTTGATTTCCGGTTAGTACTGGGCTGGAACGAATGGAGGCAGGGAGTGCGTCAAATCCCATCCCCAACTGAATATTTGGTTTTTCAACTTCAAAAAGACTTTGTGCATTCACTTCGGTGTACCAGTGTCCGCCCATCCGGGCCACGGGCAGGATCTTTCGTTGATCGGGCTTTCCTTTTTCATCCAGCAGTTTTTCATCGATGTGAATACAGAGAACTTCACAGATCACAAGATTGCCTGCACCGCCTTCAGTGCCGAGCGGCTTGATCTCATTTACCTTGCATTCCAGCTTCACCTGGGCTTCTTTGATCATAGGGGGACGAACACGGGTGGCTTTCTCTTCGGTAAAGCCAGCCTTGAGAAATTCATTCACCCCTTTTTCATATTCGCAGCTGGCCAGCGATTGTTGCTGAACGATCTCTTTGGTCACCAAGTGAATCACCACTTCCGGTATGGCTTGTACGTTTTGTAAGGTGTGTTTGATGCTGTTGTCACGCACTCTTCGTGCCGGTGAGAAGATTACGATCGGCGGATTGGAAGAGAACAAGTTGAAGAAGCTGAAGGGGCTCAGGTTCACGTTTCCGTCCGCATCGATGGTGGACGCCAGCGCGATGGGGCGGGGTGCTACGACGTGTTGTAGCCAGTTTTGTTTTTCGGCAGCCGAAAGAGAAGCGAGATCCAGGATCATGTGGTTCCGGTTTTTTTTCTGCTCAGAATACTCCAATCCGTTTCTTCGGCTACCACGGTGTTATGCAGTCGACCTAATTGGTCGATTTCCATTTCGACCACATCGTTGGGCTGAATCCATTGTTCGGGGTAGTTGGGATCGTTGAGTTTTCCAGTACCGTTTAATTCCAAAAAACAACCCGTGCCAACGGTACCGCTTCCGATCACATCGCCGGGATAAAGATCAACTCCGTAAGAGGCCCGCTCGATGATCTCCGCAAAGGTCCAATCCATATCTCCCAGATTTCCCTCGCTTACCTGTTTGCCGTTTACCCAGCATTTCATGGATAGGTTCCAAGATTTGCCGACATGTCCTTCTTTGGCGGGGACTTCATACGGTTCCAATTCATCGAGCGTCACAAGCCAGGGTCCGAGGGTTGTGCTAAAGTCTTTTCCTTTAGCGGGCCCTAGGTTCAGCAACATTTCTTCCATTTGGAGCCGACGGGCACTCCAATCGTTCATGATCATCAGCCCCCCGATGTATGCATCTGCCTCCTCCGCCCGAATGTTGCGGCCGTGTCGACAAATCACGATGGCAGCTTCCAACTCGAAGTCCAGTTTTTCAAAATGGTCGGGCATGCAGGTGATAGGACCCGGTCCCGTTATGCTGTGGTGGTTTGTAAAATAGAAAATGGGATATTGATCGAACTCGGGAATCATATCCACTTTTCGGTTGCGGCGGGCGGCGGCTACGTGTTGACGAAACGCATAGCCGTCCCGACAACTAGAAGGGAAGGGCACGGGGGCCATCAATACAGTCGATTCGATGGGCTTTCCACTTCCGGTAAACCGGTTGCCGTTCCGAATGGCTTTTTCAGCGGCCTGGGCAGCCGGCAGGTAATCGTCCCAATAATTCAAAAAAAGGTTCATGCTGTTGGGCAGTTCGGGGTGAAGCTGGTCCATGGCATAGACCTGCCCATCGATCAGCACGCCCAACTGCTCCTGCGATTCATTTTGGAAAGTGATCAGTTTCATATTTCCTTTTAAAGATAACCGGAATCATGCTGTCTCCGTTTGCAAAAATCGTGTTTTTGGTATCTTTGCGCCATGCATTTCGAAAAAATCCATAATAAAGGGCAGGCGCGTTTGTTCCAGAACGATTTTTTGGAAATGCTGACCAAATCGCACCCGCTGGTCATTTGGGGAATGTATATCCCCATCATGGGATATCTTATGTATCTAGCCGGAGCGGAGCATGGGTATTCCACCCTTCACATCGTAACTACTTTCTTCGGGGGGATGCTGTTTTGGAGTTTTTTTGAGTATATCGCCCATCGATTTCTTTTTCATTGGATCCCCAAAACAGACCGTGCCACCAAATTCGTTTACACGTTGCATGGCAATCACCACCACTATCCGCGCGACCGGCAGCGGCTCTTCATGCCGCCCCTGCCAAGCATCCTCATCTCTTCCGTGTTGTTTGGACTGATGTACCTGCCACTGGGTACACAGGTGTTCATGTTTTTCCCTGGTTTTGTGTTTGGCTATTTGATGTATGGAACCATGCATTATGCGATTCATGCCTGGAATCCGCCGTTCAAATGGATGAAGCCGCTTTGGCGCAATCACCACTTGCATCACTACAAAAATGAGCATCAGGGATTCGGCGTAAGTTCTACGTTGTGGGATCACGTCTTCGGTACTATGTTCGACCTCCGGGAGAAAGAGGATCCAAACAAGGCTAAGGAGTTGATGTTCGAGAAGAGCCCTTGATCACCATTTTTCCTCGTGATCGTCTTCCGGTCTCGGCTGTTTGAATGCAGTTTTCGTTTGTTGTCGCTGTGCAACACGTTCCAGCATCATTCCCGCGATCAACTCGGCTGCATCCGCATCGGGTAGTTCTTGCAATAACCCCCTTAATTTTCCTTCGGAGACGTCCATTCGGTACAAAATAGAGATCAATTTATGAAAATCATGTTCAAGCAGGTATCGGATCTCGTCGATGAGCCGAATCTTCCAATTCGTCTCGGGCAGATCGAACCCAACAGCGGAAATCAATTCGTTTCGGATCGTATCGTTCATGTCAGAATTTTTCATTTACGCCCAGGCTGAACAAGGCGAAATCGTATTTCACCGGATCGGTCGGATCCAAGCGTTTGAGCGATTCGGTGAGTTCCACGGCCGTTTGCCAGTCGGTCTGTTTTCGTTCAACCAATCCCAATTTACGGGCTACGCGGGATACGTGAACGTCGATGGGGCAGATCAGTTCCGCCGGTTGGATCTTTTTCCAAAGGCCAAAGTCTACCCCATTCCCATCCTTACGCACCATCCACCGCAAGAACATATTCAATCGCTTGCACGTAGAGCGGCGTTGCGGAGAGGAAACGTGTTTACGCGTTCTTTCGGGTGAATCGGGTAGGGAGAAGAAATAATGATGAAAGGCATTCAGCCGATCTTCCAAGTTGCCGTTCGATCGACAAAAAGCCGATTCAAGGGAGGCGTGTTGTGCATAATGTTGCCGGAGAAATTGAATGAAGTAAAGGAGATCGATCGATTGAAACGTGCGGTGTCGAAACGTCAATAATTTTTTTAGGTCGGTTTGCCGATGTTGGGTGATAAAGGCATGCGGGGTGTGGTCGAACAATTGAAACAGCTCGATCGATTTGTTCAAGATCGTTGTTCGATTCCCCCAGGAGAAGGTGGCAGCAAAAAATCCGGCGATTTCGATGTCGGATCGTTTACTGAACCGATGTGGAATCGCGATGGGATCCCGGGCAATGAAGGAGGTATTGTTGTATTGCCGGACTTTTTGGTCCAGGAATCGATGCAGTTTTTTCTTGTCCATCCTAGCCGATCGCTTGGGCCAGATCTTCTATGAGGTCTTGGGCGTCTTCAATGCCAACGCTGAGACGGATCAGTGAATCGCGCAGGCCGTTTTTGATCCTTTCTTCTCGCGGAATGGAGGCATGCGTCATGCTGGCGGGGTGGTTCACCAGCGACTCCACTCCACCCAAACTTTCTGCCAGGGCAAATAGTTTGGTTTTTGATAAAACACGTTTTACCTCCTCTACGCTGTCGTTTTTCAGTTCGAAGGCGATCATGCCTCCAAAATCGCGCATTTGTTTTTTGGCGACGGGGTGACCGGGATGGTCTTCAAATCCAGGCCAGTGCACTTTTGCTACTTTAGGATGATTGCGTAACCAGTGTGCGATGATGGCGCCATTTTCACAATGCGCTTTCATTCGGATGCCCAGGGTTTTGATACCGCGCAGGACGAGGAAGCAATCCATTGGTCCGGGTACCGCCCCGCAACTTTTCTGGATGAAGTATAATTTTTCGCGGAGTTCAGCGCTGTTCACGACCAAGGCACCCTGAATGACATCGCTGTGTCCGCCCAAGTATTTTGTGGCAGAGTGCATCACGATATCGGCTCCGAGGGTCAGCGGGTTTTGCAGGGCAGGAGAGGCGAATGTATTGTCGACCGCCAGCAGCAGGTTATGTTTTCGGGTGATGGCCGCCACGGCTTCGATATCGGTGATGTTCATCATCGGGTTGGTGGGGGTTTCCAACCAAACCAGTTTTGTTTTGGCCGTAATGGCGGACGTGATATTATCGGGATTCGTTGTATCAACCGCGTGGAAAACGATGCCCAGGCGTTCAAAAACTTTGGTGAAGAGCCGGTAGGTGCCTCCGTACATGTCGTTTCCGCAGATGACCTCATCCCCGGCATTCAATAATTTGATCACCGCATCGGTGGCGGCTACGCCGCTGCTGAAGGCCAGTCCGTATTTACCTTGTTCAATGATGGCCAATGCTTCCTCGAGTGCGGTGCGCGTGGGATTTTGGCTACGGGCGTATTCGTATCCTTTGTGTGTAGCCGGGGCTTCCTGCACATAGGTGGAGGTTTGGAAGATGGGTGTCATGATCGCTCCGGTGGTGGGATCGGGGTGTGATCCGGCATGGATGTATTGAGTGGCAGGTTTCATTTGAGTGTATTAATGGAACAAAGATGAGAATTAATCGGTCAACACTTGAGCCAACGAAAAATATCGCCAGTCCTTGGGATCGGGTGCATGAGCGGGGTGCGGTTGAATGGGACGGTTGGTCACGGAGGACGACAAAATCTTTTCTCCGATCAGTTTTTTTCTGGATTCGTGTATGGCTTCTTGAAAATCGGGTTGTTGCATCCAGCGCACTTGTGGGGTTTCGTATCCAATCTTGTTGGGATTCCAGCAAATGCTTGGAGGAAGGTGTTTATCCATGCATCGACGCAGGATCCATTTGCGCCAGCCTTCCCGGATCTTGAAATGTGGTGGAAGAGAGAAAATAAATTCGACCAATTCATGCGAAAGGAAGGGCAGGCGAACCTCTACTCCGAATCGCATGGCATTTCGATCGGCATAGCGAAGCAATTCCTCCAGTCCATGGGTACAGGTATTAAAATAGAGTGCGCCGTTTAGTCCCGTATGTTCGGGCATGGTGTGATGAAATTGTTTGATTTGTTCTTGGCGAAATCCTTCATTCAGTTCTGTGTTTCGTTTGGCTTGTTGTTGGTATTCGCGGTGGCGTTGACGGGAGGCTGTATTAGGGAAGAAGGCGGCCAATTTGTTTTTCCATGAGAAGGGAACCTCTACGCCGAGGGCGCGGGTGTATGCTTGTTCACCGGAGGATCTCCAGCTACGGTTTCGGTAAAGTTCTTGCCAATACCAGGGGTAATAGCGTTCGTATCCGGCCAAGGTTTCATCGGCGCCCTGCCCGTCGATCACAACTTTTATTCCTGCTTGGGCGATGGCTTGATATACGGCGTATTGGGCGAAAACGCTGGAGGAGCCCACGGGTTCATCTTGATGTTTCAGGCATTCCATTCCTAATGCAAACCAATCAGTATCGTTCAGATCGATGAAATGCGCATTCGCATGGATATGATTGGCTATGGCACGGGCAGAATCTTCTTCATTGCGATCGAAGTGAGGGACGATGGCGGTGAATGTATGGAGCCGGGTGTTGGTTTGTTCGTGGATGAGTTGGGCGAGGGTGCTGCTGTCGAGTCCGCCGCTCAGGCTGCAGCCGATGGGCACATCACTGCGCATTCGACGGCTTACCGATGTCTCTAATAATTGTCGGAAGGTATTTTCCGCTTCTGTCTCGGAGCGGATTGAAGGTGTTTTGGGAAGGTAGAGGTCCCAATACCGCTCGATGGCAGCGGTGCGGTAGATCGCCGAATATTTCAGGTAGTGTGCGGCGGGCAGTTTGTGTATGTGGGTAAAGAAAGTGCGGTCGGGTTGGAAGGGGTCGTCCACATATCCCAGGGTGAGGTAGTGAAAGGTGAGGGATGGGTCCATTTGTTTGGGGAGGTTCAGGGGCCAGAAAGCTTTGATCTCGGAGGCGAAGAGTAGGGTATGGTTTTGGAGGGAATAGTAGAATGGTTTTTCGCCGAAGCGATCGCGGGCGGCGAAGAGGGAATGCTCTTTGTTGTCCCAAATAGCGAAGGCGAACATGCCGTCGAGTTGAGCGAGGAACTGGGCGCCCCAGTGATCGTATGCGGCGGCGATGACTTCTGTATCGCCGGTGGTTTGAAAGCGATAGCCTTTTTGCGAGAGGGTTTCTTTCAGTTCGAGGTAGTTGTAAATCTCACCGTTGTGGACGATTGTATATCGACTCAGGTAGGTGAGGGGTTGTTTGGCTTGGTTGGAGAGGTCCAGGATCTTAAGTCGTCGGTGTCCGAGCAGAACGGTTGCATCGGATGATTGCCAGTAATCGGCACCGTCGGGTCCTCGGTGCGCGAGGGCGTTGGTCATGCCTTGCAGGTCGGTCAGCGTGTATTGCTGTGGGTTGGGCTGAAGAATTCCGGCGATGCCGCACATTGGGTAAAGTTCAGCAATTCCAAGAAGGATCAGCGAAGGAAGATGGTCATTCGTTGGATGAGTTCGCTCATCACGGGGAGGGTGGGGTCTTTATAGATATTCAGGTTTTCGGCGAGTTGATCCGACGCCACGGATTTGAACAAATGGTTCATGGTGGGCAGTATAAACAATTCGGCTTTTGGATTTGCTTGGGCAAGTCGGTTGGCGTCGGCCACGCTTACTTGCAGGTCGCGTTCTCCTTGTACGATCAGTATCGGGCAATTGAGTTTCGCAACCAGTTTTGCCGGGTCGAGTTTCATCCAGCTGATGAGATAATCTTGAACGGAGGGTCGGAATAGCGAAAGCAGGGCGAGGGGTGGGTTGTTGACGCGTTTGCCGGCGGACAGGCTATCTACGCACCGGTACGTATTTTCTTTGAGCGATTCGGGGAGGGTAGACAATTGCTCCCGAAGTACATCCTGGATCGATCTGCCGGCGCCGGCCAAGCTGATGAGTCCGCTTAAGGGAAATCCTTGGGCCACTTGCAGCGCCACGAGGGAGCCTTCGCTGTGTCCGGCCACATAGATCTTTCGAAACCCATTTTCTGTTAGGTATTGAAGCCAGCAGCGGGCATCGGCCGTGTTTTGCTCAAATACCAGGTTTTCTTCTTTGGCAAGGGATTGAACGCTTTCGCCGATCCCTCTTTTATCATACCGCAGGGTGGCGATTCCATACTGTGCGAGGCTGTCTGCCAGTTGCAGGAGGCAATTGTTTTTTCCACTGAGGGGGTTGTTTCCATTTCGGTCGGTGGGACCAGAACCTGCGATGATTAGTACGATCGGTCGATCTTTCGAGGGGTTGGGTTGCAGGAGCGTGCCGTACAATCTTCCTCCGTAGACGGCAATGGAGATGGTATCGGAAGGTATGTTGATTTGTGTATGGCCGGTGGTGCACAGTAGCAAGGCCCAAAAGGAAAACAAGAATTTATTCATAGGAGCCATAAAGGTACTCGAATTGTGGAGGGCACTGTATTTTTGCGGGGTCCGCAAAGTCTCCCGGCCATTCGGGATCGGAAGGCGGTTTAAAACCGATCAACATGCCACGTGGACCTATTTCACAGTTTATCGAACATCATTACCGTCATTTCAATGCCGCGGCCTTGGTAGATGCAGCCAAGGGATATGAAAAACATTTGGCCGAAGGGGGAAAGATGATGATCACCTTAGCCGGTGCCATAAGTACCGCCGAGTTGGGTATTTCCTTGGCGGAGATGATCCGTCAGGACAAAGTACAGATCATCAGCTGTACGGGCGCGAACCTGGAAGAGGATGTGATGAACCTCGTGGCGCATTCGAAATACAAGCGCATTCCGAATTACCGCGACCTGACGCCGCAGGAGGAGTGGGATTTGTTGGAGAATCATTATAACCGGGTAACCGACACCTGTATTCCGGAGGAGGAAGCGTTTCGTCGCCTGCAAAAGCATTTGGTAAAGCAATGGAAGGAAGCGGAAGCGAAAGGCGAACGGTATTTCCCGCATGAGTTTTTGTATAAGGCTGTTTTGAGTGGTGAGTTGGAGCAGTATTACGAGATCGATCCGAAGGATAGTTGGATCGTGGCTGCGGCGCAGAAGAATATTCCCATTGTAGTGCCGGGTTGGGAGGATAGTACCACGGGCAACATTTTTGCGAGCTACGTGATCAAAAATGAATTGAATGCAAGTACGGTAAAAAGTGGAATTGAGTATATGACCTGGTTGGCTGATTGGTATCGAGAGCATTCTGCCGGCAAGGGTGTTGGGTTCTTTCAGATCGGAGGAGGCATTGCCGGTGATTTCCCGATCTGTGTGGTGCCGATGATGTACCAGGATCTGGAGTGGCACGATGTGCCGTTCTGGAGTTATTTCTGTCAGATCTCCGATTCCACCACCTCGTATGGTTCTTACTCGGGCGCCGTGCCGAACGAGAAGATCACGTGGGGAAAGTTAGACATCAACACGCCGAAATATATTGTAGAGAGTGATGCTACGATTGTAGCGCCGTTGATCTTCGGCTGGATCTTAAACTGGTAAAATGCGACTGCATTTTACCAGTTTAGTTTGAATAGTTGGTGTAGTTTGAAAAGTTGAAGCAACTACTTAATCTTTTCAAACCACTCAAACTGTCGAGGGTATCAAAAATTAGCAACTACTGATTTTTGATACCCTCGACTGATGGCGGCCGCCTTCAAAAGGTGACGATTGAAAGACCTTTACCATCTGCACGGCAATCTCTTGGGATACAAATCGGGCTGGAATGCAGAGAATGTTTGCGTCGTTGTGGGCGCGGGCCAGGGAGGCCAGCTCTTCGTTCCAGCAGATGGCTGCTCGAATGCCAGCGTGTTTGTTGGCTGTCATAGCCACTCCATTGGCGCTGCCACAGATTAAGATTCCATATGCCGCTTCTCCGGATTCTACCTGTTCGGCTACGGGGTGAGCAAAGTCGGGGTAGTCGACCGAATCCTTGCTGTGCGTGCCGTTATCCCGTACGACAAATCCCTCCGAACGTAAAAAATCGGCAATGAACTGCTTAAACTCATATCCCGCATGATCACTACCAATCGATATGGGTTTACTTAACTCAAACTGCATAAAACTGATTTAAAACTCAAACTATCCAAACTTCCCAAACTATCCAAACTAACTCCACTCCTCTTCTTTCTTCACCCTTCCCGCCAGAATAATACTTGCTTCAAACAATAGGTAGAGCGGGATGGTTACGATGGTGAGGCTGAACGGGTCGGTGGAGGGGGTAATGATGGCGGCGGTGGTTAGGATGATCACAAAGGCATGCCGCCGGTATTTGCGTAGGTAGGCGGCAGAGACAATTCCGACGCGGGCCAGCACCATAATTAGCAGGGGCATTTGGAACAATACGCCTACTCCTGCGGTGGTGTAGATCAGGTTTTCCAGGTAGTCAGAGAAGGAGGGCATGATGGTAATCTGACTACTTAATTTGTAATTGAAATAAAAGTTAACCATGAAGGGTGTAAGAATGAAATATCCAAAGAGTACACCTGCGAAGAAGAGTAGAGACACCCAAAAGATCACGCCGCTGGTGTTTTTTCTTTCCTTATCGGACAGGGCTGGACGAATGAAGCGCCAGAACTCCCAGAATATGTAAGGGAAGGCGATAATAAATCCGCCGATCAGGGCGAGGGTGAACGAAGCAATGAATTGTCCGGTCATTGTAGTCTCCAAAAATTGGGTCTTGACTGGTTTAAAGCAAAGAACTTGTCCGATGCCAATATTTTGTCCCATCGCACAAAGCCAGCGGGAAGAAATGAATTCGGGGCGGGTGGGGGCAAAGAGAACGTCTTCTACGACCCAATCGGAAAAGGAAAATATGACGATACCGCCCACCAGCATGGCCAGCAACGATCGAATGATATGCCAGCGGAGTTCTTCCAGGTGGTCTAGGAAGCTCATTTCCGCTTGGGGATCGGGAGTGCGTTTTTTTAAAAAATCCAATAGGGCCATGTATTGCAAAGATATAGGGCTAAGCGAGCCATTTCATTCGTACCAGTTCGATTCGGGTATCGGTCACCTGCAGCACTTCAAATTCAAATTCGTTGATGATGATTCGTTCCTTTTGGCGGGGTATGGTGTCGTAGTGGTTGATGATGAAGCCTGACAATGTTTCGGCCTCATCTTGGTCAAACGAGAAGTCATACTTATCGGTTAGGTAATCCAGTTCCAGCCGTCCCGAAAATATAAATTCCCTTTCTCCCAGTTGTTTCTCGATCAGGTCTTCGGTGTCGAATTCATCGCGGATCTCTCCAAAAAGCTCTTCCAGTACATCTTCCATGGTTACGATCCCGGCCGTTCCGCCAAACTCATCTACGACCCAAGCGATGCTTTTTCTTTCCCGGGTGAACTGACTGATGAGTCGCGTGGCACTCATGCTTTCAGGAATGGCCGGGATGGGCAGGATGATCTCATCCAGCCGTTGGGGATTTTTGAATAGGTCTAACTGATGCACATATCCCACAATATGATCGATATCCTTTTCAAAAACGACCAGTTTGCTGAGCTGGGTTTGGATGAATTGTTGTCGGACTTCTTCCATGCTGGTGTGCCGGGGCACACCGATAATTTCTTTGCGGGGCACCAAGCACTGCCGCACTTTGATCTTGGGCAATTCTTGGGCATTCTCGATGAGTTGTGCTTGCAGCTCATCCGATTCTTCCGGCATCGGGGTTTGAAAAAGATATTTCAGGTCGCTCCGTTTCAAGGGCTCTCTTTTTTCTCTTATCCTTACGTCAAATAGTTGTTGAAGAAGCCATTCGGCGGCATCAATGGCAGCGGCGGCTATCGGGAAAAGCAATTGATGTGCCCGTTGCAGGAATCCGGAAAACCGGATCAACGCATTTTCTCCGCGGGAGCGGAAATAGGCACGGGGAATAAACTCGGCCAGAATGAGAACCAGCAAGGTGGCGAGCAGTATTTCGATTATTAATCGTAGAGTGGGTGATTCCAGTTGGGAGTATGACCACAGGGGTTGCATCACGTCATTGATCTGCAGGGCTAGTAGCACCAACAGGATTTGCGTGCCAACCAAGGTGGTGCCTATCAAGCGAGCCGGCGACTCCAAAAACGGCTCCAGTCGTTTAATGGCTTGTGGTGCTTGCCGTTTTTTGATCTCTAGCGCCATCCGGTTTGCGCTGTAAAAAGACATCTCGATGCCGGCCAGCAGGGCCATCCCCAACAGGGTTATCAGAAAGATCAGCAGGGTGGTCATATCGCGGGTGCTTGCAGAAAAGTACGAACCAATTTTTCCGTTTCGGTACAGGCTTTTTCCAGATTTTCATTTAGGATCACCTGATCGAAGGCATACTTATAACTCATTTCGGAACTGGCTTTGTTTATCCGAGCGGCCAGTGATTCCGGCGTTTCGGTCCCTCGGGCTTGCAGGCGGCGAGATAGTTCTTCCAACGAAGGCGGTTCGATGAAAATGGCCAGGCTCTGGGGGAATTGGTTGCGGATATTGATTCCTCCTTTTACGTCGATGTCCAGCAGGGGTGTTTTACCCAATTGCCAGATTCGTTCCAGTTCGCTGACGGGGGTGCCATAATATTTTCCGGGGTAAACCATCTCCCATTCGGCAAATGCACCTTCCGAAATCTTTTTTTCAAATTCCTCTACGGGAATAAAGTAATATTCTTTTCCATTGGTTTCACTGTTGCGGGGTGCGCGCGTCGTACACGAAACGGAGAAGACCAATTGGTCCGGCATTTTTTCCAGCAAGTATCGGACGATCGAGGTTTTGCCGGCTCCGGAAGGAGCGGCGATGATGATGATCTTATTTCGGGGAAGGTCCATGTTCGATAAAAGATCGAGGGGGACGCCGATCAGTAGCGCTTCTTTTTGAATCCGCCACGCATATCGCGACGGCCGCCGCCCCGTTGCTGAAATTTGCCTCTTTTCCCATATCCGCCGCCGCCTCGTCCCTCCGGTTGCATCCGGAAGGCCTTAACATAAGGGGTGTTGGTGAAGGTGAGTTGTCCGTCGGTCAGCGCATTCATTTCACTTTGTATCACGTCGTCGGCCACCAGTTCTTTGTGCCAGTTGTTGTAAGCCAGTTTCATGTAGTATGCGATCGCGTTGGCGAAGCCTTGTTTTTTGTCGGCATCTTCCGCTTCCAGCGCTTTTTGGATTACCATCTCCAGGTTCTTGCCCAGGTGGGCATAACGGGGGTAGCGTTTGGGATAGGGCAGGGGTTTGGGCCGGGCCTGCGCTTCTTCCCGCGTGGGGATGGGATAGGGGGAATTGACCTCGAGGGTGAAATCGGAGATCTCAAACAGGTGGTCCCAGAACTTTTGCTTGTAGTCCTCTACATTCTTGAGCTGCGGATTGAGAATGCCCATGGTCTCCACGATCACCTGTGCATTTTTCTGACGCTTTTCGGTTTCGTCGATCGTCAAGATATGCTCCACCATGCGTTGGATGTGACGGCCGTATTCCCGCATCGCCAGGTGGTTGCGACTGGTATTGTATTCCATAAAGTGTAGTGAAAGGGCAAATATACGGATTCTACGGTGTCGTTTGGGCAACCGGGGGGCTACCTTTGCCCCTCATGCGAATCGTCGTAAATGCCCGTTTTTGGATGCCGGATCGGCTTGAGGGTTACGGGTATTTCATCGAGCAAGTCGTTACCCGTCTTGTACAGGCGCATCCTGAACATGAGTTTTACCTGATCTTCGACCGCCCCCCTTTGTCCTTGCCAAAATTGCCCGCGCATGTCCGGGTAGAGATCATTGGTCCGCCTGCCCGCCATCCCTGGCTCTGGGTGTGGTGGTACGATTGGCGGCTTCCTGTCCTACTCAAAAAATTAAAGGCCGATTTGTTTGTATCGCCCGATGGCATTGCTTCCCTCCGAACCAAAATCCCGCAGTGTCTGGTGATCCATGACCTGGCTTTTTTACACGCGCGCGAGTGGTTCCCTGCATCCATTCGTCGATTTTATATCAACCGCACTCCGAGATTCCTTCGGAAGATTCAGCGGGTGGCGACGGTTTCCGAGACATCCAAAAAAGAATTGATCGACCGCTATGGTCTTTCCCCCGATTCGATCGACGTGGTATTCAATGCCGCCAAACCGGTTTTTCGGTCCCATTCCGATGCGGAGATAGCTGCTGTTAAATCTCGTTACACGGATGGGAAAGAATATTTTTTATATACGGGTGCCATTCATCCCCGAAAAAATCTAATCGGGTTATTGAAGGCGTTTTCGTTGTTCAAGAAAAGGCAGCAGAATGGCTATAAGTTGGTATTGGCCGGGCGAATGGCCTGGCATACGGGTGATTTTGTGAGGTTGCTGTCGACTTACAAATACCGGTCAGACGTAGTGCTGACGGGTTATCTGCCGGTGGAGGAGTTGGTGGGACTTACGGCTTCGGCCTATGCGTTGGCCTATCCCTCTTTTTACGAGGGATTTGGCGTGCCTGTATTGGAGGCCATGCAATCGGATGTGCCGGTGATCACCAGCTTGGGTACCTCGATGCAGGAGATTGCCGGTTCGGCGGCGCTCTATGCCGATCCGGCCAATCCAACCGCCTTGGCAGAACAGTTGAATCGGTTGTACGTGGACGAGTCCTTGCGTTGCCGACTGATCGAATTGGGTCGGGAGGTATCGGCTCGTTATTCTTGGGAAAAAACGGCGCAATGTCTTTGGTCGTCCATGATGGCGGCTGCGCGGCGGGATTGAATTAGCTTTGCCTCTTAACTATTTATATGGATCAATCGACAATTACGATTCAGGTGGGGTTGGATGACAAGCGGGTGCCTACCGATATTCAATGGTCCGCCAGCGATGCCGGCGAGGGTCAGTTTCAAAAAGCAAAGGCCATGATGGTGTCTTTTTGGGATGGTTCGGATAAAGCTGCCCTCCGCATCGATCTGTGGACCCAGCAGATGATGGTGGACGAGATGGCTGATTTTTTTTATCAGACCTTGATGAACATGGCCGATACGTATGGACGAGCCACCCAGTATGCCGATCAGGTGGAGCAGATGAAGTCCTTTGCCAAAACCTTCTACGAGAACTTTCGAGCCAAGCAATTAGCAAACAATAAAGCGTAATCAAATGTCATTGGAAAAAGACGTGATGGCTGCCCTCAAGACAGCCATGCTGAACAAAGAAGAGGCCGCCCTGCGCAGTCTTCGCGCCATCAAAGCGGCGATCTTATTGGCCAAGACAGCCGAGGGTGCCAAAGATGAATTGGAGGAGGCCGCCGAGATCAAGTTGTTACAAAAATTGGTAAAGCAACGAAAGGACTCGCTGGAGATCTTTCAACAGCAAAATCGTCCGGAATTGGCTGCGAAAGAGTCGGAGGAGATCGCCGTGATCGAAAAATTCTTGCCCCAGCCGATGTCGGAAGAGGAATTACGAGCCGGATTAAAAAAGATCATTGCAGAGGTCGGAGCACAATCTGCAGCCGATATGGGAAAGGTAATGGGGGCTGCAAATAAAGCTTTCGCCGGCAAGGTGGATGGCAAAACGCTCTCGGGTTTGGTGAAGCAGTTATTGGCCGAACAATAATCTTATACTCCTTTGCATGGGCATTGATCTTCTGATTGCTTTATTGGTGTTGGCTTCTTTTTACCTTGGTTATCAGCGGGGTTTGATCTTGGCAATCTTCTCTTTTTTATCAATATGGGTCGGAATATTTCTGGCCTTTACGTTTACCTCAGTTGTAGGCGATTGGTTGGGGCAGCGGATGACGGTATCGGGTCGCTGGCTCCCGATCCTTTCCTTTTTGCTAATCTTGGTTGGAGTGATCATTTTGGTTCGCTTGGGTGCAAAAGCGTTGGAGCGCGTATTGGAGGTGGCGCAGCTGGGCACCTTCAATCGGGTAGCAGGGGCCTTGTTATACAGCGTTGTTTTATTGAGTGTATGCGCTGCCACATTCCAGGGATTACAATGGGCCGGTGTGGTTACTGCGGCGGAGCGTCAATCGTCTTTTTTTCTTCAGCATGTCGAGCCATTTTTCATGGAAGCCTTTCGGGGGGTCAGCCGTTGGATTCCGGGCAAAGGCGATGTGTTTGAATCATTGGAGCGATATTTCCAATCCCAACGTTCTGCTGCACCGGTTCTGTAGAATTCATTTTCATATCAGATATGTTTCTAACTCATTTGAGGTAAAAAGTCTATTTTAGCGATAAGGGTTTACCCTTCAGTTAGTATGTCTTATCAAATCAGAGAGGTCAAGAAATATCATTTCATCGAGGAAGGCGTTGGTCAGCCATTGGTTCTGTTACACGGACTGTTTGGCAACCTTGCAAACTTTTCCGGTGTCATCGAGCATTTTCGGCACAGTCACCGCGTGATTGTTCCTCAGATGCCCTTGTTGGATATGGACCTATTGCATACATCCGTGGGCGGGTTGGCTAAGTACCTACATAAATTCCTGGAGACACTGGAGTTAAGGGATGTACACCTTATGGGCAATTCGCTGGGAGGACATGTGGCATTGGTCTATTTGCTCAAACATACCGACCGGGTTCGCTCCCTGATACTGACAGGTAGCTCGGGTTTATTTGAGAACGGCATGGGTGATAGTTATCCCAAGCGAGGCGATTACGAATACATCAAGAAAAAGACCGAGCAAACCTTTTACGATCCGGCGACCGCTACAAAGGAGTTAGTCGATGAGGTGTTCAGCATCACCAACAACCGTCTCAAAGTCATCAAGATCATCGCGTTGGCCAAAAGTGCCATTCGCAACAACCTGGGAGATGAGCTGTCGAAGATCCAATTGCCCACCTTGCTGGTCTGGGGAAACAACGACACCATCACGCCTCCGTTCGTGGGGCAGGAATTCAATCGCCTTATCCCCAACAGTGAATTGTATTTCATTGACAAATGTGGCCATGCGCCCATGATGGAAGTGCCGGGCGAATTCAACGTGATCCTGGAAAAATTCCTGAAAAAATTTCCGGATACAGTCGTTTCGATTTAACGATTTGCATCGCATCACTCCCGTATTTTTGGGGCAGTCTTTTTATCATGCTTTGCCGTCAATTTCTATCCCAGACCCTTCCGTTCCTGCGGCCTACCGATACCGTGTTTCAGGGCCTCAACGTAATGGCCGATCATCAGGTGTTGCATCTTCCGATCGTAGAGGGAGTTGATTTCGTAGGAATCATCAGCGAATCTGCGCTTCAATCCGTGGAAGATGACCAAACATCCTTACAGGATTGGCCGGCCCTTTGGCAGTCGCTTTCCGTAAAGGCGGATGATCATTTGTTGATGGCAGTTCAGCTGGCAGCTGCTCAACAGCTCACCGTTATACCGGTGATAACCATCGAACGCGAGTTGATCGGAACGTTGTTGCCCTCGGATCTCATTCGGGCGCTGGCCAGTTTTTTACGGTTGGAAGAGCCAGGAGGCTTGTTGGTGTTGGAGATGGAGCCCAAGCAATATGCGTTCAGTGAGATGAGTCGCCTGGTCGAAACGCACGACGCACAGATCACCCAGCTGAATACCCGGATCTTGCCCGACACTGGACTGCTGGCCGTTACCATTCGGATCAACAAACCCGAGGTCTCCGACATCGTAGCTACGTTCCAGCGCTACGAGTACAAGGTGGTTTGTTTTTTCGGGGAGGAATTATACACCAACCAGTTGCGCAGCAACTACGACAACCTCATGATCTACTTGAATGTGTAGTGTCTTTTGTCAATTTCGTACCGGGGGCAGGTTCCGCACTTGGCTGTTGTTGTTCCTTTGTTTATCCTTCACTCGCGTCTACCCTCAATCCGTTTCCTCGCTGTACATCGATACCATTCGCATCGAGGGCAATAAACATACGCGACCGCAGATCATTTTGCGCGAGTTTCCTTTTAAGAAAGGGGACGTCTGTAGTTTGCCGCAATTGACGGGATGGTTTGAGGAGTCGGAGCGGGCATTGATGAATACAACCTTATTTCAGCAGGTAAGGGTGTTCGCCGATACGGTTTTGTTGGATCGCGTCGTGGTAAAGGTTCGGGTAATTGAGCGATTTAACATCTATCCGGTTTTTTTTATAAAGCCGATCGACCGAAATATCAATCAGTGGTTGGTAGAGCAACGGGCCAGCCTGAAGCGGGTAAATGTGGGTGCGCAACTTTTTCTGAATAACACATCCGGAAGAGGCGATCGGGTGCTTGCAACGTTCAATGGGGGATATACACAACAATTCTTTCTTTCTTATGAGCGTCCATATTTGGGCAAGAACCTGAAATGGGGTATGCAGGTCGGATTTTCCGTGGGCCGCAACAAAGAGGTCAATGTCGAAACAGTCAACGACAAACAAGTTTTCTTACGGGATCCGGATCGGTACATCCGTCATTTCGAGCAAGTGTTCGGGGAGTTGCAGTACCGACCCCGGATCAATACGCGTCACAGTATTGGTTTTCAGTGGATGCAGGATCGCGTGGCCGATACGGTTCGTACCCGCAATCCTGATTTTTACCCGAAGGGGCAGTCACGTATTCGATATCCCCGCTTGCAATACACCCTGAACTACCAAAAGGTCGATTACTTGCCTTATCCTTCGAAAGGTCCGTTGGCCCAGTTGCAGATCGCTCGATCGGGATTCGGTTCGAGTATATCGATGTGGGAGGTGCATGCCAAGGCCATGATGCATTGGCCGATTGCCCCGAAATGGTCCTTGGCCTGGGGCGCATACGCCGGCTGGAAATCGCCGTCGGCTCAACCGTTTGTGAACCGACGGTTCTTGGGATATGGAACGCAATTTCTTTCCGGTTACGAATACAATGTGGTGGATGGGGTTGCCGGCGGACTGACCCGCGTGCTGCTCACTCGAGAATGGATCCGTCATACGGTCCAGATCCACTACCACAAGGGCAAGGAGCCGTGGCGGATTCCGGTTCGCTTGATGTCGCGTGCGTTCCTGCAGGCTGGCTATGTGCATGATCCGAAGGTGCCGGTGGGTGGGCGGTTGGCGAATCAGTGGCAATATTCTGGCGGACTAGGATTTGATTTGGTGTTGTTTTATGATGTGCTTTTGCGGTTGGAGTATTCGGTCAACCGATTCGGGGAAAACGGTCTATTTTTACATCGAAAGTATCCATTCTGATGATGCAAGCGGCCGTTTACAGCCGGGTCTACGATCCGGCACAGCAAGCCGAATGGCAGTTGCTGTTCGATGAGATGGAGCAGCAGGGCATTCGACCCGTGATCTTTCGTGATTTCTATGATCAATTGGCCGGTTCGGTACGGATGCCGGATTCTGCCTTACAATTCATGTCGAGCAAAGACCTGGGCGAGGACATCGAATTCCTGATCAGTTTTGGGGGGGATGGAACCTTGCTCGATACCGTATCGCTGATCCGGGACAATAAGATCATTCTGGTGGGGATCAATGCGGGTCGGTTGGGATTTTTAGCCAGTATTGGCCGGGAGGACATACCCGGTGCCATCCGGGCCATTGTACAGCGTTCCTATGTAGAGGACCGACGTACCCTGATCCATTTGGATGGAAGCCAGCCGCTGTTCGGGGAGGTGCCCTATGCATTGAATGAGTTTACCATTTATAAAAAGGACCAAGGATCGATGATCAAGATCCATACCTATCTCAATGGGGAATTTCTCAATACGTATTGGGCCGACGGGCTGATCGTGGCCACCCCTACGGGATCCACTGGTTATTCATTGAGTTGTCAGGGTCCGATTGTATTTCCGGATTCGCGCAGTTTTGTGATCACGCCCATCGCTCCGCATAACCTGAATGTGCGCCCCATTGTGGTGCCCGATACCAATGTGATCTCCTTTGAGATCGAAAGCCGCTCCGACGAAGTGATCTGTTCGCTCGATGCGCGCCGTGAAGTCATCTCTAAAAATGTTCAGCTTGCCGTCCGAAAGGAAACCTTTGATATTGGATTGCTGCGGCTAAGTGAGGATAATTTCTTGCAGACCCTGCGCAATAAATTGACCTGGGGATTGGACAAGCGGAACTAACCCCAAGCAGGAGCTTTCTCCCTTCCCCTCACAAGAAATTGACTATTTTCGTCGTTCTATATCCATTGGAACGTAAATCGATCCCATGAAATCTTTTACTCGTACTGTTTTTCAATCGATTATCGCCTCGCTGCTGTTCTTGTCCACCTTGCAGGCGCAGGATGCCGTTGTGCAGGAAGGTGAATTTGGTTTTGGTGTGGGCGGGGGACATTATTTCGGCGATTTGAATACCCGGGCAAACCTGAATCGTCCCAAAGTAGCTGCTACCGCATTCTTTCGCAAGAATTTTGGTAATTACATCGCTGGTCGGATTGGGGTTTCCTTTGCCCAGCTGGGGTACTCCGACATTTATAACGATCATAACAAGTACATGAGCAGCCGAAACCTGAGCTTCAACAGTCGGGTTTGGGAGCTAACCTTGCAGGGCGACTTCAATTTCTTCCGTTTCATGCCCGGAGAACCCGAATACAGTTTTACGCCTTATATCACCTTTGGCGCCGGCATTTTTAGCTATGATCCTTATGCCTACTTGCAGGGCGAGAAAATTTTCTTGCGGCCGCTGGGTACGGAGGGGCAGGGCAGTACGATGTACCCCGACCGAAAAACCTATGGTACCACCGCCCTTTGTATTCCGTTTGGCGGAGGCATCAAATACTCCCTTAACGATCGGATAAACATCGGATTCGAAGTGCTGCATCGGTTCACCAATACCGATTACCTGGATGATGTGAGCAAAACCTACGTCGATCCGGCCGTTTTCCCCCTGAATCCCGACGGAAGCCAATCGGTTGCTTATCTGATGAGTGATCGTTCCTACGAACTGGGACCACGCGTAGGCATTCCGGGACGGCAACGAGGTAACAGTCGGCAAAAAGATCAGTTTGTTACCGCGATGCTGCACGTTAGTTTTAACCTGCAGTCGTATCGTTGCCCCACTACCCATTAGTCTTCTCTGATATACGAAAACCTTTGGTACTTTTGTGCCCCTTTCAACTGAGGGGATTTAAATGGAAACTGTACTCCAACAAATCGACCGGGAACATTTACCCAAGCATGTGGCCATTATTATGGATGGCAACGGACGCTGGGCTAAGGAAAGAGGGGAGGACCGTCTCTTTGGGCATCTCCACGGAGTGCAGAGCGTGCGTGACATTGTTGAGGCCAGTGCCGAGATCGGAATTCAATACCTGACCCTTTACGCATTTTCTACCGAAAATTGGGATCGCCCTCAGGCAGAGGTAGCCGGATTGATGGAGTTGTTGGTTAACACCGTTCGCCGCGAGGTTGATCAAATGAAGAAAAACGGAATCCGCCTGCATGTCATCGGCGATTTCTCCATGCTTCCCCCTTCCGCTCGCCAAGAACTTTCAGAAGCTCTGGAAATGACCGCTGAGAACGATCACTTGCATCTCATTCTGGCGCTTAGTTATAGTGGTCGGTGGGACCTCACCCAGGCCTTTCGTCAGCTGGCCCAAAAGGTACTGGCAGGAGAACTCTACACGGAATCCATCGATGCCGACGTCATCTCCGCTCACCTGGCCACTCGAAATTTTCCCGATCCGGAACTGATGATCCGGTCCAGCGGCGAGCACCGAATCAGCAATTTCCTGCTCTATCAATTGGCCTATGCCGAGCTTTATTTCACCGAAACACTCTGGCCCGATTTTCGCCGCCAACACCTCTATGAGGCCCTGATCGACTACCAACAACGGGAACGCCGCTTCGGAAAAACCTCCGAACAGCTTACCCCGTAACCGTTTTAACAAAGACTTTCAGGAATATCCGTTAATTTGCCCTCCTTCTGACCAGAGGAACTTTCTAACTAACTGACTGATAAATATTTATAATTCTTCCACCCGTTTTTCATGCCGAACCGGATGATGCGTATATTGACTTTGGCCCTTGGGGTCGGAATTCTCAGTGTGTTACAGGTGGATGCCCAGGTAATCCGGGATACCTCTGCACCAACCTCTGTTGATCCCAAACTAATTGAGTGGTCGAATGCCCGCATCGTCCGAGAATACACCATTGGCGGGGTAGAGATCACCGGCCTTCAATATTCGGATACTTCCATTGTGTACTCGATTGCCAACTTGCAGCCGGGTGACAAATTCATTCATCCGGGATCCGAGATCTTTGGTAAGGCCATCAGCAATCTCTGGCGTCAGCGATTGTTCTCCAACATACGAGTTTATGCCACGCGGATTGAGGGGGACAACGTTTGGTTTGAGATCTATGTTCAAGAAAGACCTCGGTTGGGTAGCTACAAGTTTGTAGGTATTCGCAAAACCGAGGAGGAGGATATCTTGACCAAGGTGGTGCTGACCAAGCAAACAATCATTTCCGAAAATACGCGCCGGGAAATTACGGAGCGAATCACTAAACATTTCACAGAGAAAGGATATCGAAATGTATCGGTGCGGATTGAGGAAAAACCAGATCCCACTTTCATCAATTCCAATTCCTTGGTCATTCATATCGACAAGGGAAATAAAGTGCGGATCAACCAGGTGCGCCTTTTTGGAAACGAACGCGTAGATGTTTTCAAATTGAAACGGCGGTTGAAGGGCACCAAAGAAATGTCGAAGATGACCTTGCGACCCGATAAATCGGAGAGCCCATACGGGGTAACCCAAGCTTTGCCCCTTCGAACCTATTTGAAGCAATGGGGTTTTCTCTCTCCTGCTCGCACCAAAGAGTTACTCGATCCCTATTTTCGGTTCAAATTATTCAGCGGCGCTAAGTTTGATGATAAGAAGTATGAGGAGGACAAGGAACGTCTTTTGAACTATTACAACGAGTTGGGTTTTCGCGACGCGCAAATCCAAGCCGATACCCAATACCTGAGTGAAAAAGGCAACCTCAATGTCGACATTAAAGTCAGCGAGGGACGCCGATACTATTTCGGAAACATCATTTGGAAGGGCAATTCCAAATTTAGCGACTCCCTGCTCAATGTTCTGCTGGGCATCAATAAAGGCGATGTGTACAATGCTGTTACCCTGAACAAACGACTGGGCAAGGAAGCATCTCAGGAGGGCGGTGACATCAGCAGCTACTATATGGATGACGGATACCTGTTCTTCCGCGCCGAGCCGGTAGAGATGGCCGTGTACAACGACACGATCGACTACGAGATTCGGATCATGGAAGGTCCGCAGGCCCGCATCAAGAACGTGACCATCGCCGGAAATGAAAAGACAAAAGATTATGTGGTGCGTCGCGAGCTTCGCACCATACCGGGAGAACTCTTCAGTCGGGCCGACCTGATCCGCTCCCAGCGGGAATTGGGTAATCTGCAGTATTTTAATCAGGAGACGATCAACCCCGGCGTGGTACCCAACCCGGAAGACGGAACCGTCAACATCAATTGGAAATTAGAAGAAAAAAGCTCGGATCAATTGGAGCTTTCCGCCGGATGGGGCGGAGGAATTGGTCTGACTGGAACCTTAGGGGTTACTTTCAATAATTTTTCGATCCGCAATATTTGGAAGAAAGCAGCTTGGGACCCATTGCCTACGGGCGATGGACAAAAACTGAGCGTGCGCTTGCAATCGAATGGTCGTGCCTACCGATCGTATAATGCCTCTTTTACCGAACCCTGGTTGGGAGGAAAAAAACGAAACTCCTTCACGATCTCTTTTAACAACAGCAAGTTTTCAAACGCTTTCGATCCCTTTACGGGGATGATCGACCGTGCCCGTTCCGACACGAACTTTTTGAAAACGACCGGCTTCTCCGTTTCGCTCGGTAAGCAATTGAAATGGCCCGACGACTATTTTAGTCTTGTGTACACGTTCAACTATACACAGTATGTATTGCGCAACTATCCCATTTTTGATCAAAATTTTACGAACGGCACCTCGAACAACGTTAGCTTGAAATTGACGCTGCAACGCTCCTCTGTATTCAATCCGATCTTTCCCACGAGCGGATCAAACATAACTACCAGCGTGCAACTGACGCCTCCCTATTCTTTATTCAACAAGACCATCGCGAGCACCAATAATAAGTTTCGTAACCCCGAATACCACAAATGGCGGTTTGGCGCGGAGTGGTTCGTTCCCATCGGTAAACCATTGGGTGCAGAAAAGAATCGTCAGTTCGTTTTGAAGTTGGCAGCGAAATATGGGTTTATGGGCCGATACAGCCGTACCTTGGATTACTCTCCGTTCGAGCGTTTTCAGGTGGGGGATGCGGGGCTGACCAACAATTTTGGTCTGCTTGGTTTCGACATAGTCGCGCACCGCGGGTATCCGGTATATCAAAACTCCGACCCCACGATCAATCCCGACCAGCAAAGTGCCAGCCAGTTTTTTACCATCTTCAATAAATACCAACTCGAGCTTCGCTTCCCATTGGTCACCAACCCCAGCAGCACCATCTATGCCATGACCTTTTTCGAGGCCGCGAACGGATGGTTCAACTATCGTGATTATAACCCCTTCCGTCTGCGTCGAAGCGTTGGGGCGGGCATGCGTTTCTTCCTCCCGATGTTCGGATTGCTTGGGTTTGATTACGGAATCGGGTTAGACAGGATTCAGCCCGGACAAACCGGTCTTAAAGCTGCTTCCCGCTTTACCTTCATGCTGGGCTTCGAACCCGAATAAAATATAATCTGTATGAAAAAGTTCTTTTTTTTACTCTTATCTCTTTGTTGGGGTTGCTTGCTGATGGCACAGAAATATGCCATAATCGACACCCGCTACATTCTGGATAAAATGCCCTCCTATAAGGAGGCTCAGCTACAACTGGATGGTATTGCCGCCGATTGGCAAAAGGAGATTGATGGCAAACAGGAAAAACTGGATAAGATGTACCGCGATTACGAGGCCGAGCAAGTGATGCTGACAGAGGAACTGCGTAAAAAGCGGGAAGATCAATTGTTTGCCCTGGAAAAAGAAGTGCGCGATCTCCAGCGAAGACGTTTTGGTTTTGAAGGCGACCTGTTCAAAAAGCGTCAGGAACTCATCAAGCCTATCCAAGACAAGGTTTTCAACGCGGTGCAGAAGCTCTCCGTGGCCCGAGGGTATGAGCTGGTCTTCGATAAAAGTGAAGGAATTACTATTATATTTGCCGACCCCAAACTCGATAAGAGCGAGGATGTACTGAAAGAATTAGGAGTACGCTAAATAAAATAAACATGAAAAAAACCCTTTTAATCCTGTCGTTGGTCCTGTTTGGAGCCGGTGTACAGTCAGCAACCGCACAGCAGACCAAAATTGGCTATGTGCGCGTAAACGATGTATTGAGTTTAATGCCGGAATTAGCAGCTGAAAAAGTAAATCTGGATACGGTTGGTCAGCAGTTCGTGAAGGACTCGGTCATGCCCCGCCTGAATTATATTCAGGGTGAATATCAGAAGAAATTGCAGGACTATACCGACACAACCAAGCCCAAAAGTGTACGTGATCTTATCGGGAAGGAGTTGCAGTCCTACCAAGAAGAACTCGGCCAAGCAGAATCCTTTATTCAACAAGTTCTTCAATCGAAGCAGCAAGAATTCCTAGACCCGTTTGTCTCAAAGGCCCGTAAAGCCATTGATGCAGTGGCCAAGAAAAAAGGATATACTTACGTGGTCTCGCCCGACTCCTTATTGGTTGCTCCGGATCAAGACAATCTGTTGGTTCCTGTGTTGACCGAGCTGGGCATCAAAATCCCGCCACAACTTCAGCAACCGGCACCCAAAACTGGTGGCAAAAATTAATTAAATACATTCTTCCAGAAGCCTCCCGTCCGGAAGGCTTTTTTATTCGCGTAATTTAGCGGCATGTCAGTAGCGGGACCAATAGGCGTTTTTGATTCCGGTTATGGAGGCCTTACTGTTTTACGATCGCTGGTCGATCGCTTGCCATCATACGATTATTTGTATTTAGGTGACAATGCCCGGGCTCCTTACGGAAACCGGTCCTTCTCGACCATCCACCAATACACGCTGCAAGCGGTAAAATGGTTCTTCAAACAAGGCTGCCCACTCGTGATCCTCGCCTGCAATACGGCATCCGCAAAAGCCTTGCGAACGATACAGCAAAAAGATCTTCCCCGCATGGCTCCCGACAATCGGGTGCTGGGCGTGATTCGTCCCACGGCCGAGGTCGTGGGGCATCAAACCCAATCCGGACACGTTGGGATCCTTGCAACCCCTGGAACCGTGCAATCCGAATCCTACGTATTGGAAATGGCGAAATTTTTTCCCAAAGTGGCCGTGCATCAGCAGGCCTGCCCACTCTGGGTACCCCTCATTGAACAAGGTGAACACCTGGGCCCGGGCTCCGATTATTTTATTCAAAAAGACCTCAAGGCCTTGCTCGAGCAATCGCCCCAAACCGATCTTATTTTACTGGCCTGCACACATTATCCGTTGATGGAGCAGAAGATCCGAGAGCACTTGCCCGCTGAAAAAAAACTTTTGACACAGGGATCGATCGTGGCGGAAAGTCTGGCTGATTATTTGAATCGCCACCCTGAAATGGAAACCCGTCTGCGTAGGGGAGGCTCGGTTAGTTTCTTCACTACCGATGAAACGGCTGATTTCGATCAAAAAGGCGCTGTTTTCTATGGCCAGCAGGTTCAATCTACGCACCTGCCCTCCGATGAGTTAATTCATTGATATACAGCGGATCGACTGTTTTTTGATCCTTTCTTGCCAAAAGTTTTCCTGACATCCCTTAACTTTGCTGTCCTTTCACAAACCTGCAGGTGTGGTGACCGGCAGGCCAACCGATCGGAGCCGTTCTCCCGGCCCCATTCCGGTCCGCGAATATCCGCTGGATCGAACGTGAAAACTGAACCAAAAAATGAAACGTACTTTTCAACCGCACCGCAAACGCCGCAAGAGCGTACATGGTTTTCGGAAGCGCATGCAAACTGCCAATGGCCGTAAGGTATTGGCCAGCCGTCGTGCCAAAGGCCGTAAAAAGCTGACCGTATCCGACGAGCGCAAACTGAAGTGATCGGGCGGTACCGATTCGATATTTTTACAGCTCCGGATTACCTGGAGCTTTTTTATTTATTATGCCAACCGATCTTCGTTTTCCGCGAAAGGACCGATTGAAAAGTCGTAAATCGATTGATGCGCTTTTTCAGTCCGGCAAACGCGCGTCCGCCGATGAGTGGAGAGCCCTTTATCAATTTCGTACTTCTCTCGGCATACAACTCGGCGTCGGAGCTCCTTCGCGAACGTTTAAGAAAGCCGTCGACCGAAATCGGATCAAAAGATTGATCCGAGAAGCCTACCGGATCGATCAACACCGATGGAAACAGGCATTGACGGAAAAACAATCGGGCTTGGATCTTTTTATTTTATACAATGGCAAATCGGTACCCGATTTTATCGCGACACAAGCTGGACTAAACAAATTATTCGATAAGATCTTCGGAGGATGAAAGAAATACGCAGCTTTCTGTTTTATGTGGTCGGATGGCCCCTGATCTTTCTGATCCGAATCTATCAATGGGTTATCTCACCCATCCTCGGACCCAAATGCCGATATCAACCCACTTGCTCTCACTATGCCATTGAAGCACTGAAGAAACATGGTCCGTTCAAAGGATTTTGGCTGGCGATCCGTCGGGTCGCTCGCTGCCACCCCTGGGGTGGAAGCGGCTGGGATCCGGTACCCTAAAAAAAATCCCGACAATCTGTGTCGGGATCGTAAGATTTTTAATGTAGGAAGATCACAAACGTCCGGCCACTTTATTCCAATCCACCACATTCCAAAAAGCATTTAGGTATTCGGCGCGGCGGTTCTGGTATTTCAGGTAGTAGGCGTGTTCCCACACATCTACACCTAGGATGGGTTTTCCTTTTACTTCGGCGATGTCCATCAGGGGATTGTCCTGATTCGGCGTCGAGCAGATCTCCAATTTTCCGTCTTTAAGGATCAGCCAGGCCCAACCGCTGCCGAACCGCGTCATGCCCGCGTTCGCGAATTTTTCCTTGAACGCGTCGAATGATCCGAATGCGGTGTTGATCGCATCAGCCAGAGCTCCGCCCGGAGTACCACCTGCATTCGGGGCCAGGCTTTCCCAGAAAAAAGTATGGTTCCAGTGTCCGCCGCCATTGTTGCGCACGGCCACAGAGATCGAGCCGGCTTGCGCCACCAATTCTTCTATGGACTTGCCTTCGTGCGGAGTACCGGCGATCGCTTTATTCAAATTGTCGACATAGGCTTGATGATGTTTGCCATGATGGATCTGCATGGTGAGCGTATCGAAATGCGGCTCTAAGGCATCGTGGCTATAGGGGAGGGGAGGAAGGGTGAAGGACATAGTAATTGATTTAGGAGGCAAAGGTAAATGGAAAGCGTTTAGCGTTTATTGTTTAGTGTTTCGCTTCAGGTTCGTTTATTTTTAAAGAAGTCTTTCATCAGTTGGACGCAGTCATCGGCGAGGATGCCGCCGATCAGTACGGTACGCGGATGAAAAGGTGAGCGACCGGGCTGATTGCGTCGGTAGCTGCTTTTGTCGTCAGGGGCGCCGAAAACCACTTGTCCGATCTGGCTCCAATACAGAGCCCCGGCACACATGGCACAGGGTTCGATGGTTACATACAAGGTGGCCTCTGGCAAATATTTACTTCCCAGTGCGTTAAATGCGGCGGTCAGCGCGATCAATTCGGCATGGGCGGTCGGATCACCGAGTTTCTCGGTCATGTTATGTCCCCGGGCAATGACTCGTTCATTCATTACTACTACGGCCCCGATGGGCACTTCGTCTTCGGAAAAAGCCTGCTCGGCTTCCCGGAGGGCCAGTTGCATGAAGTGCTCGTGATTCATCGGTGGGGATTTGGTTAACTTGGCCTAAAATTAGTCGAATGGCGGATATTCATCAGTTACAAAAGATGCGCGAACGGGTACTCCGTGGCGAAACGCAGTCCTATGAGTTTCGGCGCGAGCGGCTGCTCCGTCTGCGAAAAGCCTTGCTCGATCACGAAACAGCCATCTACGAGGCCTTGTACAAAGATCTCCGTAAAAGCAAGGAGGAAGTCTGGGCTTCCGAGATCGGATTTGTTTTAGCTGAGCTCAATGAGACACTCCTATCGCTGAAAAAGTGGATGCGTCCCCGCAAAGTGAAGACGAACCTGCTCAATTGGCCATCTAAAAGTTATATCCATCCGGAGCCATTGGGACTGGTCCTGATCATTGCGCCCTGGAATTACCCGCTTCAATTGCTTTTCAATCCCCTCGTTGCCGCACTGGCTGCGGGTAACCTGGCCGTACTAAAGCCCAGTGAATTCACACCTGCTACCGAAGAGGTGATGCGGTCGATCGTGGCACAGGCGTTCACCGCCGACGAAGTTCTTTATGCATCGGGTGAGGGAGCTACACTGGTGCCGCAACTGATGCAATCTTTCACCTTCGATCATATTTTTTATACGGGCAGCACGACGGTCGGACGCATCATTTACAAAATGGCGGCTGATAAATTGGTGCCGGTGACATTGGAATTAGGCGGAAAGAGTCCCACCGTCATCGAATCCGATGCCAATCTTCGGGTAGCGGCGCGTCGGATCATCTCCATGAAGTTTTTGAATTGCGGACAAACCTGCGTAGCGCCTGATTATATTCTCGTGCATCAAAGTGTTCGGGAACGGTTCGTGGAGGAGATGCAATCGGCGCTGCAATCTTTTTATGGTTCCGATCCCATGAAAAGCGACAGTTATGGGCGCATCGTCAATGCTCGTCAATTCGATCGGTTGGTGAATTATTTGAACGAAGGGAAAGTGTTGGTTGGTGGACGGCACGAGCGCACCGATCTTTTTCTGGAGCCCACCTTGCTGGAGGAGGTTGCATCTGATTCTTCGATCATGCAGGAGGAGATCTTCGGACCGATCTTACCCATTCTTTCATTCCGGACGTTTGAGGATGCCCGTCAGGTCATTGAACGCCACCCGAATCCGCTGGCGTTTTATGTGTTTACGGAAGATTCTTCCCTGGCCAAGCGTTGGATACAAGCGGTTCCCGCCGGAGGCGCTTGCGTCAACAATGCGAGCTGGCATTTGTCTAATATGGAACTACCTTTTGGTGGGCGAGGGGCAAGCGGACTTGGTGCTTACCATGGGAAATACGGCTTTGATGTGTTTAGTCACCTTAAATCCGTCATGCATACGCCCACCTGGTTCGATCCCTCGGTGAAGTATCCGCCGTTGACGGGAAAATTGGGGCTACTCAAAAAAATGGTTCGATGAACAAATCCCGAAATATCTTGTTGGTCCTATTTGGCCTCTTGGCTGGATTTTTAGCGTATGTTGGCATCAGTCAACGCAATTCCCAGATGAGTTTTCGTCAGAAAATTCTTCGCACGCTTTATCCTGCTTTGATGTGGATCACGCGCCTGTCTGGTAAAAACACGACCGTGCTCATGCGCAGCGACATCGACCCGCAGGCATCGTTGTATGAATTGTCGGTTCGATCCCTTTCGGGAGACACGATCCGTTTCGCTGATTATAGGGGACGTTTTTTGTTGTTGGTAAATACGGCAAGCGATTGCGGGTATACGGGTCAATACGAAGCGTTGCAACAATTGCAGGACCGGTTTGCCGATCGCTTACAGGTCATTGCTTTTCCTTCCAATGATTTCAAGGAACAGGAAAAAGGAACCAATGCCGAGATCGCCGGTTTTTGTCAACGTAATTATGACGTCCGTTTTCCGATAGCAGAAAAGGGTGTTGTGTTGCGGCAAAACGGACAGCAATTGGTCTATGATTGGTTGACCGATCCCAAGAAAAACGGATGGAATAGTTTAAATCCGCAGTGGAACTTTGCCAAATTTTTGTTGGATCGGGAGGGAAGATTGATTCGATATTTTGGTCCCGCCGTTTCCCCGCTCAGTGAAGACGTAACGATGGTCTTGGAGCACTGATCAGTCAACGGGGCAATTCTCATGATAATTCACCAGCCGAATCGGGCTCTTTTCAAATGTATAGCCGGCGTACACGTCCGCAATTTCGTCGAGTACTTCACAGATCTCTTCCTCTGTCTTTAACGTTACGAGTTTGAGTCGGTAGTCTTTGATGTTGGGCAATCCCTTTAAATAATTGCTGTAGTGGCGGCGCATTTCGTTGATGCCCACGATGGGATTTTTCCATTCGATGGAACGGCGCAGGTGTTTTCGGCAAACGGAGATGCGATCTTCCAAGCTCGGTGGGGGCAAGTGATCGCCCGTGCGCAGGAAGTGCTTGATCTCCTTGAATATCCAGGGATATCCGATCGCGGCGCGTCCGATCATGATGCCGTCCACGCCGTAACGGTTTTTGTACTCAAATGCTTTTTCAGGCGAGTCGATGTCGCCATTTCCAAAAATGGGAATGTGAATGCGGGGGTTGTTCTTGACTTTTCCGATGAGGGTCCAATCGGCTTCGCCTTTATACATCTGTGTGCGGGTGCGTCCGTGAATCGCCAAAGCTTTGATCCCCACATCTTGCAAGCGTTCGGCCACCTCTTCGATGTTCTTGGTTTGATCGTCCCACCCCAGGCGAGTTTTCACCGTCACGGGCAGGTTGGTGGCGCGTACGACAGAATCGGTAAGTCGTACCATTAGGTCGAGGTCGCGCAGCACACCGGCGCCAGCGCCTTTGAGGGCTACTTTTTTGACGGGGCAGCCAAAATTGATGTCGAGCAGATCGGGTCCGGTTACTTCTACGATCTTGGCGGCCAGTCCCAATGATTCTTCATCGCCTCCAAAAATTTGAATGCCGATGGGACGTTCTTCTTCGAATATGTCGAGTTTTTTACGGCTTTTGATGGCGTCGCGGATGAGTCCCTCTGATGAAATGAACTCGGTATACATCAGGTCTGCTCCGCCGTCTTTGCAGACGGCGCGGAAGGGCGGGTCACTGACATCCTCCATGGGTGCCAGCAGCAGCGGGAAATCAGGTAATTGCAAGGGGCCGATCCGTACCATTCCGTGGTGATTTGCCTATTTTTGATTGATCCGCTGCAAATCTACCACGGATTACTCAATTACATGAAAGGATTACTGGCCCATCGTTCGCCCTTGAACCAACTTCTTGTCTTTGTAGGGATCGCTTTGTTCTCTTTTTTTTCGATTGGCCTGCTGGGCACGGTGGTTTTGCAAGGCATTACGGGTATTTCGGTTGAATCGTTGCAAGACCTGAATGCGCACCAACTTGCCAAGCCGGGGATGCTGACTTTTTTCCGGGGGATGCAACTAGTGCAATTCATCGGACTTTTTTTAATTCCGTCCTGGATTTGCGCCCGCTTGTTTCATTATGAACCCAATCGATTTCTTGGTTTACAGGCGCCCAACCTGAATTATTTTTGGTTTTGGGCCTTGTTGATCATGCTTGTCTCGCTTCCGTTTGTTCAGTTCGTGGGTGAGTTGAATCAGCGGGTGGTTTTTCCGCAAGGAGTTAATGAGTGGGTGAAGGCGCAGGAACAATCGGCGACTGAAACGATCAAGCTCTTAATATCTTCCAACACGCTCCAAGATCTTTTACTAAACATCGTCTTTATTGCCTTGCTCGCAGGAGTAGGGGAGGAGTTGGTATTCCGGGGGATCATTCAACGTTTGCTGGCCCGTAAATACGGTCGGTGGGCCGGCATCTTGATCGCCTCCTTTATCTTCTCGGCTATACATCTTCAGTTCTACGGATTCGTCCCCCGTTTCTTATTGGGTATTGTATTAGGTGTTCTATTTGCTTATAGCGGAAGTTTATGGGTATCGATCCTGGCTCATTTCTTATATGATGCGGTACTTATTACAGCGGCCTATTTCAATCCCGATATGTTGCGGGAGGAATCCGTCTTGCCGCTGTTGCAAATGGTGCTACCTGCCCTGATCAGCTTGTTGCTGAGTATTTGGATCATTCGACAGATCATCGAGCGTTCGTCGGAAAATCCGCCCAATGAGCCCACTTGGGTACAAGAAGATCTGAATAATCCTTTTTCTTCCTGATATGGCTTTTTCTGTCGCTTCATTTAAGACCCGAACCCTGACGGCTGTTTTTTTTGTAGGAGTCATGGCAGGTGGACTGTTCTTGCATCCGGCTTCCTATTTGCTCTTGTTTCTATTTTTATTGATCGCTTCTTGGCACGAGTATGCCAAGCTGATCCACTCGATCGTTCAATTGCCCGTGCATCCTTATTTGCTGTTGGGCTGGATCTTGAATGGGTTGGCGATTTGCCTGTTGCTGACCAATGCCCTATCGTCCATCGGAAATTTCGGGATCGCTGATAATCTGGTTTTGCCGCTTCAACTAGCCGGATTCATCCTGCTGATCCTGGGTACATTTTCCATCCGCTCCGGTTCGATGAAACAGTGGTGGTGGCTGGCGGCCGGTAATCTTTATCTCACATTGCCTTTTGCCCTGGTTTTGCATTTATATGGATATGGTCCGTTGCCCGCACGCGAACTGGTGTTCAATTCCTCTGTTTGGTGGGTGGTGGTTGCCATCGCTACGATGTGGATCAACGACACGTTGGCGTATTTGATGGGTTCGTTGATTGGTCGGACGCCCTTTTCTTCCATTTCGCCCAAGAAAACATGGGAAGGAACCCTCTCCGGTATTTTCGGTGCCACGTTGTTGTTGGGTTGGGTATTGGATCGGTTCATGGACGACGCCGTTTTTTCAGCCGGGGCCGGATATGGGTTGATCTTTTTATTGACAATTGCCGGAACGCTGGGCGATTTGTTCGAATCCAAATTGAAACGAAAGGCGGGGGTGAAGGATAGTGGTCGACTGATGCCCGGCCATGGCGGTGTACTCGACCGATTTGACTCCTTGCTCTTCGCGTTGCCGGTCGTTTATCTTTTTTTGCGTGTACTCTCGCTGTGGCATTGATTTGAGGTAATCAGGAGCCGATCCGCCGGATGCCCCTATTTTTGCGCAAATCGAATCTATGCGTACTCATCGCGAGGGGGTGGTGACCATTTTTATTGTGGGACTTTTGGTCTTGGCGATCAATTTGGTCCTCCGTTACTGGGTCTGTGATTGTTTTTCTTATTTGCGGTGGCCGGTGGGACTCCTCACCGGTGCTTTCTGGTTGTTTATTGTCTCCTTTTTTCGCATCCCGCGTCGTACGCATACCATTCAGTCCAATGCGATCGTGGCCCCTGCCGATGGGAGGGTGGTGGTGATTGAAGAGGTGCAGGCGGACGAGTATTTTTCGGATAGGCGCATTCAGGTTTCCATTTTCATGAGTCCGCTGAACGTCCACGTCAACCGAAATCCCGTTAGTGGCGAAGTGGTTTATAGTCAATATCATCCCGGCAAGTATTTAGTGGCTTGGCATCCCAAGTCCTCTACCGAAAATGAGCGACACAGCGTGGTTTATCGTAGCAATGGGAAAGAGATTTTAATCAAGCAAATCGCGGGAGCACTTGCCAAGCGGATCTGTAATTATTTGCAACCCGGGCAATCGGTGCAGCAGTCTGAAGAAATGGGATTCATCAAGTTTGGTTCCCGGGTGGATCTGTTATTGCCCTTGGATGCCAAGATCCACTGTAAGATCGGGGATCGGCCTCAGGGCGGAGTAACCGTGATCGCCACCTGGTAGGTCAAAGGATTTCCCTCAACTCAATCAGGTCAAAAATGGTGTGGGTGGGATAGATATTTCCCTCGAGGGGGTATTTATTCCGGTCGAGGTGATTGACATGGATCTGGTCCATTCCCGCCTCATACGCGCCTTTTATATCTACTTCCAGCGAATCGCCGATCATGATGCTTTCGGGCAGTTCGGCTCCGCTGGCGGTGAGAGCGTGTTCAAAGATGGCTCGGTGCGGTTTTAAGGCATTGGCTTTTTCGGAGGTGATCACGTGCTGGAAGAAAGAGGTGAGGTTAGCGGCCTGGAGCTTGTGGTGTTGAATTTCTTCGAAGCCGTTCGTGATCAGGTGCAGTTGGTATTTTTTGTTTTGCAGGTATTCCAGGATCTCACGGGTATGCGGAAACAGTTGATTGCGGGTGGGGAGTAGTTCCAGGAATTGGATGCTGAGGGTTTTGGCCAGGGTTTCATCGGTGATCTTGAAATCGAGCAAGCTTAACCACATGCGTTTTACGCGGAGTTCCTCTTGTTTGATGAATCCTTTTCGGTAGCGTTCCCAGAGCCGTTCGTTGTGCACGAGGTATTGTTGATGAAAGTGGTCAAAATCATCTATTCCCCGGCTTTCCAGCTGGAGGGATGTATAGAGCTGTTGCAGGGTTTGGCGGGAATTGGCTTCAAAATCCCACAACGTATGATCCAGATCGAAGAACAGGTGCCGGTACGACATCCTGCAAAGTAAGGGCGTCGGAAAGTATTCGGCGCGTGAAAATGTTCGACCTTTGTCCAAATTCGTTTTATGCGCGTGATCATTACAGGAGCTTCGAGGGGTATGGGAAAGGGAATGGCTGAGAAATTTGCTTCAGCCGGTCACGAGGTATTGATCTCGGCCCGTAATCAATCGGCGCTCGATGCGCTTTGTCAAACCCTGATGGCTGCGTATCCCCCTTGTACGTGTAAGGGGAAGGCGGCGGACGTCACCCGGCTCGATCAGGTGCAGGCATTCGGAAAGTGGTGTTTGGAACAGGGAGAGCCGGATATTCTCATCAACAATGCCGGGATCTATGAGCCGGGTAAATTGTTGGATCAATCCAATGGATTGCTGGAAGGTCAGCTGGCGGTGAATTTATACAGTGCCTATCATCTTACTCGTGTTATCGCTCCGGCGATGGTGAAGCGGGGGCAGGGGCATATCATCAATATTTGTTCCATAGCCGGACAGCGGCCCTATGCCCATGGGGGTGCATACAGCATCAGTAAATATGCGTTGAATGGCTTCAGCCAAAACTTGCGGGAGGAATTAAAACCAACGGGTGTGAAGGTGACCACGGTGTATCCGGGAGCGGTATTGACGGATTCCTGGGGCGATTATGATAATTCCCAGCATCGGATCATGGAGGTTTCTGATATCGCCCAGTTGGTATACCAGGCTACGCAATTGTCCGTTGGGGCTTGCGTGGAGGAGATCGTGGTAAGGCCGCGGTTAGGAGATCTCTAGGGGCGTTCCTTTTTAATGGATACGTTCCACACGAATACCGGCTTGCAAGACTGCCGGCAGTGGATCTTCTCGCATGATTTGTGTTAGCCGAAAGGTGTAAGGGCCAGATTTGGAGTAGCCATTGAGTCCTGCTTTTGTTAGCTCCGCACGGAGTGAGATCCGATGTTCATATACGTCGTTTAGTCCGGTACCGAACCACCCCTTTTCGTTATTTCCCAAACGTTGTTCGGTCCGAAAGGAAATTACCTTATCGGGAGTTTCTACTTGTACAAAAAGCCAAATGTTGTTGTAGGGATAGGCGTCGGTATGGCGGAGGATCAAAAAAGTTTCGTATTGGGCGGTGGTATCCGAAACCTGGAAGGTGCAACTGGGAATAAAATCACTTTTCCATTTATGTTGGGGGATGTCAATAGTCTGCTCATACAGGTTAATGGGTTTACACTGGATGAAAAGCAGGCTGAGCAGAAATAAAGCCGTTATGCGCATGGGACAAAATTACGATACCTCAGAGCAGGTTAAGAATCTGTTCTTTTGCCTTTTCCAATTCGTCTTTCATTTCTACCACACATCGTTGGATGGTGGCATCGTTGGCTTTGGCACCGGTCGTATTGATCTCCCGGCCGATTTCCTGTAATACAAAGGAGAGCTTTTTGCCCTTGGCGGGATCGCTTTCCTCGAATAGCGATCGAAAATATTGACAATGGTTAGCCAACCGCGTCTGTTCTTCGCTGATATCAATTTTCTCGATATAAAAAATCAGTTCCTGTTCTAATCGGTTGGCGTCGTATTTTTCTTTGCCAACTTCTTCTTCCAATAGTTTGATTAACCCCTCCCGGATTTTCTGCTTGCGTTTGGGTTCCAGCGCCTGAATATCCTGTTGCAAGGCTTCTATTCGGTCAATCCGCTGCAACAGATCGGTCTGCAACATGTTGCCTTCGTTTTCTCGATGTGCATTTAGGGATTGAATCGCTTCCGTGAGCAGCTGTTGAAAGGCTTTCCACTCCGATCCTTCCAGGGTTTCGCTGCTGGGTACGATTACTTCCGGCAATTTTACCAGCACGCTCAACAAGTCGTTTGTCGATAATTGCAGGGAAGACGCCAACTCACTCAGGGGCTGATGATAGGCCTTGGCCAACTCCATATTGATGGTAAAGGGCTTGGCTTCCCCGGTTTCCTTTAAGCTGATCACGCATTCGACGGAACCGCGTATCAGTCCCTCGCTCAACATCCGTCGAATTTCAAATTCCTGAGGCTTTAGCAGGGCCGGCAACCGCACTTGCAGATCAAATTGCTTTCCGTTGAGTGATTTTATATCGATCAAAAAGGTTTTTCTCCCAATGGATCCCTCTGCTCGTCCAAACCCGGTCATGGATCGTACCATCATCAGTGATTTATATTTAAAGATATTTTTTATTCACGAGACGCAAGTAGGTCGAAAAAAAATCCCTCCGCAGAAGCGGAGGGAAATATATGGATGGGTTAGTAAGTACAGGGAAACTGCGTTTCCCCACCACAATATTATATCAAATAAACAAACCAAAAAAATTTTAAGCTGCTTTTATTCACATTTTTTCATGGCTTGTGGATAAACAGAAAATCGTAAGATGTCATCATAGATTGTGTAAGCAGCGATGATCATCTACTTGAAGCGACTCGAATTTGCTTCGATACCTTTGTAAAAATTGAATGTATGCGGTTCAAAAATCCAATTCCGTTAGCGGAGATTGCTTCCCTTATTGATGCCGAGCTGATCGGTGATCCACAAGCGCAAGTAACCGGTATCAATGAAATTCATCGGGTAGAATCGGGCGATCTGGTCTTTGTCGATCATCCGAAGTATTATGATAAATGTCTCCGATCGGCCGCCTCGTACATCATCATCAATGCGAAAGTGGATGTTCGGAAGGGGAAAGCGCTGTTGGTGGTCAGTGATCCATTTGTCGCCTATCAACAAATCGTATCAACCTATCAACCGTTCGATCCGATTTCCAAGCCCATTGCGGATTCGGCTGTGGTGGGCCCGGGTACGGTGTTGATGTCAGGGGTTTGTGTAGGGCCGCGGGCGGTTATTGGAAAGGATTGTATTATCCATCCCAATGTGGTGATTGGTGCGGGTGCGCAGGTCGGGGATCGGGTGGTGATCCAGGCGGGTACGGTTATTGGGAGTGATGCTTTTTATTACAATAAGAGACCCCATCGACCGCTTCCTTATACGCGCATGCTAAGCTGTGGAAATGTGATTATTGAGGATGAAGTAGAGATTGGTGCCAATTGTACGATTGATCGGGGCGTGACGCATGAAACACGTATCGGGGCGGGTACCAAATTGGATAATTTGGTACAGGTGGGCCACGATACCCGCATTGGAAAGAATTGCATCATCGCGGCACAGGTGGGTATTGCCGGCGCTACAGTCATCGAGGATGGTGTGACGTTGTGGGGGCAGGTAGGCATCAGCAAAACACTCACGATCGGGGCAGGAGCCATCGTGTTGGCCCAGAGTGGTGTTCCTTCATCGCTGGAGGGCGGGAAGGTTTATTTTGGTTCTCCGGTGGAGGAAGCTTCACAGAAAAAGCGCGAGTTGGTGTGGATCAAACGCATTCCACAGATTTGGCAGAGGCTTAATGGTCAGTCGGGTTCGTAATCGGTTGGCAGCTGGTCGCCAACGTTTTTCCAAACCCAGTAACCTTGCTGGAACCAATCAGACTGGTTGTAGAAATATCCATTTGGGCGTATAACGATTGGAAATTTCAGATCGATATAGCTGATCAAATAAGGGGTTCCCTTGGGAAGTTTCATGGATTTCAGGTATCCGGGTTCTGGCGATTTTTTCTTGTAGGTGATGCTGATTTTTCGTGGAAAATCAATTTCGATCTCCTCGGTGCTGTCCAGCATCAGGTAAAAGGTCGTGTCGTAGGGGTTGATCTTGGTGAATGTCTTTTCGCTATTTTCATTCAGTAGATCGATCACCCAACCATTTTCCTCCAGCGTTGAGTCGTAGTAATTGTGCATGAATTGCAACCGCGAGCCGGCGTAGGCATCGCTTCGGTTTCGCTTCCAGGCCAGGCGGGTAGAGTCCTCTCCCTCCAGTTCCGTATAAAACGAATATCCCCGATAGAGAAAGTACTCCGTATTGTAATAATAGACGAAGGAATCCAGTTGGTAACGGATCTCGTAGCCCAGTCCGGGATGGATCAGTTGCAGCGGTTCATCGGCCAATACTTTGAGGCGGTTGCTTTTCTTATAATAGAGAAAGCGTAGTGTTTCGGGATTGCGTATCTCGCAGGTAGTTGCCAATTTGGATTCACCAATGAAATGGTTTTTAAAAAAATCGCCGTATTTATCCCAGCCATCGGCCACTTCGTTGCTGCTTTTTATTACTACTTCTCCTAGCGAATTATCTCTTTTGACCAAGGCAATGGGCAGGTCTATCGATTCGCTGACTCGGACGACTTGGGGTAGATAGCCCGTATAGCTTATCGTCAGGTCGTATCCACCGCTTCGCAACGGAAGTTGGAAATATCCGTCTTTGTCTGATGAGGTGCCCAGGGTCGTTCCCTGACAGAATACCGAGGCTCGGTAAAGGGGCTCCTGGGTTGTTGAATCCACGATTCTTCCGGTTATGGTATACTGGGCCCGCATCAAAAGGGGGCCGCACAGGATCAGCAGGAGCAGCAGGGATCTCGACAGCATGGGGGATTTATAACGGCATCAGGAAAGCAGTTATTGTTGATATTGTTGACAGGCTTCATGAATCGTTTGTAAAATAGGCCGGTACTTAAAAGTAGGGAAAGCCGCTAAGAATTTTTTATTGTCAAATTGTGTCCGACTTACCCCCACCCGGGCGCTTTCTTTGCTGAGCAGTTCGGGTTTGCCCGTCAACCACCCCTTCCAGGATGCCATACGCCAAGCCAGTCCCAACAAAAATGGGGTTGCTTTTTGAGTTGGACCTTTCACGCCAAAACCATCTGCCATGGCTTGTTGCAAATCTCGGAACGACCAATTTTCGGCACACAGAATATAGCGTTGTTCAGAGGTGGTGGATTCCAATGCCAAACGGGTGGCCTGGGCCACATCGCGCACGTCCACAAAGCCGTTGATCCCTTCTGTATACCAAGGAAATCCCTGATGAATTTGCTTGAATAAACGGCAACTGCCACTATTCCAGTCGCCGTAGCCCAGGATGGTGCTTGGATTTAGGATCAGTCCTTCCAATCCTTCTGCCATTCCACGCCAGGCTTGTAATTCGGCTTTGAACTTGCTGCGAGCATAGTGTGTTTGTACCGGATTGTCTTCCCATTTACATTCTTCACTTACGGTCGACTCCTTCTCGGTGCGACCCAGCGCTGCAACTGAACTGATATGAATAAATCGCCGAACGCCTGCTTCCAGGGCCATATTCACTACGTTGGCAGTGCCCTCCACGTTGACTTGATACATCCGGGTACGTTCCTGGGGTTGGAAAGACACAACTGCTGCGGAGTGGATAATCGCCTCTACGCCGCTTAGTGCTTCCTGTAAGGAAACCACATCCAATACATCGCCTTCTCTCCAATCTACTTTGGAGCATACCTGGCTCGGGATCCAGGGGAGTGCTTTGGTTGTACGGCGCAACGCTCGTACAGGGTATCCCTGTTCGATCAGCTCTTGCAGGATATAAGAGCCGAGAAATCCGGTGGCCCCGGTGAGGAGTATGAGGGGTTTTGACACGTTGGATCAATAACGATAAAATCCTTCTCCGGTTTTTCTTCCCAGTTTTCCTTCATTGACCTTTTCTTCCTGAAGGGACGAGGGTTTCAGTCGCAGCGGGCGGCCCAGTTGTTCGTACACCGAACGACTCACCACAAGGTTGATGTCTTGCCCGATGAGGTCGGTTAACTGAAAGGGCCCCAACTTAAATCCGGCTGATTCCAGGATACGATCAACTTGCTCGGGCGAAACGTCTCCCGTTTCAACGAGCCGCATCGCTTCTAGGTAGTAGGGACGGGCTACGCGGTTCACGATGAACCCCGGAGTATCCGCGCATCGAACCGGCTTCTTTCCGATGGATTCGACCCAGGCCCAGGCAGTATCGAGCACTTTTGGATCGGTTTGGCGGGTGGTGATCACTTCTACCAATTTCATCAGGTGGGCCGGGTTGAAGAAATGCAATCCGATCACGCGGGCCGGATTTTGTACTTGATTGGACAAGTGCGTGACCGAGAGGGAGGAGGTATTGGTGGCGAAGATGGATTCACTGTGGTTCAATTCGGCCAGTTGGTTGAAGAGGGCCACTTTGTCCTCCATTCGTTCTACGATCGCTTCGATGAAAAGATCGGCCAAGCAGGCTTGAAGGTCGTTGGTGAATTCAATGCGTTGCAGGATTTTCTCTGTCGATCCGGCGGCAAGCTTTCCTTTGGAGATTGCCCCGTCCAATTGTTTTTCGATTTGTTGGGCGGCCCGTTCGAGTCCGGCTGGTTGCACGTCATACACCAGCGTGGAATAACCGGCGGTTGCCAGGGTTTGGGCGATTCCGGCCCCCATGGTACCGGCTCCACATACACAGACGCGGTGAATTTCCTGGCTCATCAGCTAACGGCGGGGAATTGACGAAGAAAGCGAACATCGTTTTCGCTGAATAGCCTCAGGTCGTTTACGCCGTATTTCAGCATGGCCGGTCGTTCGACGCCCATTCCGAAAGCAAAGCCAGTATATTTTTCCGGATCGATTTGGCAATTGCGCAAAACGTTCGGATGTACCATGCCGCATCCAAGGATCTCGACCCAGCCGGATTTTTTACACACGGGGCATCCTGCACCGGCGCAGATGAAACAACTGATGTCCATTTCGGCACTGGGCTCGGTGAAAGGGAAATACGAGGGGCGAAAACGGATTTGAACGTCTTTCCCGTACATCTCTTGTACGAAAAAGTAAAGGGTTTGTTTGAGGTCGGCGAAAGAGACCTGTTCATCGATGTACAATCCTTCTACCTGATGAAAGAAACAGTGGCTCCGGGCACTGATGGTTTCGTTCCGAAATACGCATCCGGGCATCAGCAGTCGTAAGGGTAGTGTTCCCTTTTCCATCTCTCGGATCTGGACACTGCTGGTATGGGTGCGCAGAACCCAATCGGGGTTCTGCTGTACATAAAACGTGTCTTGCATGTCGCGTGCCGGGTGGTGCGCGGGTAGGTTCAGGGCGCCGAAATTGTGCCAGTCGTCCTCGATCTCCGGTCCCTCGGCTACGGCAAACCCAAGTTTTTGAAAAATGGAAACAATCTCGTTTTTCATCCGGGTGACGGGATGGCGGGAACCAATCGGTTGGGGGGAGCCTGAGCGACTGCGATCGGTTGTCCGAGATGTTTCTACAGTCGTTGTGCGGGTACGATCGAGGTGTTGCTGGTAAACCGATTCGGCGTAGGATTTGATTTCATTAAGCAGTTGTCCGGCCTCCTTTCGCTGCTCCGGTGGAACGTTTTTCAGTTCTGCCATAACCGTTTTTAGCGCTCCCATCGTACCGAGGAAACGAATGCGGAAATCTTCGGTATTGATCGCATCGTGCACAGGGAACGCATCGATCTCCTGGCGAAGTTGTACCAGTTGTTGGCGTAAGGCTTCCATGCACACAAAGATAACGTTATCTTCGTCGGCATGGGAGATCGTCTGCGCATTGCTGATTTTTTGACACCTCTTTCCAAACCGGTTTTGAGTGGCGACCAAGGATATTTGGATGGACAGATCGGGTTTGTCATTGACGCTTATGAATCCGAGTTTCCGGAGTTGGATTCAGCCTCCCTCGTGTTGGTGGGATGTGGCGACATGCGAGGGGCGGATCTTTCCCGAACAGATACCGATGCGCCGGATGTCATTCGTCGGCATTTCTATCGACTTTTCTATTGGCATACCGACATCGGATTGGCCGACGTTGGAAACATCCGGATTGGCTATACCCTTTCCGATACGTATGCTGCCTTATCAACCGTGGTCAAGGAGCTGATTGAGGCGGGAAAGACCGTGATTATTTTGGGGGGCTCACAAGACTTGACCCTGGGTCAGTACCGTGCTTATGCGAGTACCGGAAAAATAATTGAGGCCAGTGGCATTGATGCCCGGATTGATCTTTATACGGATGCGATCAACCCGGCCGAGCATTTCCTGATGGAGATGTTAACGGGAACGCCCAATTTCATACGGCATTACAACCACATCGGGTTTCAGAGTTATTATGTGCACCCCGGTATCTTGGAAACGCTGGATTCGTTGCGATTTGACTGTTACCGGGTAGGCAATGTCAAAGAGAGTATGGAAGAAATGGAGCCCGTACTTCGTAATACGCATCTGCTCAGTTTTGATATTCAATCTATCGCACAAGCCTATTCACCGGCCAGTACTTTAAGTCCGAATGGGTTCAGCGGCGAGGAGGCGTGTGTATTGATGCGGTACGCCGGACTAAGTCCTCATATCAGCTCCATTGGTCTTTATGGCTACGACCGGGAGGCCGATCCCAATGGGATAAGTGCCGAACAATTGGCACATATGATTTGGTATGTACTGGATGGCCGAAGCCGGGGCCGTCGGGAAGCCGATCTGGATGAGCGCGATTCCTTCAACGAATACATCATGGTCTTTGCCGAGGTCGAAACCGTCTTTTTACAAAGTAAAAAGACGGGGCGTTGGTGGATGCAGTTGCCCAATAAGCAATTCATCGCTTGTAGCTACAAGGACTATTTGCTCGCCAGCAGCAACGAGATTCCCGAGCGCTGGCTTCGGGCACAGGAAAGGAATTAACTGCCTTATTCGTGAACTCCAAATTTTAATACGTTCGAACATGAGGAAGCCTATACACCGGATCATTTTTTTACTTTTTGTTCTTGCCCCCTTTACGTCTTCAGCACAATTTATTCAGCGCGAGGCCAACAAGTATTTGCTTGAGGCCCCCCAAATTCAGCAGGCACATATTGGCATTAGTCTCTATGATCCCGATTCGGCAAAATATTTATTCCAATATCAATCCGATCACTTCTTTACCCCGGCCAGCAATACAAAAATCTCCACCTGCTATTTGGCAATGAAATATTTGGGAGATAGTTTGTTGAGTTTTCGAATGCGGGAGGTGGGCGATACGCTCTTCATCACCCCCGCGGGGGATCCGACTTTTTTAAACCCGCTTTTTCCGGAGCAGCGTTTTTTTCGGTACCTGCAGCAAACAAATAAAAAGATTGAGCTCCAATACAATGCGGCGGACGAATTCACTCCCTACGGGAGCGGGTGGACGTGGGACGGATATCAGGACAACTATTCCACGGAGCGGGCTTCAATGCCTATTTTCGGGAACTTGGTTCATTTCTCCCGCAGCAATGGAAACGGGTTGCCGTTTGTCGTCAAGCCTAAGCTTGTCGCGCGCCCCCCCTTTTTCTCGGAACCCCTGATACAATCGCTCGGGAAAGGAGATCGGTTTGACATCGATCGTCAATTTGAGAAAAATCTTTTTTTTCTGAAAAACAGCGCATTTGCTTTTACGGGGCAGCAAATTCCTTTTAAGACAGACAATGGGTTGACAAATTTTCTTTTTTTACGCGATACGCTAAACCGGACGGGGGATAATTTTTTTATGGGTGCTGCGAGGCAATTTGAAGGCTATCGGCCCGTTTATTCCCAGTTGACCGACACAATGTTGCGGATGATGATGTATGAAAGTGATAATCATTTAGCCGATCAGAGTTTGTTGATGGTCAGCCAGAAACGGTTGGGTAAGCTACATGATGAGGCGCTCATTGATCTGACCCTGAAAACGGATTTTGCGGATATGCCGCATCCGCCGCGGTGGACCGATGGGTCTGGACTCAGCAGATATAATTTATTTACGCCCGACGATTTTATTTTTATTCTACAACGGATGAAAAAAGAATTTGGAATGAGACGCATCGCGGGTGTCTTTCCAACGGGAGGCATAGGCACTTTAAAATCCTACTATACTCAAATTCCCGGTAAGATTTATGCCAAAACAGGAACGCTTTCGGGGGTCGTGACTTTAAGTGGATTTTTACAGGCTGCCTCTGGTAAGTGGCTAATTTTTTCCGTCCTGGTCAATAACCATCGGACCTCCGCTAAAGTAGTACGGGATGGGATACAGAATTTTCTGCTCAGCGTTCGCACGCAATATTAATAGCCAAATAATTTATTTAGCTGTTCCTTACGAAATTCGAGATACGTGGGGTGTCCGTCTGGACTGACATTCCCTTGTTGGCAGTGCAATAACTCCTGTACAAGTTCGCGAATTTCCCGTTCGGTCAAGTATTCACCGCTTCGAATGGCTTGTTGACGGGCCAGGGCTCGGATCAGGGATTCTTTTTGGGGAAGTTTCAGCTCTTGCGCCAGTTGTTTGTATTGCTCCAGCAGCCAATCGATCGTGTGTTGTTCTTCTCCGCTTTCCAAATCGGCTGGGGTGCCATGTACAACATAGGTATTTTTGCCAAATGGCTCAATCTGATAGCCCAACTCCCGGAGTGGAGGGAGTAATTCCTCCAGGATGCTGGCATCCGCGGCATTTAGTTCAAGGGTAGCCGGAAACATACTTCTCTGGGATGCCATAGGTTTTTGGGCATCGGCCTGCATCAATTTCTCATAGCGGATCCGTTCGTGTGCGCGCTGCTGATGAATGAGCCGATACCCGTCCTTGATCGGAAAGATGATATAGGTCTGCAACAGTTGGGTCAGCGGCGTATTCTCCAAATCAAGCGAGGCACCGATCAGGGAGGTTTGTTGTTCTTCTGGTGGGGTGACTTCCCGGATGGGGAGTCCGGCCCAGGGTTTATCGGCCGCGGACCGGTCGATAAGATGCGCCTGATTTTTTTGGGTAAATCCGCTGAACAAGCGGCTTCCGGCGGTTGCTTGTTTTTTGTCCTCCGTAAAAGGCTGCTGAATGGCCGATAGGGATTGAATTCCGGCATCCAGATCAAAATCTAGAGTGGGGGTGATACTGAATTGCGCCAAGGCATGTCGAATAGCCGCCTGCACAAAGGCATATACAATCTTCTCATCTTCGAATTTGATTTCCTGTTTGGTCGGATGCACGTTCACGTCGACTTGTCTCGGATCCAGGTCAATGAAAAGAACATACGAAGGAAATTGATCGCCTGCGATCAATTCCTGATAGGCGCTCATGACGGCATGGTGCAGGTAGGCGCTTTTGATGAAGCGATTGTTTACAAAAAAGTATTGGTCGCCTCGTGTTTTTTTTGCCGTCTCCGGTTTGCCCACAAATCCCCGGATGGTGAGATAATCGGTTTGCTCCTGAACAGCTACCAATTTGGATTGGTAAGGGTTTCCGAGTAGCTGTACAACCCGTTGTTTCAGCGATCCGGGCTCCAGGTGATAGAGTTGCTGGTGATTCGCCGTCAATAGGAAGCGAATTTCCGGGAAAGCCAAGGCTACCCGGGTAAATTCCTCCAGGATGTGTCGCATTTCGGCGGCGTTGCTTTTTAAAAAATTACGTCGGGCCGGAACATTGAAGAAAAGATTCTTCATGGCAATGCTGGTACCGATGGGCACGGCCACGGGCGATTCCGATTCAACCCGCCTGTTGGCCACTTCGAGTTGGCTGCCTACGTCGGAATCTTTGGTGCGTGTTTTGATCTCTACCTGCGCGACGGCAGCGATAGAGGCCAGGGCTTCGCCTCGAAACCCCATGGTTCGTATTCGAAAAAGATCTTCGATTTGGTTGATCTTGGAAGTGGCATGACGTTCAAAACAAAGGCGTGCATCGGCCGCCCCCATGCCTTTTCCATTGTCGATGACTTGTACCAGTGCCTTACCGGCATCGTTTACGATTAGGTGGATCTCGGTCGCCGCTGCATCTACGGCATTTTCCAAAAGTTCCTTCACGGCACTGGCTGGCCGCTGGATCACTTCTCCGGCAGCGATCTGGTTCGCGATGTGGTCAGGCAATACGTGAATGGTGTTCGACACGGGTGGGCGTTAGCGTTCAAAAATAACTTATTTATGGCTCGTTTTTCGAAGTGGTTTCTATGCAAATCCGGTAATTTTAATCCATGTTCCTACGCCATCACCTGCTCGCCCTTTTGGGGGCGTTTTTGACCCCGCTGATATCCTCCAACTTGGCCGCGCAAACCACTTATGCGAGTCGGCTAGATCGAGAGCAGTGGGTAGACTCCGTTTTTTCCAGCCTTTCACCGGATCAGCGCATTGCTCAATTAATGGTAATACGCGCGCATTCCAACTTAGGGTCCGATCATGTTGCGAAGGTTGTCAGTCAGATCAAGCAATACAACGTTGGCGCGCTTTGTTTCTTTCAAGGGGGGCCCATTCGTCAAGCCCAGTTGACGAACCAATTTCAGCAAATAGCCCAGACGCCTTTAATGATAACCATCGATGGCGAATGGGGTTTGGGGATGCGCCTAGACAGTGTCAAAAAGTTCCCCTATCAACTCTCCTTGGGGGCACTCCAGGATGAACAGCTGGTGTACCGAATGGGCGTGGCAGTAGGACAGCAATGCAAACGGTTGGGTGTACACGTGAATTACGCCCCCGTGGTAGACATAAACAACAATCCGAACAATCCGGTGATTGGCTTTCGATCGTTTGGAGAGGATAAAGAAAAAGTAGCCCGTTTTGGGGTTGCCTATATGAAGGGAATGCAGGATGCCGGGATCATGGCTTGTGCCAAACATTTTCCGGGCCATGGGGATGTGGATGTCGATTCACATTATGATCTTCCGCGCATCCTCAAGACGCGTACGCAGCTGGATTCCCTGGAATTGGTGCCCTTCCGTGCCGTGTTTCAAGCGGGTATTGGAAGCGTTATGGTTGCTCATCTTTCTATCCCCTCCATTGATCCTGCAAAAAATGTAGCCACCTCCATCTCTAAAAATAATGTCACCCAATTATTGCGGAATGACATGAACTACCAGGGTCTTGTATTTACGGATGCCCTGGAGATGAAAGGTGTAGCCAAATACTTCCCAGGAGGAACCATTTCAGTAGAGGCCATCTTAGCGGGTAACGATATGCTTTGCTTACCGGCCGATGTAAAAGAGTCAATCGAGGTAATTCAAAAAGCAATTAAGAACGGTCAGATACAACAGTCGGAATTGGATAGTCGTGTTCGTAAGGTTCTAGGCGCCAAGTACGATTTGGGTTTGAACCGAAGAACCCTCATCGATACAACGAATTTGTTGGCTGATTTAAACCGACAGACGGATGCCATCGTTTCTGAGGTGGCGGAGAAATCCATCACCCTGCTCAACGATCGGACAAATTGGTTCCAGCCCCGTGGCATGCGAATCCTCCGCCGCACGATGCAGTATGGGAAAGTAGCCTATGTGGGGGTTGGCTTGAGTGCCGCCAATGATCTGGTGCGTTCGCTCGGAGTCGATTCGCTAAACACTTACTATCTCCCGATCAAGTCAGATAGCCTTTCGGCCGATTCCTTACTCCGTCGTTTTCGAGCCGCTGGCGATTATGACCTGGTCTTACTGGGAATCCATAATTATTCCAACAAGCCAATGGATCAGTTCGGGCTTTCCAAGTCAGTGATCGATCTGGCGCGGCAGTTAAATGGATCCAATACCATCACCCTCACCTTCGGGAATGTATTGGCCAATGCATATTTCTGCCAAGCCGATCATTTGCTGGCTTGTCAGCAAGATGATTCGTTGTTTCGCCTGGTAGCTGCGAGCATGTTGCGCGGTTATATTCGCCCCAAGGGCACGTTACCCGTGCGGGTATGTGATTTTCCGGTGGGCGCCGGCATCGTTCCTGCTTCCGATCCAACCGACTGGGAAGCCAAAGCGGCTCGGTTGCAAGCAATCGATGCGATCGCGCAGGAGGGGATTCGGGAAGGAGCTTTTCCCGGGTGTGTGGTGATGGCGGTGCATAAAGGCGAAGTGATCTGGAATAAAGCGTATGGTTTTGTGGATGTCCAGAAGACCCAGCCTACTGCTCCCGAGAGTATTTTCGACTTGGCTTCGGTGACCAAGATTTCCGCCACTACAGTGGCCGTCATGAAATTATATGAGCAGGGGTTGGTGAAATTGGATTCTCCCTTATCAGACTATTTACCTGTGGTTCGAGGCACAGATAAGGGCGGATTGATCATCCGTGATATTCTGTTGCATCAGGGCGGATTGGTACCCTTCATTCCTTTTTACAAGGCAACCATTGATCCTGCCACGGGAAATCCGTTGCCAGCCCTTTATCGCAAGGACGAAGAACCGGGGTTTCAGGTGCAGGTAGCCGAAGATTTATACTTGCGAAATGATTGGACCGATACGTTGATGCAGCGAATTGTGAAGAGTCCGCTGGGACCCAAAGGAAAATATGTGTATAGCGATAATGATTTTATTTTTCTGGGAAAGATCGTTGAGCAACTGTCGGGACTGAGTCTGGATGAATATGTTCAGCAAAATTTTTATCGGCCGCTCTCGATGTATACCACAGGTTTCCGTCCGAGGGTACGCTTTCCCTTAAGTCAAATCACACCAACCGAATCGGAAAAACACTTTCGTCAGCAAACCCTTCATGGGCATGTACACGATGAGGGGGCTTCCTTGTTTGGCGGTATAGCCGGCCATGCCGGCCTTTTTTCCAACGCCCAAGATCTGGCGGTTTTATATCAGATGTTGTTACAAGGCGGTACTTTTCAGGGAAAGCAATACCTAAAATCTGAAACGATCCAACTTTTCACGAGCTACCAAGTTGATGGCAGCAGACGAGGATTGGGATTCGACAAGCCGGAGCGCGATAACAAAACCCGAAAAGATCCCTACCCGTCCTTACTGAGTTCTCCTTCCACCTTTGGCCACACCGGATTTACAGGCACCTGTGTATGGGTAGATCCGCTAAAGGAGATCGTGTATATATTTCTTTCAAATCGCGTGCACCCTACACGGGATAACGGCAAACTCATGTCGCTGTCGATACGTGGAAGAATTCAGGATGTGATCTTGAAGAGCGTAGAATAACCGTTTAGTGTTTAGGGAACAGCGTTTAGGACGCAGTCATATTTATACGGAAATACTGTATTGTGCTAAAACCTAAACTTTCTTCCTCCTACCTCCGCCTTCTGCGTTGATCGGGACGATTGGTATCGGAAGGGTTTTGCCGAGGGGTGTTTCCGGGAGCATTGCCCGGTGCATTGCCACCTCGTTTTTGTTGTTGCTTTTGTTTGCGTTTACGGTCGGCTTTTTCAAGCGTGCGCAAGCTGATCTGTCCCACCAGTTCCACAAATTCAGGTTCAGCTTCCTTGGGTTTGCTGGAGACTACTTCTACCGGTTCGAGTTCTTCGGGACGGATGCCTTGTTGATTCAGGGTTTTGATCTTTTTAACCCGTTCGATGCTCAGGGGAAATTGTTTGTTGCTGTCGGGCAGGGTATACCACATTACGTTTTTAAAAATATCCTTTTTGGCCAGGAAGGCATTGCCTTTGGCTACTTGCAATACTTCGCAATGATCGGGGAATTGCTGCAGGGCATCGAGGTAGGTATCCAGCTCGTAGTTCAGGCAACATTTGAGTCGGCCGCATTGTCCGCTTAGCTTCGTTTGGTTGATGGAGAGGTTCTGATAGCGAGCTGCGTTGGTATTCACCGATTTGAATTCGGTGAGCCAGGTGCTGCAACAGAGTTCGCGTCCGCAACTGCCGATCCCCCCCACCTTGCCGGCTTCCTGACGAGCGCCAATCTGACGCATTTCTACTTTTACTTTGAATTCGCTGGCGTATACCTTGATCAGTTCGCGGAAGTCGACCCGACTATCAGCAATATAAAAGAAGGTCGCTTTGCGTCCGTCTGCCTGCATTTCCACCTGGCTGATCTTCATGTTCAGCTTGAGTTGCTTGGCGATGGCACGGCTTCGAATCACGGCTTCCGGTTCCCGGGCCTTGTTCTGTTTCCATAGGTCAAGGTCGCGCTCAGTGGCCCGGCGCAGGATCTTTTTCATGTCGGCCTGGTCTTCCTTCACGCCCCTTTTTTTCATCTGCAGCCGAACGATCTCACCGGTAAGTGAAACCTCGCCCACATCAAATCCATTTACGCCTTCAACAGCTATCTGATCGCCTTTTTCAAAAGGTTGCAGAGCAGGGTTTCGATAAAAGTCTTTTCGGGTCCCTTGGCTGAAGCTGACTTCCACAACGCGACAGGCATCATCGGCCAGCGGAAGGTTGTGCAGCCAGTCGTATGCATTCATTCGATTGCATCCGCCGGAACTACATCCGCCGTTGCTTCGGCAACCGTTGGGTTTACCGCCTATTTTTGTACTGCATCCGGAACAGCCCATGCTTCCAATTTTTTAAGGCAGGCACTGGGCGAGGCAAAGCAACAGGAGTCTTCGAAAAAGAATTGGCCGGGATAGGCCTATATATGATTACTCGATGCTGTTGATTGTCAATCGCTTCTGTCCTACACACTTCCCGATTCCGCGCTCACTTATCTATTCCAGCTCACTCGGCGGGGTCAGTCGTCATCAAAAATACGACTTTGTCCTGAATGATATGATAGACCTTCAAGGTAAGGGCATGAAAGAGCATTTTGGCGTTGGCATTGCGTTCGATATAATAGCTGGCTTTATTGAGCTCATTCACCCATATCTCTAGTTGCTCCATGCCCACCAATCGGTTTAATTTGGTGGCTACCGCGGCTTCTTCCTCTCCCACGGGGGGTAGTTGTCCCGTTGCCTGCAAGCGAGTTGCCGTTTCCAGCACGTGAATCACATATCGAAGGAACTGTTTTTGCTTTTCTCGTCCCAGTTTACTGATCTCCTCCACCCATTTTACCTGAGCAGCTGGACCGGTTTTTAAAATGGCATTTAACCAATCGCGCAATCGCTGTTGCCTTCCTTCCTCCACGTGCTCAACCTGCTGAAGGGCCTCTCGGTAATTCCCATCTGCCAACTGGGCCATTTGTTTGGCTACGGGTGCTGGGGTACCTTCCCTTTCCATCAAGCTGTTTTGGATCTCCTCGGAAGTAAGCATGGGCAGGCGAATGACTTGGCAGCGGCTGTGTAGGGTGGGTAAGACAAGCTGTTCGTTTTCTGTAACGAGAAGGAACAACGTATCAGACTGGGGCTCTTCGATGATCTTAAGCAATTTGTTGCCTTCTTTTTCCAGCATTTCAGGCATCCAGAGAATCAGAATCTTGAAGGGACTCTCAAAGCTTTTTCGACTGAGTTTTTTATTGATATCCTCGCATTCATAGGTCGTGATCTTCCCCTGGCTGTTTTCTTTTTCCTTGATCCGCTCGATCCAGTCGAACAAGTTGCCGTAGGGTTGCTCCTGTAAAAAGGTCCGCCACTCTGCAATGAAATCACTGCTTTTCGGTTTATCTATGCTTTTACTGCTGACGGTGGGGAAGGAGTAATGAATATCGGGATGCGCGAAAGCCGCTGCTTTTGTGCAAGCGGGGCAGGCTCCGCAGGAATCAGTTTGGAAAGTTTGGCTAGTTTGGACAGTTTGGGTAGTTGGGCCAAAAAGGGAGGGCTCTTGAGTGTTTTGTTTTGAGTTTACGCGTTCACAAACCAGGTATTGGGCGAAGGCGAGGGCGATGGGCAGACCGCCGGTGCCCTCTCTTGCTACTAACATCAGGGCGTGACTGATCCGGTTTTGCTGGTGTAACCCCCGCAACTTATCCTTCAACGCAGCCTGACCAATGACCTGAGCAAATTGCATACACGAATATAGCGGAGAAGATGAAATTTGGTGGTTTAGGGAGCAGGGTTTAGTGTTTAGCACAAAAGTTTATTCCTGTACGGAATTACTATTTTATTAAACGCTAAACGCTAAACGCTCATCCGCTCATCACTTCAACCACTTCGTAATGCTCTCGCTCATGGGCTCGGTACGCGGCGGGAAGGTGGCGATGAGTTCACCATTTTCATCGAGCAGGAATTTGCCGAAGTTCCAGGTAACGGGATTGTCCATCCCTTTTTTCTCGGCCTGCTCTTTCAGGTAGGTGTACAGGGGGTGGGTGTCATTGCCTTTAACAGAGATCTTTTCGGCCATCGGAAAGCTGACGCCGTAATTTTTTTGACAGAAGGCTTTGATCTCGGAGTTGCTCCCGGGTTCTTGCCCCATAAAATTGTTGGCCGGAAACCCAACGATCACCAGTTTGTTTGAATATTGTTTGTATAGCTTTTCCAGTCCCTCGTACTGCGGCGTAAGGCCACAGCGGGAGGCGGTGTTCACGATCAGGATCTTCTTGCCTTTGAATTGCTTGAAGGCAATCGGATTGCCATCCAATCCGGCCACTTCAAAATCATAGATCGAACCGCTGAGCAGCAGGGAGGAGAGGAGGGCCATGGTAAGTAGTTTCATGCGTATTTTTTTATGATAACAAACCGGGGGTAAGTTGGTTGACTGTCGGTTGCTTGATTTGAGAAAACTTTCGGCTTCAACTCGATTCGGTATAGCCGAGGCAAAAAAAACTGAGCCGGCTTTGGGGGATTTGCAGTAGGGTTTATCCGCAGGCCTCCAGCGTGGCACCGGTGGTAATCACATCATCCACCAGCATTAGGTGTTTTCCGATGGCTTTTTCAAATTCAAGGAGGCTGAATTTTCCGGACATGTTCGCCCAGCGTTCGCCCCGGTCTTTTCGTGTTTGGGTTTGCGTGAATTGATTTCGGATGAGAATGTCATTCCAAACGGGTATGCCGGAAGCGGCGGATAGTCCCGCACAGATTTTCTCGGCTTGGTTATATCCCCTTTTTCTTTTTTTGGAGGGATGAAGCGGTAGGGGAATAAAGGCAGCTACATCGGCTAGCCCCTGCATCGTGGTCATTTTTTTCCCGGCCAATGCACCCAGGTATGCTCCGATGCTGGGACGATGATGATATTTTAATTGATGTAGCGTGTATTGTAAAACAGCGTGCGGTTTGAGAGGGAAGAGGGCATAGACAGACTCGAGCCGAATACGTCCCCAGAATAGCTTTTCCAGCCGGAGTTGGTCAGACGAGCCATACTGCGTGGTATTCAATTCAGCCAGACATTGATAACAAAGCGGTTTATTGGGTTGAACCGATTGCTTCGCACAGCTGCAGCAATAACAGGGCAGCAGCCAGTCAAGCCAAGCTTTCCAAGGAAGATCGAAGGGCATTATGAAAACAAGTAGCGGTAAAGGTCTTCCACGCGACTCATGGCCACGATCTCAATTTCAAATTTGGATTTGGCCAAACTCTTTTGATTGTACTTTGATAACACGATCTTTTCAAAACCTAGTTTTTCTGCTTCTGCAATGCGTTGCTCGATGCGGTTGACGGCGCGGATCTCACCGCTGAGTCCAACTTCTCCGGCAAAACAGATCGAACTCGGCAGGGGTTGGTCTTCGTGGGAAGAGAGCAAAGCACAGAGTACGGCCAAGTCGGTAGAAGGGTCTTCGATCTTTAACCCGCCGGCTATGTTCAAAAACACATCTTTATTTCCAAAGGGGAACCCGCCTTTTTTCTCCAACACGGCCAATAGTAATTGAAGTCGACGGAGATCGAATCCGGATACGGTTCGTTGCGGCGTGCCGTAAACGGATTGGGTAACCAGCGCTTGCACTTCGATCAGCAAAGGTCTTAGCCCTTCCATCGTTGCAGCAATGGCGATGCCGCTGAGGTTTTCTTCTTTTTGGGTGATGAGGATCTCGCTGGGATTGATCACTCCACGCATGCCTTGATCGCTCATCTCATAAATGCCCAGCTCGGCGGTGCTGCCAAATCGATTTTTCAGGGTACGCAGAATGCGGTATGCGTAATGCCGATCGCCTTCGAATTGTAGTACGGTATCGACCATGTGTTCTAGTATTTTTGGACCGGCGATGCTGCCATCCTTCGTGATGTGTCCGATCAAAAAAACCGGAATATTCGATTCTTTGGCGAAACGTTGAAATTCGGCGGCGCATTCTCTTATTTGAGAAACACTTCCCGGGGAGGAATCGATGTGGGGTGTTTGTAAGGTCTGAATGGAATCAACGATCACCAGTTGCGGACGAATGCGTTTGATCTCGAGAAAAATTTCATCGGTCGATGTTTCCGTGAGCAAGTAAAAGTCCTCATTGTGCGCTTTCAACCGGTCGGCCCGCATTTTGATCTGTTGCTCAGATTCTTCTCCGCTGATGTAGAGTACCCGAATTTTTTTTAGTTGAAGTCCCGTTTGCAGAAACAACGTCGATTTCCCAATCCCGGGTTCTCCGGCTAAGAGGATGAGGCTTCCGATCACAATACCACCGCCAAGTACACGATTGAGTTCGGCATCGGGTGTTTGAATGCGGTGCTCGGGTTTGGATTCAACGTCGCCAAGCGCAATTGTTTTGGGTCCGATCCGTTTGTCGTCGTCTTGCCAGTTCTTTTTCTTCTTATCGTCTTTGTGTACCGGTTCTTCCAAAAAACCGTTCCATTGTTGACAACAGGGACATTGTCCCAACCACTTCACGGATTCGTATCCACAATGCTGACAGAAAAAAGCGGTTTTTGATTTGCTCATGCGCGTTGTCTTTGCGGTTGGAGAAATGTAAATGTAGGGCAGGATTGCGCCAAGGAATGCACCGAATGGTAGTAGTTATAACGTGTGGAAGCAAATGAAAAAAAGAAGGGCCGGTCTCTCGACCAGCCCAACTTACTAACCCATTAAATTCAACCGCTAAAGTACAAATTGGGGGTGGTTCAGGCAATAATATTTTTCGGGGGATTGTAAAATTTGTTTTAGGAATTTTTGCTGCCACGGACTTTTATGGTTGCCCGCAAAACAAATCTAATAGATTGATAATCATAATTTTATCAATTTTTTTGTTTTTTCTGGGTGCTTGATTTTCAAGTACTTGCCGGTTCTTGAAGGCCTGTATGACAGTGACAAAACGGCTGTTATTTGGAGGCGGTTGGGTTTGGTCGGAAATTTGTCACTACATACATAAAATCAATCGAATATGACCCACGAAATCATGTTGGTTTCCTTTCTTTTTTTGGGGATCAGTTTTTTGGTCTCTGCTATTTTGAAGTCAAAATTCACCAAGTATAGCAAGCTCCCGCTGTCGACCGGTCTGACCGGCAAGGAGGTAGCAGAGCGCATGCTTCGGGAGAGTGGGATTTATGATGTACAGGTAATTTCAGTAGATGGATTTTTATCGGATCACTATAACCCTCTAAACAAGACGGTGAATTTAAGTCCGGAAGTATATCATGGCAACAGCATCTCTGCGGCGGCCGTTGCTGCGCACGAGTGTGGGCATGCTGTGCAGCATGCAACTGCTTACGGACCGCTGGTTTTCCGCAGCAAAATGGTGCCCTTGGTTCAGGTGACTTCTCAATGGGTGAACTGGATCTTGTTAGCCGGGGTGGTTGTTCTGACCATGACGCAGAATCCGACTATTTTATTGATCGGAATCTTAGCCATGGGGCTAACGGTGTTGTTTACGTTGGTGACCCTGCCGGTAGAGTTCGATGCCAGTCATCGTGCATTAAACTGGTTGTCAACCACTAACATCACAAACAGCCAGGAATACCCCAAGGCCAAGGATGCCTTGAAATGGGCGGCGACCACCTACGTGGTAGCGGCCTTGGCCGCCGTGGTGCAGTTGATCCAGTACGTCATGATTTATATGAATAGCCGGGATCGGAGCTAACAAAAATTAAAGCTTGATCTCTTCCTGATTCTTATCAAAGAATCGGTATTCGGTCAGGTGACAAGATGTGTCAGATTTAACCCGAATGCGCTGCCCGAATTTTCGTTTCCACTTAGCCACCTGACTGCTCCAGGGCCATCCTTTGGTCAAGTAGGCGTGCAGGATCGGATGAACCACCAACTCCAATTGTTTGTGCTGATGCGTACTTAGGTAAAGCAAATTCTTTTCGATGGCATCTTCAATCAGTAGGGCGGAGCCGATCTTGCCGGTACCCTGACAAGTCGGGCAATTTTCTTGAGTATTGATGTTGACTTCCGGGCGCATCCGCTGCCGGGTGATCTGCATGATCCCGAATTTGGAGATTGGCAGTACGGCGTGTTTGGCCCGATCGGTCTTCATGATCTCTTCCATCCGGTCGGCCAGCTTGCGTTTGTTCTCCGGCAATTTCATGTCAATAAAATCGACCACGATGATCCCGCCGAGGTCGCGCAACCGCAATTGACGGGCGATCTCTTCGGCCGCTTCCATATTCGTTTCCAGTGCATTTTGCTCTTGGTTGTTGCTGACGCTCTTGTATCCGCTGTTCACGTCGATCACGTGCAAAGCCTCGGTGTGCTCAATGATCAGATAGGCACCGCTGTCGAGGTTGACGGTCTTCCCAAAAGAGGATTTTACCTGCTTGGTAACTCCGTAGGTATCAAAAATGTGAGCGTTCGCTTGGTGCAGCGTAACGATTTCGGCCTTTTCCGGTGCGATGCGCTGAATGTAGGTTTTGGTATCGGCGTGCAGGGTTTTGTCGTCCGCGACGATCCGGTTGAAGCTTTCATTCAATAAATCGCGCAGGATGCTGGTGGTCTTGGTTTGTTCACTCAGAATTTTCGCCGGTGCCACCGCCCCGCGCAGGTTTTGCTGAATACTCTTCCACATCCCTACCAACATCGTAAGATCTTCCTGTAGCTCGGTGGTGCTTTTTCCTTCCGCTGCGGTGCGGACGATCACCCCGAAATTTTTTGGCTTGATGGCCTCTACGATCTTTTGCAACCGCCTGCGTTCTTCTCCCGAGTGGATCTTGCGGGAAACTGCAACCACGTTGTTGAACGGGGTAACCACCACGAATCGTCCGGGTAAAGAGATCTCGCAGCTGAGGCGTGGTCCCTTCGCGGCGATGGGCTCTTTGAGGATCTGAACGAGAATATTGGGTTTGCCGCTCAGGACCTCATTGATCTTGCCCGTCTTCACGATCTCGGGCTCGAAGGTGAATTTGGCATAATCCAATCCGGGTTCGGTCTTGTCGTCGATCGAACGCTGGGTGAATTTGAGGAGGGAACGGGCATAGGGACTCAAATCGGTATAGTGCAGGAACGCATCTTTTTCAAAACCTACGTCTACAAATGCTGCATTCAGACCGGGGATGAGCTTTTTGACCTTGCCCAGGTACATGTCGCCCACGGCAAAACGAGCATCGTTGCGCTCGTAGTGGAGTTCCACCAATCGTTTATCCTCCAACAGGGCGATCTCAACGCCTTCGGCGGAGGAATGGATGATCAATTCTTTGTTCATGTCGTTCGCGTGCGAATCAACATGCCAGATAGCGGGAATGGTACGATTCAATTGGGGAATGACCCGGAGCTGTTTCCGGGGGACTTAGCCCTTGCATCGATTGAACGAACCATCTTGGGTAAAACAGACCAGCCAGGCATTGCCCTGGCCGTCCGAGGAACCTTACTTATTCCTCTTCTTGTGACGGTTCTTTCTTAGTCTTTTTTTACGCTTGTGGGTCGCGATTTTATGACGCTTCCTTTTCTTTCCGCAAGGCATACTTCAATTCTTTTATAAAATTTTAAAATCAGTTTTTTTCGTTCGATAAAATTCGAATCCTCTCCTCCAATGCCTTTTTCAGTGTTTCCAGCTGAGTAAGCTTCAAACATTTTTGGTACAGTTGAATGGCTTCACCCGGGTCGCCAGCCTGTTCCCTGAGCTCACCCAAAAGGAGTAAAGCATCCAGTGATTCAGGCTTGCTACGCAGTACGGTCCGCAAGCGTTCTTCTGCTTTTTGGGGCTGATTCGAAAGCAGTGAGGCTTTGGCCAGAGTCATCTGTCCGTATACAAAATTGCTGTCGCTTTCCACCACCTCCCGGATTTGGCGAATGCCAACCATCGGGGCAGCGGAAATTCCGCCAAAAAGGTAACAGGCACCCAGCCCAACCCGGGCCGAGTCATTTTTGGAATTGAGGATCAAAGAGCGTTCGAACAAGTCCTTCGCTTGCAAGGCTTTCCAGCGGCGGAGATTTTCGTCCTTTTCCTGTTGAAGGTTGTCCAACAGCAAGTGGGCGGCAAAGGTCAGGCTTTTTTCTGAATTTTCCAATCGAGAAGCCTCCGCTTCGTACCAAATGTAGGGTTCGAATAAACGAACCTCATCCCGCCAAATATGGGCCATTTCATGAAAGGCAGCCATTTTTTTGACCCGATCGGTGTTGTCCGTAACCAGTTTCTCCAGTGCTTTCAGCCGTTGCAGTTGTTCGGCCGTCAGGCGGGTCTTGGAAAGCGCGAGCACGGTATCGGTAGAATATCCGCTGATCAGCGGAGCCTCCCCGGAGGCCGCAGTAGAATTCTGTGATTTTTCAGAATCCGGCTTGGCCATCGGCACAAAAAAATAAATGACGGCGATCAGCAACAGGGCTAGTCCCACCGCCCATTTTGGAGAGAAATTCGCTTTCATGGGGCACAAAGTTACCGGAAACAAGGAGGAGATACCCTGAATAAAAAAGACCCCAGAGGGGCCTTTATGAAAAGCAATCGTAAAATTTATTCGGCTTCTTCACCCGGACCTGCATCGGGTTTCGGCTCCTTTAATTTCTTAACTTCTGCAATGAATTCTTTCGCGGGCTTAAAGGCAGGTATATAATGCTCCGGGATGTGTACTGCTGTGTTTTTCTTGATGTTACGCCCGATTTTCGCCGCGCGCTTCTTGGTAATGAAACTGCCGAATCCGCGGATATAAATATTCTCTCCACCCGAAAGGGTGTCCTTCACTTCTTTAAACATCGTTTCCAATGTAACCAACACATCCACTTTTGGAATGCCGGTTTTTTCTGCAATTTGGTTGACCAGATTTGCTTTTCTCATGGTTGCAAGGTTTGGTGACACTAATATAGATAAAATATTTTGATTGTCAAGCAAATAGGACAATAATTTTGTCCATGTACCCCAAAAATCTTGTTTTGTTTCCTCTTGACCGTTTATATCCTAATTAAATGAAAAACACTCAGTTAGAAAGAAAATGTCGAATCTTCAGGGAAAAACTGATGATTTGGCACCGGGAGTCCAATCACCGTAAAATGCCCTGGAGAGGGGAGAAAGACCCTTATCGAATCTGGCTGAGCGAGATCATCCTTCAGCAAACAAGGGTAGAACAGGGCTGGGGTTATTATGAGCGCTTTGTGCAGCAATTCCCGAACATCCGCTCCTTGGCAAGTGCCTCCGAACAAACGGTTTTAAAATGCTGGGAGGGATTGGGTTATTATTCACGTTGCCGAAACTTGATCCACACGGCCCGATACATCGCCCACGAGCGCAATGGTACGTTTCCGTCAACCTATGACGAAATCCTGCAATTGAAGGGAGTTGGCCCGTATACCGCAGCTGCCATTGCTTCTTTTGCATTCAACCTGCCGCATGCCGTGTTGGATGGAAATGTCTTTCGGGTCTTGGCCAGGTATCATGGAGCGGATACGCCCATCGACCGCCCCGATGGCAAGCGGTTTTTTCAGCAACTGGCGCAACTGACATTGGATCCCAACAAACCCGGCGACTACAATCAGGCGATGATGGATTTCGGCGCAACCGTCTGCAAGCCACAATCTCCTGCCTGCCCTTCCTGCCCGCTTCGAAGTACCTGCGTGGCGTTTTGGGAGAAAAAAGTGGGAACACTTCCGGTTAAGTCGCCTTCCAAGAAAAAAAGAATCCGTTGGTTTTATTATTTAGTCCCAGAGTGGAAGGGAAAGATTCCGGTTCGTCAGCGAGTGGGAAGCGATGTGTGGGAGGGACTTTGGGAACCGCCTTTGCTGGAGTCTCACAAATTGCTCCGGTTCCACGTCCTGCAAAAACAAATGGTCCGGCTTTATCCCGCCGCCTGGCCCCGGTCGAAAAGCAAGTACGTAATCTCAAAACACAAACAGACGCTTTCGCATCAGTACATAGAAGGTTGCTTTCTACGGTGTCGGCTGGATCAGCGACCGGCCTGGGGCCCTGCTTTTAAATGGGTAAGTAAACGGCAGATCAGCCAACTCCCGTTTCCCAAGATGATCTTGGTTCAGTGGAAACAAGCCGCCCTGAACGGATAAACAAAAACAGATATTTTTGTAAGGCCATCCGGCTCAGGACAGAGGGAGACGTGAAGGCCCCGATTGAACAGTATCATATTAACAGTTTATCCATTCCCTTTCCTACTTTCCTTGCAGGCGTCTGGTCTGACCATTTACGTTTTGCTCCTGCTGGTTATGCTTGTGTTCAGTTTTTTCGTTTCCGGATATGAAGTTGCCTTGTTCTCGCTGAATAAAACGGACCTGGATTGGATGAAGACCAAATCGTCTCCCGCTGCCAAACGGGTCCTTCGTTTGTTGGCAGAGCCGAAGCCCGTGTATGTTTCACTCTTAACAGCCGGAACCTTTTTGAACATCTGCCTGATCCTATTGGCCAATTTTTTGCTATCGGATCAATTACAGCGTTTGATCCCGCAAAGTGGACTGCTTTGGTTCGTTAAGGTCGTTTTGCTATCGGCGGGATTGATCTTCTTGGTTCGCATCCTGCCCAAAGTCTGGGCTACCCAAAATAACCTCCGTTTTGCACTCGAAGCGGCCTGGCTCATCGAGGGACTCCATCTCTTCCTTCGTCAGCCCAGCGTACACCTGGTGGCACTGGCAGATCGCATCGGTCGCCTTGCACAAACCGATAAGAACGAAAAACAAAAACTCGATGAGGCGCTGGATGAAGACATTCCCAGCACCACCACTTCCGACGAGCGGAATATCCTGCGCGGCGTTATCCGTTTCGGCGACATCAGCGTTCGACAGATCATGAAAGCTCGTTTGGATGTCAGCGGAATCGACATCGATACACCGTTCGATCAACTCATCCAACAAATCGAATCCTTGCACTATTCCCGCCTGCCCGTTTATCGCGGCAGTTTGGATGAGGTTGTCGGGATCCTGCACACCAAGGAATTATTACCCTACTTGCGGTCGGGAAAATCGGATTGGATAACCCTGCTTCGTTCGCCTTTCTTCGTACCCGAACACAAACCGATCGAAGATTTATTTCAGGAATTTCAACAGCGACGTGTTCACTTTGCGGTTGTGGTCGATGAATTCGGAGGTACCAGCGGTATTGTGACACTGGAAGATGTGCTGGAGGAAGTGATCGGTGAGATCCAAGACGAGTTCGATGAGGAAAATACTGGTTTGCAGCGGATCGATGAGGTCACCTTTCTAATTGATGGTCGCACGGCACTGACCGAGGCCTGCCGCTTTATGCAACAACCCATCGATACGTTTGATTCAATCAAAGGAGACAGCGATACCGTAGCCGGACTGGTCCTGGAATTGGCCGGCGGCTTTCCCCAGCCGGAGGATTCTTTTGTTGCAGGTGATTTTCGGTTCACGGTGCTCCAGATCGATCAGAACAGAATACATCAAGTGCGCATTCAAATACTGGTATCCCCCTATGAATAAATTACTTCTAATCTTATTGTTCGCTACCGCCTTTCTGTTGGCCTGCAACCGCCCTTATAACGTAGGAAAAAAAAGAGGTTACTACAAGATCGATTTTCCCGAAAAGGGATATCAGCGTTTTGAAAAACCCGGCTATCCATATCGATTTGAATATCCTGTATACGCCAACGTGATCAAAGATTCTACTTTTTTTAAGGATCGGGCAGAGGATTGGTGGATCAATATTGATATTCCCACGCTCCACGGACGGATCTATATCAGCTATAAGTCCATTGGAGGAAAATACGTGCTTGACTCCCTGGTGCGCGATGGTTACCAGATGGCCCTTCAGCAACACGTTCAGGTGGCAAACAAAATCGAAGACAGCTTGATGCGTACTCCCAATGGGGTAGAGGGTATTTATTTTTCGCTGGGGGGAAATACCGCCACGGCGAATCAATTCTTTCTGACCGATTCAACCCGACATTTTCTGCGCGGTGCGCTGTATTTTGATGCGACGCCCAACGCCGACTCACTGGGTATCGTCAACGATTTTTTGAAAAAAGACCTCTTGCACCTGATCAATACACTGCAATGGGTAGATACCCCTCAATCGAACCGTCCATGATCGTCATCGACAAACTCCTGATCAGCGAAGACATCGTCGAGAAGAAATTTGTGTGCGACCTCGCCCGTTGCAAAGGGGCCTGCTGCGAGGATGGGGCAGCCGGCGCACCCTTGGAAGAAGCGGAGAAAACGATCATCGACAAAGTGTTTGAAACCATCAAGCCTTATCTGTCCGATTCCTATTTGGCAACCATCCATGTCAAGGGGAAATATGTCTTCAACGAGGAGTTTGGCTGGGTAACGCCCACAGTGGATGCCGACAAGGAGATCTGTGCTTATGCGATTCGTCGCCCCAACGGAGTCATTCACTGCGCGTTTGAACAGGCGTATATCGACGGCAAGATCCCTTGGAAAAAACCCATTAGTTGTCACCTGTATCCCATTGTGGCCAAGCAAGGTAAATACGGCGATTATGAACGATTGAATTACGAGCCCCGTGAGGAGATTTGCAAAGCGGGTTGTTTGAATGGGGAAGCACTTCAAGTGCCCGTTTACCAATTTCTCCGCGAACCACTTGTGCGTAAATACGGAGAAGCCGTCTACGAGGCGCTGGATACCATCGCCAAAGGCGATTGGGAAGAAATCGATTTCAAAGAGTAATTTTGAGGAGATGCGAAAGGAAAGTTCAGCTGAAGAGATTAAGTCCACCTTCCTGGCCCGAAGTACAGTAAAATCGGCCGACCGGGAACACCGCCGTAAGATCAATTTCAATATTGGTCGATACGACGCCGCCGTTCCCAAAGGGAAAGCGCAGTACACTGACCTGATGGGCGTCCGCGAGCGAGCCAAGAACCGTAAGTGGCGGGCCCTCGAAAACCTCGACCGATACCTGGAAGATTTTGAAGCCCAACTGATCCGCCGCGGCGCCAAAGTGATCTGGGCCGAAGATGTAACACAGGCACAAGCCGCCATCCAAAAAATCTGTCAAAAAAAGAATTGCCGTACACTGGTGAAGAGTAAGAGTATGGTCACCGAAGAGATCCACCTCAACGATTTTTTGAAGACCATTGGCGTCGACTCCGTTGAGACCGACCTGGGCGAATACATCCAACAACTCGATGGAGAACCTCCTTACCATATCGTCACCCCTGCTATGCACAAAAGCAAGGAAGATGTGGCAAAACTCTTCGCGGAGAAATTGGGAACGGATCCCAAAGCGACCCCTACGGAATTAACACTTACCGCTCGGGCGATCCTGCGCGAAAAATATCGAGAGGCCGAAATCGGCGTTACAGGTGCCAATTTTCTGATCGCAGACATCGGCGGCATCGCCATTACAGAAAACGAAGGAAATGCCCGTTTGAGTTGTGCCTGGCCCAAAACCCATGTGGTCATCGCCGGCATTGAAAAAATGATCCCTTCGTTGAGCGACCTCGATCTGTTCTGGCCCCTGCTGGCCACCTATGGAACCGGACAACAATTGACCGTCTATAATACACTGGTCACCGGTCCCCGGCAACCAAACGAAACAGACGGACCAGAAGAATTGTACGTGATCCTGCTCGATAACGGAAGAACCCGAGTGCTCGCCGATCCCAAACAACGCGAAAGCCTTTATTGCATCCGCTGCGGGGCTTGTTTGAATGCTTGTCCCGTTTACAAGAACATCGGAGGGCATGCCTACGGAACGACTTACAGCGGTCCCATCGGTTCGGTCATCACCCCCAACTTACAAGCCCTTGGCGAATGGAAGCACCTCAGCGAAGCCTCTTCGCTTTGTGGCAACTGCACCGAAGTCTGTGCCGTTCGGATCAACCTACATGAATTATTGCTCCACAACCGCCATGCCGTAGCCGTACAACAACAAGGTACAATGGTAGAGCGCATCGCCTGGAAACTCTGGAAACAGGGTATGCTGCATCGCAATTGGATGAACTTGGCCTCCGGGAAGATCAAGAATAAGGTGGTGAATGGGGTGGCTACCGGGTGGACCAGCCAACGAGGGGCACTCGAATTTCCGGAGAAGAGCTTCAACCAGCTCTGGAAAGAACGAAAGAAAAACCGTTGATCCCATTTTACTTTTATACGCCCATACAATCACGCCACGCTTGCGTTACATTACGCAGTGGTTTGAAGAACATCATCTCGGTACGCCACTGGAACTGACCGACTCGGTCGATCGCTACCAGGCTCACTCCGGCCCCCGTATCAATTATTCGTCAAACCGATTCCACGCGCAGGAATGCTGGATCGAACCGCATGCTCTATTATTTGAGGAAAATATTCGATCCGTCCCCATCACGGTTTCCGCCAACGGATCTTTCCCGATTTTTTTCTGCGGGAGAGGAGATCTCGGATTTGATGTCTGGGCAGCCAGTTTTTATTTGATCAGTCGGTATGAAGAGTACCTGCCGCATCGATTGGATGGGTATGGACGATACGAATTTTCTCAATCGCTGGCGGCTACAAATCAATTTCTGCACCGACCACTCATCGATGAATGGATGATGGCACTCTGCGGGTGTCTACGTTCCTATTTTCCGTCGTTGTTGTTCAAGTCAATTGAGTTTCAACACCTGGCCACGTACGACATTGATGAGTCGTACGCATATCGATATAAATCGCTGCTGCGTTTGCTTGGCGGTGGCCTTCGCAATCTGCTACAAGGACGCTTAGTCGTCCTGGCAACGCGATTGCGAACCGGCGCCGGACTCCAAAAAGATCCATACGATATTTATTCTCTATTGCCAGAGATGCACCCTCCGGGAACCGATCGACCTCTTTTCTTTTTTCATGTGGCAGCGAAATGGGGTCGATACGACAAGAACTTATCGCCGCACCATCCGGCTCAGCAAAAACTGATCCGATCCCTCAGTGGCTTGTATGCGATCGGACTGCATCCCTCCTGGCGCAGCGGGGATGAACCCTCCTTGCTCAAATCAGAGAAAAAGGTATTGGAGAAACTTGCAGGGCAACCCATAACCGCCTCCCGTCAGCATTACATCCGCTTTTATCTGCCAGAAACATATGCTCGATTGCTCGACGCCGGTATCACGGATGATTATTCCATGGGCTATGGTTCAGTGAATGGATTTAGGGCCGGCACGTCTCGTTCTTTTTTTTGGTTCAATCTGAAACGAAATGAGGTCACTTCACTTCGGGTGCATCCCTTTTGTTATATGGATGCCAACTCGTTCTTTGAGTCGGGTCAATCGTTTAATGAGGCGGAGGCCGAATGGAGGGGATTGGAGCAATCGATTCGAAGGGTGAAGGGTCGGATGATCACCGTCTGGCACAATACATTTTTAGGAACGGAAAAACGATTTTCCGGTTGGCGGGAACGCTATGTAAAGTGGTTGCAGGAGCAGACCTAAACGCCTTCGGGTTCGGGTTGCTCGGCCGGGTTGATCCGAAATGCCTGATTTACTAAGTACACATAAAATAACGTGATCAATGCGCCTAGCACCAGTGTAAGGCTGATCGTATCGTTCAAATACAGCCAGCCCACGAAGGCCGCCACGATCGGGTTTACGTAGGCATAGATCGAAGCCTGTTCGGTTGGCAGGTTTTGAAGGGCATATAAATAGCAGATGAAAGCGATCAGCGATCCAAAAATGATCAGGCATGCAATGGCCCCCCAGGCCTTGAGTGGGATATCGGTAAGCGGAACGGATTGTCCGATGAGGTGGCTTACACCAAACAAAGTGGAACCGGCGATCACCATTTGCAACCCTAAACTGAAATAGGGATTAAACGAGAGGGCTTGTTGCTTGGTGTATAATGTGGCAAAGGCCCAAGTCCAGGTGGCGATCAGCGATAGTCCGATCCCAAAACGAAAATCCGGATTCAGAAAATCCTGAAGGTGTTCGCTGAAGATCGTGCAGACGCCGGAGAAGCCGATGAGCAGTCCAACAATGGCTTTGCGCGGAAGCTTTTCTTTGCTGGCAAACAATCCAATGATCACCAGCCAAAGCGGGAAGATCGCGCCCATGATGGCACCCATTCCGGCGGAAATGTATTTTATGCCCCAGGTACTGAGTCCGTTACTCATCATAAAATTCAGAAAACTAAGGATCAGGATCGGTCGCCATTGTTTTCCCTTGGGCAGTTGCTCGCCCCGCAACAAAAAAAATGAAACGTAAATGACACCGGCTACAAATTGTCGGATGCCCGCTAGTTGCAAGGCCGGCATGTGTTTGACGCCCACTTTGGAGATCACCCAGGTTAGTCCCCAGAACATGCATACCGCAACCAGCGCCAGAATGGCTTTGCCTTTTGTTCCTTGTTTGTAATAGTAAAACGGATTGAATAGATCCAGCTTTTGTTTGATAAACTGTGCCCCCCGGATCAGTTGGGTATAGAGATTTTCTCCGATCATCAATGTTTGAAATGGCGTTGACCGGTGATTACCAGGGCAAGTCCTTGTTGTTTACAATATTCAATGGAATCGTTATCGCGCACCGATCCGCCGGGTTGGATGAAGGCCGTGATCCCGGCCTGGTGTCCGAGTTGCACACAATCATTGAATGGGAAAAACGCATCGCTTGCCATCACGGCATCCTGCAGATCGAATTGAAATTGCTTTGCTTTTTCAACCGCCTGCCGAAGCGAATCGATGCGGCTGGTTTGTCCGCAGCCCTTACCCACCAGTTGTTTGTTCTTCACCAAGGTAATGGCATTGCTCTTTAGGTGCTTGCAGACCAAGTTTGCGAATACTAAGTCTGCTTTTTCGGCATCGGTCGTGTTTCGGCCACCTACCTCTTTCCACTCACTATAATTTTCTTCATCGATCGATTGAACCAGCGTACCGTTCAGCAAGCTTTTGCTTTGCGGGCGTGTTGGGGGCATTGCACGCATTGCCAAGAGAATGCGATTCTTTTTAGCGCGCAAGATCTCCAATGCCTCCGGGGTATATCGCGGGGCGATCAACACTTCAAAGAAAATATCCTGGATGGCCGAGGCGGTAGGGGCATCTACTTCGCCGTTGGTGACCAAAATACCGCCAAAGGCACTTTCGGGATCGCCTGCGAGCGCATCGGTCCATGCCTGCAACACGGTAGGTCGTTCGGATATACCACAAACATTGGTGTGTTTGATGATGGCAAAGGTGTATTCACCGGACCTTTCGGTCGGGAACTCGCGGATCAGTTGTAGGGCCGCGTCTGCATCCACCAAATTGTTATAAGAAAGCTCCTTGCCGTTCAATTTTTCGAAAAGTGCATTTAAGTCGCCATAAAAAGTGGCCGACTGATGCGGGTTCTCGCCGTAGCGCAGGGGTTGCGGAAAGGGTTGTGCCTGGAAAAATTCGGTACCGTTGTTTTGATTGAAGTATTGTGCGATGGCCACGTCGTAATGGGCAACTACTTCAAATGCTTTAGCGGCCAAGGTGCGACGTTGCTCGAGGGTAAGGCATCCATCTTGTATGTCCAGTAAATCCGCCAATTCTTGGTAATCGTTTTTGGCAGCGATTACGGTGAGATCCTGATAATTTTTCGCCGCCGCGCGGATCATGGAGGGGCCGCCGATATCGATCTTTTCAATAATGGCTTTTTCTTCTGTGGTGGTTGCAACGGTTTCCTCAAAGGGATAGAGATCAACGATGACGAGATCAATCTCAGGAATTGCATACTGCGTCATTTCTTTTTGATGCGTCTCATCGCCTCGTTTTCCGAGGATGCCACCAAATACGACGGGGTGCAGGGTCTTAACCCGTCCGCCCAAAATTGCCGGATAATTTGTGAGCGACTCAACCGGTACTACTTGTGCGCCCAATGATTCCAGGAATGTTTGCGTGCCACCGGTGGAGTAGATGGTCACCTGATGTTTTTTCAGCTGTTCTACGATCGGCTCGAGTCCGTCTTTATAGTAGACAGAGAGCAGGGCTGATTTTATTTTTTTGGACATAATATGGAGTGGCACAAAGGTATCGGTTGGCATTGGCATGCTCAAGGGAGGGGGATAAATAATGCTTTTACCAATACAATACGGCACCCGGAATTCGATCGAGCCGTTCGATCCACCCATTCATTCCAATCAACAGCCCATCAATTATGTGCGCAAGGGCCTGACCAATGAAAGGCACCGGGTGGAGGGGAATCAATAGGAAAAGGACGATCAGTACAAGGGAGGACAGAGGTACGGCGATCAGGTTAGCGGGTAAGAATAGCCAGGGGAATTACTGAAAATAATAGACGGTGAAGGGTAGGGTGCCGATGGTGGCGGCGAGGGTCATGCAGCTGGAATCCCATATATTTTTCAGCATTGGATTTTCGATTTTTCCTACTGAGGAAAAGATAGGGTGCAGAAGCAAGATGCCGGCCACGGCTCCATGCGAGAGTTGACAACCCGGATCGAAAAGCCAATCGGGGTCGGCGATTAGCAAGGTCAGCAGCGAGAGTCCCAGCGCTTGCTGTCCCGATACCGGTCTTTCCAATCCTCTTCCCAACTGCACGGCAGTAAACATGATGCCGGCGCGTAGTACCGAGGCTTCGCCACCGGCCAGAAAACAAAATCCCCATACCACCAGTAGGGTGATCGAGGTTCGTAAAACGTTTCTGCCTCGCAGATAAACGAGGAAGAAAAGCAAGCGCCAGATCATTTCAAAGACCAAGGAAATATGCAAACCGGAGATGGCAATGATGTGAATGGTGCCGGTGCGGGTATAGTGTTGCTTGAGTTCAGGATCGAGTCCCCCTTTCCAACCCACAAACAACGCCGTCGCCAAACCGCCGTGTAGGGAATCACGCAAGCACTTGTACAAGATTGTTCGGATGTACGTTCGGGTTTGGTGTAGCAGAGAAGGAAGATTGTTTTTTGAAGGCGTCAGGAATTGAATTTGATTTGGGGCGGACAAGTAGGCTTGGTGCGTGATCTTTTGCAGACGGCAGTAGCGGGCGTAGTCGAAAGAGGAATTTGCTTTGTTTACGATTGGTCGGGGTTTGACTTGTATCCAGGCTTCTGTTCCTGGGCTTGCTTGTTGGGCAACGGAATCCTCTTTTGTATAGAGAAATAATCCGCCGCTGATCCGTTCGGTGTTGATTGAATCATTTCGGGCGAGGAGATCGGCTGTGATCTTCCAGCCGGATGAGGTTCGTTTGGGTTCTTCCCGGATTTGCACCAGATAATACTGTTTTGAAAATTCTTTTTGTCCGACCCAATCGAATTCATTTCGCAGGTCGCGCAGCGCGGCGTAGCAAAATCCTGTAAGCAAAAGAATCGACAGAAAAAATATTCCGTTTAGTCCGGACAGTTTCCATCGCCAGCTTAGCGGCAGCAGTTGCACCACCCCAACTACGGTAAACAGCCCAGCCAGTCCATAAAGCACCTGACTGTTCTCCTTTGGAAAAACATCATACAGAAAAATGCCTGCAGCAAAAGGGAGCAGCAACCGGAACACCGGCGCCTGCATACGAAAGGACATGAACGGATTTTCGCCAAACTACAAACTTCATCAACCCTTCCCATCCCACTTTCCGTCCCCCTAAAAAAACCAACTCTCCAAACTCTCCAAACTGCCCAAACTATCCAAACTACTTAGACAAATACATACTCCTATCCTTATACAACTGCCTGAAATACGGATCCCGAAGATTTTTTACAAACCGGATCGCTTCGCCGGTGGATTTCATTTCCGGACCGAGTTCTTTGTTGACGCCGGGAAATTTATTGAAACTGAACACGGGTTCTTTGATGGCAAATCCGTCGAGTTTCTTTTCAAACGTGAAGTCGGTTAGTTTATGGGTACCCAGCATCACTTTGGTGGCGATGTTGAGGTAAGGGATCTGATAGGCTTTGGCGATGAAGGGCGTGGTGCGAGAAGCGCGCGGGTTGGCTTCTATGACGTATACCTTTCCGTCTTTGATCGCGAATTGGATATTGATGAGTCCTTGTATTTTTAATTCTCTGGCGATCTTCTCGGCATATTCCTCCATGGTTTGCACTTCGAGGGGCGTGAGGTTAAAGGCGGGGAGGACGGCATTGCTGTCGCCCGAATGGATACCGGCGGGTTCGATGTGTTCCATTACACCCATCACGTGAAAATTCTCTCCGTCGAAGATGGCATCGATCTCGGCTTCTTGACAGCGGTCGAGGAAGTGGTCGATCAGGATCTTATTGCCCGGAATATGCTTAAGCAAACTGACCACGGCTTTTTCTACTTCTTCATCGTTGATCACGATGCGCATGCGTTGACCGCCGAGTACATAGCTGGGTCGTACGAGAACGGGATAGCCGACTTTATTGGCTACTTCGATGGCATCGTCGACCGACCAGGCCGTTCCGTATTCGGGGTAGGGAATATCGAGGGCTTTGAGTTTATCGCTGAATCGTCCGCGGTCTTCTGCGATATCCAAACTGTCAAAGGATGTGCCCACGATCCGGATTCCTTTTTGAGTGAGTTTTTCAGCGAGTTTGAGGGCGGTTTGTCCCCCGAGCTGCACGATCACTCCTTCCGGTTTTTCGTGTTCGATGATCTCCCAGAGGTGTTCCCAATAAACCGGTTCGAAATAGAGTTTATCGGCCATGTCGAAATCGGTGGAGACCGTTTCGGGGTTGCAGTTCACCATGATGGCTTCGTAGCCGCATTCTTTGATGGCGAGGAGTCCGTGTACACAGCAATAATCGAATTCAATTCCTTGTCCGATGCGGTTGGGACCGGATCCTAGCACAATGATCTTTTTTCGGTCGGTTACCTTGCTTTCGTTCCGATGACCTTCTTCGAACGTGGAGTAGAAATAGGGTGTTTTTGCTTCGAATTCGGCGCTGCAGGTATCCACCATTTTATAGACGCGGGTGATGCCGGCAGCTTTTCTTTTTTCGTAGATGACGTCTTCGGTTCCGCTTTTAAGGATGCGGGCGATCTGTTCGTCGCTAAAGCCATGCACTTTTGCTTTGCGCAGCAGCTCGGTGGGAAGGGTTTCCGCCGAGAAGTCAGCCAGCTCTTTTTCGATCTGGACAATCTTTTGAATTTCAAAAAGGAACCAGCGATCAATTCCGTGGGTGGCTTTGGAGATGGTGCCGACGGAGATACCCGCCATCAGGGCGTCTTTGATCCGAAAGAGGCGATCCCATTTTGGGGTCTTGATATACTCCAGCAATTCTTCGGCGCGCATCATGCTTTTGCCGTAATAGCCGAGTCCCACTGCATTGTTCTCCAAACTCTGACAGGCTTTTTGGATCGCTTCGGTAAAACTTCTTCCGATGCCCATCACTTCGCCCACGCTTTTCATTTGAAGTCCGAGTGTGTCGTTGGCGCCTTTGAATTTGTCAAAGTTCCACCGCGGGATCTTGACGATCACATAGTCGAGTGCGGGCTCGAAATAAGCGGAGGTGGTTTTGGTGATCTGATTTTCTAATTCATCCAATTGATAACCGATCGCGAGTTTGGCAGCGATCTTGGCAATCGGATAGCCGGTGGCCTTACTGGCCAGGGCGGAGGAGCGGCTTACACGGGGATTGATCTCGATAGCAATGATCTCTTCGGTGGCCGGGTTCAGGGCGAATTGCACGTTGCAGCCTCCGGCAAAATTTCCGAGGTCGCGCATCATGTGAATAGCGGTGTTGCGCATGAGTTGCATGCCGGTGTCGCTAAGGGTCATGGCCGGGGCCACCGTGATGGAGTCGCCGGTATGTACGCCCATCGGATCGAAATTCTCCACGGTGCAGATGATGCATACGTTATCGGCCGAATCCCGAAGCAGTTCCAATTCAAATTCTTTCCAACCCAGGATCGCTTTTTCAACCAATACTTCATGAATGGGGGAAGCTTGCAGTCCGCGGTTCAGTGCTTCATCCAGATCGTCTTTATCATGCACGAATCCGCCGCCAGTTCCGCCGAGGGTGAAAGAGGGGCGGATCACGAGGGGAAATCCGATCTGTTGGGCGAATTCTTTTCCTTCCAGGAAGGAGTTGGCGGTTTTGGCCGTGGCCACGGGTACTCCGAGTTGGATCATCCATTGGCGGAATTTCTCTCGATCCTCTGCTTTGTCAATGGCTTTGATGTCGACCCCGATCAGGCGTACGTTGTATTGTTTCCAAAGTCCCAGTTCCTCGGCTTCCTTGGCCAGGTTAAGTGCGGTTTGTCCGCCCATGGTTGGCAGCACGGCATCGATCTGGTTTTCTTGCAGGATCTGTTCGATGCTTTCAACGGTGAGTGGAAGCAGGTATACCCGGTCGGCCATCATGGGGTCGGTCATGATGGTAGCCGGGTTGCTATTGATCAGAATGACCTTGATGCCTTCCTCTCGTAAACTTCTGGCGGCTTGGCTACCGGAGTAATCAAATTCACAGGCCTGACCGATGATGATCGGGCCGGAGCCGATGATCAGGACGGAGTGGATCGAGGTGTCTTTGGGCATGGGGTAGTTTTTACAGATCGGTCGCGAAAAAACAAATTGCGCAAAACTAAGGGAGCGGGGGCGTTAATCGTGAGGGCGGGGAAAAAGATTTTTCCCCAGTCGCAACCATTTCCCGGGCGGGCGGTTTTTATATAAATCGTTCTACAATGATTGTATTGGAAGCGGGACAAAAAGCGCCGGCCTTTGCCGGTCCCGATCAAACTGGCAAGACCCTGCGGCTGAGTGCCTTCAAGCGTAAAAAACTAGTCTTGTATTTCTATCCGAAGGACATGACCTCTACTTGCACGGTGCAGGCTTGTAACCTTCGGGATCATAACCGGGAGCTGATTAAGAAGGGATGGGCCGTGGTAGGGGTGAGCCCCGACGACGAGTCCAGTCATCAAAAATTCATCGCCAAAAACAAGCTGCCCTTTTCCCTGATCGCCGATACGGAGCAAAAGATCTTGAATGCCTATGGGGTTTGGGGGGAGAAATCCATGTACGGACGAAAATACATGGGTGTGTTGCGCACGACTTTTTTGATCGATGAAAAAGGGTTGATCCGCCATATCATCCGGAAGCCGCAGGCGGCCAAGCACGCGCAAGAGATTCTGAAGCTCGCCACCGATATGGATTAGGGCTCAATCTTCCATTCCAGTCCACTGACGATGGTTCTTCTCCGTTCGTTCTCCTCGACCAGTAGGGCGCCCTGTTCATCCACATCCAGAATCTTGAGGTTTTTTTCGACGCCGTTTTCCCTTACAAAAAAGGATTCGTTTTTCCCGAACAGCAAGATTCGGTAGGCAGTCAGGAGCGGCTGAAATCCCTCCGTTTGCCACTGTCGAAGCCGTTGATTTAGGTGTTGAATAATATCCAGGCAGATCGATTTGGGATCTGATTCGGTTACGGTGATTTGGCGCAGGGAGACGGGGTTGGGAAGGGAGGGGTCGAACTTGGTTTGATTGAGGTTGATGCCGAGTCCTACCACACTCCAGTTTTTTTGGGTTTCGATGAGCAGTCCTCCGATCTTTCTTTTTTTCCAGTAGAGGTCATTGGGCCATTTGAGCGTCATGTCGCCTTGGGTGTGGGCGGTCAGGGCCGACCAGCCGCTAAGGGCACAGCAAATACTCAGGTGAAAAGGGAGGGCGTCGGGCAATCGGGCGTTTTCAATAAGGAGGGTCATGGCCAGATTTTGGCCGGGCTGGGAGAGCCAGGATTTTCCCATCTGTCCGCGGCCAGCGGTTTGGTGCCGGGCGAAGAGTACGTCTCCGTGGCGAGCCAGTTTATATTCGATCCACTCCCGGGCCAGGTCGTTGGTACTACCCACTTGTTCCCATTCAGTGAATCGGTTGCCGATCGTGTTTTCGAGGGGATCCAATGCCAATTAATCGCTATTTTTGAGCGTAAACGTAATCAAAAAACAAAACGTCCAGACACAAACCTTTGGCTCCGTCCTCCAAACGTCGTACCGACACTCCAGCTGATCGTCCTGCCGCGTCCAAACGCATCAACCGCAACTCCAAGTTATTCAAGACCATTCTTTCGGCCATTCTGTTGAAAAAGGGGGAGGAGATCGTTTCGATGGATCTGCGCAAGATTCCGGAAGCGGTGGCCGACTTCTTTCTGATCTGTGAAGCCAGGAGTCAGCCACAGATCAGGGCCATCTCCGATCATATCGAGGATCAGGTAAAAGAGAAATGCGGAGAGATACCTTACCGTCGGGAGGGCAACCAAAAGCTGCACTGGGTGTTGATCGATTATGTGAACATTGTGGTGCATGTCATGCTGCCGGTAAACCGGACGTTTTATCAGTTGGAGGAGATGTGGAGTGATGCGGAGCAGGTAAAACACGACTAAGCTGTTAAAGTTTCGACAACTTGGGCCATTTGGCTCAGTCCTTGTACCAATGGATAATGAAGCAATCGAATTTTGAAAAGTATGAATGAAAATCGAACCGGCGGAGCAGGAAAGTCTCCCAAAAAGACGCCTCGTTTCAGCTTTTATTGGATCTATGCGGTCGTCTTTGCCGTATTGATCGGCATGCAATTATTTGGACCCTTGGTTCCGAATATGGTGAAGACGAACGAAAAGGAGTTCAAACAAATGGTCTTGAAAGGCCAGGTTGAAAAATACCTGATCATCGACAACCGAAATTCGGTACGCGTTTTTCTGAACGACTCCGGTCAGGTTGCCCAAGCGGCCCGATTCAAGGAGACAGGAGGCAAGGTGAACAAGCAGGGACCGCACATGAGTTTTCGCATCACCGGCGGAGAGGCCTTTCAGAAATCCATGTCGGATCTATACACCAAAAATCCCGGGATCGCAGAAGTGGCATTTGAAGTCGACAACGAGCGCGACTGGTTCGGTGGCATCCTTCAATTCTTGTTACCCGTGTTGCTTTTTGTGGGCATCTGGGTCTTGTTCACGCGCAAGATGGGTGGGCCGGCCGGCGGCGGCGGTGGCGGCATTTTCAGCATTGGAAAATCCAAGGCTACATTATTTGATAAAGGCACAAAAGTCAACATCACATTTGCGGATGTAGCGGGCTTAGACGAAGCAAAGGTGGAGGTGATGGAGATCGTCGATTTCCTGAAGAATCCCAAAAAATATACCAACCTAGGCGGTAAGATCCCGAAGGGTGCGTTGCTGATCGGCCCGCCCGGAACCGGGAAAACCTTATTGGCCAAAGCCGTTGCTGGCGAAGCGCAGGTTCCGTTCTTCAGTTTGAGTGGATCGGATTTCGTTGAGATGTTCGTGGGTGTGGGCGCCAGCCGGGTGCGCGACTTGTTCAAACAGGCACGTGAGAAAGCGCCTTGTATCATATTCATCGATGAGATCGATGCCATCGGTCGGGCCCGCGGAAAGAATACGATGATGAGCAACGATGAGCGGGAGAGTACGTTGAATCAGATGCTGGTGGAAATGGACGGATTTGGCACCGACGCGGGTATTATTGTACTGGCGGCGACGAATCGTCCCGATGTACTCGACTCAGCCCTGCTGCGTCCGGGTCGTTTCGACCGGCAGATCACGATCGACAAACCTGACCTGAAAGGCCGGGAGGATATTTTTAAGGTTCACTTGAAGCCCATCAAGGTTTCCAGTACGCTCGACATTCACAAGTTGGCCGAGCAGACACCCGGATTTGCGGGTGCGGATATTGCCAACGTGTGTAATGAGGCAGCCCTGATCGCGGCCCGCAAGAATAAAGAGGCGGTAGATATGCAGGATTTTCAGGATGCGGTAGATCGGGTGATCGGAGGATTGGAAAAGAAGAACAAGATCATTTCGCCCGAGGAGAAAAAGATCATTGCCTACCACGAGGCCGGTCACGCCATCTGCGGTTGGTACCTTGAGCATGCGTATCCGTTGCTTAAAGTAACGATCGTTCCGCGCGGTACGGCGGCATTGGGATATGCCCAGTATACGCCCAAGGAGCAGTATCTCTACAACACCGATCAATTGAACGACCAGATCTGCATGACGTTGGGTGGACGCGCGAGTGAGGAGATCTTCTTCGAAAAAATTTCAACCGGAGCGCAGAACGATCTGCAGCAGATCACTCGTACGGCGTATGCGATGGTTACGGTTTATGGAATGAATGAAAAGGTTGGTAACATTAGTTTTTACGATCCGACGCAGGACAATACGTTTACCAAACCTTATTCGGAGGACACCGCCAAGCTCATCGACGATGAGGTTCGTGAGTTGATCGATGGGGCGTATGACCGTACCAAGCAATTGCTGACCGATAAAAAGGAGCAAGTCGAGAAGCTTGCCAATGCATTGTTGGAGCGCGAGGTCTTGTTTCAAAGCGATGTAGAGGCGTTGATCGGAAAGCGTCCCTACGAAGAGAAAAAGCCATTGGCTGATGCGATACCGGCTGAACCGACTGTTGCTGCTGAACCGGTTGCGGATGCCTCCGCAAGTGAATCGTCTAGCGAGCAGTCGAACGGTGAGGCGGGTGAGCTTCCTTCGTTAACTCCATCTGTCTGATCGATATGAATATCTCGCCTTCTCGGGAAAATATCTTGACGCGCATCCGGCAAGCTTTGGCTACGGATACGCCCATGCCCTTTCCCCAGCGGGAGGTAGCGGAGCCGGTGGTTCCTGCTTTAAAGCAGGAGATCGAAGTGGAGTTTGCGGAGCACTTTACGGCCCTCGATGGAAAATTCATTTATTGTATCAACCGGCAAGAGCTTGCGTTTCAGTTGGGCAGTCTGATCCGAAAAATGGATTGGGAAAAAGTCTATTGCGTGGAGGAAAAACTGAGGCCGATGATCGATCCGATCGTGGGCGATCGGTTGTTCAATGAAGATTTGGGTCGGTCGGATGTATCCATTACCGGATGTGACTGTTTGGTGGCTCGTACCGGCAGCATTGTGCTCAGTGCAGCACAAACGGGGGGTCGTACGGCTTCCGTCTATGCGCCCATTCATGTTTGTGTGGCCTATACCTCTCAGTTGGTCTATGATGTGGGAGATGCATTTCAGCGGATCAAGTCCGAGCATGGAGAGGCGTTTCCGTCGTTGGTCAGCTTTGCAACCGGTCCCAGCCGCACAGCAGATATTGAGAAAACCCTGGTGGTAGGGGTGCATGGTCCCAAAGAGGTATATCTCTTTCTGGTGGAGGACTAGTGCGCTTCGTTTTGTAACTTTCCCTCGTGCAAACACGCATCTATTTTTTGTCTGATTTTCATTTAGGCGCTCCGAACCCCACGGCCAGCTTGGAACGGGAGCGCACGTTGGTCCGTTTTCTGGATTCCATCAAAGCCGATGCTGCCGAAATTTTTCTGGTGGGCGATCTGTTTGATTTTTGGTTTGAGTACCGTACGGTGGTTCCAAAAGGACATGTACGGCTGCTGGGGAAACTGGCGGAGTTATCGGACCGTGGTATCTCCTTGCATTTTTTTATGGGCAACCACGATATGTGGGTGCGGGATTATTTTCAAAAGGAGTTGAATATGGCTGTATACGATCAACCGGTTCGGTTTGATCGGCAGGGCAAGAAATTATTGGTGGGGCATGGCGACGGATTGGGTCCGGGTGACAAAAGTTACAAGCGATTGAAAAAACTATTCCGCAATCCGTTCGCCCAATGGCTGTTTGGGATTCTTCCTCCGGCTGTTGGCATGGGTGTGGCCAACTATTTCAGTCGAAAAAGCCGGGTGCAGGTTGGATCGAGGGAAGAAGTCTTTCTAGGCGCTGAGCGGGAATGGCTCATTCAATATGCCACGCGCAAGCAACAGGAAGCGCCGGTCGATTATTACTTATTTGGCCATCGGCACCTCCCGATTGATTGCTCCATCGATCCCGGCGCCCGATACATAAATCTGGGCGATTGGGTCCGGTATCAAACCTATGCCGTCATTGAAAACGGCATGATTCACCTGAAGAGTTTTGAGCGATCCGAATCATCGATCATTCGTTCATGAGGTACTTGCTCTTATATTGGGTGTTTTCTTTTCTAGCCCCGGCGGGATGGGCTCAATTCGACACGCTTTTTAAATATGAGCGAACCCTAGTTGGTGATATCCGCTTGCTTACGGCCGATCACCTGGGAAATCTTTATCTGATCGACCGAAAGGATCAGGTGAAGAAGGTTGGCGCAACGGGCGACTCCCTCGCAGTCTACAACGACGTACGACGATTCGGCCCTTTAAGCGGGATCGATGTGAGCAATCCGATGCAGCCCATTTTGTTTTATGGAGATGGCGTACGTTTTGTGGTGCTGGATCGGTTTTTGAATCCGGTTACTCAAATCAACCTGCAAGCGAGCAACATCGTACAGCTTCAAGCTTGGGTACGGAGCTACGACAATCAGCTCTGGATCTACGATCCGCTGGCCTATGTGTTGCGAAAGGTAGATCTTAACGGCACGATCGGGTGGAGTACATCTGATTTTCGGTTGATCTTGGGTCGCCCCTTTTCGCCGGCTCGGTTGTTTGATCAGGACCGCAGCCTTTATCTCTATGAACCCAATCAAGGGGTCTTTGTCTTCGATTATTTTGGAAATTTGAAAAATGGCATTCAGATCTATGATTGGTCCGACTGGCAAGTGGATGGAGGTTTTATGTATGGAAGAAAGGCCGATACCCTATATCGCTATGAGATCAAGACCACCTATTATGAGGAGTGGGTGCTACCAGCCGAATTACAAGGAGCCATTCAAGTAGTGGTAAAAGGGAAGAAATTGTACGCGTTGATTCGCGGTGTAGCGGGTGATCGGATTCGGATCTATACAACAAGGTAAATCAGGCATATGCGTTCAGTATTTTGGTGGAATTATCAGTGGGGTGACAATACATTGGGTGCGTATTTGATTGTGGGGGCAGTTATTTTGTCCATATTGATCCTTCGTCAATGGATCTCTCAGTACCTGGCCGGATTGCTGTTTCGTTTGGTGCATCGGATTTGGAAGGGGGTTGATAAACCTTCTTTTGTGAGTTTGGTATTTCGTCCGCTCGGATTTTTCTTTACCGTATTGGTCTCCGTTGCGGCCCTATACAAATTGCGCTTTCCGTCTTTTTTGGAATGGACGCTATTTGATTTCACTACTCGGCAGATCATTCATACATCCGGCACGATGTTGCTTATCGGTTCTTTCCTCGCGCTTCTGTTGCGAATGATTGATTTTATAGCCTTATTGCTAAGCCGACGAAGCAACCTCAACGAGGATCTTTCCGAGAATCAGTTGATCGTTTTTTTCAAGGATTTTTTTAAAGTACTTCTGATCATCATCGGAATCCTCCTGATGGTTCGGTTTGCTTTTGGATTTCAGGTCGGGGAGTTGCTAACCGGACTCAGCCTTGTGGGTGCAGCCATCGCCTTGGCGCTTCGAGAGAGTTTAGAAAATCTAATTGCCTCGTTTATTATCTTTTTTGACAAGCCGTTTCATACGGGTGATCAGGTGAAGGTACATTCGATCTCGGGTGTGGTGGAACGGATCGGCTTGCGGAGTACACGCATTCGAACCGAGCAAAAAACCTATGTTACTGTTCCAAATAAGCAGATGGTGGACAGCCTGCTGGATAATTTAACCGAGCGCAGTCATCGCCGAGGTGACCTGCGTTTAGAGCTCGATCTAAGAACCCGAGCTTCGCAAGTGGAGGAGATCATTCGCCTTGTCCAAGAACTTCTATCCAGGCCGCCGTTCGAATCTACTTCCGTCCATTTTTCGGATGTGACCGGAAATGCGCTGGTAGTAACTGCTGAATATTATGTACCGGTGCATATTTCTGTTTCAGATTTTTTAACGCTTCGTCAATCCGCCTATCTGAAACTGATGAAGGAGCTGGAAGCCATGGGCATTGAGTTGGCCGGGACCACCACGGAGGTTCGTGTTAAAACAGCGGATCGTTAACGCAAGATCTCGGCCAGTTCTTTGTCGAACATGCCGTATTTACCATATTCTACAATGCGTCCAACTTCTTTTCCGTTTCGGAAGACCAGGATGGTTGGCACTAGGGTTATGTTCAATGCCTCGGAAAGGCGGCCTACGGTTTTCTTATTTCGATCTACCCCGATCAAGGAAAATTTCTCTCGGGGAAATTGGGCACTGTCGAGCAACGCAATGAGTTGTGGAATGATAAAATGGGAGTCTTCACACCAGGTACCCATGAAAGCCACGATCTCTACGGAGTCTTTTTGTTTACGGATGTTTTCCAGCGCATCCGGTCGGGCTTTGTAGTTCTTGTACGTGGGGGCGTACCAATGAAAACTGGTATCCGTCTCCAGCAACATGCGCGAAAAATGCCCCTTGATGGTTTTCTCTCCCGGTCTTTCGGAAAACACTTCGTACGGCTGCGACCACACACCTGCCGACAACAATATGCCAACCAAAAACAAAAAAAACTTCCGAATCATTTTCATTGTAAAAACTCTTCAAACTCTTCAAACTTCTCAAACTCCCCAAACTATCCAAACTTGTTAGAGTGAGGCTTTCAACTCCAGTAGGAACTGTCGAATTTGCTTGAGTGATTGGATCGCAGCCATTTGTTGCTCCGCCTTGTCGCCTTTTTTCAGGTAATCACGAGCCCCATCAATGGTGAATTTGCGGCGGCGTAGCAGGTCGTAAATGAGTACTAGGTTTTTGATGTCGACGGGACGGAAAAAGCGATCTCCTTTTCGGTTCTTGCGGGGTTGAAGCACCTCGAATTCGGAAGCCCAGTAGCGGATCAGGGATTGTTTTTCTTGGAACATGCGGGCTACTTCACCGATCGAGTAATACTGTTTTTTGAACAACTCTTCATCGTTGGGGATTTCGATGCGGTCCACATTAGCGGCATTTTCTTGCAGGGAACGACGCCCCCTTTTACCGGGCGTATCGGAGCGTTGCATGCCAAGACGGGGACTGTTCATTTCGATTGGTTCTTCGGATCGGGTTGTTTCGGGTGGGGGCGGGGGGGTGGTTTTTGGGCTTTTAATCGGCTTTAGCGGATGGGGAGGAGGCGGAGGGATCAGGGTGTCTTCGTCTCCGAATGAAAAGGTAATTTGGGTTAGAGGTTTTGCCATATCCGATGCTTTGCTGCGTAAAGTTATCGGAGGGATGGGCCTTTTTGTGTTAACGAAAAGACAGTGTGGAAAAGTATGTGACAGCTTTGTCAGTCCAGGCTTTGATTACTGGCAGCAGCTTTTTTTAGTAGTTGATCAAATTGTCCGGGTGTCAGATCGTTATAAAAGAAATAGATCGGATCGATTTTCTGGTTGAACTTTATGACTTCATAGTGGCAGTGGGGGCCGGTTGATTTGCCCGTGCTTCCGACCCAGCCGATTACTTCTCCTCGGGTTACTTTTTGACCTATGGATACTTTTATTCGGACCATGTGTCCGTATAAAGTTTGATATCCATACCCATGGTCGATCGTTACGTAATTCCCATATCCATTATTTCGATCACCGGCATGGTTGACGATGCCGTTGGCGGTGGCATAGATGGGGGCTCCTTGCGGGGCGGTGAAATCGATGCCCTGATGCATTTTTTGAGTTTTGTATATAGGATCGATCCGATATCCAAAACCGCTTGCGATTCGGGTAAGATCGCGATTATGTACTGGTTGAATGGCTGGTGTATGCGCCAGGAGGGTGGCTTTGTCTTTCACCAACGACTCTACCGTTTGGTAGGACTTTTCCTGTACCCGCATTCGGGCTGATAAGGCATCCAACGTTTTGGTTATAGAGGGAATCAGCTCCTCGGAGGGCATCCGCTCGATTTTTGCAATTTCCAGGGCCTCCGCCTCTAACTGAGCTCGAGCACTGTCGGGAATGGGATTTGCCTCAAAAATCGATCGGTATACTTCATTGTCCCGTTTTTCTAGCTCGTAAAGTTTGATCTCGATTTCTCCGAGCTTCTTTCCCAATCCCTCGTATTGATCACGCAGGTAACGATTTTCTGCTTGCAGGAACTTTTCTTGTGGTGACCCGATGAACCGAAATGCGGCAAAGGCGATCAGTCCGGCTGTCACCAAAGACGCAGCGAGAAACCCAAAAATGCGCAGCAGTCGGACGCGCAGCGGGGTCTCGTGCTTCTCGTACTGAAGCGTCTGGGTATTGAAAATGAATTTAGCCTGCCTCATGGGTGGCGGTGAGGGGTTCGGAAAGGCGTGTTTCGCCTACCTTTGCGTCAACAAATATACCCGGTCTGCCGGAATTCTATTTACCATGACTGCTGCTCAGATTCGACAGGCATTTTTAGATTTTTTTGCTTCCAAAGGACATGTCATTGTGCCTTCGGCCCCCATCGTGGTCAAGAACGATCCGACCTTGCTGTTCACCAACGCAGGGATGAATCAATTCAAGGATTTTTTCTTGGGCAACCGAATCCCTGAACACAGACGGGTGGTTGATACACAGAAATGTCTGCGCGTAAGCGGAAAGCACAACGACTTGGAGGAAGTAGGTGTGGATACCTACCACCACACGATGTTCGAGATGCTGGGCAATTGGAGTTTTGGCGACTATTTCAAAAATGAGGCCATTGGGTGGAGCTGGGAATTGCTGACGGAAGTATACCAAATTCCCAAAGACAGACTCTATGCCACGGTCTTTGAAGGGGATGCCAAGGAGGGCCTACATCCCTCCTCTATCGCATTAGCAAAGTGGAAAGAACTGCTTCCGGAGGATCGCATTGTTTTTGGCAATAAGAAAGATAATTTTTGGGAGATGGGCGACACGGGTCCCTGCGGACCTTGCAGTGAGATCCATGTGGATTGTCGCCCCGACGAAGAACGAAAAAAAATCCCCGGCCGCGACCTAGTGAATAAAGATCACCCCCAGGTGATTGAGATCTGGAACAATGTATTCATTCAATTCAACCGGAAAAAAGATGGTTCGCTGGAGCCCCTTCCGGCCACACACGTGGATACCGGAATGGGGCTGGAACGGTTGGTTCGGGTATTGCAGGGAAAATCATCCAATTACGATACCGATATTTTTTCAGGAACCATAACTGCTACGGAGCAAATCACCGGCCGCAGGTATGATGGCAGTGATACGCGGGAGGCGGTTGCGTTTCGGGTGATCGCCGATCACATTCGGGCGATCGGATTTACCATCGCTGACGGACAACTTCCCTCTAATACCGGAGTCGGATATGTGATCCGGCGCATCTTGCGTCGTGCCGTTCGCTACTATTATTCCTACCTCAATTATCAAAATCCCTTGCTGCACCAGTTAATCCCCGTACTGGCCAAGCAATTCGAGGGGGTATTTCCCGAGTTGCAGCAACAGGTTGATTTCGTTCGCAAGGTGGTTCGCGAAGAGGAAGAGTCGTTTCTGCGTACACTGGAGAAAGGGCTGAAGCGCATGGATGATATTCTTCATTCTGCCACGCGGGGAACCGTTGCCGGAAAAGATGCTTTTGAATTATATGATACTTATGGTTTTCCAATCGATCTAACTCGACTGATCGCACAAGAGAATCAGTTGCAAGTGGATGAGTCCGGATTTGAACAAGAGATGAAGCAGCAGAAGGATCGAAGCCGTGCTGCCGGAGCAATTGACGCACAGGATTGGATCGTACTGGCCGAAGGCGGCAGTGTATTTGTGGGTTACGATTCCTTATCGGCTAGTGCACAGATCCGCAAATACAGAAAAGTGACCGCAAAGGGGAAGACCGCTTATCAGGTCGTGTTGGATACCACTCCGTTTTATGCAGAAAGTGGCGGGCAGGTAGGCGATCAGGGCTGGTTGATCGCAGAGAGTAATAAATATGAGGTTACGGATACAAAAAAAGACAATGACCTGATCATTCATTTTTTGACGGCCTTGCCTGTGGATCCAGCTCAACCGTTACAAGCACTCGTTAATGCGGAGCTTCGTAACCTAACCACGGTGCATCATTCTGCCACGCATTTGCTGCACAGTGCTCTTCGGCAAGTGCTGGGTACCCATGTTGCTCAAAAAGGATCGTTGGTGAATGCTGGGCAGTTGCGATTTGATTTTTCTCATTTTGCCAAAGTGACCGATGCCGAGGCAGAGCAGATCGAGCAGCTGGTCAACCAAAAAATTCGGGAAAATATCCCCGTTGTGATCAAGACGCTGCCTAAAGACGAGGCATTGAAATTGGGGGCGATGGCATTGTTCGGGGAGAAATACGGCGACGTGGTTCGGGTAGTGATCATGGACCCAAACTATTCGATTGAATTATGCGGCGGCACCCACGTGGGATCGACCGGTGAATTGGGTTTGTTTTCGATCCTTTCGGAATCGGCCGTGGCTGCCGGGGTGCGACGCCTCGAGGCGGTATCCGGTTCGGCGGCCATCGATTGGATGCAGGAACAAACTCGATCGTTGCGGGCCATCAAGGAAGTCTTGAAAACCCCTACGCCTCCGGTAAAAGCGATCGAGCAAATGCAAGAGGATTTATCTCATGCCCGCAAGCATTTGGAAGGGATGGAGGCGAAACAATTGCAGTTGCTCGCTGGAGAATTGGAGAAAACGATTGTATCTGAAAAAGGGCGCTCGTTCCTGGGTGCGGTAGTGGAGATATATTCTGCCGATGCACTGAAAAAATTATGTCATGACCTCCGCAGCCGTGGTAATGATCGATTGGTCGTTTTGGTTGCTTCCATACAAGGGAAGGCAGCCGTGGCGATTGGGATCAGCGAGGCATTGGTGAAATCAAGCGGACTGAATGCCGGTAAGATCATAAAAGAAGTAGTAGCTCCTTTGATACAAGGAGGGGGCGGTGGTCAGCCTGGATTGGCTACGGCAGGCGGACAGGATATTTCTAGTCTGAATAAGGTACTTGAGGTGGTAAAGGTCTCCTGAATAAATCGCCCTAGTTGTTTTCGCGATTATCTGCTCTTAGTTAATGAGCTCTTTTAATTTTTTTGCCAGTTGGGGCCCACGAAGATTTTCTGCCACTACTTTTCCCTGTGGGTCGATCAGTACATTGTAGGGGATGCCTTCGATTTGGTACATGGGTACGACCAGGCTGTTCCAGAATTTTAGGTCGCTGACCTGTGGCCATACGAGCTTATCATCCTGAATAGCTTTTAACCAATCCTGTTTTCCATCCTCCCGGTCGAGTGAAACACCCAGTATGGTAAAATTCTTATTCTTGAATTGCTGGTAGGCAGCCACAACTGTCGGGTTTTCCATTCGGCAAGGTCTGCACCAACTTGCCCAAAAATCGACCAGCACCCATTTCCCGCGAAAACTTTTCAGCGCGATGGGTTTTCCGTTTACATCGGGCAGGGTGAAATCAGGTGCTGATTGCCCGAGCAATCCTTTACTTTTTTGTATCTCCTCTTCGAGTTTACGCCGAAAAGTGGCAAGCCCGGTGTGGTTCGGAAATTTCCCCCCGAGTTTGACTAGGCCTTCCTTGATGCGCTCCATGCTGAAAAGCTCCAAACTGAATATGGGGTTGGAGGCAGCACTTTGGTAGGTTCCTAAAATAAACATATAGGCACTGGGAGTTGCCGCTAGGCTCAATTGAGAATCGACCAGGATGGATAGCGATTTTGTACGATCGATCATCTTTTTTCGGATGGGATTGATTATGCTATCCGGTTTGTTTTTTTGTAGCAGTGTATCCAGTGCCATGCGGTCTTTAATAATGGCGCGTAGGTCCTCGTTCAAATCTGCTGAAAAATCATGGATTTGCTCGGAGGCGGTAGAACCCTTGACGGTATAGGCCGGACTTAATTGTCCGTCAATCCTTTCAAATTTTACTTTCACGTCAATTTGTTTGCTGTCATTTATCACAGCAAAGAGTGGATATGACTGTCTTGCGGGTCGAATGAAATAAACGCGGTCCTCTGCTGCCGGTGCCTGCAGGGTAAATTGGCCGGATTGGTCTGGCCGGACGGAATCAACAATTGTAGGCTGGTTAGTTTCCATAGGGACTTCCTCCAAGTATAAGAGGGTGAAAGTCGTATCCTGTAGCGTGCCATTCACCTGAAGGCCCGGTCCATTTTTGAGCTTACACGATTGTATCAGTAAAAGAATGATGGCGAGCGTCAGGATTTTTCTCATGTAGGATTGTTCTGGATGTAAAGGTAATAAAGAAAAACCCCGGCGGGAGCCGGGGTTTTAATTCGATGTTCTGAGTTAGTTATTAGTATCCGGGGTTTTGGGATACGATCGGATTTTGGATGATCTCCGTTGCGGGGATCGGCCAAATGAAGCGGTAGTCGCCATAAGGAATACCTGCCTGACCGGGTGTGTAAGGAAGACCACAACCGTACATTGCCAATCCTTGAGCACCATTCACTGCTTTGGCCGGAATGCCACCGGTGGTGAAATCAGTTTCTTGCGACAGGCGGGAAATATCAGCCCAGCGTTTGCCCTCGCAGAGGAACTCGATGCGGCGCTCCAGCAGGATGGCACGGATCAGTGCAATTCTATCAGCGAAGTTAGTAGCCAGATATTGCATGGTAGCAGGGGTGGGCAGTGCCCGGTTGCGAACGGTGTTCAGCAGATCGATGGCGGGCTGCGATACGCCAGTAGCCAAACGAGCTTCGGCCTCCGCTTGCATCAGGAGCACTTCTGCATAACGAACTTGAGGGGCGAAATCGGAGCGACCGACATAGTCACGGTACTTATTAGTAAAGAAGCTGGCACCTCCGTTGGCATTGGTACCGCCTACATAAAGCAGCGTACGGCGCAGGTCGTCGCAACGCCAGCCGGTGTTGTTCCACAAGATCGGGGAGATGGCAACCAGTCCGCGTGCACCGAGGTTGGCAGCACCCAGCATAGCAGGCAAGGCTCCGTTTACCCCGGTATTATCCAAGGCATCGTTCCGTACGGAAAAGATGCTTTCAGAAGAACTGTTGTTCGCAAAAGGACCATCCGGAGCAGCGGTCAGTGCCCAGGAACCGATCGGAGAAACCACTGAGGTTGGAGCCAACGGATTGACGGTACCGGGTACCAGTTTGACGCCTTCCGTTTTCACAGCAGCCCAGTTACCCATGTGCATGTGCAAACGCATTTTGAGTGCAATGGCGGCTGCCTTGGTGGCGCGAACCGTACGGGCGTTACCGGTGGTGACGGCAGCCATGTTGGTTTCTGCAAAATCCAGGTCACGCAGCATGCGGCGATAAACGGTATCGCTCACGGCGCGGGGCAGGTTACGAACCTGGTCTACGGTGGAGGGTACGTTTACGGCGAAATCGCGGTAAGGAACACCTACTTGTGTACCGTTACCATCGCGGTAAGGGCGGGCCCAGTGGATCATCAGTTCGTGGTGAGCGAAGGCACGCAGGAAGCGGCACTCGGCTTCGAACTGCAGGGCAGTCGCAGCTGGAATGGCACCCCGGGAACCGGCACCCCGGAACCCATCGATACAAACGTTGGCTTTGTTGATCAGGGCGTAGAGTGAGTTCCAGTGGCCTTCTCCATTTGCATAGGTAGCGTTATAGGTGGCCTGATAGGTGATCTGGTAGAAAGCCGCGATGTTGATCACGTCCTCTCCGCGGCAATCGCCTTGCTCAATGTTTGCGGCTCCGAACGGATATCCGCGAACGGCACCAAAATAATCTCCACTCTGCGCGGCATCGTATACACCGTACAGGGAAGTGAGACATTTATCAGAGTTGCTGAATGCTACATCTACCGCCACAGAGGTGTAGGGCTGCAGGTCCAGCGCCTTCTTACATCCGGAGAGCAGTGCCACCGAAAGCACCGAGATCACCAGAAAGTTCAATTTATTTTTCATATTCATTCGTTTAGTGGTTTTGCAGAATTAGAATCCAACGTTCATGCCAAAGGAGATGGTACGGATCTGGGGCGATACGCTGGCATCGATACCGCCCGCAGTAACGTTATCTGGATCGGCGCCGCTGTACTTAGACCATACATGGAGGTTTTGTCCCTGTACGAAGAAGCGTACACTCTCGATGTACCCTTTGAAAATGTTGCTGATCACATCCCGGTCCATGGTATAGTTGATCACCAGGTTTTGCAAACGCAGGTAGTTGCCGCTCTCCACGAAGCGAGAGTTGGCAATGCTGTTTTGGTTGACGTTGTTGCTCAGACCCCAGTACAGACGAGGAACATTGGTTACATCACCGGGCTTGGTCCACCGACGTAAGATGGCCTTCCCGTTGTTGTGGATGCTTTGGCTGAACAGGGCTTCTTGTGCGGTCGTATTCATGATCTGGTTGCCACCGGAGTAGCGAAGCATTACTTCAACATTGAATTGCTTGTAGCGGAAATTGTTGGTCCACGCACCGAAGTAAGTGGGGATTCCTTGTCCCAGGTTCTGACGATCGGCAAAGCCCATGGTAGTGGCATTGGCCGCGAGCAGGCTTCCGTCGTTTGGTCCGGTTACGAAGTAATAAAGTCCATTCACGACGTTGTGCGTAACCAATTTTCCGTCGGCCTTGTAATACATCGGGAAACCATTTGCGGTGTTTACCCCGGCGTACTGATACCCGTGAATGATGTTAATCGGATCACCCACGCGGATCAAGTTGTAGGCACCGTTTTGGATGTAGGGTACGGGATTGCCATTGATCGAATAGAGTTTGGTGATCTTGTTCTTTACGTTCGAGTAGTTGAAGTTCATATCCCATCCCCAGTCTTTTTTGCGAACGACCGACAGGTCGATAGAGAACTCCGTACCGCGGTTCTGAAGGGTACCGATGTTCTGCGAGATGGAGTTGCCCGGGATACCGGCACTGGGCGGTGTAGGCACGGCCAGTACCAGATTATCAACATCGTTCAGGAACCAGTCAAAGGTCATGTTCACACGGCCTTTGAACATTCCGATCTCCACGCCGAAGTCATACTTCGAACTGGTCTCCCATTGCAATACGGGGTTTCCAATGAAGTTGAGGGCGATACCGTTGATGTTTCCGTAGGGGGCCGGACCGAAAGTGGCCGACAGGAAAGGGAAACCACCGAGGGTGTTACCCACTTTGGCGTACGAGTATTTAAGCTTAACATCCGTGAATGTTTTGGTCAGGAACGCACTGTTCTTCCAGAGGGTTTCCTCGGAAGGGCGCCAACCCACGGAAATGCCGGGGAAGCTACCATAGCGCTTGTCTTTAGCCAGAGAACTTTGTCCATCGCGACGAACAGAAGCCTGCAAGAAGTAGCGATTCTTGAAATCGTAGTTGATACGACCGAAAAGCGACTCGAAACCGGAGCGGGAATAGCTACCGCCGATCTGCTGGGTAGACGCTGTGCCGGAGATCAGGTTTTCCTTCAGGAAGAACAGATCGATGATGGTTTGTCCGGTAACGGAAATCAATTTGTTGGTTTGCTTCTGTACTTCATGACCGGCAGTCATGTAGAAAGTGTGACCTCCTTTGATCTTGAAGTTGTAGTTGAAGTAATTCTGCCAAACGGTACGCAGGATGTTTTGGTTGGCGTTATAGGCAATACCACCGGAACTATATCCATCCCCGTGACGGGGATCCAGGCTCTGGAAACTGTAGTCGTTGAACCAATCGGCGGATAGCACCGTGCGGAATTTCAATCGGTTGGTGAAAGAAAGTTCCGCGAAGGAGTTGTTGATGATGCGCATTTTCTCCGAAGCATACTTGTTCTGCGTAAGGGTGAAGGCGACGTTGGTGAAGTTATCGTCTACTCCTTGTGTGTTAGGCCCGACAGGAATCGAGTTTGCAAAAGGGAAGTTGATGTTGAAGCCACCCGGACCGTTCACGTTGTAGGGATTGACATTGGGCAACAAACGCAGGGCGGAAGCGATCGATCCGCTCAGCGCGTTGGAACCGTTGTTCTGGTCGCCATCATCTTGACGGCTTACCGTCATGTTATTTCCCAGTTTCAGGAAGCTGTTTACTTCATGCTCCAAGTTGGTACGAATGCGGAATGCTTTGTTGAAGTTGCTGATGATGACTCCCTGCTGCTTGGAATAGTTGGCTGAGAAGAAGTAGCTGGTTTTGGCAGTGCCCCCCTGATAGCTCAGGTTATGGGTTTGAACCAGGGCATTGTTGATCAGCGCGATTGACTGCCAATCGGTATTTACACCACCCGGATTGACACCGGCGCGAGGTGCTACACCGCGGTTCGCCAATTTTTCGTTGGTGATGGTTACGAACTCATCAGCATTGAGCAGATCAAAACGCTTCAGCGTATTACTGAAACCCATGGTCATGTCGTACGAAACCTTGGCGCGGCCCTTGGATCCTTTTTTAGTGGTGATCATGATCACCCCGGCAGCCGCACGGGAACCGAAGATCGCGGTGGCAGAACCATCCTTCAATACTTCGATGCTTTCGATGTCGGCCGGGTTGATATCACCCAGGGCGTTGGAGTTTGTAGTGGCGGCCAAGTTACCCGAAATGATGGGCACACCGTCTACCACAAACAGCGGAGCGGTTGATTGATTGATTGAGTTGATTCCGCGGATAAAGATCCGGGCAGGCTGGTTGACCAGTCCGCTGGAGTTTGTCACCTGTACACCCGTTGCGCGGCCGGCCAATTGCTTGTCCACCGACGGGGTAACCAAGTTTGCAAACTCTTTCACATCAATTTTGGAGGCGGATCCGGTAAAGGCTTTTTTCTGCTGAGTACCGTATCCAACCACCACCACCTCTTCCATAAGCTTTTCATCACTTTTCAAGGAGGCATTGATGACGGTTTGGTTGCCGATGGGAAACTCCTGAGCGATCATGTCGACCGAGGAGATCACCAGCACCTGCGCATTGGCAGGGAGGTTCAGGCTATAGGTTCCATCGGCTTTGGTTGTGGTACCGGACGACGTTCCTTTCACCACCACGGAGGCATTGGCAACCGGATTGCCTTTGTCATCAGTCACCTTGCCGGTAAGGGTTCGTTGGGCCAGTGCAGGCGCCATGGCGAACACAACTCCCAAAAGGAGCAGATACAGTTTTCTCATGTGCATGTTAGTTTTTGAAGATTTCGAAAATGCCCGTTTGTACGGGCGGTTGAAATTAGTCAGTTATGAGGGAAAATCGACCAAAAAAGGCCGTTTTTTTCATTGGTAAAAGACCCTTTTCCAAAAATGGAAAAAATACCCCCCGAAAATTGCTTATTTGACGGGCTTTCGGCCCAGGCTAATCAGGATGGCCGGAAGCAAAACCAGGTTCGTAAAGGTGGCGGTTACCAAGGTCAATGAGGTCAGCCATCCCAGGGCTAAAGTTCCACCGAACTCACTGAGGCAGAACACAATAAAGCCGGCAATGAGCACCATTGAAGTGTACAAAATACTGATCCCCGTGTGGTGAATAGTCTCCACCACCGTCCGCAGTTGGTCACCCCCCTGATTGGGTAATTCCTGCTTGTAGTTCACCAAAAACCGGATGGTCACGTCAATCGCTATTCCCAACGCCACGCTGAAAACCAACACAGTGGAAGGTTTCAACGGAACCCCCACCCAGCCCATCACTCCAGCAGTGATCACCAGGGGAATCAGGTTCGGGATCAGGGAAGCCAATAGGATCCTAACCGAGCGGAACAGATACAACATACAAGCCGCGATCAACAGGAAAGCCCAGAAAATACTTTCTTTTAATCCGTTGATAATGAATCTACTACCCTCCAAAAAAGTGACGCTAGTGCCCGTGAGTTCAATAGCATGTGTGCGCTTGCCCCAGGCCGTGTCTCCCGCTCGCGCTGCCTTGGTGGACGAGTCGGCGCTCAATGCATTCAGGCTGTCCCGGTTGAACAACTCCTCCGCCCGGTTCTGAACGCTATCGAGTAGTCCGGGTAATCGTCGACTTCCAATATCGGCCATATTCACGCTGATCCGTGCCTGCGAACGGGTACTATCCATGAAACTGCCCACCAGTTTGGCCAAATAGGATTTCCCCGTTGCCGAATCGCCCCGAAAATTCAAGTACTGCATCATGGCGGGCAAATCGTACGAAGAAGGAAGGGCATAACTGCCGGGGTCTCCCTCAAAGAACGCCTGCCGGGCAAATTTCAATCCCTCCGCAATGCTCAAAGGCCGTGCGATGTCAGGAATGGATTGAAGGTATTGCGATAGGGAGTCGATGTTTTCCAGGTTGCGCAGATTTCGGGTAACGCCCTGCTTTTTTCGGGTGTCCACCACGATCTCCAAAGGCATTACGCCCTTGAAATTTTTCTCGAAGAATTTCAGGTCGGTATAAATCTTCGATGTCTTCGGTAAGTCATCCACAATAAATCCTTCGCTGCGCAACCGCAACATCCCTCCGATCGAAAATAGCACGATGCCGATCGTAATTCCATATACAAGGCGACGGTGGTTGAGCGACCAACGCTCGAGCCGATCCAGCCATCGATTCATTCGCGGGTTTACAAGATAACGCGTGTGTCTCGTTTTTGGGGCCGGCAAAAAACTAAGCACGGCCGGGATCAAGATCAAGGAGATGAAGAACAATAAAAAGATGTTTGTTCCGGCTACCAAGCCAAATTCTTTTAGCAACGCACTTTCCGTAAGGGCAAAGACGGCAAATCCGATCGCAGCGGTGATGTTGCAGAACAAGGTGACGATGCCCATTTTCTCTACCATCGTGACCAATGCTTTTTCGCGATGGCCGGTTTCATTGAACGCCACATGGTACTTATTGAGAAAATAAATGCAGTTGGGAATCCCGATCACCACCACCAAAGGCGGAATCAACGCGGTCAATAAACTGATCTTATATCCCAATAGGTGCAGCAAGCCAACACTCCACACCACTCCAATGCCTACGACCATCAATGACAGTACCATGGCGCTTACCGAACGGAAAAATAACAACAGAATCAAGGCCGATAAAACGACCGAGGCAATCAAAAATAATTTCATTTCCTGCTGGATCATCAAGGCAACCTGCGTGCGGATCAGGGGTAGTCCGCTGATGTGCATCTCAATTTTTTGTTCCTTTCCAAAGGCCTCCACCCGGTCCACGATCTGCTGAATAACCTGCTCCCGCTCCTTGGTTGCGAGCAGGTCTTTGTTGATGCGAAGTCCGGCTAGATAGGATTTTGTTTTCGGGTTGTATAACAATCCCTCATAGAAAGGAAGATTCGCAAACAGTTGTTTTAAACTGTCTAATTCAGCTTGACTGGATACGCGCTCGGGGAAAAGGGGAACCGCATTCAATTTTTCAGCCGCTGAATCCCGGTATAAACCAATTGCACCGGGTACCGACAGCACATCTTCCACGCCGCGGATCGTTTTCAGGTTTCGACACAGGGCTGCATACGCATTGAATACGGAATCCTGAAAGAAACGATCCGACTGTATGCCCACGACCAAAACGTTTCCGTCCTCCCCGAATTTGGACTTGAATGCCTGATAGCTTTTGTATTTGGGGTTATCCGTTGGAATTGCCCGGGTGAATTCATAACTCAGCTGCACTTGACTGGCTTCGTAACCCATCCAGCCGGTGAGTCCGGCCAGGGCAACCAACAACAAGATGCGGTGACGCAGAATGAATTGTCCAAGCGAATGCCACATACGTTTACAATTGAGGCACAAAGAAACGAAAAGCATACGGCGTAACGCAAGAAATCCGATTACTTTTGATTCATGCGATCGGTTGTAACGGCACTTCTTTTATTTCTGGCGACCCTATGCGACGCCCAACTCATCGGTAGCTGGCGGGCGCACTTGCCTTATCAAAGTGCCATCGACCTGGCCCAGGCATCCGATCGTGTATTTGTAGCCACCCCCTACAGTTTTTTTTCGATCGAGAAAAGCAGCGGCAACATAGAACGGTTCAGCAAGGTAGACGGACTTGCCGAGACCGGCATACAGGCGATCCATTTTGAACCGACTACCCAAGCACTTCTCATCGCCTATCAAAACAGCAACCTCGATCTGCTCACGGCCGATGACCGCTTCAACATCCCCGATCTCAAACAAGCCACGGGCGGCGGCGATAAAACCATTCATTCGATCAGTTATCTGAATGGTCGGTATTATTTATCAACCGGACTTGGCATCGTTCAAGTCGATCCCATCCGAAAGCTGATTCCAGAAACGTGGCGATTGGGTGCTGGCGGTCGCTCCATCCCCGTCAAACAATTTGCCTTCGATGCCACCTTTTTTTATGCGGCTACCGAAGAAGGATTGAAATCCATTCCGCGGGTTGGCTCCAACCCCGCCAATCCAAACAACTGGCAATTGATGAGTGGATCAGGCGGTTTGCCCGCCGGCTCTTGTTCCTTCACACAATTGCTTGGATCGGATTTGATCGCCGCCGTGCGCGACACGCTGTATCGACGTAGCAACAATCAGTGGAGTATCCTTCACTCTTCCGAATGGCCACTGATCAATGCCCGTGTTTCGGAAGAGAAATTGCTGCTTTGTCAGCGAAAAACCAACGGAGTCAGTCGCGTGCTGATCCTCAATGCTGACGGTACTACCTATCGCTTGCTCACTCAACTGGCACCGATCTCCTATCCGGTTCAATCCATATTGATCAATGGCGAACCCTGGCTGGCCGATCGATTCGAAGGGGTTACCCGCTTTCTCGTCAACGGTGCATATCAAACCTTTTCTGTTAATAGTCCACAAGGACTCGCAGCCGGACAACTCCTCACCTCCGATGGAAATTTTTTCGCCACCGCCGGATCCGTGAATGCTGCCTGGAATTATTTGTACAACGGCGACGGACTCTTTGCGCTCCGCGAAGGAAAGTGGACCAATTACAATCGATATGAATTTCCCGTGCTGGATTCTGTCTTGGATCTGATCGCGGTGGCCAGAGACAAACGCAACGGCTCGCTCTGGGCAGGATCCTACGGCGGCGGATTGATCCAACTATTACCAAACAATACCATCCGGATCTTTAAGCAAGGATCCGTACTTCCGGCGGTGGGCGACCCGAATAGTTATCGGGTAGCGGGACTTGCCTTCGATGCCCAACAAAATCTTTGGATCTCCAATTACGGCGCGGATCGTCCCCTGGCCGTTCGCACGCGCGACAGTCAATGGTTTCGATTTGCCACGCCTTTTCTCCTTCCGGAAAATGCAATGGCTCAGGTCGCGATCGATCCCTTCCAACACAAATGGATCGTTTCCCCCAAAGGAGGCGGATTGATTCTTTACGATGCCGGTACAACTGTTTCATCTGCCTCCGATGATCGGTGGCGAAGATTCCGAAGCGGATCGGCCAACGGAAATCTCCCCAGCGATGAGGTAAAGTGTTTGACAATCGATCGGGAAGGCGTGGTTTGGATCGGAACCGACAACGGCATTGCCCTGCTCGATTGCCTAGAGAATCCATTTACAGCTACTGCTTGTGAGGCCTTTCGTCCCGTTGTTAAAAACGGACCCTTTGCCGGGTATCTTTTTAACGGACAAACCATCAACCAGATCGCCGTCGACGGCGCCAACCGAAAATGGATCGCAACCTCCAACGGTATTTTTTTAATTGACGCCCGTGGCGAAAACGTACTTCAACAGTTTACGGCGGAAAATAGTCCCCTGCTTAGCAATGAAGTCCTCCAAGTGGTGGTCGACGGAAAATATGGCGAGGTTTATTTTGCAACCGATAAAGGGATTTGTTCCTATCGCTCCGACGCTACAGTCGCGACCGAGTCGGACGCGGGCTTGCTGGTTTATCCGAACCCTGTACCACCCGGATACGCGGGTACGATTGGTATACGGGGATTGCGGGATCGTTCTTGGGTCAAGATCACCGAGCTCGACGGACGATTGGTGTATCAGACGCGCTCGTTAGGCGGACAAGCCACCTGGAACGGAACCGATTATACGGGTCGAAAGGTCAGCAGCGGCACGTATTTGGTGTTGGTGGTGGATGAGCGAGGAAAATCAATTGCCAACGGCCGGATCTTTTTTATTGAATAGCATGTCCACGCCCTTACATAAAACAAAAGGATTGGTGCTTCGGGCAGTGAAGTACGGCGACAGCAGCTTGGTGGTAACTGTTTTTACTGAACTGTTCGGATTGCAGTCGTACATCGTGAGCGGCGTCCGAAAATCGACCAAGAAAGGAAGCGGCCAGGCCAATCTCTTTCAGCCCGGGGCCTTGCTCGATCTGATCGTGTATCATCATCCGTCCAAGTCGTTGAACCGCATCAAAGAATTTCAGTGGTGCATTTGGTACAAGGAGTTGTTCACCTCCGTTCCCAAAAACAGTGTGGCGTTGTTTTTGATCGAGTTGTTGCATCGATGCTTGAAGCAGCCCGAACCCAATTCTGATCTGTTTCAATTTGTGGAGGATTGTTTGTTGGAGTTGGATCAATGCACAGTCGCGGTAGCCGCCAACATGCCCTTATTCTTTGCCATTCATCTATCCTACTTCTTCGGATTTCGGTTGATGGAGGAAGCCGTGGAAGAGGGTTCTTGGCTGGACCTCCGGGAAGGACGGTTTATTATATCCCAACCTTCCCACAATGAATATTTATCGCCGGAGGATGCCGGATGGATTTTGTTGTTGTTGCGGGCACGTCGGCCGGCAGAGCTGGTGGAGATCCGTTTGGGACGAGAAACGCGTCGCCGGCTCCTGCAATCGTTGGAATTATATTATCAATTGCACCAGCCCGACTTTGGCAGCCTGCGCAGTTTGCCTGTGCTTCATTCCTTATTAGAGTAAGCGAGTGCTGGTTTCCCAATTTTCAGAAAGCAAAACGATTCCGGGTTTTTTTCCTTTTTGAAAGGATCCGAGTGTTTCCTCCCATCGAAGGGCGTTGGCGCTAGACGAGGTCGCCCATTGCAGCAAGGTTTCTTTGGGGATTAATGGGAAATGATTGTGGATGGTCTGCAATTCCTTGGCGATGCTAAGTTGCCAATTGCTGCTGTAGCTGTCGGTTCCCAATACGATCCGACATCCGTGTTTCATCAGGGCTTCGATCGGCGGTGTTTTGTTTTCGATATAGCGGTTGGCATTAATGCAAAGACACCAGTAAAGTGTTAGTCCGTTTTCTTTCGCATATTGCTCGGCCCAGGCAATATCTTCTTCCGATGTGCTGGTGTTGTGCACGAGTAAGATGGTTTGATTCCGGTTGAAATAGGGCAAGACGGAGCGAAGGGCCGATTTTCCGGTGACGGGAAAAGGAGATTGTTCGATCCCGAAGATCTTAAACAGTCGCAGGTACTCACTTTTGCCGGTTTGATAAAGATGGTCTTCTGCAGGATGTTCCTGGTTGTGCATGGAGATCACTTCCCCGGCGGTGGCTTGGTTGATCCATTCAAAACTTTTCGGAGAGATGGAGTAGGGAGCGTGCGGTACCAGGTTGGTTCGGTGGGGGAGGGGACTATTCGCCAGGGCTTTTTTTAATTCGTGCACCACGCCCTCGAAGTGCAAGCAGGATGCTTCGGCCTTTTCATCGGTGAAGCTGAGTACTTCAGTGAAATTTTGCCAGTAGATGCGGCTTTGTTTTTTTACGGCGGCGGTGTCGGCCGTATTACCGATATCGCCCACGCCCACGATTCCGTTTTGATACATCTCCTGTTCGGCCAGCCGGATCTTTTCCTGGATGACGGCAGGGTTGAATCCTCTTTTGGTGACTACGGAGCAAAGGAATTCGATGAGTCCGGTATGCGGTGGAATTACATCTTTCAGGTGACTCAGTTCGAGGTGACAATGGGCGTTGATGAATCCGGGCATCAGGGTACCCTTCATTACTTCCACCGATTCTCCCGCTTGTTCAGCGGGGATTAGATCAATGACCGTTCCTTCTGAATCGCTGATAAGAACATGGTTGGGAAGAAGGGTTCGTCCATCAAATATCTCGGTAGCTTGGAATTTGCGCAGTGTCATCGTAGACGGCAAAGGTAATCTTCATAGTTTTGCCCGCCACGTTATGCTCGACCGTTTAGAAGCCATACAAGCCCGATTCGATCAACTCGGTGTTGCCCTGACCAACCCGGAGATCGTGGGCAATAATTCCAAGTTCACCGCAACCAGCAAGGAATACCGAAGCCTGGAGAAGATCGTGGTGGCCTACCGAACGTATAAAAAAACGCTGGAGGACATTGTATTGTATAAAGAGGCGTTGAATGGGGAAGATGAAGAGTTACGGGAGCTGGCCAAGATGGAGTTGCCCGGATTGGAAACTTCCCGCGAGACGCAAGAGGCACAGATCCGACAACTTTTGATTCCCAAAGATCCGCAGGACGATAAGAATGCCATTTTGGAGATCCGGGCCGGAACCGGTGGCGATGAGGCCAGTCTTTTTGCCGGCGATCTGCTTCGGATGTATATGCGGTATTGCGAGGGAAAGGGCTGGAAAACCGCTGTGCTCAGCGAGAACGAAGGAACCGTGGGGGGCTATAAAGAAGTTCAATTGGAAGTCGTGGGCGACGAGGTGTATGGTACCTTGAAATTTGAAAGTGGCGTTCATCGGGTGCAGCGGGTGCCGGCTACGGAGGCCAGCGGACGCGTGCATACCTCGGCCGCCACGGTGGCCGTGATGCCCGAGGCAGAAGAAGTGGATGTGGCAGTGAATCCTGCGGATGTGAAAATGGAAACCGCCCGAAGTGGTGGGGCGGGGGGACAGAACGTGAACAAGGTAGAAACCAAGGTGATGCTCACCCACATTCCGACCGGGACGGTAGTGATTTGTCAGACCGAACGCACCCAGTTGGGCAACCGCGAGAAAGCAATGCAGATGCTGCGGACCAAATTATACGAAGAGCAGGTCCGTAAACAGGAAGAGGAGATTGCTCGTCACCGTAAAAGTCTGGTTAGCTCGGGCGATCGAAGTGCTAAGATCCGTACCTATAATTTCCCGCAGGGCCGGGTTACCGACCACCGGATCGGAATGACCCTTTACAACCTCGATGCCGTTCTCAACGGAGAGGTTCAGGAACTCATTGAGGCATTGCAGTTTGCGGAGAATGCCGAGAAGCTGACCAAGAATGCATAAATCCCCCTAGCCGGTCAGTATTTTCCCCTGTCCACAAGTGTTTATTTACGTTTTCGGGCAATTATGGATTCCTTAACAACGTGATGGCAACTTTTCAATGTAAATTCACGTTATAGAAAAAAAGAACACAACTTTTTCTCATAAGCAGTTAGTTTTGGTTGCGACCCCTGTTTCTACAGGGGTTTATTTTTTCGCAAAACGCCAATGGGAAAACCACAACCCTACAACGGAGCCGGCTATGTCAGCCCAGATATCGCCTACATCAAAAGAGCGGTTGGGAATCAAGCCATCCTGTATATATTCCATGCCGATGCCGTAGGCAGTGGCCAGTCCCGCAAACCAGGCAAAAGGGATGGCAAATGGGATGTTTTCTTTGGCGCGGCTCCAATAGCCCCAACAGAGCAGGACCACCAGAATACTGAACAGGCCGATGTGCACCCACTTGTCAAATTGTATCTGTGACAGCCAGTTGTATGTAGGAAAACGGGACCCAGGCAGGCAAAGCAAGACGGTGCATAGGAGAAACCAGCCGATTGCGGGTCCGTACCCCGGTCGATGTTTGGTCAAGAAAAGGAGCATAGGATCAGCCGACCAAAGAGGCATAGGCCGCCGCATCCATCAGCCCTTCTACCTGGCCCGGTTTGCTCAAGGTCATCTTTACCATCCAGCCCTCTCCGTAAGGGTCGGCGTTCACCAGTTCGGGGGCATTGCTCAAGGCGGGATTTAGTTCGGTGATGGTGCCATTGACCGGCAGGAAGAGATCCGACACGGTTTTCACCGCTTCGACGGTACCGAATACCGCTCCGCTCTCCAGTGCTTTACCAATGGTATCTACTTCTACGAATACGATGTCTCCCAGTTCACGCTGGGCATATTCGGTGATGCCCACCGTGGCTGTGTTTCCGTCGAGAAGAATCCATTCGTGTTCCTTGGTGTAACGGAGGTTGTCGGGAAAGTTCATGCGGTTGTATTGAGGGACAAAAATAAGGATTGAAGCTTACCGCCGCCGCTTGATCAGCTCGGCTTTCAGGATCCGGCAATCGGTGAGGGGACGATCCCGGTCAACTCCTACGCTGGTCGGAGTTCCGCCAATGGCATCCAGCACGTCGAAGCCGTTGACCAATTCCCCGAAAATGGTATAGTTCTGGTCGAGGTGCGGCGCTCCCCCAAGTGTCTTGTACACGTTCCGGTGTGCTGCCGGGATCTTTCGCCCCTGGAGTCGGAAGGTTTCCACGGAATCCAACCCCGCGTCGGTGAAGGTTCGGCCCAGTACAATGTAGAACTGACTGCCGCTGCTGGACTTGGCCGGGTTGTTATCGCGTGCGGCCGCGAGCACCCCGCGTTTGTGAAAGAGACCGGGTCGGAATTCGGCCGGGATGCGTTCGGTCGGTCCCCCGTTGCCGAGCGGTTGCCCAGCTTTGGCTTGTCTGGAATTCGGATCGCCTCCCTGTATCATGAAATGCTTGATGACCCGGTGAAAAAGGGTGCTGTCATAATAGCCGGTCTTAACCAACCGAAGGAAATTATCCCGGTGCAGCGGGGTCGAATCGGAAAGCCGAAGCACCATCACGCCTTGTGTGGTGGTGAGCCGAATATCCCGTTTACGGTCTTTTTTCGTGAGGGCCGTATCCGGCTGGGCCGCCAGGTTGATTGACAACATCCCTAGAAGGAAAGAAAAGATCCCTTTTTGTACGCTCATATGGTGGAGGATTGTTCGAAGTATAGAAGGACATGGTCCTTGATGAAATTTTCCTGCTCGGCCGGATTCATCTCGGGCATGGCTTTGAGTTGACGGAAATGCGGCCATCCGTCGTTGTCCACCCCTTCCAACTCGTAATATCCGCTGCTGGCGAGCAGGCTGCACACGGCCACGTGCATCAGGTCCTGTTTTTCCTCTTTGCTGAATTTTCCCCGGATCTGTCCGAACTCCTGGATCCCGATCAGGAACAGGATGGCTTCCAGGTCCGGCTTCTTTCCAAACCGTTCCACCAAGGAGGCTTCCAGGTTCCACCACCGCTGTTGCAGGTCGTCGTTCATGCGCATGACGCAAAGATAGATGCGTTACCTTTGCGCCAAATGAGTTTCGCATGCTGACCATGGCCTTGTTGCGGCAGGATCCGGAGGGAGTCAAGAAAAAACTCCACAGGAAGCATTTTGCACCGGTCGAGATCATTGACTACATCATTGGTCTGGACGACCGGCGAAAAAAGCTGCAATCGGACGTCGACAACTTACTGGCCCAGATCAATGCCGCCTCCAAAGAGATCGGGCAACTCATGGCCAAGGGCCAGCGAGAAGACGCCGAAGCTAAAAAGCAGGCCGTGGCCGGACTCAAAGACCAGCTCCAGCCCCTGCAGAATGAACAGACACAAGTTGAGCAAGAACTACACGACGAATTGGTCAAGGTACCAAACCTGCCGGCGGATCTCGTGCCCGACGGAAAAGCCGCTGCCGACAACCTGGTAGTGAAAGAAGGCGGTACCAAACCCGTGCTGGCGCAAAAGACCCCGCACTGGGACCTGATCAAACAATACGACCTGATCGATTTTGAGACAGGTGCCAAACTAACGGGTAGCGGATTCCCTCTGTACAAAGGCAAAGGCGCCAAACTGCAACGGGCCCTGATCCAGTATTTCCTCGACCACAATACAGATGCCGGTTACCTGGAGTATATCCCTCCCTACATGGTGAATCAGGCCTCTGCCTATGCCACCGGACAACTGCCCGATAAGGAAGGGCAGATGTATCACATAACCGCCGACAATTTCTACCTGATCCCCACGGCAGAAGTACCGGTCACCAATATCTATCGCGACACGATCCTCAAACCGGCCGAGTTACCCGTGAAGATGACCGCCTATACACCTTGTTTCCGCCGCGAGGCCGGGAGTTTCGGCGCCGATGTACGCGGCCTCAACCGCGTGCACCAGTTCGATAAGGTGGAGATCGTTCAGCTCGTTGATCCTGCCACTAGCTACCAGGTCTTGGATGAGATGGTCGCCCATGTCGAGAAATTATTGGTTGACCTGGAGTTGCCTTACCGCATTCTTCGGTTATGCGCTGGCGACATGAGTTTCAATTCAGCCCTTACCTACGACTTCGAGGTGTTCAGTGCCGCACAAGAGAAATGGTTAGAAGTGAGCTCGGTCAGCAACTTCGAGACCTTCCAGGCCAACCGTATGAAACTTCGCTACAAGGAGGAGAGCGGCAAGACCCAACTCTTGCATACCCTCAACGGAAGTTCCCTCGCCTTGCCGCGCATCGTGGCGGCGTTACTGGAGAACAATCAGACGCCAGAAGGCATAAAATTGCCGAAGGTGCTGCATCGATACTTTGGTTCTGAAATGATATAAAAAATCCCGGCCGAGGCCGGGATTTTTAGTTTGAAGAGTCCAGACGATGTGCCAAAGGCACATGTCTGGATGCAGACATCCGTCTATGGCGGATCGTCTGCATTTGGTCAGTTTGGGAGCTCGATCAGGGTTGAGCGAAAGAGTTGCGACTGCCGCCGCTGATGAAAGTGGCATTCATGCGAGATTTCTGTCCAGCGGAGAACATGTACATACAAGCATCATCCGTGTAATCCATATAGTTCATGGTCATTTCCAGCGGTGTTCCCGTGCATGTACTTCTGTGTCCGCTCGCAGGAAACCCATAATTTGCTGTGTTGTGAGTGGGGGTATCGCTCACTAGGTCACTTCCACAGGTGGCATCACCCCAAATATGACGCAGACGTAACCAATGGCCGACCTCATGGGTTGCCGTACGGCCCTTGTTGAATGGGGCACGGGCTGAGCCGGTAGTCCCAAACGCGGTGTTCAGGATTACAACACCATCTGTTGCTGAGGCGCCTCCGGGGAACTGAGCATATCCTAAGATTCCATTTGCCAACGTGCAAACCCAAATATTCAGTTTTGTTGTCGGTGAAGTGGGGTCAATCCCTCCCCGTGAGGTTCGCTTCATGTCGTCGTTCGTCCTCCAACTAGTTTTGGTAGTCTGTCTTGTTGTGAGTCCGGTGGTTGAACTCCAGGTAAATTTGATGCGCGTATCGCCTGCCTTTACCCCACTGAATGCTGTTGGGATATTAGATATGTCAGCATTCGTGCCAGCAAAATCCGCATTAAGTACATCAATCTGCGATTGTATTTGAGTATTACTAATATTCTCAGCAGTGGTTTTCCATAGTACATTTACATGCACAGGGATTTCAATGGATCCGTCTGCTAGCAACCGGTACTGTTGCGGATTGCGGAGAACCTCTTGTGTGAATTCCTCGATCTCATTGAATCGCTTGGCAAATCCGGGATCCTCGGCAAGTTGTTGCTGCAGGATCTCATGTGAGAGGCATTTGCGGCCGGTGGGGGCCTCAAAGTTGTCGGCGGCGGCGGGATTTTCCACTTTACTGCAACCACACGAAGAACAGGCCGATAGCGGCCAATAGGGTAAGAATCTTTTTCATCTGCTGATTGGGTTTGGATGAAGAGTGAAAGTAGAATTTTTTCTACGTGCCGGCAACTAAGCGGTTAAATTCTTTATTCGCGGGTTCATGACAGCGAACCAGGCGGGGGGCAGCAGGCTCAGCAACATCATGCCCGGATAGCCGGTGGGCATCTGCGGCGCCTCGTCGTGATGCCTGAGAATCTGATACTTGCGACTGGCCAGGTAGTGATGGTCGGAGTGCCGGCTCAGCTCAAACAGGAACAACCGACCGATCATGTGGTCACTGTTCCAACTATGCTCGGGCATGGCCCGCTCGTATTTACCCCCTCCGGTCGCTTTTCGTTGCAAGCCATAATGCTCGATGTAGTTGACGGTCTCCAGCAAGAGGATCCCCATCCCAGCTGCCGCTAAAAAGTATACGAGCACCCATCCGCCAAAAAACCAATAGATCGCGCCGATAAATGCTACCTGGATCAGCTGAAATTGGATCATCTCATTGTGAATACCAAACTTCCATCTTCCCTTCTTCGAACACTCCTCCCCGGCGATATGCCAGGCACTTAAATAACCCATGATCACGGTCCGGAACCAAAACGTATAGATCATCTCTCCATAGCGGGCGCTGCTGGGATCTTCGGGCGTAGCCACTCGTTTGTGATGTCCTTTGTTATGTTCAGTGAAAAAATGCATGTACAGGGAGCTCAGCAATAAACTTTTGGCCAGTGTCTGCTCGAATCGGTTGACCCGATGCCCCAACTCGTGGGCCACATTTATTCCGAAACTGCCGCAAAGAATGCCCATGGCTCCGATCCGGCCGGCCCGCTCCCAGGCAGACAGACCGGGGTCTTGCATGGAAACCAAGAACTGATAGAGCAGGAAGTATTGCACCGGAACGGAGAGGTAAAGCAGGTAGTCATAGATCCGGTCTTGTTTGGCCATCTCCTCTTCTGCGGCAGAGAGATTTTCGGTTCGGGGCGCGATCAGCAATTCGAGGGAGGGGATGAGCACCCAGACTAAGATCATCGGAACCCATACCTGCCACCCCTCGACCTGAAAGGAGTAGGCGGCGGCTAGGAATAGCACAAAGGGAAGTCCGTATTTGAGGGCGCGTACCGATCGCATCCCTCAAACTTACCCAATTGCCCCGAATCATGAAAAAATGTATGTGGTCGAAAGCCCTGTTCCTAGCGCGTTCAACCCTCACCCCTCATCTGCTCAACTAACTAACTCCCTTCTCTCGCATCACCCGATTCAGCCACCTCAGTAGCAGGAACAGCGCGATGGCGGGTACGATCACGATGAAGAAGTTGGTCAGGAAGAAATCGGATTTATTGGGGTATTGGTCCCAGAGGCCCGACAGAATGCCGGACAGTTTGTTTCCGATACTGACGGCGAGGAACCAGCCCCCCATCATCAGGGAGGTGAGGCGGGGCGGACTGAGTTTGGATACGAGGGAAAGTCCCATCGGCGACAAACACAATTCACCCACGGTGATCACGCCATAACTGGCCCATAGCCAAAGGGCCGAGGCCTTGTCGGTGGCGCTGTCGATCGATTTCGCAGCTGCCACCATCACAAAGGCAGAAAGCGCTGTGATCAGCAGGCCGATCGCGATCTTGGCCGGCGTTGACGGTTCTTGATTACGACGGCGCAGGAATCCGAAGATCCCCACGATCAGGGGCGTGAGTACGATCACCCAGAAGGGGTTGATCGATTGGAAAAGTTCAGCGGATACGATTTTCAGGTCTTCGCCTTTACTCGGGCGCTTATCGGCCGGCAGGTTCTCAAAATATTCATGCGAAGTGGTGCGAAGCGTGATCTCATCCGAGAGCGAGGCCGCGGCTTCCGTATTTCCGGCTGCTTTGAGTGAATCCCGGCGGGCCACCAGCTGGTTTTTATAGTCCTCAAACTGGTCAGCCGGGTAATCGACCGACTCATGATAGGTCACCGTTTGGGCTAGGTCGAAGGTGGACGCGGCATTCGAGACGGCCGCAGACGGCGCACGGTCCGTATATTTTTCAGCCCAAACCGTGAGGGCGTCGCCATTCTGGTGGAAGATCGCCCAGAACACCACCACGCAGGCCATCACGGTGAGCAGCGCAGCGATGGGATTTTTATCCTCTTTGCTGGCACGCCACCAGAGGGATACATAATAAAATACTACGGGTACGCATCCAATCAGGAAGGCATCGTTTCCGTCCGTTCCGAAAATATTGCCCGGGATCATCCAGCCGATGATGCCAAAAATGAACACCGGAATGAAAACCGTAGCAATGATCCGTCCCAGCGGCATATCCTCCGCCGTCGTGGGTTTGATCACATCCACGTCTTTTACATGCTTCATGCCGTTGAGAAACCAGATCAGTCCGATGATCATACCTACCCCCGCGGCAGCAAACGCATAACCCCAGCCGTAGTTGATGCGCATGTAGGCGGCGACGAAATTGCAGATGAAGGCACCGATGTTGATGCCCATATAGAAGATGTTGTATCCGGCATCCTTCATATGCTGGTTCTCCGGCTTGTTATACAGATTACCGACCAGCGTGGAAATATTGGGTTTGAAGAATCCGTTACCGAGGATGATCAGCAATAGTGCTACATAAAAGGTCGTTTCGCCGGGCAGCGCCAACCCAAAATACCCGGCAGCCATCAGCAGCGCACCGATGATGATGCTTTTTCGATATCCCAGGATGCGGTCGGCCAGCAATCCGCCCAGAAAGGGGGTCAGGTAAACCAGTCCGAGATAGGTTCCATAGATATCCGATTTCTTGGAAGCGGTGAAGCCCATGCCCCCATTGTCGGCACTGTCGATCATGTAGAGGGAAAAGATCCCCAGCATCAGGTAGTAACCGAAGCGTTCCCACATTTCCGTGAAGAACAAGACATAGAGACCTTTGGGATGGCGGACAGCGGGTGTAACGTGACTCATCTGAATGGTTTTGTTTGTACGACCAAAATAGGAAAAAATGGACGAAACGTTTGAATTCCGAGTATCTTTAGCGCGTTCCTATTGCTGATCTATGAATGTATTGATCCTTGGTTCCGGCGGACGGGAACATGCCCTGGCCTGGAAGGTGGCGCAGAGTCCGCTTTGTCAAAAACTTTTCATTGCGCCGGGTAACCCGGGTACTGCCACACTCGGCACCAACCTGCCTATCGCCGTCTCTGATTTTCCGGCGATCCGGACGGCCTGTACGGAACATCAGATCAGACTGGTGTTGGTCGGACCTGAAGACCCACTCGTCAACGGCCTCACCGATTTTCTGGAGGCGGCCGATGAACTCCCCGGCCTACTGGTGATTGGTCCCTCTCAGCAGGGCGCCCAACTGGAAGGCAGCAAGGCCTTCGCCAAATCCTTCATGATCCGCCACGGCATTCCCACGGCCGCCTACCGTGAATTCACGTCCGAAAATTTTGATGCGGGGCTGCATTATTTATCTGATCACCCTTTACCGATTGTCTTGAAGGCCGACGGACTCGCTGCCGGTAAAGGAGTGGTCATTGCGACTGACCACGCACAAGCGATTCGAACATTTACGGAAATGATCCGCGAGGCGAAATTCGGTGCCGCCGGATCGAAAGTGGTGATCGAACAATTTCTACAAGGCATTGAGATGTCGGTATTCGTACTCACCAACGGAGAAGAATACCTCTTGCTTCCGGCGGCGAAAGATTACAAGCGTATCGGAGAAGGGGATACGGGACTGAACACCGGGGGTATGGGCGCTGTGAGTCCGGTACCGTTCGCTACCCCGGGCCTGATGCGAACCATTGAGGAGGAGATCGTCCGCCCGACCATCCGCGGCCTCAAGCAGGAGAATATTCGATACCGGGGCTTCGTTTTCATCGGACTCATGGTCGATGGAAACCGCCCCTACGTGATCGAATATAATTGTCGGATGGGCGATCCGGAAACCGAGGTGGTGATGCCGCGGTTACGATCCGACTTGCTGGAATTGCTGATCGCCACCGGAAAGGGAGAACTGAATAGGAAAAATCTGGAGACCGATCCGCGCGCGGCGGCCACCGTGGTGGCGGTGAGTGGGGGCTATCCCGAGTCGTATCATAAAGGATTTCCGATCACGGGAACCGAGGAGGTCGACCCCGATTGTTTATTGTTTCACATGGGTACCGGTTCGCAAAACGGTCAGTTGGTCACCCAAGGCGGACGGGTTCTTTCCCTCACGGCGTTTGGCGATACGATCGCCGGGGCCGTGGCCCGAGCTCAATCGGAACAAGCCAAGATCCACTACGAAGGAAAATATCTTCGTCGCGACATCGGCCACGAATTCCCCGAACTTTGAGTACTGAACTCTGCACCTTGAATTACCACGATTATATACAACTCGACAAGATCTTGAACGCTCAGGATCTGGAAAGTGTCAAGGCCGGTAAACCCGCGCATGACGAGTCGCTTTTCATTGTTATTCACCAGACATACGAGCTTTGGTTCAAGCAATTGCATACCGAGATCGATTCGGCATTGCTGTTGTTGAAGAATCCATCGCTGAACGACAACTCTCCCGAGTTGCAAACCCTGGTGCATCGGCTGGATCGGTGTGGTACCATATTAAAGGTGTTGGTGCATCAGATCGATATCATGGAGACGATGACGGCTTCCGATTTTTTGGAGTTTCGTAACCTGCTTCGCCCGGCCAGCGGATTTCAGAGTTGGCAGTTCAAGGAGCTGGAGGCGAAATTGGGATTGAAGTATGCGCATCGGCACGGGCAGGATTATTATCTCTCTCAATTGCGTCCGCAACAGGTCGAATTAATTCGTCGGGCAGAGTCATCTGCTTCCTTGCTGGAGTTGTTGAATGGATGGTTGGAGCGCATGCCGTTTTTGGATCGGGAGGCGGCTGATTTTTTGCCGGCCTATCGCGAGGCTTTTCTTGCCAGTTTATCGAAGGAGGAAGAAGCGGCGGTTGCGGCCTTTGAAAAGGTATTCACCGAGGTGAGTGCCGAGCGGAGTTTATCGCCCCGGGCTTGCCGCGCCGCGTTGTTTATCATGTTGCACCGGGGGTATCCGTTGCTTCATTTGCCATATCGTTTGTTGAATGCATTGTTGGAGATCGATGATCAACTTAGTTTGTGGCGGTATCGGCACATGAATATGGTGCAGCGCGTGATCGGGATCCGCATGGGAACGGGTGGCAGCACGGGAAGGGATTATTTGAAAGGGGCGGCCGACAAGCATTATATCTTTCGCGAGATTGCGGAGCTGACCAGTTTTTTGATGGAGCCCGGCAAGGTTCCAATGCTTTCATCCGAGGCACAGCGCCTACTGGGTTTTCAGTTTTCCAAGTAAATAAAGATAGAGGGCCACGCCAAGCGCGACGGCGGCGCTGAGGTAAAAGGGCAGGGAGGGATTTCCGAAGGTCCACAACATCCCGGCGATCCCGCTGGCCAGCCAGATCGAAACACTTTCCAGCGATGTATAGAATCCGATGGCGGTACCGGTTTTTTCCATTGGTACCTGCTCGCTGATCCAGGCTTTGATCATTCCTTCTGTTGCGGCGGCATAGAGTCCGTATAGACAAAAAAGCAGAACCTGGGTGTGGGTATTAGGTCCCATACCAAACCCGGCATAGACCCCCGCGAAAAAAATAAATCCGCCAACAATCATGATTCGTGTTCCGATTCGTTCGGCAACCCTTCCGATCGGATAGGCGGTGAGGGCGTATACGGCGTTGTACAGTATATATGCACCGATGACCCAGGCATCGGCGGGGATCGTGGTGCCCAGGACTTGTATCGAGCTGTTTCCGATCGCTTGCCGGGCCATCAGCAGTAAAAAGATATCGGAGTGGTTAAACAGCGCGAACAAAAGCAGGGCGGGCACCATTTTTTTAAAAGAGGCAGGTGCTTCTTCCCAATTGTGGAGGTAGCCAAAAAATCCGGTGCGAACGCTGGGTTTGGGGGCAACGGTTTTTTCTCGAAGGGTGAGCAACAAACCCACGGAGAGCAAGCCGGGTGCAAAGGCAAGCAGGAAGAGGGTTGCGTAATCACCGGGTCGGTAGAGTAAGTAGATCAGGGCGAGGAGGGGGCCGATCGCGGCGCCCCAGGTATCCATGCTACGGTGAAAGCCAAAGACGGTTGCTTTATGGGGGCCGGCTTCTTGGGCCAGCCAGGCATCGCGCGGGGCGGTGCGCATTCCTTTTCCCAGTCGGTCTACCCCCCTTACTCCGAGAATCCATAGTGGGTGGGTGAGCCAGCCCATCAGGGGTTTGGAGAGGGCACTGAGGGTATAGCCCCATTGAATGAAGGGGAGTCGTTTCCCCAGTTCGTCGCTTTGCTTCCCGAAATATCCTTTGCTGACCCCGGCCAGGAATTGCACGGTGCCTTCCATCCATCCAATTCCCGCTACGGTAAATCCAATTTGTTGGAGGTAGAGCGGGATGACGGGGTAGAGCATTTCGCTGGCCATGTCGGTCAGCAGGCTGACCCAGGCCAGCACCCAGATGATGCGGGTGAACGAAGGCATACACCAAGTTAGTCAATCCCCTTGTGGCGCCTCCAAATTTTCCCTCGGAAATCCTTTCGTGCTCCTTGAAAATTCAGATTATTTACCACACCTTTGTCGTCATTAACACGTAGCATTTTTCATGGGCATTTTCAATTGGTTCACACAGGAGATCGCGATCGATTTAGGTACCGCGAATACGTTGATCATTCACAACGACGAAGTGGTGGTGAATGAACCCAGCATTGTGGCACTCAATCGCAACAATCCCAAAGAAGTATTGGCGGTGGGTCGCAAGGCCTTGATGATGCATGAAAAAACGCACGAAAGTATTCGCACGGTTCGTCCACTTAAAGACGGCGTGATCGCCGACTTCAACGCAGCGGAGCTGATGATCCGCGAACTCATCAAATTGGTTTATCCCAAAAAACCGTTGTTCCCGCCGAGCTGGCGCATGATGATTTGCATTCCTTCTTCCATTACCGAAGTAGAAAAGCGGGCTGTGCGCGACAGTGCCGAACAGGCCGGTGCTAAAGAAGTCTATCTCATTCATGAACCCATGGCGGCTGCACTCGGTATTGGAATCGATGTCGGCGAGCCGGTTGGTAACATGATCATTGATATTGGAGGAGGTACTACGGGTATTACCATCATTGCGTTGGCCGGTATTGTTTGCGATCAATCCATTCGGATCGCCGGCGATGAATTTACCGCTGACATCATGGAGGCGCTGCGTCGATATCATAGTTTGCTCATTGGGGAGCGGACGGCCGAACAGATCAAGATCCATGTGGGTGCTGCGATGAAAGAGATCGATAATCCGCCACCGGATTTTGCGGTGAACGGACGGGATTTGGTAACCGGTATCCCCAAGCAGATCATGGTCAGCTACCAAGAGATCGCTGAAGCACTCGATAAAAGTGTATTTAAGATCGAAGAAGCGATCCTCAAAGCACTTGAACAAACGCCGCCTGAGTTGGCCGCTGATATTTATCGCCGTGGATTGTATCTCACGGGTGGCGGTGCGTTGTTGCGCGGATTGGATAAGCGGCTTAGTGCGAAGATCAAATTGCCGGTGCACATTGCCGATGATCCGTTGAAGAGTGTGGTAACCGGAACCGGGATTGCGCTCAAAAATTATGACCAGTATCCCTTTGTGATGCGTTAGTCTACATGCGGAACGTACTTCTTTTCATCCGACGCTACCATACTTTCTTTTTATTTCTGCTATTGCAGATCCTTTCCTGGTGGTTTTTGGCCAGCTTCAATCGTTTTCATGAGGCACGATTGCTGACGCAGGCACAGGAGATAACCGGTGCTATCAACAGCCGGTACGACCGGGTAGAAGATTTCTTCCAGCTGCGCGCCGAGAATCAACGGGTTCATCGGTTGAACGACTCCCTATTGAATCTGATGCCGAAAAACAATTTATTGGTCGACACCCAGCGGGTCGTTAGGGAGGAAGTTGCGGGCGACAGCATTCGGCGCATCCGACGGTATGTTTATCGTGCGGCTACGGTCATTTACAACACCGTCAACGAAGAAAAGAATTATTTCCAGATCGATCGCGGATCGGATCAAGGCATTCGCGAGAATATGGCGGTTTTAAATGGTGACGGATCTGCGGTAGGGGTGATCGTATTGGTGAGTCCCAATTTTGCGCAGGCGATGAGTTTGCTGCACGTGCAGCAGCGGGTGAATGCCTCGTTGAAAAAGACCGGTGATTTTGGTACGTTGGAGTGGGATGGAGATCATCCAGACCGGCTTTTACTGAAAGGCATTCCAAAAAGTGTATTTGTCAAGCTTGGTGACACGATCTTGACCAGTTCCTACTCCTTTAACTTTCCTCCTGGCAAAATGCTCGGCAAGGTTAGTTCATTAACGACCGATAAGCGCACCAATTTTCACATCATAGAAGTGCAGCCGGCCGCTAATTTTCGGAATTTGCAGCAGGTATTTGTGGTGGAAAATTTACAAATGAATGAACAGGTTCAGCTGAATCAGGATGCCCGCAAGCGTATTGAGGATCCCAAAAACCGACGACCATGACCCAACTTCTCCGATATCTCTTTCGGGCGCTGGTGCTGGTGGCGGTACAAGTCTATCTCTTGAATAAGGTACCGCACTTGCACCGACTGGTCGTACCCTCCCTCTATTTTGTATTTGTGTTGTGGCTGCCTTTCTCGCTGGGCCGACCGGCGTTGTTGCTGATTGGATTCTTCTTGGGCCTGGCGGTCGATTATTTCTCGCTCACCCCCGGTTTGCATGCAGCGGCGTGCGTTCTGATTGCGTACTTGCGTCCTTATCTGATTTCCATCCTCATGCCTCGCGATACACAAGAATTCCAATATCCCGAGCCTTCGGTGCGGGCCATGCAATGGGCTCCCTATGTCGTTTACCTGGGAGTGCTGACGTTCCTGCATCATTTTTATTTGACGTTTCTACAGTGGCTCAGTGTAGGTTCGTTCTGGTCGTTTCTGGGAAAGACATTGCTGGGTACGTTGATCAGTCTGTTGTTTATACTAACCGTTGATTTGCTCTTTCCTCGGCAGCAATCGTATCGAACGAACACCGCATAATCTATTTTTTGATTTGGATGAGGCCCCATTGCACACGTAATTTGTAATCTCGATCTTTTAGAACTAAGATGTCCGTTTACCACCAAGCCCGAAGCCGCAGCATCCAGCTCTTATTGTTGGTTGTATTCTTGATTATTCTGCTTCAGCTATTCTATTTGCAGGTGATTGATAGCCGGTATCGTCAACTTGCCATGGATAATGCGGTCTATGCCAAAGTAATTTATCCGGAGCGGGGGATTATTTACGATCGAAAGGGGCGGGCGATATTGAACAATACCATCGCCTACGATCTGCTGGTTACACCGGCCGAGGTAAAAGGCATCGATACGCTGGAGCTTTGTCGGCTACTGGAGATGGACACGGCCGATTTTCGCAAGCGGTTGATGGAGGCGATCGTTAAGAATACATCGGTTCGCCCCTCTGTATTCAGGGGATTATTGCCAAAAGAGTTACAAGCTCGCTTTGAAGAAAATGCATGGAAATTTCCTGGTTTTAATTTGGTAGAGCGCCCGCTTCGGTCGTATCCGTACAATGCCGCCGCTCATATTTTGGGCTATGTGCGGGAGGTGGATGCAAAAGATATTGAGCGCTCTAAAAATTTTTATCGACAGGGTGATTATATTGGAAAAACTGGACTGGAGTCTTTTTATGAAAAGGTATTGATGGGACAGCGGGGGGTGCAGTATATGATAAAGGACAATAAAAATCGCCTTGTGGGTCATTATGAGAATGGGGATTTTGATACAGCCTCCGCTGCGGGACGAAGTTTACATACTTATATCGACATTGAGTTGCAGCAGTTGGCGGAGAAATTGATGAGCAATAAGGTGGGCGGACTGGTTGCATTGGATCCTTCGACAGGGGGAATCTTATCGATGGTGTCTGGTCCCAACTATAACCCGAGTGATCTCACAGGTTCGGGGGGGAGCAATAATTACAGCAACATGGTACTGGATGTAACAGGCCCTATGCTGAACCGTGCCATCGCGGGTCGCTATGAACCGGGTTCTACCTTTAAGCCGCTGGGAGGATTGGTGGCACTCGGAGAGGGGGTGATAACGTCCAACTACGGTTATCCTTGTGGGGGGCGGTATACCGCTTGTGGCCACGGCAAACCCGCTTGTACCCATGCGGGGGGAGGGCATGCCGCGAACTTGCGCCTTGCCATTGCCAATTCTTGTAATTCTTATTTTTCTCATATTTATCGACTGACCGTTGATCAACCCAAATATGGGGGAGTCAAAAACGGATATCTACGTTGGAAAGCATATATGAGCGCTTTTGGGCTCGGTGTGAAATTGGGGGTTGACCTGCCCGGCGAAACTGCCGGAAACATTCCGGATACTTCTGTTTATAACAAAGAAAATGCCAATCGCTGGACATCTTGTACCAACCTGACCTTGGGTATTGGACAAGATAAAATGCTCACCACGCCCTTGCAAATGGCAAATGCCATGGCCATCATCTGCAACCGAGGCTATTATTATACTCCCCATTTGGTTGAAAAGATAGAGGGTGCGTCCGATCAAGATTCCGCACTCGTGAATCCCTACCGGCGTAAACACAATGTACTGACAGGTATACCGGACACGGCCTATCGGTCAGTCATCGAAGGAATGAGTGATGTGGTCAAAGTAGGTACCGCCCTCGTTGCTCAAATTCCGGGTATCGAGGTATGTGCCAAAACGGGTACGGCCGAAAACTATACTATTCTTGATGGAAATCGAATCAAACTGCCGAACAATTCAATGTTTGTCTGTTTCGCGCCCAAAGAAAACCCCAAGATTGCATTGGCCGTTTTTGTTCAAAATGCCGGATTTGGTGCAACGTGGGCCGGACCCATCGCGCGCATTATGATCGAGAAGTATCTAAATGATACCCTCTCGGTAAAAAGTAAATCGGATTCCGCTCGCATCGCTGCAGCCAACTTGATGCCGGCGTATTTCAAACGCCTTCAACGAAAAGAAGATTCGATCCGTGCACAAGAGTGGTTTAAGCTTACCCGCGACAGTTTCTATCTTAAACGAACCACACGGCTTCACCCTTCCGCTCCCGGTTTTCCGTCTCCCTATACGCCTCCGTTGAAAAAGTCCTTTTACCGAGAGACAGGATGGATCGGGGAAAGTCGAAAAAAAACTGGACGGGAGGCCAACCTGTTTGTATGAGAACACAACAAGGCACCATATCAAAAGGGTTGGACTGGACGCTTTTCTGGGTACTGGCTGCACTGGCCCTCATTGGTATGCTTGCTATTTTTGCGGCCACGTACAAGGAGGGAGATCCCCTTATTGCCAGTTGGATCGGATTCAACACAGATTACAGTAAGCAATTTTATTTCTTTGTTTTTAGCTTGATGATCGGATTTGTGGTGCTGCTGGCCGATAGTAAATTCTTTGCTGCTACCTCCAACCTGGGTTATGCCCTGGGAATTTTATTTCTCTTCCTGGTTTTCCCCTTTCACTCGCGCATCAAGGGCACGGAGTCAATCATTCGAATTGGCTCCTTCAACTTCCAGCCAGCGGAATTTGTCAAGCTTTTCGTTGCCCTGGCGTTGGCTAAATACCTAAGCTTGCCTGAGTTGGACTTTCGTCAAACCCGTGCGCAGCTTCGAGCTGCTGCGCTGGTTCTATTTCCGGCACTGCTGTGTATTTTGCAAAGTGAAACCGGACTGGCCCTGGTTTATACCTCCTTGTTCTTGGTGATGTATCGTGAGGGCTTGCCAGCCAGTATCCCCACCATGGTCATGGCAGTTGTAATCCTGGTTGTGACCTCCATCTTGGTTCCCCCAAACCTGCTGGCAATCCTATTGACTGTGTTGCTGTTGATTGCTCTTTATATGCTTCGCCGAACGTTCAAACGACAACGTGGATTGTTTACCAAAATTATTCTAATCTGGTTGTTGGCAGTGGCTATTCAGCGATTTGCCGTTCCTTTTCTTTTTAAAAATGTTTTGCAGAAGCATCAGGTGGAGCGGATCTATAATCTATTTGGCAAGGACAATCCATACCGACAGGTATCCGACTCGATTCGACCCGCCGTTGACCTCAAAAAGAAAGAAACCGGCACCAGCTACAATGTCCGACAATCTAAGATCGCCATTGGTAGTGGCCGTTTTTTGGGCAAAGGTTTATTGAGAGCTACGCAGACACGGTATGATTTTGTCCCGGAGCAACGAACCGACTTCATATTCTGTACGGTGGGGGAAGGATTTGGATTTGTAGGAAGCGCCCTATTGTTAGGGTTATATCTTTTTCTGCTTCTACGGATCGTGACTATCGCGGAGCGACAGCGAAGCACCTTTAGCCGCGCCTATGCATATGGGGTGCTGGCCGTTATTTTCTTTCATGTGGTTGTGAATATCGGAATGACAATCGGTCTGATGCCCGTTATTGGAATTCCCTTGCCGTGGATTAGCTATGGAGGGACTTCCCTGATCACCTTCTCTTTGATGATTTTTATTCTCATGCGACTGGACGCAGATCGACAAATGGTACTTAGATAAAAGCAAATGACCTGTTATCCTTTATCAGAGGGAAGATTTACCATCGATCAGACAAAGATCTTTCTTCCCTTCGATCCCGCAATCGATTCATTAACGGAGCGCACCCGAGGCAGTTTGTTGGTAGAGATTCAGCCATTCGCCATAAAAACGGCTAGTGATCTGCTGTTGCTGGATACCGGACTTGGCTTCCTGGATCAAGGAGAATTACAGATCCATCGGAATCTGCGCGCCATCGGATTTACTCCGGATCAGGTGACCAAAGTTTTTCTCTCCCATCTGCACAAAGACCATGCCGGAGGGGTTGCATCTGGATCCGGCCCGAGCCGTAAGCTTTCCTTTCCACAGGCTACCTATTATATTTCGCAAGCAGAGTTTGCCTTCGCGTTTCAAAAAGGGGCGCCTTCCTATCCCCTCAACGAGCTGGAGATACTAGCGAATCACCCATACGTTCATTGGGTGGTTGGGGATACAAGGATAGACGGATATATCGATGTCATGAACAGTGGGGGGCATTGTCCCTTTCATCAAGTAATTCGAATTCAAGAAGGAGAACAGATAATCTTCTTTGGAGGCGATGAAGCTCCGCAACTTCAGCAAATGAAACATCGTTTCGTTGCCAAGTACGATCATGACGGTAAAAAAGCACAGCAATTGCGACAGTTGTGGTGGCAGCAAGGCGAAGAGAGGGGTTGGACCTTTTTGTTTTATCACGATATCCAGCACCCAAGCTGGACCTTCCCCGCCCCTTCACTTTAGTGGAAATGACGTCTGCTGCCTGGCGGCGGCGGCGGACCACCCCGTTGTTTACGGCGCTCTCGGATCATTTGAATTACCTGCCGACGGAACTGCTCCTCCTCCAGGAAGACCTGATCACCCCTTTGCTCGCCCAAATAATCACGGAAATTTTTTCGATAACGAATTCGCAACTCAATGATCTGTTGCTGCAGGATCAGCCGATCGCTTCGATTCTCGCGGTGTATTTTAGAAAATTCCGTTAGATACTGTTTAAAGGATGGATCAAACTTCCCTTTTTCCGTTTCGGTCATCTCTAACCTTGTCTGAATGAATTGACTCATCCGATCCAACAGTTTAGAATCGGGAAGACTATCCCTATCTGGGGGACCGGGCGGTTGCGTCCTTCCAATGATGGAAAAAAGAAAAAGCAATAAAGTAAAATAGAACCGCCGCATATCAGTTATTTGTTTCTGCTGTTATGATAAATTCAGATTGCTCTAAAAATTCGGTTAACTCCTCTTCAGACACACCGGCCAACAGTCCATCGGAGGAGATTGCATGCTGATCATTGGTAGATAACTCTTCTTCTTGTACCCCTGCCGAGATAAATTCTTGTACTTGCAATTCCTGCTTTTCGTTGAGTTGCTTAATATCTTTTTCAACTTCGATCAAGACGTTGTCGGCGCTTAGGGTGGGTTTGTTATCTTGATATGTCCAGAAAAATATGCCTCCCACAAGCACCGCTGCGGCAGCGGCATATCGCATCCACGACCGTTGAAAAAGGGTTACCACCCGCCCTTTTGGCTTGAGCGACACCGGTACCGAGTGTTCAAAGTAGCCAGCGGGAGTAGCGTACGGGATATCTTTTTGTAACCCGGCGAGTGTAGGAGAGAGGGTTAGCAATTCCTCCTGAACTTCCAGGCGATGAATCTTTTTCAACACCTGCTCGGGTAACCCCTCAAAATAACCCGAAGGCACCGCATAGGGCATCCGGGAGAGGTTCTCGAGAAGGGGGCTGTTCAACTCCTCCAGTTCGGTTTTTATGATTCGGCGGTCTGACATGTTTATTTCGGGTAGTAAGATAGTATCAGCAGGAGTTGGTTTAACGGTTCAGGAGGTAATCTTCCACTTTTTTAACGGCATGATGGTAACTGGCTTTCAGGGCACCTTCGCTGGTTTCCAAAACCCGGCTCATTTCCTCGTAGGGCATTTCGTCGTAATACCGCAAGGTGAATACCAGTCGTTGTTTCTCAGGGAGTTCTTGAATGGCCAGCTGTAATTTCCATTCGGCTTTTTCGGCATCAAAGTGAGCGTCGGCGCGAACCTGCTGGGTCAGGTTGACCCCACCCTCAGGGTCGAGTGAAACGGTTCCCTTTCTTTTTTGCTGGTCTAAATAACTCAGGCACTCATTGGTGGCGATGCGGTAAAGCCAGGTGTAAAGTTGGCTGTCGGATCGAAATCCTTCCAGTCCCTTCCAAACCCGGATCCAAACAATTTGGAGCACATCGTTCACATCATCATGCGTCACCACCATTCGTCGAATATGCCAATACAAACGTTCCTGGTATTGCCGCACCAATCGGGTAAATGCAGATTCCCGCTGACTGGGCTCTTGAAACGCCAGCAAGAGCTCGGCATCTGAGTACGGTGGCATGAGTCGGTTAGACGGAATCGAAGCCCAATCGTTTAATGTGGGTCAGCTCTTTTTTCTGGCGATGGCCCGCTTGGCAGCGGCTAAGATATCGGGTACGTCCAGTCCGTATTTTTTCAAGAGCTGCGCTGGGGTGCCGCTTTCGCCGAAGGTATCGTTGGTGCCCACGTATTCGATGGGGGTGGGTTGAAGTCGGGCGGCCACTTGTGCCACCGCATCACCCATACCGCCAATGATGTTGTGTTCCTCGGCAGTTACGGCACAACTGGTCTTTTTCAGGGTGCGGATGATGGCCGTTTCATCAAGCGGTTTGATCGTATGCAGGTTCACAACTTCCACCGAGATTCCCTCTGCTTCCAGTTGGATGCCGGCTTGGATGGCGTTCCAGACAAGGTGGCCACAAGCGAAAATGGATACGTCGTTGCCTTCGGAGAAATATTGGGCCTTGCCCAGTACGAAATCGGATTCCTGGGTGAAGATGGGCCAGGCTGGACGTCCAAAGCGGAGGTAAACCGGTCCGTTTATCTCAGCGATGGCTTCGGTAGCGGCTTTGGTCTGATTGTAATCGCAAGGAACCACTACGGTCATACCCGGAAGCATTTTCATCAGTCCGATATCTTCCAGAATTTGATGGGTGGCGCCGTCTTCTCCCAGGGTAAGTCCGGCGTGCGAGGCACAGATCTTCACGTTCTTGCCGCTGTAGGCGACCGATTGGCGGATCTGATCGTATACGCGTCCAGTTGAGAAGTTTGCAAACGTAGTTGTATACGGAATCTTTCCCCCGATGGTCATTCCCGCCGCCACACCGATCATGTTGGACTCGGCGATGCCGCATTGAAAGAATCGCTCGGGAAATTCTTTCATGAATTGATTGAGCTTGAGTGATCCGGCCAGATCGGCTGTGAGGGCAATGATGTTCGGATTCTTACGAGCAGCGGCTACGATGCCATCGCCAAATCCGCTGCGGGTGTCTTTGTTTCCGGAAGATACAATGTCTTTGAGCATGAAGGGGGGATTGCAACAAAAGTAGTTTCAATCCCCTCCCCAAAAAACCCATGAGGAAAAATCATTTTTTACGTGGAAAACAAATGATCAGGAACCAAGTACGGTCTGGCCGCTGCGGTAGCGCTGTTCCCAGGCCCAGGCGGTGGCCATGATGTCGTCGATCCCATAACGCGCTTCCCATCCCAGTAGCGTTTTGGCTTTTTCGTTGTTGGCGTATATGGCGATTACGTCGCCGGGGCGGCGGGGACCCACCGACCAGTTCAATTTTGCACCGGAAACTTTTTCAAATGCATGAATGCATTCCAACACTGTCATGCCCGTACCACTTCCCAGGTTGATGGGCTTGCAGTGGTTGGACGTACCTTCTTTTTCTAGGAGTTGGATGCCTTGGGTATGGGCTTGAGCCAAATCGCAGACATGTATAAAATCACGGATACAGGAGCCATCGCGGGTCGAGTAATCCGTTCCGTGTACCTGCAGGTGATCGATCACGCCGATGGCGGTTTGGGTGATGGCGGGCACTAGGTTCTGCGGCCGACCGATGGGCAGCTCTCCAATCTGCGCGGTGGGGTGCGCGCCAGCGGGGTTGAAGTATCGGAGTAAAAGAACGGAACAGGAATTGGTTTTGACAAAGGCCTCCAACATTTGTTCTCCGGTCTGTTTGGTGAGTCCGTATGGCGATGTGGCCGGTTGAAGCGGCGTTGCTTCGGTGACAGGGATCTTTTCAGGTTCTCCGTAAACGGTACAGGAGGAAGAAAAGACAAAATTGGGGATGCGAAATTCCTGCACGCATTTAAGCAGATTGATCAACGATTGCAGGTTGTTTTCGAAGTATAACAAGGGTTGTTCGACCGATTCGCCCACGGCTTTGTAAGCGGCGAAGTGAATGATGCCGACCAGGTCTGGATTTTCTTCAAATACTTTTCGGGTATCGGTCAGTGAACAAAGATCGATCGCGTAGTTGGTGATTTTTTTTCCCGTGATGGCTTCGATGCCGAGGAGCATGCGGGCATCGGACCGACAATAATTATCAACCGAGATCACCTCATATCCATGTTCGATCAGGTCAACGACAGTATGGGAGCCAATATAACCGGCGCCTCCGGTAACGAGGATCTTTTTCATAGTTATCCCGGCAAAAATCGGGATAAAAACGATTGGGTATGCTTAGAGATGACGCACCAGGAAATAAATCCCTCCGGCGAGCAGGGCGCTGATCGGAATGGTCAGGATCCAGGCCCAGATCAGGTTGAGGGTAACGCCCCAGCGCACGGCCGACAAGCGTTTGGTGGCCCCCACGCCCATGATGGAACCGGTGATGGTATGGGTGGTGGAGACGGGGATTTTCAGGGCTTCGGTAAGAAATAAAGTGATGGCGCCTGCTGTCTCCGCCGCTACGCCCTCGAAGGGGGTGACCTTCGTGATTCGGGTGCCCATCGTTTTAATGATCTTCCAGCCGCCACTCATGGTGCCAAAACCGATTGCCGCGTAACAGGCGATCGGCACCCAATTGGGCATCTGGTCAAATTCTTGAATGTTTCCGCCGGCGATCAGTGCAGCAGTGATGATCCCCATAACTTTTTGGGCATCGTTTCCGCCGTGTCCGATGCTAAATGCAGCAGAGGAGACCAGCTGTAATTTTTTAAACCATTGATTGGCCTTGTGCGTGTTGAGGTTGCTGAGGTACAAGGAGAATACGGCCATCACGGTGAGGATGAATGCCAACAGGATCCATTTGAAATTTTTGGCATAAAATATTACCTGTAGGTAGTAGGAATCGAAGTCGATTCGCTGGCTGATCACGTTTCTGTCAAGCTCAAGATTTTTTGATAAGAAGATTCCGACCAAGACCAAGATCGAAAGAGGAAGTAATTTGGATGTCCACCCCTTCTTGAAGGAGTTCAGAAACCAAAGCGACATTAAAAAGGCCATGATCATTCCGATGAGCGGCGCCAGTACAATGAAGCTGGCTGTTTTTAATATCACCGGCGAGTTGACAGCGTTCCATCCGCCGGCCGCAGTGGCTGCGCCTGCAAATCCTCCGATCAGGGTGTGCGAGGAGGAGGAGGGAATGCCGTACCACCAGGTCAGCAAGTTCCAGGCGATCGCTGCCAACAAACCAGAAAGTATTACCCAAAGCATGTCATCTTTCGGAATATCGTTTGGGTGTACGGTTTTGGCAACCGTATCGGCCACGCCGTGGTCCTTAAAAATGAAAAAAGCGACGGAGTTGAAAATCGCTGCCCAAAGAACGGCTTGAAAGGGGGTCAATACTTTTGTTGACACGACGGTGGCGATGGAATTCGCCGCATCATGAAAGCCATTAATGTAATCGAATATCAACGCGAGGGCGATGATGGTCAGCAGCATCGTAGTCATGTCGCTCAGGCGTATTTGATGATGATGGACTCGATCACATTCGCAACGTCTTCACATTTATCCGTTGCGATTTCGAGTACTTGATAGATCTCCCGCTTCTTAATGACTTCTTTGGCATCTTCCTCCAGGGCAAACAATCGTTCAATGCTCATATCAAATACATCATCCGCTTGGTTTTCTATGCTATTGATCCGAACCAGTGACTCCGTGATGGAGCGCATATTTTTCATATCGCGCAGTTCAATGACGGCTTTGTGTACCTGCTGACAACCTTGTTCGATCAGTTCGGCAAATTTTTGAATGCCCGTGTCGTTCGGGTTCACTCGGTAGAAGTTTATCTTTTTGGCGGAAGAGTAGATGTAGTCGGCAATATCATCCATGGCGGTAGCCAAGTGGTGAATGTCTTCGCGGTCGAACGGGGTGATGAAGTTTCGTCCCAATTCGGTAAAAAGCTGGTGCGTTAATTCATCGTTTGCATGTTCCATGTCCTCGACCTGCGCAATGATCGCCGCCCGTTTGTCGAAGTCAGGCTCAGCCACAACTTGTTTCAATTGTCCGCCCATCGTGAGCAGATTGGCAGCTACTTTTTCAAAAAGCTCATAAAAAACGAGGTTCTTGGGGAGGAAAATTTTCAAGATCGATTGCAAGGCAGACATGTTCAGTATTTAGGTCAGACAAATGTACCGGGAGTTCAACAGGGATATTGGTATACATCAATAATTAATGATTTCTTAATGTCGCAAGTTATCGTTTAAAATGCTGACAATCAATGCTAAGGGGAATTTAAAACCATTCACTTTACAGACGCTGGCCGATCGGACACATAACATTCCCGTAACAATGGGGTAATGATTGCTTAACGGCCGGTTAATGTGTCGGTAACCTGCCGGCAGCAGTTTTGCGGAAATCTTTGGTACATGTGTATTCCGGCGCGTTTTTGGATGTTAATAGTCACCCTGACAATCACATTTTCAGCAGCTTCTCAAAACCTGCGGTTGTCCGGTAAAGTCACCAACAATAAGAATGAAACCCTTACCGGCGTATCAATTAAGATCCAGGGTGGAAATACCGGAACGATCACCGATAATGAGGGACGTTTTAGTTTGAATTTGTCGGTCGGACAAAAATACACACTGATTTTTACGGCGGTCGGATATGAACCCAAAACGGTGGAGGAGGTTGAAGTACTATCCGGTCAGTACAATGAACTGAATGTTGTTTTGGAGGTGAAAGCAAAAGTCTCCGAAGGCGTCACGATCACCACCAAAGGATCCACTGCACGCAAAGAATCGGTCAATGCCCTGATCACCTTCCAGCGCAATACCAATACCGTTGCTTCGGTGATCGCTGCCGAGGCCATTCGCCGCTCGCCCGATCGCAACACCGGTGAAGTATTGAAACGTACCCCGGGCGCCAGCATCCAGGAAGGTCGTTTTATAGTTATCCGCGGACTGGCCGATCGCTACAACCAAGCCATGCTGAACGGCATTTTGCTGACCAGCACCGAACCCGATCGAAAGACCTTCTCATTCGACCTGATCCCGGCCAATATGATCGACAACCTGATCATCAACAAAGCCTTTGTTCCGGAATATCCGGGGGAGTGGGCAGGCGGACTCATCCAGGTCAATACAAAAGACATCCCCTCAACCAATTCGTTCAATATTCAAGTAGGTACGGGCTTCAACTCCCAAACCATTGGAAATACTTTCTATCGCGATCCGGGGGGAAACTTGGATTGGCTGGGCATTGACGACGGCACCCGTAGTTTGCCTGCTGGTTACATCCGGAAATCCGTTTTTGATACATCCTCACAGATAATCAAAACGGGTATCGGTAAAAGCATGCGCAATGCCTGGGCCCCCGTGGCGGGTACAGCCCCCATGAACGTTTCCTTCCAAACCAGTTGCAGTTTTTCTTCCAAACTGTTTGGTAAACGTTTAGGGGGTATCGTAGGCGTGAATTACAGCAAATCCAATCGCCGTGTGCTCCTACTCAACCGTTCCAATGCCATCTCCAATAACATCGCTACCCTCAACTCCAACTTCAACGATACCCGGTACCAGCAAGAAGTTTCTGTTGGGGCCATCGGCAGCTTGGCGTTGCAACTAAATAGCCAAAATCGCATCTCCGTCAAGTCATTGGTCAACGTCAATTCCAGCAATTCGGTAACCAGCCGGGAAGGAGATGAGTTCAATCGCGATGAGCAGATCACCGGCACCGATCTTACGTTCAAACAAAATACCTTTTTCACCACTCAACTTACCGGCGATCATACGATCATCAATCCGCTCAAGCTTCGTTGGTACGGATCATTTACCATTCTGGATGGATATATTCCCGACCAGCGCCGCATTGCGTACTCCCGTTTGGCCGGTACACTAGATCCTTACCGACTGCTGATATCAAACGTACTCTCACAACAAAGTGGCAGCCGTATTTTCCAGACACTGAGCGATTATATCTACACGGCGGGTGGCGATCTCAGTTACAATTTTGACTGGCTGGGACAAAAGCAAACCCTGAAGGGCGGCTATATGCTCCAGATCAAGGATCGGTTGTACGATGCCAACCTGTTTGCGAACTACTTGACCATTGATAATCCAGGACTTCGGTTGTTGCCGGCCGACAGAGTGTTCGATCCGGTACACTTCGGAAATGGAACCGATAACCTATTTGGTTTCGATGCCATCAAAGGCCGTACGTTCCGCTACATGGCCAATACCATTTTGAATGGCGGATTTCTCCAGCTGGATAATCAGTTCACGAAAAAACTACGAGTGGTGTGGGGATTGCGTGTGGAGCACTATGATCAGTTGGTGGGCAGTGTGAAAACCTGGGATCCCCGTCACACCTATTCAAAAGTGCTGGACTTTTTACCCGGCATCAATGCGACGTACAAAGCCACTACCAAGACCAACATCCGTTTCTCTGCCTCACAAACCGTTATTCGCCCCGAGTTGCGCGAATTGGCCTTCCTGAACCTGTATGACTTTGAATTGAACGCTTCCGTGCAGGGGAATCCGAATCTGCGTAGAACGAAGATCGCCAACCTCGATCTCCGTTATGAGCTTTATCCCCGGGCTGGAGAAGCATTCACCTTGGGTGCTTTTTTCAAACGATTTGAAAATCCGATCGAACAACTGTTCAACGAGGGTGTGGGTGGCTCCAGTACTTTCAGCTACCAAAATGCAAAGCGAGCAACGGTGTACGGTGTAGAAGCCGAGTTTCGTAAAAAGCTCGATATGGTCGACAGGCTGAAAAACTTTACGTTCCAGGCAAACGGTTCGCTCATTAAGAGCCAGGTCAAAGATCTTTCGCTGGGAATTGACCGGACCTTACAGGGACAATCTCCTTACATGATCAACCTCGGCTTGTTATACGATCTGGAAAAAGCCGGGTTAACCGCTACCTTATTATATAACCGAATTGGCGAACGGATTTATCTCGTTGGTGATATCAGTGCCGGCTCCGGCTCCCCGGATATCCTCGAAGCGCCTCGTCACCTCGTCGATTTTCAAATGAGCAAAAAAATTCTCAAGAAAAAAGGCGAACTGCGTTTCAACATTTCAGATGTGTTCAACACCGTTCAGTACTTCTATCAAAATGTAGGCGAGAAATTTAGTTTCCAGAAAAACACGGACGCCTATCGCTTTACGCGTCAAACCGGCACCACGTTCAGTTTAACCTTCAATTATACACTTTAATCAAACCGTTTATCGTTAAATACCCCGTTATGAAAAAATCCCTTTTTCTGTTAGCTGCACTGGCCACCTTAGCTTGGACCGGTTGCCGTAAGATCGAATCCGATGGAGAGATCCAAGTTGTTGTCGTCAATGGCGGCGGCGGTGGTGGAACTGCACAAGGCCAGACCATTACCCTGCAGGGACGTATCAGTGCCGATACGTTGTTGCGCAAGCAAAACACCTACATCCTGAAGGGATTGGTGTATATGGTGAATAATGCAACCATGACCATCGAGCCAGGCACGGTAATAAAAGGTTCGTATAGCGGTACCGATGTAGCAGCGCTGATCATTACTCGTGGTGCCAAGATTCGGGCAGAAGGCACGGCTACGGATCCCATCGTTTTTACCTCGGCTTCTCCCAATCCACAATCGGGTGATTGGGGCGGAATCGTGATCTGTGGCAAAGCACCTGTAAACACCAGCTTCAACGGAGTTGCCAATACGTTTCAGGTAGAGGGTGGAGTTGATAACGCCAATGGCGATGGCTTGGCCGGCGGAACCGATGCTGCCGATAATTCTGGTTCGTTGAAATTTGTACGAATTGAATATGCCGGATACGCGTACCAGCCGGATAAAGAGATCAACAGCCTGACCCTGGCGGCTGTGGGTAGCGGAACTACCATTGAGAATATACAGGTTTCCTACGCCAAGGATGATGCTTACGAGTGGTTCGGAGGTACGGTGAATTGTAAGTTTTTAATTGCATATAAGACTTTGGATGATGATTTCGATACGGATAACGGTTACAGTGGTAAGGTTCAGTTCGGTTTGGTGATCCGTGATTCATTGCTGGCCGACATCTCCCGGTCTCAAGCCTTTGAGAGCGACAACAATTCAAGTGGTACCACTGCGACCCCAAAAACATCTCCCATTTTTAGTAACATCACGGCGATCGGTCCGCGCGCCACACTCAACAATATTGGCAATAGCCTTTTCCGCGGAGGCGCGCACATCCGCCGAAATACGGCCATGTCGCTGTTCAATTCCATCATTCTGGGATGGCCGATTGGCATCGAGCTGGATGGTACAACCGGTTCTTCTACGGCACTCAATGTAGAGGACAGCTCACTTCGTCTGCGTAACATCACCCTTGCCGGCAATACCATCAATACACGTTTCGCCGGAACAGCCGGGGCAACCATCACCAATGATGCTGCTTTCGCCACGTGGTTCACTAACCCGTTCTATGGAAACGACTTGCTGCTAAATGTATCGGATGCACGCCTGGTGCAGCCCTACAATTATGCCGCCCCAGATCCCACTCCTTTCGCTGGATCGAATGGTAATATCCGCATCAATACCGGTGGCGGGTTCACCGATCCGAAGTTCAATGGCGATACGTTCTTTGACAAGACTATTACCTTCCGCGGGGGTATCGCACCGGCGGGTCCGCTCACCAGCTGGTGGAAAGGATGGACAAAATTCTAATGAACACAACTGATAAATCTTACATCGCCTCCGAACTGGAGGCGATGTTGTTTATACCTTTACAATTAACGCCATGAAGCCCAAACACCTCCCCCGTGACATCAGTTGGCTGAGTTTCAATGCCCGGGTATTGCAAGATGCAAACGATCCGACGGTTTCCTTGCAAGACCGCATTCGTTTTCTGGGAATCTTCTCCAACAACCTCGATGAGTTCTTTCGGGTACGGGTAGCCACACTAAAACGTATGGCGGAGTGGACGCAAGGGCGGAAGAAGGCCTCTTTCGACCGCATCGATTCACCTCAGATGGTGTTGGATGAGATCCAGCGGATCGTCCTTCGGCAGCAAAATGAATTTAACCGGATCTGGGAAAACCTTTACAAGGAATTGCGCAAGGCGGGCGTATACCTAATCGGCGATAAAAAATTAAATGCCAATCAAAAGCGATTTGTTCGAAATTATTTTGATGAGGTGGTCCGGCCATACATCATTCCCCTGATGATTGAGAACATTCCCCAGTTTCCCTATTTGCGGGATAAAAGTCTCTACCTGGGCATCGTGATGCGAGATAAAAAAGACGCCTATCAGGAAAAATTCTCCCTAATCGAAATTCCGGCTCGTTCCGTAGGGCGATTTGTTTTGCTCCCGGCAAAGCCGGGGACACATGCCATCATGCTGCTGGAAGATCTGATCCGATTCAATCTGCCCGAACTGTTCACCCACACCAAATACAATCAGTTTGAGGCCAGTGTTTTCAAGATCACCAAAGATGCCGAGATCGATATGGACCAAGAGGTTGGGTTGAACGTAGTCGAGAAGCTTCAAAAAGGACTGAAGAGCCGTCGGAAAGGGAAGCCCGTTCGCTTTATCTATGAACGAACCATGAACCCGAGGTTGTTGCAGTACCTGATCGACCGACTTCAGCTCAGCCGGAAAAGCAACATCATTCCGGGCGGACATATCCATCATTTTCGGCATTTCATGGACTTTCCAAGGGTGCTGCCTGCACAAGCGGCTCGTCCCGCCCCCTTTCGCCATCCCTCTTTGAAGAAAAGCAGACTCGTTTCTGAGGTCATCCAGACCCGAGACGTTATGCTGCATTTTCCGTATCACAGCTTTGATCCGGTCATCGATCTGTTGCGGGAGGCTGCGATGGATGACGATGTATTGTCGATCTATATAACCGCTTATCGCTTGGCGGCTAATTCCAAAGTGATCAATGCCATCCTCAATGCGGCCCGAAACGGCAAACAGGTGGTAGTTTGCCTGGAACTAAAAGCACGTTTCGATGAAGAAGCGAATCTGGAATGGAAATCTGTATTGGAGGAAGAGGGCGTACAGGTACTGGTGGGGATGCCCAATAAAAAAGTGCATGCGAAGCTTTTATGCATCCGAAAGCGATCCGGAAAGAAGATCGTTTCCTATGGCTTTATCAGTACCGGAAATCTGAACGAGAAAACAGCGCATATCTATGCCGATCATTGTCTGCTGACGGCCTCCCCCCTTCTCATGCAGGAGGTAGAGAAGGTATTTGAGTACATTTCAAATTGGAAAAACGGAATGGGTCCGATCCGCTCCTTGCGGCATTTGCTGGTGGCGCCTACCAACATGCGCCGAAAGATCCTGGATCACATTCAGTACGAGATCCGGGCTGCGCGAAAGGGGAAACCTGCCGAGATCATTGTAAAACTAAATTCCTTGAGCGATCTTGTTTTGGTGGAGGCACTGTACAAAGCGGCCAAGGCAGGGGTGAAGGTGCACTTGATCATTCGAGGCATATTTTGTCAACGCATTCATCACGACGAAATTGAAGCCCGCATTCAGTCGATCAGCATCGTTGATCAATACCTGGAACATGCCCGCGTGATGATCTTTGCCCACGGCGGTGATCCGCTGGTCTATATCAGCAGTGCCGACTGGATGGTCCGAAATCTCGATCATCGGGTAGAAGTGGCCACTCCGGTTCATGATGTCCGAATCAAGCAAGAACTGATCGACCTCATCCGTATCCAGTTGGCAGATAATCAAAAGGCGCGTATTTTGGAGCCGGGCTTATCCAACCGCTATGTACAACCCACCGGCCGCAAGAAAATTCGCTCACAGGAACAGACCTATGTTTTTTTACGATCCAAAACCAGGTAAATGATCTTGGCCGCCATTGACATTGGCAGCAATGCCGCCCGGCTTTTGATCTGCGAAGTAACTCAGCTAGGAAAGGAGTCTCGGTTCGACCGATTGAACTTTCTCCGTATCCCGCTTCGTTTGGGTTTTGATGTTTTTGAAAAAGGATCGATCGGCGCCCGAAGAAAGAAAATGCTGATCGAAACCATCGATGTCTTTTCGCGTCTCATCCGCATCCACGAGGTCGATCACTACATCGCCTGCGCCACCAGTGCTATGCGCGATGCCGAAAATGCCAAAGAGATCATCAAGGAGATCCGGCAGCAAACCGGTATCGGGATCGATGTGATCTCTGGCGACCTGGAAGCGGAAATCATCTATGAGAATCATATTGCCGAGGGACTGGATGCCGGGCATAGTTATTTGTATATTGACGTGGGTGGCGGAAGCACGGAATTAACCTTCTATCATCGGTCAGAAGTAGTTTTCCAACGCTCTTTTAATGTAGGCACCATCCGGATGCTCACCGAGCACCTCGATGATGCCGTCTGGCAGGAGATGAAACAATTTCTGCGCGACGTTGCCAAAAAATACGACCAGGTAACGGCCATCGGTTCCGGAGGCAACATCAATAAGTTGGCCTCTTTGGTGAATGGTAAATCACTGAAGCCCATATCCATCGATACAGTTCGCGATATGCATAAGGAAATGAGTGCGCTGTCGGTGGAGGAACGTATGGTTCACTATAAGCTAAAACGCGACCGGGCCGATGTGATCGTGCCCGCCCTGTTGATCTATTCCCATCTGATGAAATGGGGCGGCATCCAGGAGATCTATGTGCCTAAGATCGGTTTGGCTGATGGGTTGATCCATCACCTTCATGAACAGCTTTTAACGGAGGCTAAGTAATTAGTTTACCCTGGTCGGAGGGCACTTGCATGAATTTTTTCCCGCTGTTCATTACCTTTCGAATGACCGGGGTGATGCAATCCGAATAATCTCTTTTTATGTATTCGCCTTGCTGGAGCCAATTGAGCAGGACGGGTCTTTCTTTTTCTGTGAGTCGGGGTAAACAATGCACACCCATTTTCTTCAATGCCTCCGCATTGCATACTTGTTCGTATTGACCCTGAATGGGAATTGCCAGGATCTTTTTTCCCAGGTGTATGGCTTCAGCCGGCGTCTCAAATCCTGCCCCACAGATAATACCATCGCAATGGATCAGACTTTCATCAAAGCGATCGCGTTGAATGGGAAGAAAAAGTACATTTCCTTGGTGTCGAACGTGGGTAGTGGTTTTGGAAAACACTTCGAAGCGGGTACCGGGCAGACTCCGAAAAAGCAATTCCAAAAACTGGTCATCATACGCCGGTAAATACACCGTAATGTATCCGGCCCGAGTGGGCGTCGCCTGAATGATCTCCGGCTTGATCACTGGGATGAAGATATTGGGATGGTAAGATTCAAAGTGTAAACCAATGTGTACGCTTGCTTTAACAAAATGCCGCAACAACATTTCGCCATGCCAAGATCGATGCCGGGGGCGAGGAGTTTGTGCGTATTGAAAACTCGCCTGGTGACCGAAATGTATCGACGGAACACCTTGCAGGCGACAGGCCAATGATGTTACAAAGTCAAAATCATTGATCACCAAGTCGTATTTCTTAACCGGCAGCTGTTCCGCATCCCGCCAAATTTCCGAGGGCTTAACTTTTCGTAGCAGTTGCCAATAATTTAATCCGCCGCGGCTATTATAAAATAGACTTACTCCCTGGCTTCGGTAGCGTACCGGTCCGTCAAAAGGCAAATGACAATTGGACCCACTCAAAAAGATATTTACCTGCCCGTATAATTGCAAATAAGGTAATAAGGTTTGCGCTCGGCTCACATGCCCATTTCCGGTGGCTTGAACGGCATATAAAATTTTCATAGGGGTAGGTGCAAGGAGTGTATGTGTATGGAAATTTCCTCGGTCATCACATTTGCCTCGGGCGTGCGTTTCACCATCGAGATCACGGGTGCAGCGGCATAATCGGATTCCTGGTAGTGGTACAGTTGCCAACTTCCTTTGGAATACTCCAACGCGGTCAGGTTCTCTATCCAATCGCCACTGTTCAAATAGGTAACGGCTCCCTTTGCCGTTTTAATGACCCGCTGTTGGGGTTGGTGAATATGCCCACAGATCACGTGCTTATAGCCCTTTTCAATGGCCAGCTCGGCCGCGGTCTGCTCGAAATTATCAATGAACGAAACCGCCTTTTTTACGCCATTTTTGACCTTCTTGCTCAAGCTCATTTTGGGTCGGTTGCATTTAACCAGGATCCAGTTAATAAGTCGATTGAGCAGGATCAACCAATCGTATCCGATTCCGCCCAATTTGGCTATGATCTTGGCGGTTCCTTTGGTGGTGGCATCAAATACGTCTCCATGGAAGATCCAGGTCATCTGCCCATCGATTTCCAACACCAATTTATCCGTGATCTGGAAATGGCTCAACTGCCATCCGCTGTATCGGCGCAGCATTTCATCGTGATTGCCGGTGATATAGACGACCCGGGTTCCCAGTTCGGTCAGCGTGAGGATCTCTTTGATCACTTGCAAGTGAGCCGGTGGGAAATATCGTTTGCTGAATTGCCACCCGTCGATGATGTCACCATTTAAGATCAGCCATTTGGGGCGAATGTGTCGGAGATACTGGGCAATTTCCTGGGCATGGCACCCATATGTGCCTAAATGCAGATCGGAGATGACCACAAGATCGGCCTCGCGATAATTCATTCCTTTGGATTTGTTGTAAAATCCAATTCGTACGTGAATTCAACGCTGCGGAAATCTTAATTGATTGTTACCGCCTGAAATTAATCTGGCTTAGCCTCTAATGTGAACCCAAACGTGGTTCCCACCTGTTCGGTGCTGCGTACGTGAATGGTTTGGGCATGTGCCTCGAGAATGTGTTTGCAGATGGCCAGCCCCAAGCCGCTACCTGTCAAATCCATGCTGCGGCCGACTTCGGTTCGGAAGAAACGTTCAAATACCCGCGGCAGATCCGATTCAGGGATACCCACACCGTCGTCGGTAATCTCAATGAGGATGCGCTTGCCATCGGTTCTGTAAATGCTTGCCACCACTTCACCCCCTTGCTTTCCGTATTTGATGGCATTGCTTACCAGGTTATTCAGGACCTGACGGATCTTTTCTCGGTCGGCGAATACGGTTACGGGCGACTCTGAATCTTTTTTGATCTGGCAACGGATCTCCTTGGCGTCGGCCTTGCTTTGTCTGCTGTCGTACACCTCACGGATCAACTCTTGGATCACAAAGGGATCCTTGGTGAGCAAGATCTCTCCCCGTTCCAGTTTGGCGATCTGGTCCAGGTCGTTCAGCAGATGCGTGAGCCGCTCTACATTCTTCGAGGTTCTTTCCAAAAAACGTTTGGTGGTTTCGGGGTCCTGCACCGCGCCGTCCAACAAGGTGTCGACATAACCCTGTATGGCGAATACCGGGGTCTTGAATTCGTGCGAGAGGTTTTGGAGGAATTCGTGGCGAAACTGTTCGTTGTGACGAAGCAACTCCAATTCCTTTTCATTTTCCGCCGCCCAATTCTCCACATCTACCCCTACCTCTTCAATTGTTTTTTTTGGGATCAGATATTTATAATAGGTTTCTTCTTTTCGGGTGGCCTTCGTCTTATAAATGAATTTATAGATCAGTTTGATCTGTCGGTATACGAAACGCTCAAGCATGATGGAGATCAGCAGATAGCTGATCCCGAAAACGACAACAAAGCAGATGATCGCCCAGCCCCAACGTTTTTCTACCCACCAGAGGATCAGCGATTCCGGGATGGCCAGCAAAAAGGCGGTGAGTAATGAGATCTGTCGCGGGGTACTATTGCGCAGCGGGAACATGATGCAAAGCTAGGGGAGGGCGACTCAATCCCACTCGAACTTGTAGCCCACGCCTTTGACGGTGGTGATGCAGTCCACGCCCATTTTCTGTCGGATCTTGCGGATGTGCACATCGATGGTGCGGTCGCCCACGATCACATCGCCGCCCCATACCTGATTCATGATCTCCTGACGCAGAAAGACCCGTCCGGGTTTTTGTGCCAAGAGATAGAGCAATTCAAATTCTTTTTTGGCCAGGATGATCTCGTTTCCGTCGATCTCCACCACAAATTTTTCGGCATCGATGGTGAGGCTTCCGAAACGTAGTTTTCGTTCGGGGGAACTCGGCGTTATTCTGCGGAAAAGTGCTTGGATGCGGGTCAGGAATACTTTCGGACTCAGGGGTTTGGTTATGTAATCGTCGGCTCCTGTTTCCAGTCCCTTGATCTGTGCCAGGTCATCGCTTACCGCGGTGAGAAAGATGATCAATATTTTTTGGAAAGCTGTTTGGGACCGGAGCCATTGGCAGACTTCCACGCCGGTCTTTCGGGGCATCATCACATCCAGCACGATCAGATCGGGTTGATATTTGCGGGCTTTTTCGAGTGCTTCATCGCCGTCTTTGGCCGTGATCACCTCGTAGCCCTCTTGCACCAGGTTATACCGGAGGATCTCTAGGATGTCCGGGTCGTCGTCGGCGATCAGTATTTTGCGGTCCGTTTGGGGCATGACAAAATTTTCACAAACCTACTTCGAAATGCCCGCACCCGAGGGAGTTAATGATTAATTAATATAAATGCCAACTACCTTTACCGCATGATTCGTCGGTTTGGGTTATGCCTTTTTTTATTTCCGCTGTTGATGGCACAGGGGCAGGGGGTAGCCTGGGTCGACAGTACTGCGATCCCCCGGGGATTTAAGCCTGATTTCAGGCGGGAGCGGAATCACGAGTTGGTCGATCAGGAGCAGACCCGTCTTCTGGCCACCGATGGAATGGCGGATGATCAGTTCGATCCGTTGCACGAGCCGGAAACGCGCGACCGGTTCACCCGGGCTTTTGTTCGCCAGGTCGACTGGTTGCAGTACCGGATCGAGACCGATTCTACGCTTGAGCACCGGGAGAAAATGAGTCAGTTGTACGGACTGGAGTATCTCATCCGGCAGTATCGGAGGAGCTGGATGCTTCGGGAGGGAATTCCCGTTAACGAGGGAGTTCCCTTGATTGAAGCGTACGCGACTTTGTTGCGATGGGAGCGCCAACGTCTATCCATACGCCCGCTTTTTTCTTCCCTAAGTTATGAGGGAGGGATGGCGTTGTTGGGTTCCGATCGTTTCTTGCTGCTGCCTGGCTATGCAGAGGCATTGAATGACTTAGTGATTAAATATTGTCGGATGTATCCCGACCGGATCTTGTCCAAGTTGCAATTCCATCCCAATGTTGCTGCAGCGGATAGCTTGATCGAGGTAGTGGCGCAGCGCCAACCACGATTGCTTTATGATTATGCCGCGGCCAACGATCTCCTGAGCGTTCGCATTCGGTTCAATAACAATCCCGCGGTGAAAGTAATTGCCGTCATGGCAGGAAGCAAAAGCGGACAACAGTATTTCTCTTTTTTGGATCAGATCATAAAAGGCAAGCTCAGTTTCTTGGAAATCGATCAACTGCGGGACGATACACTGGGGTACTACCGGCTTTTGGTGAAAACACAGCTTTCGTATTGGTCCCGGGCGCTTCAAGGGGATACGGCCTTGGAATTTGCTGCTCTGACGCAGCGATTGGAAAAGAAAGCCAACGAGGGTTTTGTATACGTGATCAATGGATTGCATAACGATCCGCCATCGGTTCGATTTGCCTGTTTGCAAAAGTTGACCGCGGAAGAATTGTATTATCTCGCGGTATCCTCCGATGGCGTGATCTACACCAGCAGTTTTGTAAAGGGAATCTATCCGCTGATGATGCAGCGAATTGGTAGGCGGGGCGACTCCCTGCTCAATTTGGTTCAATTTGATCGGTATCGAAAATTCATAAAAATGGCTGCGGGGTACAATACCTTGGGTGATTTTTTGGGAACCTTCCCGGCCGCCCTCAAAACCGATGAACGGAGTGAGGCAGAAACCTTGATGCGGAATTTTGTGAGTCGACTGGAATTAACCAGCGGGCTGGAATCAGGGGTGGATGTTGCTGATTCCTATGCTAGCATTCGCGAAAACCAAAAACCCATCGCCGATCAGATGTTGATTCAGGTAAACAATGAGTTTTCTCGAAATCAAGCAGCGGGGAATCAACGGGGCGCGGCAATCTATCGAATCCTACAGGTATTGTTTCGATCAGCCGATAGTGCGCAGCGTATAGATTTGACCAAAGAATTGGGCATCCCCCCCGTTTATAAAGTGCCTCATTCCCTCTTGGTAAACAATAGCGGGCAAATCGTTATCCAGTTATTTTTTTATGGGGATACCGACGGGAAAAATATTTTTCAGGGGTTTCTCAAAATGTTCAACCCCGCCAACTGGCGAGTAGATGAATCGAATCCGCAATGGGTGGAGGTTCGCTCCCGCAAAGGACGCTCCGTGATGCTTTTTGCCAACCGGCCGTTGGATGAGGAAACGGGCGCCGATGATCAGGCACAGGCGGCCCTCACGCAATTTCTTCGGGACCATGATCTTTCGCCTACCATTACCATACATCGGGGGCATAGTTATTTTGCTCCTTCTACCATCAGCCGACTCTCGCCAAGTTCGCGCATCGTCTTTTTGGGGTCTTGTGGCGGATATCATTTGATACACGATGTGTTGAAAAAAGCCACGGATGCCCACATAATTGCTTCCAAGCAAATTGGAGCCACTTCCGTCAATCGTCCCTTTTTATCCTTACTGACCGAGAAGCTGCGGTTGGGGAAGGATATTGATTGGATTCCTTTTTGGAAAGAGCTCGATCGGATGGTCACGGTGAAAGAGTTTGATGATTACATCCCTCCGTACAAAAACCTGGGCGCCCTCTTTATTAAAGCCTATCAGCTGGAAATGGAATCGCAGGAGTAGATTTGCCCACTCAATGAATTCACTTGTCTGAACCATCTGTCCCCCCGCATCAGTGGAAATTGCTTCGCCGTTTGTACGGGTTTGCCCGTCCCTACCAACGGCGATTCTATTTATCGTTGGGATTGGCCATTGGATTAGCGGTCCTCACGCCGGTTCGGCCCTGGCTGATTCAGCAGACCGTTAACCTATATATCACGAAAGGGCTGATCGAGCTGTTGGTCTGGATTACGGTCGTACAGGTTGTGCTTTTGTTGCTCGAAACCGCCATCCGTTTTTTATTTTCTTTTCAAACAGCTTGGTTGGGACAAGCAGTTGTGCGCGACCTTCGGGTAAACGTATTCGGTCATATCCTGCACCTCAACCTAACGCAGTTCGATCGAACTCCCATCGGTACTCTCACCACCCGCACCGTCAATGACTTGGAGTCGATTAACGACGTGTTTGCCGACGGATTAATTCCCATTCTCGCCGACCTCTTATCAATTGTATGCGTATTATCCTATATGTTCTGGACAGATTGGCAACTGACGCTTATCGCACTCATTCCGCTGCCCCTTTTGCTTCTCGCCACCTATTTTTTTAAAGAAAGTACTCGTCGTTCTTTTCAAAAGGTTAGAAATGCGGTGGCTGACCTAAATGCATTTGTTCAGGAGCACCTCACGGGTATGTCGCTGGTACAGGCATTTGTTGCAGAAAAGCGCGAGGAGCAAAAATTTGATCAAATAAACAAACAGCACCGCAACGCGAACATCAAGGCTATATTCGCTTACTCCGTTTTTTTCCCGGTCGTGGAGATCGTACTGGCGCTTTCCATCGGAGTTGTGGTGTGGTGGACCTCCCACGAGGCGTTGATGATGAAAGAGAGCCGCCAGGGGGTCGTGATCTCATTTATTCTTTGTTTGAATTTGCTGTTTCGTCCCCTGCGGGTGATCGCAGATAAATTTAATGTACTGCAAATGGGTGTTATTGCGGGCGAACGGGTCTTTAAGGTATTGGATAACCCGGATTATTTGCCCGAAACAATCGATCCATTGCCATCCGATCGACCCGTCAAAGGAGCTATTCTCTTTGAGCAGGTTTGTTTTTCCTACGTTCCGGAACAGGCGGTTTTACACGATATCAGTTTTCAGGTAAGTCCGGGTGAAACCCTGGCCATTGTGGGTACAACCGGCAGTGGCAAGTCCACAATCATCAACCTCCTGACCCGGTTGTATCCCATTGGATCAGGTCGGATTTTGCTGGACGGAGAACCGATTGAGCGGTATGACTGGCGGGTGTTGCGTCGTCATGTGGGGGTTGTGCTGCAGGATGTATTTCTCTTTTCCGGAAGCATTCGCGATAATCTCACGTTACACAACCCGTCCATTTCGCAGGAGCAACTCGAGCAGGCAGCTCAATCGATCGGGATGCATGAATTCATATGTCAGTTACCAAAAGGGTACGATCAGCTCGTGATGGAACGAGGCGGTAATCTATCGTTGGGGCAGCGGCAATTACTTTCTTTTATCCGCGCCTGGCTCTACAATCCATCCGTTCTGGTGCTTGACGAGGCCACATCCTCTGTGGATCCGGAGAGCGAACGGTTGATTCAACAGGCCACGGAGACCTTGATTCGGAACCGGACCAGCATCGTGGTGGCGCATCGCCTGAGCACCGTCCAAAAAGCCGACCGGATCCTGGTTTTGGAAAAAGGGCGCATCATCGAATCTGGCAACCACGAAGAGCTAATAAGGCTTAACGGAACCTATGCCCGGATGGTCCGGAACTCCCGCCACGCTGGACTGCTCAATGAGGCCTCCTTCGAGGGCTGAAATACGACTCTTTTTCCTCGGATTTTGTGCCACCCTCCTTATCTTTGCGGCAAATTTGGAGATCGGTATGACTGCACGGCATCTCAAATCCCTACTGGTAGCGGTTTTCAGCTTATTTGGTGGCCTGATCTGGGCCTCCGAAAATCCGGCTAGGCAGCATTCCGCCGAGCCCCAAAAGAAGTTCAATGCCTCAGAGGTGATTTTTGGCCACGTGTTGAATGGCCATGAATTCCATTTCATGGATATTGACGGTGATCCCATAACCATCCCCCTGCCCGTTATCCTCTATTCGCCGGAGCGTGGATGGTCCGCTTTTATGTCCTCCCGATTCGAACATGGACATTCCCCTTACAAAGGATATGCCCTTCTCACCGAGCATAGCTTGAAAGAAATAGGGCTTGACAAACAGGGTTTTTCTGCCGAGGATATCATTCCCGTTACGCCCGAGGGGAAGCTGGACCAGCGCGTGCGTGTATACGACTTGTCAATGACCCGAAACGTAGTACAAATGCTGATTGCCTTGATTCTGTTTGTATGGATCATGCTCAAGGTGGCGGCCAAATACAAAAAAGGCGAGGGGGTCACCTCTGCCCCTCGCGGAATGCAAGGCTTGCTAGAACCCGTGATCACCTTCGTGCGGGATGAGGTTGCGAAGCCCAATTTGGGCCACAAATCAGACAAATATTTGCCCTACCTGCTGACCGTCTTCTTTTTCATATTGGTCAATAATATTTTCGGATTGATTCCCGGCTCGGCAAATGTGACCGGAAATATCGCCTTCACCGCGGTGCTGGGTTTGATTTCCTTTGTGGTAATCCTATTAAGCTCAAATAGTCATTATTGGGGACATATTTTCAATCCCCCGGGGGTTCCTATGGGGGTAAAGCTGATCCTCGTACCCGTCGAGTTTCTCAGCGTATTTATTAAGCCGTTTGCACTTATCATACGTCTGTTCGCCAACATGGTGGCCGGACACATCATCATCATTTGTTTAATCTCGCTCATTTTCATCTTTGGCGAATTGAGTGTCTATGCCGGTTGGGGCGCTTCCCCACTGGCCGTTGGCTTCACCGTATTCATCTATTTTATTGAAGTGCTGGTGGCCTTTCTGCAGGCATTCATTTTTACCATGCTGACCGCTGTGTTTATCGGACAGGCATTTGAGGGGGAGCATGCTTAGGCCGCACATCATTAAATCGGATTTTTTAACCATTAATAAACAACCATGGACCTTTTGAATGTGATTTTGCTGGAAGCCACTGCTAATGCAGGGGGAGCCATTGGTGCCGGACTCGCCGCCATCGGCGCCGGTATCGGAATCGGACAGATTGGTAAGGGCGCCGTAGAGGCAATTGCCCGTCAACCCGAAGCGGCCAATGACATCCGTGCAAACATGATCCTGACCGCCGCCCTTGTAGAAGGTGCTGCCCTGTTCTCGATCATCGTAGGCTTCCTGGCGATGGTGCTCTAATGCCCATGCCGAACCTCGTGCTGCATCCAACGCACAGGGCCGCGGATGCAGTTCTTTAACAACAACAAATCGATATAGACCATGAAATTGTTGACCCCCGAATTTGGTTTGCTGATCTGGACCCTCCTGGCATTCCTGATCGTATTCCTCACGCTTCGAAAAAAAGCCTGGCCGGCGATCGTAAAAGGTTTAAAGGACCGAGAAAACAGCATCGCCGACTCGTTGGCTACCGCACAGCGGGTGATAGAAGAAATGGCCCAATTGAAGTCGGAGAATGAAGCCCTGTTGGCGAAGGCCCGGGAAGAACGTGCGGAGATGTTGAAAGAGGCACGCGAAACCAAAGACCGGATCATCAACGAAGCAAAAGAACAAGCCAAACAAGAAGCCTCTAAGATTATTTCAGAAGCACAGGTTGTGATTGAATCCCAAAAAATGGCTGCCCTTACCGATGTCAAAAACCAGGTGGGTAAACTGGTAATTGACGTTAGTGAAAAGGTATTGCGCAAGCAATTGGATAGTGCCGTAGCACAGGAATCTCACATCCAAAGCCTTGTCAACGACTTTAAATTGAATTGATTCCAACGAACTAAAGTTGTCTTCATGCCCAGTCCCCGTATCGCCGCCCGCTATGCCAAATCCCTGATCGACCTGGCTATAGAGCAAAATCAGCTCGAAGGGGTCTATGCAGATATGATTTGGCTGCAGGAAGTATGTCGGCAAAGCCGGGATTTCGTGAATATGTTGCGCAGTCCCATCATCAAGGCAGATGCGAAACAAAAAATGGTGCTGTCGATAACCGAGAAAAATGTGGGAGCACTCACCGAGGCCTTCTTAAAACTGGTGATTGCAAAAGGACGGGAAGGCATTCTTCCGGAAATCGCCTCCGCGTTTATCGATGGGTACAAGCAATACAAAGGCATCCATACCCTGTTTCTTACCACGGCTGCGCCCATCTCCGACGCAACCCGTTTGGCTCTGGTAGAGCAGGTAAAGAAGTCCGGCGGCTTCAAGCAGGTGGAACTACAAGAAAAAGTGGATCCTGCCCTGATCGGTGGTTTTGTTTTGCGCGTGGGTGACCAGCTCGTGGATGCAAGTATTTTGTACGACCTCCGAAACATTGCCAAACAATTTGAGAGCAACGACTTTATTTATAACATTCGATAACCGATTTAATCTGATAAGCGTATGTCAGCTATTAAGCCCGATGAGATCTCCGCAATCCTCCGCCAGCAGTTAAGCAATTTCAATGCCGCGGCCGATCTGGAAGAAGTAGGAACCGTACTGCAAGTAGGGGATGGCATTGCCCGTGTATACGGTCTTGGTAATGTTCGCTACGGTGAACTCGTGGAATTCGAAAACAGCGTGCGCGCCATCGCCCTCAACTTGGAAGAAGACAACGTGGGCGTGGTATTGATGGGAGAAAGTGGCAACATTAAAGAAGGTGCCAAAGTAAAACGCACCGGAAAGATCGCCTCCATCAACGTGGGCGAAGGAATGGTGGGGCGTGTGGTCAATACCCTCGGTCACCCCATCGACGGAAAAGGTCCCATCGCCGGCGAACTCTATGAAATGCCCCTGGAACGCAAAGCACCCGGTGTGGTTTTCCGCGAGCCGGTAAAAGAACCATTGCAAACCGGTATCAAAGCCATTGATGCGATGATCCCCATCGGCCGCGGCCAGCGGGAGCTCGTGATCGGTGACCGCCAAACCGGAAAGACCGCCATCTGCATCGATACCATCATCAACCAAAAAGAATTTTACAACGCCGGCAAGCCGGTTTATTGTATCTACGTAGCAATCGGACAAAAAGCGTCTACCATCGCCGGGGTTATGAAAACTCTTCAGGACAACGGCGCGATGGATTATACCATCATCGTGGCCGCCTCGGCATCCGACCCCGCTCCGTTGCAGTTCTATGCACCCTTCGCGGGTGCAGCGATCGGAGAATTTTTCCGCGATACCGGTCGCCCGGCTTTGATCATCTACGACGATCTCTCCAAACAAGCCGTGGCCTACCGCGAAGTATCGCTGTTGCTGCGCCGTCCGCCCGGTCGCGAGGCCTATCCCGGCGACGTATTCTACCTGCACAGCCGCCTGCTCGAGCGCGCCGCTAAAGTGATCAACGACGACAACGTGGTAAAGAACATGAACGACGTACCCGATAGCATTCGTCACCTCCTCAAAGGAGGCGGATCGTTGACGGCCCTGCCCATCATCGAAACACAGGCGGGTGACGTGTCGGCATACATTCCAACGAACGTGATCTCGATCACTGATGGACAGATCTTCCTCGAGACCAACCTCTTCCTCTCCGGTATCCGCCCGGCCATCAACGTTGGTATCTCCGTAAGCCGCGTGGGAGGTAATGCCCAGATCAAATCGATGAAAAAAGTTGCCGGTACCCTGAAACTCGACCAAGCCCTGTACCGCGAACTCGAAGCCTTCTCCAAATTCGGAGGCGACCTCGATGCCGCTACCAAGAATGTGATCGATAAAGGAGCCCGAAACGTTGAAGTACTGAAGCAGCCACAGTTCGCTCCCTATCCGGTAGAAAAACAAGTAGCCATCATATATCTAGGTACCAATGTACTGCTCAAAGATGTGCCCGTAAAGCGCGTTAAGGAGTTCGAGGAGCATTTCCTCATGGAAATGGACAATAAACTTCCCGAGGTGATGGCTGAATTCAAGAAAGGAAATCTACCGGAGGATGGTATCAAGAAGATGGTTCAACTGGCTACCGAACTAATGTCGACATACAAAGCATAATTTATACAACCTCCTTTGAGGCCGCCTCCACGGGTGGCCTTTTTTTTGCTCCCTCGCTAGAACTTTTGCCCCTCCTGGATCGTTATCAAACTATGTCATCACTGGTGCGTGTGTCCCATCTTTCTAAACGCTTTGGTTCGTTTCAAGCGGTGCGCGATGTTTCTTTCGAGGTGCAAGCCGGGCAAGTCTATGGCTTTCTCGGACAGAATGGTGCCGGCAAATCTACTACGCTACGAATGCTGATGACCCTGATTCGCCCCAGCAGTGGTTCTATTGAGGTTTTTGGGATGGACCTTCTTCGGCATCGACGGGCTATTCTTCGTCAAATCGGGGCAGTGATCGAAAAGCCCGACCACTACGGGTACCTGTCGGCCTACGAAAACCTACGCATGGCAGCTGTCTTGTGCGGAATTCGTCCCACCCGAAAAAAATTAATGGAGCAATTGGATTTTGTGGGCCTAGCCGATCGGTATAAAAGTCCCGTCAAAACCTTCTCTCAGGGAATGAAGCAGCGGCTGGGCATTGCTACCGCCCTGGTACATGAACCAAGCTTGATTATACTGGATGAGCCAACCAATGGACTTGATCCGCAGGGGATCGCTGACATTCGCGAATTGATCCGACGCCTTAGCCGCGAGCAAGGCAAAACCCTGATCGTTTCCTCCCATTTGCTTTCCGAGATCGAACTCATTGCCGATTCCTTACTCATTTTGCATCAAGGCGAAAAAAGAATGGAAGGGGCATTGCGGGATTTACTTAATCCGGCGGAAACCGTCGCCGAATTCGAATTGAGTAATCGGGCGCTAACCGACTCGGTCTTTGCCTCCATTGACTTTATCGCTTCGGTCGATTGGCGTAGTGAGCAGCAGTGCTGCGTGCGGCTACCCAAAAACGAAATCCCGGAGATCGTTCGTCGGCTAACCGAAGCGGGCGTTCGCATACAATCCGTTGCCAGCCGCCACTCGCTTGAATATTATTTTTTACAACTCACACAAACCGAATCGCATGCTAGCGCTGTTGTGGATTGAGCTGAACAAAATATTTCGTCGGCCCCGCACCTACATCGCGTTCGGTGCTATGGCGGCGATCGTCTGGTTGATCCAGCTGGCGTTGTATTTCGACGGACAAGCCTATGTCGATCTGATGCTCAGCAACCTTTCCGGTGCGTTTGAGTTTTCCGAGGTGTTCAAAAAGCAACTCTTAAATGGTTATCTCATCTGTTTTGTAATCTTGAATACGCTATTGATCCAAATGCCGTTGCTCGTGGCCCTGGTGGCAGGGGATGCGATCGCCGGGGAGGCCAGCCAGGGTACTTTGCGCTTTCAGCTCACCCGGCCCATCTCGCGAAGTCAACTCATCCTTATCAAATTCGCCGCTTCTGCGATGTATGTAATCGCTTTGCTGATCTGGTTGGCACTGCTGGCGTTGGCAGGCAGTGTGCTGCTTTTCGGCATGAACGATTTGGTTGTACTTCGGTCCACCGGGATTGATCAAATGCAATCGGACGATGTTCTCTGGCGTTATTTGGCTGCTTTTGGATTTGCTTCCATGGCGCTGATTACCGTTGCAGCGCTTTCCCTGTTATTGAGTGTGTTGGCCGATAATCCCATCGGTCCCATCATCGCTACCATGAGCGTGGTGATCGTATTCACCATTTTGTCGGAGCTTAATATTCCTTTATACGACACCACTGTCAAGCCCTGGCTATTTACTACACACATGGTGGCTTGGAAGGGGTTTTTCTACGTACAAGCCGATGCCGAGGGAACAACCCTCCGAGGGAGCATCGAAAACCTTCCTGCCATTATGCGCAGCCTAGGCATCTTGGTCGGATATATAATCCTGTTTTTAGGAACGGCCATCTATATTTTTAAACGAAAAGATATCCTTACCTGATATGAAACACATCGTCACGGCCCTGTTTCTATTGCTTACGTTATCTGTATACGGTCAAACCCCAACCGAATTGGTAACTGCTGTTAAATCTAAACTTGATCGGGTGACCAACTACTGTGCCAGTGGGAAAATGAAGACCAATGTTCTTTTTCTCAAAGCGCCGATTGCTTCCGTTCAGGTTTATTTCAAAAAACCAAACCAGTTGCGTATTCTCAACGAAAAAGGTATCTCTTTTATCCCGAAAGGTTCCATGAATATGGACCTGAGTCAACTTTTCATCGATCCATCCGGATTTGATTTACTCGACCTGGGAGCCGATGCCAAAACCGGGTGGCGGATCATCAAGCTTTTACCCCGTGATCCCAATTCGGAAGTGGTTCTGTCTACTATTTATGTGGACGCAAAAGCCGGACTCATCCGTCGTTCAAGCACCACCACCCGGGAGAATGGGACGTTTGAACTTGAGTTGTCCTACGGAGCCTATGCGGAATATGGATTGGCGGACAAAGTGATCTTTACATTTAATAGTCAAGAATATAAACTTCCAAAAGGAGTCACTTTCGATTACGACGATGGATCGGGCAAAAAAGCGCCTTCCGACGGAAAGCCCAAAAAAGGAAGAGTTGAAATCCAATACTCCAATTATCAGATCAACAAGGGGGTTCCGGAGTCGGTTTTTCGCTGATCAATCGTCGAACGATTCATCTTTCGCATGCCGCATCATTTGTCCACTCATTTTCCGTAAAGGGTTTTGACGAACCTCTTTGTATCCGGCTCGTTGATTGATGATGTCGATGCAGGTAAACAAGGCTGTTAGAAAAGAAGTATTGTCCGCCCGGTTCTTTCCGGCAATATCAAATGCCGTTCCATGATCGGGAGAGGTACGTACCGCGGGCAAGCCAGCCGTATAATTCACGCCCTCCCCACCGGCAAGGGTCTTGAACGGAATCAGCCCTTGGTCGTGATACATCGCTAAAATACAATCAAAGGCATCGTAACGGCCTCTTGCAAAAAATCCATCTGCCGGGTAAGGACCTACCACGATTATGTTTTGATTTTTGGCTTCCTTGATCGCGGGCTTGATGATGGTCTCTTCTTCGTTGCCGATCAGTCCCTCGTCGCCGCTATGCGGATTCAATCCCAGCACCGCAATCCGAGGTTTATCGATCCCGAAATCTGTTTGTAGGCTTTTATGGACCAGCTGCAATTTTTTGAGCAGTTTTTCTTTTGTTATGTGCTGCGCTACTTCTTTCACGGGCACGTGTTCCGTAAGCAAGGCCACCCGCAGCTGATCGGAGCACATCATCATCACGACTTCCGGCGCCTGAAAGAATTGTTTGAGATAGGGCGTGTGTCCGGTGTGGGGGAATTCGGCCGACTGCACATTCTTTTTATGGATGGGCAAGGTTACCAGTCCCGCGATCTGTTTTTGCTGCAACGCGGCCACGGCCGATTGTAGGGAGATCACGGCATATTTTCCGCCGACATCGGTCAATTCTCCCGGGGTGATGTTCACGTCCTCCTCCCAGCAGGTGAAGATGTTCAGCTGTTTGGGGTTCAGGCGGTCGTATTCGCGGACGGTCTGATAGTTCAAATTGGAATCCGGAATGGTCTTTCGATAAAAATTGACCGCTTTGCCGGAGGCATAGAGCACCGGCGTGCAATGATCGAACACCCGGGTGTCCTGGAAGGTTTTAATGACCAGTTCGAGTCCGACGCCATTAAGGTCGCCGCAACTGATACCGATCACGGGTTTATGGGGAGTCATAAAGGGTTGTCTTGAGCGACAAAATTAACCAAATCCCCGGGGCGATTCGGGTTATTTTTGCAACGTGTACACGCTGAAAAAATCACTCGGGCAACATTTTCTGCACGATGAGAACATCTGCCGAAAGATCGTTTCCGTCCTGCAAGAACGACCGGTGGCACAGCTATTGGAAGTAGGTCCGGGTGGCGGTGCGCTGACTAAATACTTGTTGGACTGGAAGGGAATCGACCTGCAGGCAGTGGAAGTGGATGCGGAAAAGGTCGATTATCTGATCAAGACCTATCCAGCCTTGACGGGCCACCTCATTCATAAAAGTTTTCTGGAAATCGATGCGCCGTTTTCCGGATCCTTTACCGTGGTCGGAAATTTTCCTTACAACATTTCCTCGCAAATCCTTTTTCAATTGTTGGATTGGCGCACGCAGGTGGAATGTGCCGTGGGGATGTTTCAAAAAGAAGTGGCCGAACGGGTGGCGGCACCTTCGGGCAATAAAGTATACGGGGTGATCAGTGTGCTCATTCAAACCTTTTTTACGGTCGAATATTTATTTGACGTAAGCGAAAGCAGTTTCAATCCCCCTCCCAACGTAAAAAGCGGCGTGATCCGTTTACTTCCCAGAACCGATGTTCCAGTTTTTGCCTCCGAGAAGAAATTATTCCTGCTGGTCAAAACAGCATTCAATCAACGAAGAAAGATGTTGCGCAATGCCGTACGCGGGTTGTTTGCACCCGAAACACTGAGCGATCCGATCTTTGACCTTCGAGCCGAGGCCCTGACGGTCGAGCAATTTTCTGAATTAACTTTTCGCATGTCATGAAACCGAGCGTACTTATAACCGGCGAATCGCATCCGATCCTTTTGAGCGGATTGTCGCAATTGGGCTATCACGTGATCGATGCACCCTCGATCTCCCGCCCCGAATTGATCGAACAAGTTCCGGAAGTAACGGGGATCGTGCTTACGTCTCGACTCACCCTCGACGCCGAGATCTTTTCGGTAGCCCGACAACTCAAATGGATCGGACGTTTGGGAAGTGGATTGGATGTGGTGGATCTTTCCCTGGCTGCGCAAAAAGGAGTGGAGGTGTTGAGTAGTCCGGAAGGAAATCGGCAGGCCGTTGCGGAGCATACAGCGGGACTCCTTCTGAATCTCATTCGTAATCAAACGCGGTCCGACCGCCAGATCCGCCTCGGCCATTGGAATCGAAATGGAAACCGGGGTTGGGAATTGGGCGGGCTCACCGTCGGACTCATCGGATACGGAAACACCGGCTCCTGCACCGCACGATTATTGACCTCCATGGGCGTACGGGTGCTGGCGTTTGATAAATATCTAAGCGGACATGGGGGAGAATGGGCAACCGAATGTGCGATGAGCCAACTTCAACAAGAGGCCGATGTGGTGAGTCTGCATGTACCGTTGACCGAAGAAACATCCGGAATGATAACCGAAAATTGGATCGAGGCATTTGCCAAGCCGTTTTGGCTGATCAACACTTCGCGCGGAGGCATTACGCCGCTGGAGCCACTTATTGCTCAGTTGGGAAAGGGTAAGTTGCGGGGACTGGCCCTAGATGTATTACCGAAAGAGCCGTTGGCGGGGTATGATGATGCCGAAAAAGCGTTATTGAATCAACTCTGTTCCTTTGAAAATGTGATACTTACGCCTCATGTAGCGGGGTATACGCAAGAATCACCGGAGCGAATGGCCCGGGTATTGCTGGATAAGTTGGCCCATTTCGATTCCCCGGGAAATTGATATTTTAATTTTCTCCTATTTTTGTGAAGCAACGCTTCAGTGATCCTGGGGCGTTGTTATTTTTTCCCCTGAAACGAACCGACCATGAGTGTTCAATACGTAACTAAAGATACGCTGGAGCTGATGCGGGCCGAGTTGCAACGCATGAAGGGCGTGGATCGTCCCGCTGCCAGCCGAGCCATTGCTGAGGCCCGGGAGAAGGGTGATCTAAAGGAAAATGCCGAGTACGATGCGGCCAAAGAAGCGCAAGGAATGTTGGAAGCCAAGATCGCTGCGTTGGAAGGCGCCATTGCCAATACGCGCATTGTGGACGAATCTACCATCGATACTAGTAAAGTATCCATTCTGACGAAAGTGACCGTGACCAATTTAAAAATGAATAAGCAGGTCACCTACAAGATCGTGAGTGAAAAAGAAGCTGACTTAAAAGCCGGCAAGATCTCCATCACTTCTCCTATTGGCAAGGGATTGCTGGGTAAAAAAGTAGGAGAGACCGCCGAGATCCAAGCACCGGCGGGCGTGTTGCAGTTTCGGATCGAGTCGATCACCTCCTAATTCGGTAACATGACCCTTTTTTCCAAGATCATCGCCGGTCAAATTCCCTCTTACAAGATCGCCGAGAACGATCGGTTCTTCGCGTTCCTGGATATTTTTCCGCTACGTGACGGACATGTGCTGGTGATTCCTAAAACGGAGACCGATAAATTTTTTGATCTTTCCCCCGATTACCTATCCGAGATGCTTGTCTTTGCTCAGCCCATCGCCCGTGCAATTGAAAAAGCATTTCCCTGTAATCGTTGCGGCATCAGCGTGATCGGACTCGAAGTACCGCATGCACACCTGCATTTGGTTCCCATCGATTCGGCCGATGACCTGAATTTCACCCGACCGAAGTTGAAACGCAGCCCCGAGGAGTTGGAGGCGGCGAGGAGTAGGATTGTTGCTGAGTTGTCCGGTGTCCGGTGACCGGTGTCGAATGTCCAATGTCGAATGTCCAATGTCGAATGTCCGGTGTCCGCAGTCAGTGGATTGCGAAACATCACTTCCGTATCCGAGACGCATTCTTAGCCAAAAACGCAGCCCAGTCATTTTTCCTGCTTTTACTGGTCGAGTTATTTTTTTTCTTCGTTGCGGATGTCAGATTTAATCCTTTGCCGGATTGCAGGTGATGGCAAAAAGCGACGGCTAATGCATCGGTGGCATCGTAATGCGTTGGTTTATCTTCTAGCTTGAAGATGGTTTGTAGCATTCGGGAGACTTGCTCCTTGGTGGCATTTCCGTTGCCGGTAACCGATTGCTTGACTTTTTTGGGAGCATACTCTGCAACCGGTAATCCGTACTGCAATGCTGCGGCCATCGCTACTCCCTGCGCCCTTCCCAACTTGAGCATACTTTGTACATTCTTTCCAAAAAAGGGAGCTTCGATCGCAAATTCCGTGGGTTTGTATTTTCGAATCAGTCCGCTGATCGTTACATGAATGATCTGCAAGCGCTTGATGCCCTCTTTGGCCTTGCCGGGCTTCAAGGCTCCTAAGTCAAGCAGACTTACTTGCTGTCCCTGTACCCGTATGATCCCGTAGCCCATCACAACGGTACCCGGATCGATGCCTAAAATGATCTTTATGGGGGTTGTGGCGGCCATGATTATTTTTACAAGATTAATGAAGCCCCCTCGAACCATCAAATCCTGGATCGCGTACGTACTGGCACCTTTGTTGCTGTTGGTGCTGGCCATATCCGTTTACAATCAGGTTCGGTCGCAACCCAATCTTGCTGAGGCCTGGCTTTACATCAGCCAGTCCTTCTTCAGCAGCTCCATCTGGTGGCTATTCGCGGCATTGATTGGCATGCTTTTCAATTGGGGATTGGAGGCGTTGAAATGGCAACGACTGTTGTCGCACACCGAGCCGGTTTCTTTCACGCGGGCGTTTCGAGGGGTGCTGACCGGCGTTTCTTTCACGCTGTTCACCCCCAATCGGATCGGAGAATACCTGGGACGCATTTGGCATCTATCCGCCGATAGTCGAGGGGCGGCCGTATGCTTAAGCATCACAGGGGGCATTGCCCAACTATTCATCACCGCTTTGTTTGGAATGGGTGCGTTTGAGTTTCTGTGGAAAGGCGGATTTACGCTATCGTTCTTGCCGGATTACCCACTGTCTATTTTCTTTCTTCGCTTTATTGGATGGAGTACAACCATCGTACTGCTGGTCCTTTATTTCAATTTAGGTGCGGCTGGTAATTTCTTATCTCGTCTAAGATGGTTGCGCTCCATTCAAAATTGGATGCAGGCCCTGACTAAATTCTCACTGAAAGAATTATCATTGGTGCTTGCCTTGTCTTTTTTTCGCTATTTGGTTTTTTTAGGACAATATTTTTTCCTGTTTCAGTTTTTTGGAGTGGAATTGCCAATTTCTCTTTCCTTCTCAACGGTTGCTTTTCTGTTTTTGGCGTTGGCAATGATACCGGGAGTAGCGCTTGCGGAATTGGGGGTACGGGGACAACTATCGTTATGGATCGTTGGCGCTTTTAGCACGAATTCATTGGGAATTGTCTTTACGGCCACCACCATCTGGTTCATTAACTTGATCCTTCCCGCACTCGCCGGCGGGGTGTTGATGATGAAGAATGCTTCCGGGATCAAAGAATGAAGCCCCAGCCCCACCCAGCCGACCACGGACACTTATTCTGGAAAGCCATGAACCACGGCATGCGCGATTATATATACGTTCCCCGACAGGTTGTTCACCGTAAACGACTAGGTTTGACCCGTTAATCCACTTGCCTTAAAAGGATACTTACCTGGAGCGATGGTATACTCACCCGCTTGAGCCCCATTGGTTATTTTAGGGAACTCCTCATTTCCGATATACAAGTGCACCTCACGCAAGGAATAAGGAACATTGGTGGTTGGGTTCGTACCAAATAAATTATACGCAACCGTAGCGGTGCTTCCGGAATAATTCACCAAAAGATCTCCTACATGGATGCCTTTGCTTAAATCACATTGTCCGGCCCCTGCATAGATCTTGAACGAGTAGCTTCCGGGTGCATACGGACCATTTGTCCAGCCCCACCGCTGTGGATTGTCTAGAAACAAGCTGTAATTCTGAAAACAACCCGATTGATCTCCGTCGTACGCAAATGCGGTTTCGGTGGTAGCGGCGGCAGGGGGATTAGCAATGACATCACAAGTGATGAAAATTTGGTTGTACATGGCCCAGTTTCCCCGAGCCACCAAGCGCATTCCATCTCCCCAACCGATTTCCGTTTGGTAGGTTCATCCGGACAAAGCTTTTCTCACATTGCAGTGCGCCGCTACGTAAAAATTCCGAATGGATCCGCTGGGACAGGAGAATCCGAGCGTGAGAAAAGGAATGGTGAGGGTGTAGCTCGATTGACCAATCAAACTACCTGACTTATACGGGAATTGACCCGGAATAGGATTACCCGACTTGTTTGTTGGCAAATCCGCAAGCGTGGCGCCCACAAAGAAGCTGACATCCATTAACTCCCACCCGTTGCTGGCCTGAAAAGTGATCCGGAGTGCATCATCCACCTGATCTCCATTGGTGTCAACATCGTCGTAGGTAATTGTTCCGGCATTGATGGTTTGCCCGGCATAAATGATCTGTGTGCTGATATTTGACGTCGATGAACCTACCGAAACGAGTGGAGGAGTTGCATCCAGAGATGCGGGTAAAATACTGTTCTCTTTCTTACATCCCGTTAGGAGAAAAAATGCAAATACGATCGAAAGAGCAGGGGCAATAAATACGATGCCTGTTTTTGAAATGTAAGTTTTCATAGGATTGGATTAATAGTAATTGATAGGGAAGACGTTTTAGTTTTATGTCTTCCTTGTCAAAACTATTTTACACGGGAAGCGACATTCAATGATGAATGTTAGCGTGTTTCCAATCCAGAAAAGAATTAGTCCTCTATCGGCATGAATAGCACTGAATTAACGAACACCCGATGAGAAATTCAATATATTGTCGAATTAATTTGTTTTAATCGAAAACCATTAGTCGAATGTAGTAAAGTCTGACGACCACTGACCGCCGACAGCGGTCACCGGACATAGTACTAAACCTCACGTATCTGTAAAAAATCCTTCACCCTCACGCCCTTCTCCGTCAGCTCCAGCGTCGCGCACTCATGCAAGGCATCGTGCTCAAAGAATAAAACGTAATCGTTCTCCACTGCTTCCATCAAAAACATTTTCTTTTCCTGCAAAGTCGTAAGCGGGAACATGTCATAAGCCATTACCCACGGTAGCGGCAGATGAGCGGCAAAGGGTAGGAGGTCGGCGCAGAAGACGATGGTTCGACCGTTGTACTCGATCTGGGGTAGCATCATCTTATCGGTATGGCCATTTACAAATCGCACGGAGATATTTGGAAATAAATCTGTTTTTCCAAGATGCCCATGATGCGTTTCCGTCACGTCGATGAATTTCAGCTGACCGGATTCTTGTATCGGGAATATATTTTCTTTCAGAAACGATGCTTTCTCGCGTTCGTTAGGATTGACGGCCCAGTCCCAATGATCGGCATTGCTCCAGTACGTGGCATTTGGAAAACTGGGACGAAATCCCTCACCCTGCCGCTCGATCGCGCCGCCGCAATGATCAAAATGCAAATGCGTGAGAAGGACATCTGTAATATCCGCCGTTGAAAATCCATGTTGCTTCAAGGAGGCCTTGAGGGTATCGGTTCCGTTCAAATCGTAATGGCTGAAAAACTTTTCTTCCTGTTTATCGCCGATACCAGTATCTACGAGAATGAGCCGGTTGCCATCTTCAATCAGCAAACAGCGCATCGACATTTGGATGCGGTTATTGGCATCGGCTTCATGTTGCTTGTTCCAAAGCGTTTTGGGTACCACACCGAACATGGCCCCGCCGTCCAATTTGAAATATCCGGTATCAATACTATACAATTGCATGCGAGGGGGTTTTGGCTCGATCGGTATAGGCCAGCAAGAAAAATCCGATTATAAAGAAGACCATCAGGGCAAGGACGGAATTTCGCGGCGATCCGGTCAGCTCGGTGATGTATCCAAATCCAAACATCCCAATAACCGTAGCGATCTTTTCTGTTACATCGTAAAAGCTGAAATAAGAGGCCGTGTCTTTGGTCATCGGCATAAGTTTGGAATAGGTAGAACGGCTGATTGACTGAATGCCGCCCATCATAAATCCAACCAGAGAAGCCAATCCATAGAATTCATAAATGCCTCCAACGGGTAGTTTGTATCCAACGAAACAACCCACACACCAAAGGGCCACCAAGATCATCAACGTTTTGATGTTTCCGATCTTGGACGAAAGCCAGGAGATCGAATAGGCACCCGGAATGGCGATCAGTTGAATAAGTAGGATGGCGGCGATGAGGTTGGTGGTGGGTATTTCCAGTTCACTTTTCCCATAGATGGTGGCGACCAGGAAAACGGTTTGCACGCCCATGTTGTAACAAAAGAAGGAAGCCAGAAAGCGCCGAAGCTTTTGCTGTTCTTTCAATTGATGCCAAACTTTTTTCAATTCTTGATATCCTTTGGTGAGGATGTGGTGTTGGAGGTCGCCGGTGCCGGCCGGTGTTGACGCGGGAAGGCGATTCAACGCCAGCGAGCCAAATCCGAACCACCAAAGTCCCACCATCAAAAAACAAATACGATACTGAATGGTGGTGCTATCACTGCCACCCAACAGGGAGGGATTGAACACGAATACAAAACAAATGATCTGTAAGAGTACGGAACCGATGTATCCGTAGGTAAACCCTCGGGCACTGACTCGGTCACGGTCTTCCGGAGCCGCAATCTCGGGCAGGAAGGAGTTGTAGTATACCCAGCTGGCCCAGAACCCAACACAGGCGAGGATCATACAGATCAGTCCGAGTCCCAGTTTATCTCGTTCAAACAGAAAGAGTCCGCTGCAACCCAAACTGCCCAGGGTCATGAAGAAGCGCATAAAGGAGCGCTTGTTTCCTTTATAGTCGGCGATGGCGGAGAGCAGTGGGGAGAGGAAGGCGACGATGATCAGGGCGAGGGCAATCGTATAATTATACAACGCAGAGTTTTCAAAGGTCCTCCCCAAAAAAGTGACCTGTGTTTTGGATACGCTTTTATCATCGACGGCGATGTCTTCAAAATAAGCGGGAAAGATAGTAGAGGTAATTACCAGGTTGTAGGCAGAGTTGGCCCAGTCGTAGAGGGCCCAGCCATTGATGACCCGGCGGGAGGCAGTTGGCATGGAAAGGTTTTTCTAAAAATACGGAAAGCGGATTAACCCACGATACCGGTGGCCAGGGCGATCAACAGCAGACTTCCCACCACGATCCGATAGTATCCAAAGAAACGAAAGCCCTTCCGTTGTAAAAATCCGATGAACAAGGTTATCGTCAGGATTGCCACTACAAACGCCACGACATTGCCCAACAAGAAAAGTGTTAGATGCTCGGGTTGCAATTGATCGTACCCTTTCAAAAACTTATATCCGGTGGCAGCCACCATGGTAGGCACGGCCAGGAAAAAGGAAAACTCCGCGGCCAATGCCCGTGTTAGTTTTTGCTGCATCCCCCCAATGATCGAAGCCGCACTCCGGCTCACCCCGGGAATCAGGGCCAGGCATTGCCAACAGCCGATCCAAAGCGCCTGAGTGAACTGGATCTTTTTCTCATCATTTATTTGACCATCCTTGAAAACACCATCAATGAATAACAACACAAAACCGCCCAGGATCAGCGTAACGCCGACGGTCCACGAATTCTCCAGCATCAAATCGATCCACTCGGCTAAAAAGAAACCACTCACCAATGCCGGGGCCACGGCCAGCAACAGTTTTCCGTAAAATTGCCAGGCTTCGGTGCCATTTCGCAAGGGAAGAAAGAAGCGTTTCCAGTACAGGATCACCACGGCCGCGATCGCTCCCAGCTGAATGCCCACGGTAAAAAGTTTGGTAAAGGCGGTATGCTCCACGCCCAATAATTCTTCGGTGATGATCATGTGCCCGGTCGAGGAAATGGGCAAAAACTCGGTGATGCCTTCCACGATGGCGATCAAAACGGCCTCGAGCCAGGTCATGTTACTGGGCCGTCTTGGGTTTACGGAAAATGGCGAAAACCTCCACCACCAGTCCTGCAATGATCAGGATCGGGGCAACGGTGATGCGGATGGGACTATACAGTGCCTCTTTGTTGAACACCGCCGGATCTGTGTTGCTTTTTCCGCCCGACATCAAAAACATGCCCAGGGCAATGAGCACCAAGCCCGCGAGCATCCAGAGGTAGTTTTCTTTAGAGAAGAGTTTGGGATTCATGATAATAAGTTTGGAGTAGAGTGTTTAGAGAGAGAGGTTTAGAGAACAGGGTTTAGTGCTGAATATAATATTTTACAATAAGCAATCATTTGTACTAAACCCTAAACGCTAAACCTAGTACAGGTCGTCTAATTTCATTTTCAAATACTTGATAACGCTTCGGTGTGTGCTGAACAGGGTGATGCAGATCCCGAGGAGGATCAGACCCATGTACAACATGGTCAGGCTTTCCCAATCACGGATCGTTCGCAGCTCCGGCAACAGCCGCTCGAACACCAGGATCACCAGTTGCACCAACACGATGGCGATTCCGCCGCTGACGGCGCCGTTCAGGATCGCCCGCTGATCCATGGGCTTGGCAATGAACCACCTGGTGGCCCCAACCATTTGCATGGTCTTGATCAAAAAACGATTGCTGAACATGGCCAGGCGAATGGTATTGTCGATCAGAATGATGACAACGGTTGCCAGTAAAATGGCGATCGCTAGTAAGATCAGGCTGATGCGTTGTATGTTTTTATTAAGATTATCAACCAATGCCTTGGGATAAAACACATCGCTGACATAGGTCTGTTTTCTCAGATCGGCTTCAATTTTTGCCAGCGAGTCGGCATTCATGTATTTCGACTGAACCTTGAAGTTGATGGTGTTGGGGAGCGGATTGGCATCCAAAATTCCATCCCAAGATTTATTTCCGTCAGCCAAAAAGATCTCTTTCGCCTGCTCTTTATTGATAAACTTGATGTCGTCGCGCACATATGGTTTCGATCCAATATAATTCATCAGCGCCAGGCTGTCCTTTTTGTTCAAGTCCCCTCGTAATTCGGTACGTATCTCTACACTTTGCTTAAAATAATCTCCCAGCTTGTTGGCATTGATCACCAGCCAGCCGACCAATCCCAATAGCAGCAACACCAGTGTCACCCCCAGGATCGACATGAAATAGGAGGGTTTGCCCCGCTTGATCGAAAGATTTTTGGATTTGCTCATTTTTCTTCCAATAGGATGATTACAAAAATAACAGAATCAACCCACAAAGCGTATTTTTGAACCTCTTTTACAACGCAGATCGATGTCATCTATTGCTCGGCCTGCTTCCTTAAAACTTTTGGTTGATCCTAGCCCCCCGGCGATCATGGAATATAATTTTAACGATATCGAAAAAAAATGGCAGGCCGCGTGGGAGCAGGCTCACACCTACCGGGTCTCTTACGAGCCCGGGAAGCCCAAGTGCTATGTGCTCGATATGTTTCCTTACCCCAGCGGGGCCGGACTTCATGTCGGACACCCGCTCGGCTACATCGCATCCGATATCTATAGCCGCTACAAACGACTCAAAGGATTCAACGTGCTCCATCCGATGGGATTTGACAGCTTTGGACTGCCCGCCGAACAATACGCGCTCGATACCGGACAACATCCGGCCCTAACCACCCAAAAAAATATCACGACCTTCCGCGCCCAGCTCGATAATATCGGCTTCAATTACGATTGGTCGCGCGAAGTCCGCACCAGCAACCCGTCTTTTTATAGATGGACCCAATGGATCTTCCTCCAACTCTTCGATAGCTGGTACAACCGCCAGTCCCAACGAGCCCAACGCATCGAAACCCTCCACCGCCTCTTCGCTGAATACGGTTCTGCCGCCCCGGGTGTGCGCAAAACCACACATGCATTTTCTGCGGAGGAATGGAAACGCTTCCCCGAAAAAAAACGGCTGGAAATACTCATGGAACACCGCCTCGCGTACTGCGGATACGGAGAAGTGAACTGGTGCGAAGCGCTGGGTACGGTACTGGCCAATGATGAAGTCGTAAACGGCGTCAGCGAACGCGGCGGCCATCCCGTTGTCAAAATGAAATTAAGGCAATGGTACCTCCGCATTACGGAGTATGCCGATCGGCTGCTTGACGGACTCCAACAGGTCGACTTTAGCGAAGCCATGAAGGAAATGCAATCCAACTGGATTGGTCGCTCTGCTGGCGCGGAGCTCCAGTTTGGAGTTCAGAGTTTGGAGTTTGGAGTCGGCGTTAATAGTTTGACAGTTTACACGACCAGACCGGATACGATCTTCGGAGTTGACTTTTTGGTATTGGCACCCGAGCACGAGGCAGTAGCTGCGCTAACCCATCCCGATCAGAAAGAAAAAGTCGAACAATACCTGGCCTGGGTAAAAAGCCGCAGCGAACGCGAACGCATGGCCGAAAAACAGATTAGCGGTGTGTTTACCGGCAGCTATGCCACGCATCCCTTCTCAAAAAAACAGATCCCTATTTGGATCGCTGAGTATGTGCTCGCCGGATATGGAACCGGCGCCATCATGGGCGTGCCTAGCGGCGATGAACGCGATCATAAATTCGCCAAGCATTTTCAATTGCCCATCACCAACATCCTCGGAAAAGGATACAACGGAGCGGAGGCCAACCCAGATATGAACCTGATCCTGGAGAGTTCGGATTTTCTAGACGGACTAAAAATGTCGGATGCCATCGAAGTGGCCATTCAGCGAATTGAACAGGAAGGAATCGGAAAACGACAGATCAATTATAAGATCCGCGATGCCGCTTTCAGTCGCCAACGCTTTTGGGGCGAACCCTTTCCCATTTTGTGGCGCGACGGCACGGCCTATCCGCTCGATGAATCCGAACTTCCGCTAGAGCTTCCACACGTTGATAGCTATTCGCCTGGTCCCGATGCTCAAGGCCCGCTTGCCAACATCACCGATTGGATGAACCAAGGCGAATCACAACGCGAAACCAATACCATGCCCGGTTACGCCGGATCTTCCTGGTATTTTCTTCGCTTCATGGATCCGCATAACGAAAAGGAATTCTGCGACCGAAATATCTCTGACTATTGGAATCAGGTAGATCTCTATGTAGGCGGAACGGAACATGCGGTGGGGCATTTGTTGTATAGCCGTATGTGGACCAAATTCCTGTACGACCTGGGTTATATTTCTTTCGACGAACCCTTCAAACGCCTCCTCAACCAAGGCATGATCCAAGGAAGCAGTCGGTTTGTGTACCGGGTACGCGGTTCGAATAAATGTGTTTCGGCCGGATTGCGCGATCAATACGTGACCGATCACCTGCACGTTGACGTGAACATCGTTGACGGGGTAGAACTGGATTGTGCGGCGTTCAAACAATGGCGTCCGGAATATGCACAAGCTGAATTTATATTGGAGGATGGAAAATATATCTGTGGAGCCGAGGTGGAGAAAATGTCCAAGTCCAAATTCAATACCGTCAACCCCGATGACCTCGTGGCCAAGTACGGCGCCGATACTTTTCGGATGTATGAAATGTTTCTAGGTCCGGTTGAACTCAGCAAACCCTGGGACACCAAAGGCATCGAAGGCGTACACCGCTTTTTGAAAAAATGCTGGCGACTTTTCTACGACACCGATAAAGGATGGGTGGTGACCGATTTACCCGCCACCGCAGCCGAATTAAAAGTGCTGCATCAAACCATTCGCAAGATCGAAAGCGATACCGAACGCTTCAGTTTCAATACCGCCGTAAGTCAGTTCATGATCGCCGTAAATGAACTCACCGATCTGAATTGTCATAAAAAAGAGGTGTTGCTGCCGCTGCTGATCCTGTTGCAACCCTATGCACCGCATTTTACCGAAGAGCTTTATGCCCAATTGGAGCCGGGAAAAGCGTTGCCGGGCGGACCAGGCATCAACGGCGCTACGTATCCACTCTTTAGCGAGAAATACGTAAAAGAGTCCTCTAAAAAATACCCGGTGGCCATCAACGGAAAGACCCGGCAAGAGCTGGAATTGTCGCTCGACGCCACGGCCGAGCAAGTGGAAACACTTGTCAAACAAGATCCCGTCGTTCTGAAATGGATGGAAGGCCGTCCCATCAAGAAAGTGATCTACGTGCCCGGCAAAATGATCAACGTGGTGGGGTAGTGCGTAACGGGATTTCCGTTATTTTTATCGCCACATCTTAACTCCTTCACCTCTGAATCCATTTTTCATGTGTCATTTGTTTTCCCTGCTGGCCGCGCTGGCCATCAGCACCCTTGCTTTTGCCCAACCCAGTCAAGCCGAGATCACCCAGGCCAAGGCGCTTCTCAAAGCACAAGCTGGTGCGATCGGATTAACGGAAAAGGACCAGGAAGAAACCCGCATTTCTTCTACCTACAAAACGTCGGATGGGATTCAGATGGTATATGCCCAGCAGAGTTTCCGGGGAATTCCGGTATATAATCAACTTCAGGTACTGGCCTTCCGCAACGGTATTCTGGTTTCCAACATGGGTAGCAGAAGAAATGATCTGGAAGTTGTACTGGCACAAGCCCGCACTCAACCTTCGATCAGTTCCGTTGAAGCCGTGCGCAATGCCCTTCGGATATTCAAAGCAGATCCTACCGAGTTGGTGGTTCCGGTGGATGTGGCGGCTGATGGTCAAACGTTTCAGTTCGGTCGACTTGGCGTGAATTCCGAGCCGGTCAAAGCCGAACTGCTCTGGTTCCCGATAGAAAATACCAAGAATTCCATTCGGTTGGTTTGGCAAGTGTTTGTGACGCCCTATACATCCGATCAATACTGGTTGATCCGTATTGATGCGCAGACCGGCGAAGAGATCAGCCGTCAATCCCTCACCATTACGTGTAAATGGGATAAAGAACCGCACGATGCCCTTACGCATATCAATAAGCATCAAACTGCCCATACGTCGGTAGCCTCCCAAAACAAGTCCATCAATTATGTAGAACAAAAAGAATCGGATCAGCGGGCTCGTCCGTTGGACCCAAATATCATCGGCAACGCCACCTACCGGGTCATTAAGTATCCGGCGGAAAGTCCCAACCACACCGGTGGCACCCCTTCGCTGCACACCAATCCCTGGGAAATGGCTCCGGGCAATGCCACATCGTTGAAATGGCATAGCACCACCTCGGCCGATTTTGATATTACGAGAGGAAATAACGTGTATGCGCAAGAGGATCGCGACAACAACAACAATACGTTTGGTGTTGCCGGTACCACTTCCACACCGCTTCCCAACCTGACCTTCGACTTCACCTATGATTTTACCAAATCACCGACCGATCCCACTTCCGAAAACCAAAAATTTGCCATCACCAATCTTTTTTATTGGAATAACATTATCCACGACCTGAGTTATGTATATGGATTCGATGAGGTATCGGGCAATTTTCAATTCGACAATCAAAGCCGGGGCGGGGCAGCCAATGATTTTGTGGTCGCCGATGCTCAGGATGCCAGTGGTATCAACAATGCAACCTTCTCTACGCCGGTGGATGGAACCCGACCCCGGATGCAAATGTTCATCTGGACACCCGCCAACCCTGATCGCGACTCCGATTTGGATAACGGGATCATTGTGCACGAGTATACGCACGGAATCAGTACCCGGCTGACGGGCGGTCCCGCGAATTCCTCCTGCCTCACCAACAGCGAACAAGCCGGTGAGGGCTGGAGCGATTATTTCGGATTGATGGCTACCACCGATTGGACCACCGCCACCTTTACCTCGGGAACGGCACGTCGCGGCATTGGTACATACGTGATCAATCAGCCCACCACGGGTACCGGTATCCGTCGTTATCCTTATTCGACCGATATGGCCACTTTCCCGCTTACCTATGCCAACATGCCGGGCTCTCCGGTGCCGCACGGTGTGGGTGAGATCTGGTGCAATATGCTCTGGGAAATGACCTGGGCCATCATCCAAAAAGATCAGGCCATCAGCACCAATATGTTCACGCCTGGCCCAACCGCCTCAATGGTAGGAAATGCCGCTGCGATGAAACTAGTGGTGGAGGGGATGCGGCTGCAACCCTGTAATCCGGGATTTGTGGATGCGCGCAATGCGATCTTAAAAGCAGATACGCTTTTATTCAATGCTAAATACAGTTGCGTGATCTGGCAGGCCTTTGCCAAAAGGGGACTGGGCCGCAATGCCGCACAAGGTTCGGCGTCCAGCATCACGGATGGGGTAGCCGATTTCAGTGTTGATGCCAGCTCCTTTACGTTGAATGAGAATTTCGCCGTAGCACCGGAAGGGCAAAATGTTACATATACCAATCGGGTGTTGGCCGGAAACTGTGGTCCCCTCACCAATTACACCCTCACCGACACCTTGCCTTCCAATGTAACATATGTTAGTGGAGGTACTTATAATGCCGCGAACCGCGTTGTCAGTTTTAGCGGGATCAACCTGGCGGCCGGACAACAGCAATCGTTTCCGTTTACGGTGACGATCAATCCGGGTAGTTATTTCGCCCCGGTAACTCCGTTGAACGATGTGGTGCCGGCGGCTACGATTCCGGCGAGTTGGACGATCAATCCTACTACAGGCAATGCTTGGACCATTTCCACCACGCAGAGCAGTTCGGCCCCGAATTCCTTTTTCATGGCCAATCCGACTACTACCTCTGATTCGCGTTTGCAAATGACGAACCCCATTTCCCTTAATCCCAATACTGTTTCCAACTATACGACGCTCAGTTTCAAACATCGTTTTGATACGGAGGATGGATGGGATGGTGGTGTGGTGGAGATCAGTACCAATGGGGGGAGTGCATGGACGGATCTTGGGTCGCGCATGATCCAAGGAGGGTATAACAGCAGCATGGGTACGGGTAGTAACAATCCGATCGGCGGTCGCGCGGCTTTCTCCGGTAGCAATGGTTCTTTCCAGCAAACGGTAGTCAACCTGAGTGATTATGCCGGTCAATCTATTTTACTTCGATTCCGTTTCGGATCGGACGATAACACCGCCCCCACGGCTGGCGGATGGTGGGTAGATGACATAGTGATCTATACCGAGCCGGCGGTTCGCATGCGCTCCAATTTGATCAACGGATCCGGTGTTCGAACCTCTTTTGCTGATACGCTTACCCGCATTATTGTGGGTTGTATCCCGGCCTCGATCACCACACAACCCGGCAATGCTGGAAGTTGTTTGGGCGGAACGGCTACGTTCACGGTGGCGGCGCAGGGAACCGGTTTGGTATATCAGTGGCAGATCAACACCGGATCGGGATGGGTTGATATCAGCAACAACGCCACCTACAATGGGGCAACAACCGCTACGCTGACCGTTTCCAACGTGACTTCCGGTATGGCCGGACATCAGTTCCGTTGTGTATTGTCGAATTCCTGTACGCCTTCGCTCACTTCTTCTTCCGGTAGTTTACAGATCGGTACGGCTTCTTCCATTACCAGTCAGCCGCAATCCTTCACGGCTTGTGACGGCGGCACGGCCAGTTTTGTATTGAGTGCCACCGGAACTGGGAATATCTATCAATGGCAATTGAATACGCCCAGTGGTTGGGTGAACATCACCAACGGCGGGGTGTATAGCGGCGCTACGTCGGCTACTTTGACCCTCAGCAACATCACCCTGGCACTGAACGGATATGAGTTTCGTTGTTTGTTGTCGAATGCGGGTTGTCCCTCCGTCACCACTTCCAGTTCGGCGGTGCTGACAGTACAGGCCCTGCCTTCGATCACTTCGCAGCCTGTTGCCCGCACGGTTTGTTTGGGATCGGGTACCAGCTACTCGGTGGCTGCGCAGGGGACTTCGCTTACTTATCAGTGGCAAGTGAATATGGGCAGCGGATTTGTGAGTGTTTCCAATGGAGCGGTGTATACGGGTGCGAATGGTGCTACGCTAACGGTTTTGAGCACGACCTTGGCGATGAACGGATATCAGTATAGATGTGTGGTGAACGGGGTTTGTCCGCCTGCTTTGATTTCGGATGCAGCCGGACTCACCGTGCATGCGCTGGCAGTGGTAAGTGCTTCTCCTTCGAATCAGGAGGTTTGTTCGGGTTCGTCGGTAACGTTCAGTGTTAGTGGCACTAGTGTACCGGCTATCATTTATCAGTGGCAGGTAAGTACGAATGGCGGGGCGAGTTGGACGGATGTGCCGGGGGCTAATGCAGCTACATATTCGATCTCGAATGTGCCTATGTCGGTTAGTGGAAATCAGTATCGTTGTTTGTTATCAAACGCGACTTGTCCGGCGCAGGCCGCTTCCAATGCGGCGGTGTTGACGGTCCGCCAGCAGCCTTCGGTGACCTTGACTGCGTCGCCGCTAACCGGTTTATTACCCGGGCAGCAGACGGTGTTGACGGCCAATCCCATCCCTGCGATTTCTACGGGAGGGGCGTATAGTTATACGTGGACCTACAACAGTGCACCGATTACGGTAACCGGCAATTCGTTGACGGTGGGCATTACGCAGGTGGGTAATTATCGGGCGGCGGTGCGGGAGTCCTGGCCCGGCGGATTGATCTGTTCGGCCAGTTCTTCGGTGGTGAATATTGTGGCCTTGGCCAGCAGCCGATTATTCATTTATCCTTCGCCCAATGACGGACGATTTACGGTCTCTTATTATAATTCGGGTGGGGCCAGCGGGCAGCGTTGGATCCGCATATATGGTGGACTGGGTCAGGTTGTTTATGACCGGACCTTCCCGATCGCCGGGGCTTATACTTTGCTCCCGATCGACTTGCGCCACATGGCCCGCGGGGTATTTTATGTGGTGGTGGGCGACGGTTCCGGCAAGCGCTTGGCCGAGGGCAAGGTGCATGTAAGATGATGAACTAACGAACTGACTAACAAATCATTAAACTTAATTCCCGCCCCTAAGTGGGGGCGGGAATTTTTTTGTCTACCCGCTCCAACTCTTCAACTCTCCAAACTGCCCAAACTTCCCGAACTGATTTTTTGTGCAACGCATAAAAAAACAATATCTTGTTCCCCAATACCCCTTCGGGGGATTATAACCATTACCACAAACCCTGTTTTATGAGGAAATTTTACTTCCTGCTGATTTCACTGTTGACATTTGCTATTTCAAACGCACAAATTACGGTTGCTGGTGGAACAACTGCTGTAGGTAGTTACACTACTCTATCGGCGGCTGTTACTGCGATTAATGGCGCGCCTGTGACTGGAGCGATCACGGTTGATGTGGTGGCTGGTCATACAGAAACACTGACTGCGCGTATTTCTCTTACGGCAACAGGAACGGCGGCCAATCCAATCGTGATACAAAAAAGTGGCGCAGGAGCCAATCCGGTTTTAACCTCGTATGTGGGAACCGCGCTTCCTAGCAGTGCTGTCCGAGATGGTATGTTTAGTTTGGAGGGATCGGATTATGTAACGATTGACGGAATTAACCTTCTGGAAAATGCAGCAAATACAACCGAGACAACTTGCATGGAATATGGGTATGGTTTATTCAAGGCGAGTGTTACGAATGGAGCGCAAAGCAATACGATCAAGAATTGCACAATAACCTTGAATAGAGTTGGAAATACGGCTTGGACTGCACCTGGCCACAACGGATCTGTTGGAATCGTTGTGTTGAATGGCACTGCTGGAGCAACAGGTGCTTTGACACCAACAGCTTCAGGCGGTTCAAATTCATTCAATAAAATTTATTCCAATACCATTCAAAACTGCAACGCGGGTATCGTATTTGTAGGTTTTGCAGCAACAGCGGGAGTTGGCCCTAACCCCGATGCTGCTACTTTCCTTGGAGATCTAGGTAATGATGTGGGAGGCTCTTCTGCATCAACCGGCAACACCGTGCTCAATTTTGGTGGTGGTGCAGCTGCAACAAATCCCGCCACCGGGATTTTCATGAACCAGCAATGGTCCTCTAATGTTTCATACAACACCATCAATAACAACAACGGGTCTGGTGTAAACCACGTAAGTACCCTTCGAGGCATATTTTTAAACTCATCCAGTACCAGCGCCAGCGCAAACTGCAACAATAACACCATCACCATCAAAGGTGGAGCCACGACTTCACAAGTTGCACTGATCGAAAATGCCTTTGGAGGCACTGCCGCCGGCAATACTGTTAATATCAATAATAACACGCTTACCGGTGATTATTTAACTGCAACTTCCGGTACCTGGTACGGCATCTACAACAACGCTACAGCTCCCGCCACGTTGAACGTTAACAACAACACCATCAGCAATGTGGTCTATAGTGCCGCAGCACTTGCGGGATCCGGAACCGTGTATCCTATTTATACAGGTGGGTCCAGCGCTACTTCAACATTTAACATCAGCTCAAATACCATTCAAAATATCAGTCGTGTCGGAACAACCGGTGGAACCACCATTGGAATATATGCTCAGGGTGGAACAACCGGAATGGTTACAAATGTCAACAGCAATACGGTTTCCGGATTGAGCATCAATGGATCCGGTACTGCCAGCACCTTGTACGGCATCCAAACTGTAACCGGTACAATCTCCGTGAATGGCAACACAGTCTCCAACCTCCAGTGTTTGAAGGCATCAGGTACAGCGGCTTTGTATGGAATTTACAACCTGTCGTCCCCAGTAAACGAAAATGTAAACAATAACACGGTCAATCAACTCATTCACGCTGGAACTGGAACCGTTATGGGTATTTATCATTTTACATCAACTGGTACACGGAACATGGTTGGGAATACCATCTATAATTTGTCAACCGCGGGCGTTACCGCAACCGGCTTGCATAGTGCTTCTAGCTCCCCCAATATTTATAAGAACAAGATTTATGATGTTGTCAGCACGAATGCCGCACCTACAGTTTCGGGCATTGTTCAAGGATCCTTGGGTACAGCAGGTACAGCTACCATCTACAATAATCTCATTGGAGATTTGCGTGCTCCCAATGCTGTTTCTACAACTTCACCCTCAGTACGGGGTATTAATTTGACGACAACCACATCGTCTGCAAATCTTTTTGTTTACTATAACACGGTGCGACTGGCAGCCACCAGTGTCGGGGCAACCTTTAGCACAGCCGCTTTGTATGCAACTGTATCTGCTACTTCTACAACTGCTAACCTCACACTTCTAAATAACATTTTTATTGACAACAGCACACCTAAAGGTGCTACTGGTTTTGCTACAGCCTACTGGCGGTCCGGAACCGCATTAAATAACTTCAATGCGGCATCTAATAAAAACGTCTATTATGCCGGAACCCCAGGTGTAAACAACCTTGTTTTCTATGACGGAACCAACAGCGATCAAACATTGGCGGCATACAAGACTCGTGTCGCAACCGCTGAATCCGCATCTGCCACTGAAAACGTTGCATTCCTAAGCACCACCGGTTCGAGCACCAATTTCTTGCACATCGACCCTGCGGTGCCTACTCAGGTTGAATCCGGCGGGGCTGCGATCGCAGGCATCACTACTGACTTTGACGGAGATACTAGAAATGCCTCCACCCCAGACATCGGTGCTGATGAAGGAACTTTCACATTACTGGATATTCTTCCGCCCAACATTTCTTACACACCCCTTAGTTTCACCTGCTCGGGCAACGCTCGAACCTTGACTGCCACCATAACAGATGCTTCCGGTGTACCTACATCTGGGACCGGTTTACCAGTACTATATTGGAAAATCAACGCGGGAACTTACTCTGCCGCGACGGCCACCTATGTGTCTGGTAGCACATACTCCTTCTCATTTGGTGCTGGGGCTGTATTGGGCGACGTGATCTCCTATTACATCTTAGCACAGGATAATGCTTCTACCCCTAATATCGGTTCTTTCCCCTCAGTCGGTGCTGCCGGATTCACGGCTAATCCACCTGCCGCTTCAACGGCTCCAACAACTCCGAGCACCTATAGCATCGCCGGAACGCTGAGCGGTATCTATACTGTTGGTGCGACCGGAACTTATGCTACCCTGACTGCCGCCTTGGCGGATTACATCACGAAGTGTCTGACCGGTCCGGTTGAATTCAGCCTGATTGATCCGTTGTACAGCACTTCAGAGACTTTCCCGCTGACAATCAACCAGCATCCGGATGCGAGTGCGACCAACACGCTCACGATCCGTCCCGCGGCTGGTGTGACTACCAGCATCACGGGTTCTGTTGCGTCAAACGGTTTGATCCGTGTATTGGGTAGTCATGTCATCATTGACGGATCCAATAACGGAAGTGGCTTCCAGAACTTAAGTATTCAGAATACGAATACCACATCACCGCGTGTGATCTTAGCAGGCTCCACCACGACTACCCCGCTGGTGAATGTTACACTTAAGAATTTCTACGCGCTGAATGGTAGCAAGACTTCCACATCGGCACAGGCGATCCAAATCTCCAACTCGGTAGGTGCGGCCGGTAATTTCAACAACATCGTGGTTGAAAATATCTCTGTATCTACTAGTTACATCGGCATTTCTGCCCTTGCCAACGTCGCGGCCGGCAACGGATCGGGTCTGATCATTCGCAATAACGGCTTGGATGTATCCGGTGCCACCAGCATCAACTATACCGGTATCTACGTACAAGGTACCGATGGTGCACTGATCACCAACAACCGCATCGGAAACTTCGATGGTACAACCGGACAAACCGATATGGGTATTTGGTTGGCCACGGGTACCGTGAACACGGTCATCGAGAAAAATACCATCTACAATCTCGTGTATACCGGAACCGCGGGTTACAGCGCACGGGGTATCTATCTCACCGCCGGTGTGTCAAACAGCAACAACCTCATCAAGAACAACATGATCTACAACATGGGTGGTGATGGGGATGATTTTGCCACTTTCGGTAATCAATACAATCCCACCGGTATTTACCTGGCTGGGGCTACTCCGCAAACCGGGGTGGAGATCTCCAACAACACCATCTTCTTAAGCGGAAACTACATCAACGGAACAGGTACCTATGTTAATGGTATCGCTTTAGATGACAACTCGACTGCTTCGATCCGTAATAACATTATTGTTAACACCTCCGGAATTGCAGCAGCTGGAACCGGTGTCGGTCCGGTGGCCATTGTAGCCGAGAACAGTGCAGCTCAGTTCACTGCGCTCAGCAACAACGCCTATAACATCGCAGCAAGCGGAACCGGTACCAATAACATTGGTAAGATCGGTGCTACCGATTATGCCACGCTGGCCGCCTTCCAAGCAGCCACCTCTGCCGATGCAAACTCCAAGGTCACCACACCTGTCTTTGTTTCGTCGACCAACTTACACCTGAGCACTGCGCTAGGGGACAATATCTGCCTGAATGGTGCTGGCACACCGTTGGCGAACGTAACCGATGACTTTGACGGAAACCCGCGTGATGCGTCTACGCCCGACATCGGTGCTGATGAATTTGCGCTTACCACGCCGACTCTCCTTACCAATGCCCAATCGGCTTGCTTCGGTGGATCCGTTGATCTGACTGCTGCAAGCGTGACAGCAGGGTCCACAGCAGGGCAAACATTTGGTTATTTTACAGATGCTGCCTGTACCAACGCAATTGCCAGCCCAGCTGCTGTGACAACTGGCGGTACATATTACATCAAGGCTACATTTACTTCGGGTGGATGTTCCATTGAGCAGATCTCGCCGGTCGTAGTCACCATCAACGCCCTGCCTACTGTTGCTGTTTCCGTAGCCGAAACATCCGGTACCACTGCAAATGATGGTACGATCTGTGTGGGAGGATCTGCAACCCTCACCGCTTCCGGTGCCACTACCTATACATGGGCTCCCGGTGGTGCAACAACTGCAGCCATCACAGTAAGTCCAACAACCACTACTACCTATACCGTTACCGGTACAGATGCCAATGGTTGTCAAAACACGGCATCCACTACGATCACTGTAAATGCACTTCCCACACCGACCATCACCGTCGTTGATGCCTCCGGTGCTACCAACAATGATGGTACGATCTGCTTCGGGGCTTCGGCCTCGCTAACCGCAGCAGGCGGAACCAGTTATTCTTGGGCGCCTGGCGGTGCCACTACCGCAGCCATTACGGTATCGCCCACGGCCACTACCAACTATGTGGTGACTGTTACCAATGCAAATGGCTGTGTAAATACATCCAATACCACGATCACCGTTACGGCACTGCCGACCCAATTCAGTGTTACCGGTGGCGGACCTTATTGCTCTGCTGGTGTAGGTTCTGCTGTCGGATTGAGCGGTTCTGAAACCGGTGTAACCTATCAACTGGTACAAGGTGGTACCACCAACGTTGGAGCGCCCGTAACCGGAACCGGATCGGCAATCAGCTTTGGTCTGATTACCACCGCCGGCACCTACACGGTAGTAGCCACCAACGCCACCACTACTTGTACGCAAAACATGACCGGCTCTGTTACCGTGAGCATTAGCCCGCTGCCGGTGATCAGTCTTTCAACGACCGAGCCGATTACATGCGTTTCTACGAATGGTGCAGCCACCCTCACCATTACGGGTGCTGCAGGACCGTATACGTATAACTGGACCGGAACCGGTTCGGTACAAGGACAACAAAACCAAACAACCCTTCAAGTAGGTGCCTACAGCGTAACCGTAACTGCGGCCAATACTTGTCAAGCTACCACCAGCTTCAGTCTGATCGGTCCGGGTGGTTGTGATGTTTGTCCCACTATCGGCGCCCTCACCTCCACACCAAATGCCGTTTGTCAGGCAGGCACCACCACCCTCAGTGCTACCGGACTTACAGACCTTGGCATTTCTTACGGAATACGCTTCGTAGTGTCAACTACACCGCTGGCTAATCCGTACACCACAGGTACGGTTGTGGCTACTATTCCCAACGCCTCGTTGGGTGTAACCACGGTTGGTCCGCCACAAGTGAACAACGCTTCTACAACCTATAACTTTAATACCCCGGGCATAAACTATGTGTATGCGATCTTAAGCCCGACACCGGCTGATCCGGCCTGCCGTCCGTTCCGGTCTGTACAGATCAATGTGGTTGCCACCCCGAATGTGAATACTGTAGCTAACCAGACCGTTTGCTCCGGTGCATTGACGACTGCGGTTACCTTCTCGGGAACACAACCGGGCACGGTGTTCAATTGGACAAATAGCAATCCGTCCATCGGACTGGCAGCTACTGGTACGGGTAACATAGCGTCTTTCACAGCGACCAACTTTACCAATGCACCGGTGACATCAACGATCACCGTTACACCTGTAAACAACTATAACGCTTCTTCAAATTCTTCCGTAAGTGTAAGCTGCCCTGGCCCCTCAAAGACCTTCACCTTCACCGTCAACCCGATCCCGACCGTAAATACGGTAAGCCCTGTATTTGCTTGCAATGGTGCCACGGTAAGTGTGCCGTTCAGCGGATTTGTAGCGGGTACGGTGTTTGAGTGGACCAACAGCAATACTGCTATCGGACTGGCTGCCAGCGGAACCGGTAACCTAAGCTTCACCGGAACCAATAGCGGTACCACACCGATCTCCGCAAACATCGTGGTGACGCCGAAATACACGAATAACGGTCAGACCTGCACGGGTACACCGATCGCCTTTACGGTCACGATCAATCCGACGCCGACTGTTAACACCGTGAGCAACCAGCTGGCATGTAACAGTGGTGCGACCACAGCGGTCAACTTCAGCGGTGCAGTAACGGGCACCACGTATAGCTGGACCAACAGCAACGCGTCAATCGGATTGGCTGCGAGTGGAACGGGTAACATTGCTTCGTTCACGGCGGTCAACACCGGAACGGCACCTGTAACGGCCACGATCACGGTAACGCCGAACTACACGAACGGCGGCACTACTTGCTCGGGTACAGCCACTACGTTCACGATCACGGTGAACCCACAGGGACAGGTGAACACGGTTTCCAACCATACGATCTGTAACGGTGCCAACACCACGGCTGTGAACTTCAGTACGAACAATACGGGGGTAACAACTACCTACAGCTGGACGAACAGCAACACCTCGATCGGCTTGGCGGCGAGCGGTACGGGCAATATCCCATCGTTCGCGGGCGTCAATACCGGTACCACTCCTGTAACAGCTACTGTTACGGTTACGCCTTCGTATACCATTACCTGCACAGGCACACCAACGACCTTTACGTTCACGGTGAACCCCACGCCGACCGTAAATGCGGTCAGCAGCGAGGTGGTATGTAACAACGCATCTACCACGGCTGTCACCTTCAGTGGTGCAGTAACGGGTACGGTGTACAACTGGACCAACAGCAACACGGCGATCGGTCTGGCTGCGAGCGGAACCGGCAACATTGCTTCGTTCACGGCAACCAACTCAACCAGTGCACCGATCACCGCTACGATCACGGTAACACCGAGCTACACCAATGGTGGAGTAACGTGTACGGGTACCTCTACGAGCTACACGATCACGGTCAACCCGACGCCGACCGTGAACGCCGTATCCAACCAAACCGTATGTAACGGTGGTGCTACTACTGCCGTTACCTTTAGTGGTGCTGTTGCTGGAACAGTCTACAACTGGGTGAATACCACCCCGTCCATCGGACTGGCAGCCAGCGGAACCGGTAACATTGCTTCCTTCGCGGGAGTAAACACCGGAACTACACCGGTAACAGCTACCATCACCGTAACGCCGAGCTTCCTGAACGGCGGTACGCCGTGTTCAGGTACTCCACGGACCTTCACGATCACGGTGAATCCGACCCCGACCGTCAGCGCTGTATCGAACCAAGTGGTTTGTAACGGAGCCAATACCACCGCCGTAGCCTTCAGTGGCGCTGTGGCTGGTACCGTGTACGATTGGACCAACAACGCTCCTGCGATCGGACTCGCTGCAGCCGGAACCGGCAACATCGCTTCCTTCGCAGCAGTCAATACCGGCATCACCCCGATCACGGCCACTATCATCGTTACGCCGAGCTATACCAATAACGGCGTAACCTGTACCGGAACACCGACCACCTTCACGATTACCGTCAACCCGACACCGACCGTGAACACCGTCGCCAACCAGGTATTGTGCAATGGTTCTGCCACTACCGCGGTAACCCTCACCGGTGCCGTAACCGGAACGGTGTATAGCTGGACCAACAACACACCATCAATCGGACTCGCTGCTAGTGGAACCGCTACCGTACCGTCTTTCACGGCGGTCAACACCGGTGTTACACCGATCGTAGCGACCATAACGGTAACGCCAAGCTTCACCAGTGGCGGTATCACTTGTACCGGTACGCCGCGCACCTTCACGATCACTGTTAACCCGACTCCGACCGTGAACCAGCCTGCCAGCCAGGTAGTATGTAACCGTTCCAACACGACGGCCGTAACCTTCACCGGTGCAGTAACGGGTACGGTGTACAACTGGACCAACAGCAACACGGCGATCGGTCTGGCTGCGAGCGGAACCGGCGACATCGCTGCCTTCGCAGCTGTGAACACTACCCAAACACCGGTAGTGGCCACGATCACGGTTACGCCGAGCTTCACCAACGGTGGAGTGACTTGTACGGGTACACCACGCACCTTCACCATCACGGTTAACCCGACTCCGATCGTCGTGGCTACCGACCTGTTCAACCAGCGCATCTGTATCAGCGACGGGGCCATTGCCCTGAACGCGACACCGGTGGGCGGTAGCTGGTCCGGTATCGGCGTATCCGGATTCAATTTCATCCCGGGTTCTACCGCGGTGGGTAACTACGTGCTGACCTATACGTATACCAACCAGTTCGGATGTTCTTCGAGCGATACCACCACTGCTAAGGTCTTTGCCTGCGACGAGCGTAACCGTTCGCTGGCGCAGGGTGGAGCGATCCTCTTCCCGAACCCGAACGGCGGACAGTTCAACATCCGTGTGAACAGCACCCGCTTCCAGTTCTTGCAGGCACGCATTTACAATGCACTTGGACAGCTGGTTGCTACCAAGCAGTGGAACGGACTGGTATACGGTCAGGTACTGCCGATCGATATGCGCCACTTGGCAGCCGGTATCTACACCGTACGCATCATCTACGATGGTGGTAACCTGTACGAGGATAAGGGCTACCAAATGCTGATCGCCCGATAACCGATCCAAAACCAACCTTCATAAGGCACTCCGAAAGGGGTGCCTTTTTTTGTCCGCAGCGCGGAGCGCTGCGGAGTCCGAAGTCAGATGACCGATGTCCCGGCCGCTATGCGGCGTCCGAAGTCAGATGACCGATGTCCGTTTTTATCGTTGACAGAGTGATAATTACATCGGACACCGGACATCGGTCATCCGACACTACCTTTGCCCCATGTCCAACCCCTTACTCCACAACGAAGGATCGCCGATTTCCGCTGCCGATAAGGAATTTGAAAACCAGATCCGGCCGCAACAAATGGGGGAGTTCGCCGGACAAGAGCAAGTCATTGAAAATCTTCGCGTGTTCATCAAGGCCGCTAAAATGCGAGGAGAAGCGTTGGATCATGTACTGTTTCATGGTCCGCCGGGACTGGGTAAAACCACCCTCTCCCGAATCGTGGCCAACGAACTCGGCGTATCAATCAAAGAAACCTCCGGACCGGTCATTGAAAAGCCCGCCGACCTGGCCGGACTCCTCACCAGTCTCGAACCCAACGATGTTCTATTCATAGATGAGATCCATCGGCTCAGTACCGTGGTAGAAGAATATCTCTATGCGGCTATGGAAGATTTTCGCATCGATATTTTGATCGATAGTGGTCCCAACGCCCGCAGCATCCAGATCAACCTGAGTACCTTTACACTCATTGGTGCCACCACCCGAAGCGGACTGCTCACCGCACCCCTCTTATCACGTTTTGCGATCAAATCTCGTCTTGAATATTATACCGCCGATACCCTGCACCGCATCATTGGTCGCTCCGCCAACCTTTTGAAAGTACCAATAGAAACGACCGCCATTGGCGAGATCGGAAGAAGAAGCCGCGGTACGCCCCGCATTGCAAACGGACTGCTTCGACGCGTGCGGGATTTTGCGCAAGTGCTCAACGATGGGCAAATCGATATTGGCATCACTCGTCACGCCCTAAAAGCCCTGAACGTAGATGAACACGGACTCGATGAAATGGATAACCGAATCCTCAGCACGCTCATCGAGAAATTCAAAGGAGGACCGGTTGGGATCACCACCCTTGCTACCGCCGTAGGAGAGGAGGCAGGTACCCTGGAAGAAGTGTATGAACCTTTTTTGATACAGGAAGGATTTTTGCAGCGTACGCCACGCGGACGAGAGGCCACACACAAGGCCTATGAACACCTGGGAAAAAAACGTCCCGGACCAGCCGGGACACTCTTCGAAGAATAAACGGTTGAATTAAGATTTTACTACGAGTCGGAAGCCATTGCCGTGGATGTTCACGATCTCGATGTTCGGATCGTTCTTCAGATACTTGCGCAGTTTGGCAATGTATACGTCCATGCTTCTTCCGTTGAAATAGGTATCGCTTCCCCAGATCTTTTTCAGGGCATGCTCCCTCGGCAACAGATCATTCAGGTGTTCTGCCAGCAATCGCAGCAGGTCGTTCTCTTTGGGCGAAAGGGTTTGAGTTACTCCGTCGTGGGAGAGTTGACGCAACTTGGGATTGAAGTGGTAGGTAGATAGGGTGAATTCGCGGTTCTGGGTTTCCCGATTCTGCTCTTCGTTTCGTTTGAGCATGGCTTGGATCTTCAGCAGCAACACTTCGCTGTCGAAGGGCTTGGTGATGTAATCATCCGCCCCCAATTTGTATCCTTGGATCACATCTTCCTTCATGGTCTTGGCACTGATGAAGAAGAGGGGAATATCCGGATCTACGTCGCGGATCTCTTCGGCCAATTTGAATCCGTCCATATGAGGCATCATTACGTCAAGCAGACAGATGTCAAATTTCTCACGCTGAAAAGCGGCTAGTCCCAGCCGGCCATCTCGCTCCAGCACTACCTCAAAATCATTGAGCTCGAGATAGTTTTTTAATACGCCTCCTAAGTTGGTGTCATCTTCGCAGAGCAGGACACGGGCTTTTGTCGTTTCCATGATTGGCAGATTTTGGTTTTCGGGAAGATTCCCGAACTCAAATAAAGATAAATCAATTGCAGCCCCCTTGAATTGACTCTGGAATTTTTTGTTAAATCGTCTTTATGAGATCTTTATCGCCCGCGTACGCTCCTCCGGGGCAGTGCAGCAGGGCTATGTGATCAAGGCCGGGTTCCTCAAAGCGCCATTCTGATGCTGGAACGGGAAGAGGATCTATGATCGGTTCACGCGTAGCTGACCGGATTCATCCAATTTCAAACGTCCCTCGCCGATCAAAAAATCCACCGCTTCTTTCAACGTCTCCGTACGGATGGAAGCCAACTGATCTTTTAGTTGCAGCCAGTCCATCGGTTGCGTCTCGATTGTTCTCCATACAACCTGCTGAACGGATGCGGCATTGGGCGGATTTAATTTCTTCTTTTTTTCCAGGCATTGATCACAGATCCCACAGTCGCTTCCGTCGGGGTCGCCAAAATAATTTCCGATCCATTTGCTTCGACAGCTTTTCAGCTGAATATAGGTTTGCATGGCACGCAGCCGGTTCTCCGCTTCTTTTTTGCGAAACGTGTAACGAGCGGGATTGAGTGCAATCTCGCTGGCCGAAGCACGGGGCAACAACAGTTGGATCTGCGGCTTTTCTTTTTTGGGATGGTACTCGATCAGTCCCTGTACCTGCAACCGGTTCAGGAGTTGGAAGACATACTCTTTATCCCACCTCAACGCCCTTGCCAACACGAATTCAGAGATACCGGTTGGCTGATCCCGAATGCCGCCGTACTGCCGGAGGATCGTTTTCAAAAGCTCCATTTCCCTCGGAAAATCGACCTCATATTGTTCCATCTCGGCCCGATCGGCCAGCACCTGTATCCGGGCCGGAATAAACACCTCCTCGTTGTAACTGAGCCATTGGTTTTCTTCCAGAAGGGCAAATGCTTGCTTCATCGAATAGGTGTGATGTTTGAATTTGCGCCGAAAATCCAACAGATCAAAATCAAACCATTCTCCCGCTCCGGCCCCCACGGGCATTTGTAAATAATTGGCGACCGATTGATAGATCTGTCTGACTTCCTCTAAGGAGGGAAACTGCAGCCGATTCTTTTCTTCCAATTCCGATAAAGTACCGGGTTCGGTCAGCAAGATGGCATAGGCCATTTTTCCATCGCGACCAGCCCGGCCCGCTTCCTGATAATAATTTTCCATCGAATCGGGCGCATCCAAGTGCACCACAAAACGCACATCGGATTTGTCGATCCCCATCCCAAAAGCATTGGTGCAAACCATTATACGAGTTGATCCTTGCATCCATTCGGCTTCCCGTTGTTTCCGCTGGTCGGGCGTTAGTCCCGCGTGATAAAACGAAACGGAGGGATCCCACTGGGCGATGGCTTCGGACATCGCTTCTACCCCCTTGCGACTTCTTCCGTATACAATGCCCGTTCCCGGTAATTTTTCGAGGATCTGCCGAAGGCGGTGTTTTTTATCGGGGACAAGCAAAACACTGTACGATAAATTGGGTCGGTCGAACGAATTTCGAAACCGTTTCCATTTTGTAGAGTCCTCTTCCGTGCGCGAAAGTTTCGTACAAATATCATCCTGGATGGCCGGGGTAGCCGACGCCGTGAGGGCCAGCATCGGAACGGAGGGCAGCAGCGATCGGATCTCGGCAATGCGCAGGTAGGCGGGACGAAAATCATATCCCCATTGAGATATACAGTGCGCTTCATCTACGGCAATGCCCTGAATATTCAGTGCCGGCAGGTATTCCAAAAACAACGAACTCCCCAATCGCTCCGGTGATACGTAAAGCAGTTTGCAATTGCTCTCTCCGGCGAGGGTGAGGACGTTGATCACGTCGGCCCGACTCATTCCGGTATGAATGGCAAAAGCGGTGATGCCTCTTTTTCGCAAATTTTCTACCTGATCGCGCATCAAGGCAATCAGGGGCGAAATGACCAGAAATAATCCCGGTTTCATCAATGCGGGCACCTGATAGCAGATCGACTTGCCGCCACCGGTGGGCAAGATGGCGAGCGTATCATTACCGGACAGGATGGAGTCGATGATCTCGGTTTGTCCGCGACGAAAGGCATCATAGCCCCAATAGCGTTTTAGTATCGAGGCAGCAGTAGACAATCAATAAACTTTTTTCACGAAAAGACGAACGGAGTTGATGGCCAGCACAACATCGCTCATGCCCATGATGAGGGCACCCCAAGTGGGCTCAAGATAACCGAAGGCAGCTACGGGAATGGCAACGATATTGTACGCAAACGCCCAGAAGAGGTTTTGCTGGATGGTGAGAAAGGTGTGTCTTCCTAACCCAAGTGCCATGGGTAAATTTTTCAATCCCTTGTTCATCAACACCACTTGCGCCGTTTGCATAGCGATCTGTGACGCTTCATTCAGCGAAATACCAATGGTGGCCTTGGCCAGAGCCGGGGCATCGTTGATGCCATCGCCCACCATGGCGGTGGGGGTTTGAGCCGACCAAGTGCCGATCTTTTCCAGTTTTTGTTCCGGTGTTTGTTCCGCGATCACGGTGTCAATTCCCAGTTCCTTGGCAAGGACATCGCATTTGGATTGGCGGTCGCCACTCAACAATACGGTCTCGATCCCGCGGGCATGTAAATGCTCAATCACGGATTTTGCCTCGGGACGGATCTGATTCCGCACGTCAATCCATCCCAACAGTTTTCCGTCGCGAATAATGTAGACATTGTGATCGGAATCTTTGGTTAGCTCCGCAGCTGCTTTGTACGACCCGGCAATGTAGGTTCTTCCCTCCGCATCAATTGCTTTCATTCCTAATCCCTTTACTTCTTCAATGCTTTTCCAGCGGATCTCGTCTGGGGATTTCCATTGCTGTTGGATGCATAGCGCGATCGGATGATTCGAGTATTTCTCTAATGAATAGGCGATCTTCTTAAAATCAACTTCCTCCATTCGCTCCGCTTGCTCAATCTTGTATTGAGCGATCTCGAATTTTCCGGTGGTCAGGGTGCCTGTTTTATCAAACACCACCTTGCGGATGCTCTTGAATAATTCCAGGCTGGTGGCATTGCGAAATAGAATGCCGTTGCGGGCGGCACGGCCGAGTCCCACGGCGATCGCGGCCGGCGTGGCAAGTCCCATAGCACAGGGACAAGCAATTACCAACACGGCAATACTATTCAAGAGGGCATCGGCGAATTCACCGCGGATGATCCAGGTAAGGGTGAAGGTGAGGGTGGCGATGCCAAGCACGACGGGGATGAAGACCGCACTGATCCGATCGGCCAATTGTTGGATGGGTGGTTTTTCGCCCTGTGCTTGTTTGACCAGTTGGATGATATTGGCGAGTATCGTGTCTTCGCCGATGGCGGTGACTTGTGCTTTTACGGTTCCGTCGGTGATCAGGCTGCCCCCGATCAGGAAGTCTTTTTTCTCTTTTCGGATGGGTGCGCTTTCGCCGGTGAGGATGGATTCATTGGCATGTACTTCGCCCCAGAGGATCTTGCAGTCGATCGGTACTTGTTCGCCGGATTTGATGAGGATTAGGTCGCCCACGTGCAGCGCCGTGTTCTCGACGGTAAACAATTGCTCCTGATGTTGGTCATCAAAGGCGATCATGTTGGCCATCACTTTTTGAGAACGCACCAGCTTGTTGAGTTCGCGTTGGGTGGATCCGATCGAGGCCTCTTCGAGGTAATTGCCCAAGAATACTAGCGTCAGGATCGTGGCGGCGGTTTCGTAGAAAAGATATTTTTCGGGCTGTCCCGTCAGCGAACCATACAAACTGTACACAAATGCCGCTGTGGCTCCGATGGCGATCAGCACATTCATGTTGGGCATTCGGTTGCGAAGACTTTTCCAGGCGCTTCGCCCGAAATAGCCCATGCCTACGGCATAGACCGGTAAGGTCAGACCCAATTGTACCCAATGGTTCATCAACCAATGCAAGTGTAGGCCGGGAATCATATGACTCATGAGCAACGCGGTGAACGGAAAGCAGAACCAAAAGCGTTGCAGGTGCGATTTGAACCAGAGATTACGGATCTTTTCGCGTTTGTGCTCAACTACCTCGTATCCCAGATCCTGAATGCCCGTGGCCAATGTATTTTCTTTTTCGGTGCCCGGATTTTCAAAACTGACATGCCCCGTGGCGTAATTCACCTTCACGGCCTGCATGCCTTTTTTCTCCAAGTATTTGTGGATGTGCAGGGCACAAGTATTGCAGTCCATTCCCTCGACTCGCCAGGCGACTTTTTCCATACTGCAAAGATAGTTTAGAGTTTAGGGTTTGGGGTTTAGCAAATTCTTCGAATTCAGGAACAAATAGTACTGCGAACTAAACTCTAAACCCTGCTCGCTAAACTATCTTCGTGATATGTCTCACACCTACCCCTTATCTCAAATCGACCAGGCTGCACAGTGGCTGTTGGGACAGATCGGTTCGGCGCGGGTGATTTGTTTTCAGGGCGAGATGGGGGCCGGAAAAACGACTTTGATCCAGGCGATCTGTCGCCAAAAGGGGGTGGAAGGGTCGTTTGGGAGCCCAACCTACCCCATCATTCACGAATACGGCTTGGCAACGGGCGATGCCGTCGTATATCACATGGATTTTTATCGCTTAAGCGGAGTCGACGAGGCCGAGCGGTCAGGGGTAGGGGAGGCATTGCACAGTGGTGCGCTTTGTTTGGTGGAGTGGCCCGAGCGGGTACCGGAGATGCTTTCTTCGGATGCGGTTTGGGTTCAGATTCATGTGGTGGACACGGATTCACGCAGTCTGCAGCTGCTGAATAAATAGTATATTTGGAGTCACCCTTTTTTCATGAGTCAGCAAAAACCTAAGATCGACCCGGGCATCAGTATACAGGCCCTGGAGGAGACACTGGAGGTGATCCCCAAGCCGGCAGGAATGACCTTGGGTATTCCCAAGGAAATCGCCTTTCAGGAGAACCGGGTGGCGCTGACCCCCGATGCGGTGAATTTATTGGTGAACAATGGTCACCAAGTCGTAGTCGAACACAACGCCGGCGAAGCTTCTCATTTTAGCGACAAAGATTATGCCGATGCGGGTGCCCGGATTGTTTATGAGCGTTCGGAGGTGTTTCAGGCTCCGGTACTGGTGAAGAGTGCCCCCATCATTGAGGCCGACCTACCGCTGTTGCAACTGCATCAGCACATCATCTCTCCGATTCATTTACCGGGTATGACTCCGGAGATCTTGGAGAAGATGATGGAAAAGCGCGTCACGGCCCTTTCGTTTGAGCATTTGAAAGACGACAGTGATTCATACCCGATCGTGCGCAGCATGAGTGAGATCGCCGGTTCGGCCGTGATGCTGATCGCGGCTCAATATTTGGGTTCGGCCAATCACGGCAAAGGTGTGTTGCTGGGTGGGATCTCCGGCATCGCTCCCACGAAGGTGATCATCATTGGGGCGGGTATCGTGGGCGAATACGCTGCCCGTACGGCTTTGGCCCTGGGAGCTTCCGTGAAAGTTTTTGATAACGATGTGTACAAGCTAAAGCGCTTGCAGAATAATATCGGGCATCGGTTGTGGACATCCGTCATTGAACCTCGGTTACTGGCCAAGCAACTGAAGACCTGTGAAGTGGCGGTGGGGGCGCTCAGTTCTGAATCGGGACGTACGCCCATGGTGGTGACCGAAGAGATGGTCAATAATATGCGCTTGGGTTCCGTGATCATTGATGTAAGCATCGATCGCGGGGGGTGTTTTGAGACCTCTGAGATTACTTCGCATGAACAGCCCGTCTTCACCAAATACGGAATCATTCATTACTGTGTACCCAATATTCCCTCCGGATTTTCACGCACGGCTTCTCAGGCGATCAGCAATGTGCTCACTCCGTTGTTGATCGAGGCCGGCAGCGAAGGGGGGTTGGAAAATCTGATCTGGCACAAGATCCATTTGCGCAATGGCATTTATTTGTTCCGTGGGGCGCTGACCAATTTTTACATGAGTCAGCGGTTCGATCTAAAATATACCGACCTCAATTTGCTCATCGCTTCCCAGCGATAATTCCCTTTTTATTTGAAATCCTGAATGTCGAGTCGATGCGTACAAGAGCGGATCTCGTTCTCGTCGTTGCTGCAGATCACAACTAGTTTTTGCTCGGTCAATTCTGCTATTAAGCGGTGATAGAGTTCAATACCCGCTGCATCGAGGTTGGTGCAGGGTTCGTCGAGCAGCACAACCGACTTGGAGGAGAACAGGGCTTGTCCCAATTTTACGCGTTGTTTCATCCCCGAGGAGAAATAGCGGATCTGTTTATGCTTGGCATGAGCCAGTCCCAGCTGCTCGCAAATTGATTCCGGGGTAAATCCGGACAGTAGCGGGTGGAAGGTGGATTGAAATTTCCAGAATTCCATCAGGTTCATTTCTTCCACCACTTCGAGGTAGGGGGCCGCGATGGCGACGTGTTCAAAAAACTTGTCGTCGGCCACGAATTTTCCATAAGGATCAATTGCCAGCAGGCGTCCTTCACTGAGCCAGCTATAACCGGCCAGCGTTTGCAGGAGGGTGCTTTTGCCGGACCCATTCGGTCCAACAATGGCGTATTTCACTCCGGCATGGAAGGTGAACTCAACATGACGAAAGATCCAATCGTAATTGAATCGTTTGCCGGCATCAGATAGGGAGATCGTCATCGGAGGCCCCTTTGGTGAAGCGTTTGATGATGCCGCGGCCACTTTCCCGGATGAAGGTTACGATCTCATCGCGCTCATCGGTAGCGGCCATATCTTCTTCGATGTATTCAACGGCCTGGCTGGTGTTGAATCCGCGGTTGTACAAAATGCGATAGATGTCGAGGATGTGGTTGATGCGTTCGATGCTGAATCCTCGGCGCTTGAGTCCGATCGAATTCACTCCCGCATAGCTAAGCGGTGTGCGACCGGCTTTGATGTAAGGGGGAACGTCTTTGCTGACCAGGGATCCGCCGCTCACGAAGGAGTGCTGACCAATCTTGACGAATTGGTGAACGGCACACATACCGCCCAAGATGGTCCAATCACCAATGGTAACGTGTCCGGCCACCTGCGTGTTGTTGCTCATGATGCAATTGTCGCCCACGAAACAATCGTGCGCAAAATGGCAATAGGCCATGATCAGGCAATTCTTTCCAATGACGGTCTTCTCGCGGTCCTTCGTGCCCCGGTTGATGGTCACGAATTCCCGAATGGTGGTGCCGTCGCCGATGAATACGTTGGAATATTCGCCTTGGAATTTGAGGTCTTGGGGAACGGCGGAGATCACGGCCCCCGGAAAGATCCGGCAATTCTTGCCGATCCGAGCGCCTTCCATGATGGTGACGTTCGACCCGATCCAAGTGCCTTCGCCGATCTCTACGTCCTGGTGAATGACCGTAAACGGATCGATCTTCACGTTGGGCGCGAGTTTGGCGTTGGGGTGTATATAGGTATGAGGATGAATCATTTCCGCAGGTCGACAAAAATACCCTTTTCATAGAGAAACCCCGTCAGTGACTCTGCTAAACTGTAAAAACCTCCTAAAAATCCTTTCACGGGCTTTCGGGCGAGGGGAATGCCTAATTTTACGCCATGCTTCAGTCGCTCTTCATTGATCCTGCCTATCAGGGCTTGTTGGGCAATCCGCTTCCACAATATCGGGAGCGGGTGCAGTTGATACCCGGCTCGGTGAAATATACCATGCGGCGGTATGAGCGACTGGGTGACTGGACCGAACCCGATGAAGGCCTTTTGGTTTATCAATACGAGGAAGCCAATCCCTCGGAATCTCGTCTCGAACTTCATTTTTGCATCACTGGAAAAGTTTCCGAGGGCGGATTTTCAAACAACGCTTCGGAACCCATCGAAACGGCCGACCTGATCAGTTTTCGATATTCGGCCAAGCATTTGAGTCGGTGGACCTCTCAGCGCGGAACCAAAAACGGGATCATCGATCAGCTCCTTGGATTCAAGCGAGCGGTTCCTTTTCGTCAATCCATTCCGCTGAATTCGTCGATACAGGATACGCTACAAAACCTGTTGAACCATTCTTATCAGGATCACCTCGAAAATATTTTTGTGAATGCGCAGTCGCAGATGTTGCTGCTTCATTCGCTGGATTCCATCGAGCGTCCGGCTGAAACCGAAATGGCCCCTTTCCTTTCACAGCCTGCCGAACGGGAAAAGATCGAGCAGGCGCGCGAGTGGTTGGTGGAGCATATCGGTGAGCCGATTACGATCAAGGAGCTCAGCCGCAAGGTGGCGATGAACGAATGCTACCTGAAAAAAGGATTTCGGTTGATGTACGGCATTACCATATTTGATTTTTATCAAAGTCAACGTATGGAATATGCCCGGTATTTACTCTACGAGAAAGAACTTAGTGTAACCGAAGTGTCGGTTCGTTTGGGCTATTCATCCATCTCTCATTTTTCGACCGCGTTCAAGAAGTATAGCGGACTTAATCCTGTTGATCTGTTGTGGGGAGAGCGTGCTACGATGGAAGGAGCTACTCAATAAAATCTTGGTTTTGGCGTTATTGAATTTTCCACTTGAAAATCAATATCTTCCTACAATGGCTACTCCGGTTATTCGAAATCTTGTAGGCTTTTTTCTGTTGGCGGGTTTGGGGCTGATCGCTTGTCGTCATCAACCCCTTCTTCCGAATGGCGGTGCGACCATTTCTGCGAACTGCAGCACCGATACGGTTTATTTTGTAAATGACGTATTGCCTTTGCTTCAGTCGAACTGTGCCATGAGCGGTTGCCACGACAATGGCACGGCAGCCGATGGGGTACGCATGACCAATTATGCCAACATTTTGGAAGAGGTGAAGCCCGGAAATGCGAACGACAGCAAACTTTATAAAGTGATCATTAGAACCGACAACGAACGGATGCCTCCACCTCCGCGCGCTGCCTTTACATCGGCACAAAAAGCGCTGATCCAAAAATGGATCAATCAAGGCGCAAAGAATAATATGTGCCTGAGTCGTTGCGATACGAACAGTTTTACTTATGCCGGCGCGGTGAAGCCATTGATCGACACGAAGTGTGTGGGTTGTCATAGTCCCGGCAACTTGGGAGGAGGCATCGATCTTTCAACGTATACCGGCACGCGCTCGGTGGCGCTCAACGGAAAACTTTATGGATCAATCGCACAACTCTCCGGCTTTTCACCCATGCCCAAGAACAGCGCTAAACTATCTACCTGTGAGATCCGTCAAGCTCAGCGATGGATACAGGCCGGGGTCTTAAATAATTGATCTTATGTTTCTGAATCGTTACATCTCCCTCTTGATTTTCGGATTGGTCTTGCTTATGTCTTGTTATTACGACAAAGAAGAATTGCTGTATGGCCCCTCCCTGCCCTGTACCGACAGTACCGGAACCATTTCCTACACGGCAAAAGTGGTGCCCATTCTGCAGACGAGTTGTTATGGTTGCCATAGCGGGGGAAGTCCGTCGGGCGGACAAGCCATGGGCAATTATACAGCTGACAAGGCCATGGCCCTGAACGGAAAGTTGTTGGGTACGATCACTCATGCAACCGGTTATTCGACCATGCCCAAGGGAGGCGCGCAACTCTCCGCTTGTAAGATCGCTGTTGTTCGTAAATGGATACAGGCGGGCGCACTCAATAATTAAAACTTAAACTATGTTTCGATCAACTGTTTTTAAATGGATCCTGGCAGCCGTTTTATTGCTTGCGGTTCTTGGCGGGTATTACGCATATACCGAGTACAATCGGCGTGCCCCTTCTATGTCGGACGCCAAGGCTGCTTTCAGTCTGACTGCTTCGGAAGCCCTAAAGGCCTTTGAAGCGAATCCGGAGGAAGCCAAAAAAAAGTATATGGATCAGGTATTGGAGCTCAGCGGTCCTGTTGCGAAGATCGAAAAAGACGAAAAAGGGTTTTATACGATCGTTCTGGGTGAGCAAGGCTCCCTGTCGGCCGTGCGCTGTGTGGTAGACAGCTTGTTTACCTCGGCTGCCGCCAACTACACAGTGGGCGCAAGGGCCTCTGTGCGGGGTGTATGTGTGGGATATTCGGCCGATGATATGGGACTGGGTTCCGATCTCTTGCTGAATCGCTGTTATCCAAAATAATTATTTAAAGATTAAATCTCGTCTATGAAAAAGTATCTTTTCTTGTTTTCCCTCTTGGCTATAACAGCCACTGCTTCCGCTCAGAAATATTTTACCAAGAACGGCACCATCAGTTTTGATGCCACCGCTTCCGGTTCGCCTGAAAATATTACGGCCGATAACCGAACCGTTACCTGTGTGGTCGACGGATCGAATGGCAACATTCAATTTAAGTCCACCATGAAAGCCTTCACCTTTGAGCGGGCCCTGATGCAAGAGCATTTCAATGAAAATTATGTAGAAAGCGACAAATATCCCGAGGCGGTATTTAAAGGAGTGATCACGAATGTTTCAACCATCTCTTTTGGGAAAGACGGAAGTTATCCGGCTACGGTCAAGGGAAAATTGACTCTGCACGGCGTGGAGAAAGAGGTGGAATCGGCCGGGACGATTATAGTAGCCAAGGGGAAGGTGACCGCCAAAGCCAATTTCAATGTCTTGCTTTCTGACTACAACATCAAAGTGCCATCCGTTGTTGCCGACAAAGTAAGCAATACAGCCAAGATCGCCGTGAATTGTGGACTTGAACCGTTAAAATAAAACTACATGAGATTTTCCTCCAAACCCACCCTGCTTGTTTTTCTTATTCTTTTTACCAGCTGGCTTCATGCGCAGGATGATTTGTTGGGCTTGGTGGGAGAGGACGAGCCTAAAAAAGAATACGTCAAGGCAGCTTTCAAATCCAGTCGCGTAATCAACGCTCATTCGATGGAATTTATCAATCCGGGTACGATGGATTTTCGCATCCTGCACCGGTTCGGCAACATCGATCAAGGGCTCAAGAATTTTTTCGGATTGGACCAGGCGTCGATGCGGATGGGATTTGATTTTGGGCTGCGCCCGAATCTGATGGTAGGGGTTGGAAGAAGTACCTACAAAAAAGAAGTGGACGGATTTATCAAGTACGCCCCGCTTCGTCAATCAAAAGGGCCGGGCAGTTTTCCGGTGACGGTGGCACTGGTGGCAGGGATGACAGTTGACGGACTTCCCTGGTCCGACCCCACGCGCGAGAACTATTTTACCTCCCGGCTGGCATATTATTTTTCTGCCATCGTCGGCCGCAAATTCAGCGATGCCTTCACCCTTCAGATTACGCCCACGGTAGTCCACAAAAATCTCGTGCAATTGCAAACCGATGTCAATGACATTATGGGGGTTGGGGTAGGCGGGCGACTCAAGCTGAACAAACGAATGGCGCTGACGTGGGATTACACTCAGGTATTCAACGGCCTGACCGACGGATATCAAAATCCACTTTCACTGGGGTTGGACATTGAGTCTGGCGGCCACGTGTTTCAACTGCACATATCCAACTCCGCCGGCATGAACGAACGTGCTTTTATCACCGAAACCACCGGCCAGTGGGGAAAGGGAGAAGTTCGAATGGGATTCAATCTTTCCCGAATGTTCCAGCTGAAAAAGAAAAAAAGTTGATTCCCACGTCTTCGTATAAGATCCTTTATCCCCTTCGCGTAGCCAAGAGCCGGATCGCCGGCTCAGGGGCCTATGCCACTACGGTGATTCCGGCGCGTCGCAAGATCGGCGACTTGGGCGGCGTAATTATCTCCATGAAACAAGCCCGTGCCCTGATCCGAAACAAAAAGGTCATCAACTTGGTGGAGTTGGACAACAACCTGGCCCTGAATGCCTCGGCCAATCCAAATGACATTCGCTTCATCAACCATTCCTGCGCCCCCAATACCTTTATGTGGGTCTTGAAAAACCGCGTTGAGTTTTACGCGCTTCGGCGAATCCGAAAAGGGGAGGAGCTGAGTTGTGATTACGGAGAAACCCATCACGAGGGCACCCTGCCTTGCCGGTGTGGGGCTGCAAACTGTCGGGGTTTTATTTAAAAAGGGTTGATGTATCTTTATCCTCCCTTTTTACTTATAAAACCACCCTATATGAAACGCATTCTCTTTTCTTCCCTTCTTGTCTTGTCCTTTCTGTTTGCACAAGCACAGCCCCCTGCCGGGGATGCCAATGTGGGCGATAGCTACGGCGCAACATTCAAAGTAGAAGAGGCCGTCAGCCTGCAGGATGTAGCCAAAAAACTAAAAGGGGGTTCTGCCGTTCCGGAACAAATGCAAATCACCGCCAAGGTACTGGACGTCTGCCCGAAAAAAGGTTGCTGGCTGAAGCTGGAGTTGTCGGATGGCGAAACCGCTACCGTTAAAATGAAGGATTATGGTTTTTTCCTCCCCGTTGCTGCCATCGGTAAGAAGGTGGTGGTGAATGGCGCCGTAACCTTGAAAACCGTCTCCGTTGCCGAGCAAAAGCACTATGCGGAAGATGCAAAAAAATCCCAGGCCGAGATCGATGCGATCAAAGAACCCAAACAAGAAATCAGGGTACTGGCCAGCGGCATCCAAATTGTTCAATAATTTTTTAGGCTGTACGGTTTAGGGAACAGGGTTTAGGGTTTAGTCTCAGCGCCTATTTCTTCTCTAAACCCCAAACGCTAAACCCTAAACTGTTCATACGCTCATGTACCGCGAATTCACCGTCCTAAATCTGCCCGCCCTTGAAAAGGAGGTATTGGAAAGGTGGGGTCGTGAAAAAACCTTCGAGCAAAGCGTTGCACACCGCGAGGGCAAAGCGCCTTTTGTGTTTTATGAGGGACCACCCAGTGCCAACGGCCTGCCCGGGATCCACCACGTGATCTCCCGAACGCTGAAAGACCTGGTTTGTCGCTACCAAACCATGCGGGGGTATCAGGTAAAGCGAAAGGGGGGGTGGGATACACATGGACTGCCCATCGAGCTCGGCGTCGAAAAAGAGCTGGGCATTACCAAAGAAGACATCGGGGTGAAGATCACGGTGGAAGAATACAACCGGAAATGTCGAGAGGCGGTGTTGCGGTACAAGGACAAATGGGACCAGATCACAACCCAAATGGGATACTGGGTTGATCTCCAACATCCCTACATCACATTTGAAAACGGGTATATCGAAACGCTCTGGTGGCTGCTGAGCGAACTCTACAAAAAAGGATTGCTTTACCAAAGCGTCAGCATTCAGCCCTATTCACCGGCGGCGGGTACCGGACTCAGCTCCCATGAACTCAATCAGCCCGGCACGTACAAAGACGTGAAGGATACTTCGGTCGTGGCGATGTTTAAGGCATTACGGACGGATCGCTCCGAATTTCTATTCGAGAAATCGGGCGGCGCGGAATGTTTCTTTCTGGCCTGGACCACCACACCCTGGACACTTCCCTCCAACCTGGGCCTCACGGTGGGGGCCGACATCGATTATGTGTTGGTCAAATCGATCAATCCCTATACCCATCAGGTCATACACGTAGTATTGGCGGAAGCGTTGTTGGGAAAGCACTTCAAAGAAGAGGGAAAGGAGGGCGATTTCAGTCCGTACCAGGAAAAAGACAAGATCGTGCCCTGGCACGTGTTGCACCGCTTTAAAGGATCCGAGATAGAAGGTTGTCGCTACGAACAGTTGCTTCCCTTCGATGCAAACCGACCTGAACAGGCAGCAGGCGATCCGTTTCGGGTACTGACCGATTCATTTGTGACCACCGAAGATGGAACCGGTATCGTGCATACCGCTCCGGCCTTCGGAGCAGATGATTACAAAGTAGGAAAGCGCTATGGCATTGGTATACTCACGATGGTTGACCGCGAAGGAAAATTCGTAGACGGACTGGGCGAATTCAGCGGTCGCTATGTCAAAAATTATAAAGACCAGAAAGATTATGTTGACGTGAACGTCGACATCGCCGTCAAACTGAAAAAAGAAAACCGGGCTTTTAGGGTTGAGAAATACGTGCATGCCTATCCGCATTGCTGGCGTACCGATAAACCGATCTTGTACTACCCACTGGATGCCTGGTTCATTCGAACCACGGCGTTGCGCGACCGGATGGTGGAACTCAACAAAACCATACGCTGGAAGCCGGCTTCTACCGGCGAGGGACGATTTGGGAATTGGCTGGAAAATATGGTGGACTGGAACCTGAGCCGTAGCCGCTATTGGGGAACACCTCTCCCGATCTGGCGTACGGAAGATGGAAGTGAAACCCTTTGCATCGGTTCGGTGAGCGAGTTAAAACAAAAAATTCAGGAGGCAATTGCCGCCGGAGTAGAAATGCGGGGCATAAAAAAAGGGATGAGCGGACTGGACGCCGCGATCGACGCACTGGTTTCGGATCTGCACAAGCCTTATGTTGATGAAATCGTGTTGCTCAGCCCGGGCGGACAACCCATGCGCCGTGTTCCCGACCTGATCGATGTATGGTTCGACAGTGGTGCGATGCCCTATGCCCAATGGGGATTGCCCGATACGAGTTCCAATGCGTATGGTCCACTGAGTCCGCAAAACTTCTTTGCTTATCACCAACTCAATAGCAACGACGGCGGGTCGGCTTTTCCGGCCAGCTTTATTGCCGAAGGAGTGGACCAAACCCGCGGATGGTTTTATACCCTGCACGCGATCGGCAGCTTGCTGTTTGATTCGGTGGCGTATCAGACGGTTGTCAGCAACGGATTGGTGTTGGACAAGAACGGAAATAAAATGAGCAAGCGGCTGGGCAATGTGGTGGATCCGTTTCTGACCATTGACAAATACGGCGCCGATGCTACGCGTTGGTATTTGGTGACCAATGCTTCTCCTTGGGACAATCTCAAATTCGATCAGGACGGGATACAGGAGGTGCAACGAAAATTCTTTGGCACCCTGTACAACACCTATCAGTTCTTTGCACTTTATGCCAATCTCGACGGATTCAAATATGCGGAGCCCGATGTGGCATGGGCTGAACGGCCCGAGATCGACCGATGGCTTCTTTCTTCCCTGCATACGTTGGTCAAGGAAGTACAAGCAGCCATGGAGGATTATGAGCCCACACATGCCGGGCGGTTGATCGAGGATTTTGTAGACGCGCAATTGAGCAATTGGTATGTGCGGCTTTGCCGGCGTCGGTTCTGGAAAGGCGATTATGGTACCGATAAAATTTCCGCATATCAAACACTCTATGAATGTTTGGAGACGGTGGTTCGGCTGATGGCGCCGATTTCTCCTTTTTTCAGCGACCTGATCTTTCGAGAGCTGAATTCGGTGACGCGTCGCCAGTCGGTCGATTCCGTGCACTTAGCGGATTTTCCGGTTTCGGATGCCCAACGCATCGATACGGGTTTGGAGGAACGGATGCAGTGGGCACAAGATGCCAGTTCGCTGGTGTTGTCGCTTCGCAAGAAAGTCAAGATCAATGTGCGTCAGCCCCTGCAAAAGATGATGATCCCGGTGCTGGATCCGAACATGAAAAAACAACTGGAGCGAGTGGCCGACCTGATCAAGGCAGAGGTGAATGTGAAGGAGTTGAGTTATCTCGATCCGAACAATACGTTTATCCGCAAAAGGATCAAGCCCAATTTCATCGCACTGGGTAAAAAGCTTGGTCCCAAGATGAAAGCGCTCTCCTCGGTTTTGGCTGCGTTCACCCAAGAACAGATCGCCGAGTTGGAGCAAAACGGGATGATCGACGTATCGTTGGATGGCGAGCCATTTTCCCTTCAAGTAGCGGAAACCGAGATCACCAGTGAGGACGTGCCGGGGTGGACGGTAGCCTCCAAGGGACGGATCACGGTGGCGCTGGACCTGAACCTCACCCCGGAACTGCTGGCTGAGGGGCAGGCAAGAGAGCTGGTGAATCGGATTCAAAAGATTCGGAAGGATAGCGGATTTGAATTAACCGACCGGGTGCAAGTAAGCCTTTTTGCACCCCCGGGGCTGACCGTGTCTTTCGGTCGCTTTAAGGACTATATTTGCGCGGAAATTCTGGCTGACGACTTGTCCTTTGAAAACAGTCCCCAAGCCCAGGAAATTCAAATAAACGGTGAAAATCTGACTGTTACAGTCAACAAAAAAGGCTAATATATGGCCATCAAGAAAAAACCCACCCCGAAGAAAGCTGCCAAGCCCTCGGCCAAAGCGAAGCCTGTTGTCAAAAAGCCGGCCGCAAAATCCAAGCCCGTGGCAAAAAAGCCCGCCGCGAAGAAAGTTTCCAAGCCAGCAGCGAAGGCAAAGCCTGTTATCAAAAAGCCAGTGCCGAAGGCCAAACCGGTTGCAAAGAAGATTGTGCCCGGTAAAGCAGCCAAGCCAGCCGCTAAACCCGTTGCCAAGCCCAAAGTGGTTGCCAAACCGGTTGTTAAGGCTCCGGTGAAGCCAGCGGCAAAAGCCCCTGCTAAACCTACAGCAAAACCTGCTTCGGTCAAGCCAGCAGTTGTTGCCAAGCCCGCCGCAGTAGTTACCAAGCCGGCTCCTGCTCCTGCGAAACCGGTTGCGCCTGCTCCGAAGCCTGTATCCAAGAAAAATGATCCGGCCAGTTTGGTTTCGATCAAACCCAAGGCGCCGGTGGTTACCAAGAAAGAACCTCCTCGTCCGGCCAAAGTGGTGATCCCCAAGCTCACCACCAGGAGTGCCGTGAAATACGAACCTGATTTTACCCGTTCGGTGTTGGATTCCAAGCCCAGTTTACCGGCTGGTCCCAGCATGCGTTATTCCGATTCCGACCTCGCCGAGTTTCGCGAGATCATTTCTCGAAAGTTGGATGCGGCCAAAAAAGAGTTGGCGTATTTACAGGGCTTGATCACTCGCAAGGATGAAAGTGGTGATTTTGAAGATGCTCGTTACATGACCATGGAAGACGGAAGCGTGAGCATGGAGCGGGAGCAATTGGGACAAATGGCCAGCCGTCAGATCACCTTTATCGATCACCTTGAAAAGGCCCTGATGCGCATCGAGAATAAAACCTACGGCGTCTGCCGTGTTACCGGTAAACTGATCGACAAGGCCCGACTCCGCGCGGTTCCTCATGCCACCCTCAGTGTGGAGGCAAAGCAAATGAGGAAGTAAGAAAGTTGGTTTAGTGAGCAGCGTTTAGTTCAAAACCTGATTTTTGTAATTCATATGCATTCTTGCTAAACACTAAACCCTGTACCCTAAACTACTCCCCTCAACCATGACTCGAATCCTCTCCATCCTCCTCCTTCTCCCATTCCTTGTTTTTGCTCAACCGCGAGTGATCAGCGGACCCATGTTGGCAGGAGTGGAATTACGGGATGTGCGGGTATGGACGGAAGTATCGCCCGCCGTGAAATCCGTTTCGATTCGGTACGGACAAACCGGAAAAGAAATGACGGGACGAGCTTCTTACCGTGGCGTTTTGGGAAAGGATTTCAATCCCCTTACCATCACGATCGGCGGACTGGAACCCAACACCACCTATGATTACCTGATTTACATCGACGGTAAAAAAACCGACCGGGGTGGGTCTTTTACTACAAAAGAACTTTGGCAATGGCGTAAGCCCGCACCGGATTTTTCTTTTCTCGCTGGTTCCTGCTCATATTTCAATGAAGCAAACTATGACCGACCGGGTCGTTCGTACGGACAAGACTCCAGCATCTTTGAGCCCATGTCAAAAGAAAAAGCAGATTTCATGCTCTGGTTAGGCGATGCCTGGTATTCGCGTGAGGTAGATTATTACAGTGAGTGGGGACTTTGGAACCGGGCCAGCCGCGACCGTTCACTCGCCGTCTTGCAACCCCTTTGGAAAGCGATGGCGCATTATGGAATTTGGGACGACCACGATTACGGTCCGAATAACAGCGGCAAAAGCTATGAGCTCAAGGATGTGAGTCGTCAGGTATTCAATGCCTATTTTCCGAATAAGTCGGCCGGACAGAATGGTCAAGGGATCTATACCAAGATCCAACACAACGATGCGGATTTCTTTTTGGTAGATGACCGCTGGTGGAGAAGCGATGATCGAACCCGCGACTCGATCAATGGGCAGCCCAATCCCGATAAACGTATGTTGGGTGCTCAGCAAATGGAGTGGTTGAAAGATGCCTTGTTGTACAGCAATGCCATCTTCAAGTTTATCGTGATCGGCAGCCAGGCACTCAACCATGTATCGCCCTATGATAAGTGGACTGATTTTCCGGTAGAGCGTCAGGAGTTGCTTGATTTTATCCGGCTTTACAAGATCAATGGAGTGGTCTTTATTAGCGGCGATCGCCATCACAGCGAAGTCATCAAAATGGCTCGCCCGGGTACTTATCCTCTTTACGACGTAACCGTTTCCCCGCTTACATCCGGTACCCATAAGTTCGATGGTCCGGAGGCCAACAATCCGTTGCGGGTATTTGGATTGGACCAAAAGAACAATTACGGAAGGTTTACGATCTCCGGACCGAAAGGTCTTCGTAAACTAACGGTCGATTTCCTGGGCACCAAAGGAGAGAAACTGGGTAGTTGGGAGGTGAATGAGACCGAATTGAAAACACCCCGTTAGTACATGCGCATTGCTTTCGCCTACGATAAGCGACAGGTGATGCAGGCGCTGCGCTATCATTTCATCAGTCGCCTGGAGATCCGCTTGCTGATCATTGCCGTCAATGTTTTTGCCGTTGGATCGGTTGTACTTTATGCTCTGGGTAAGGTTACCCCTTTCGCTTTCTTATTGAGTTCCTGTCTCTGGTTGGTACTGACGATCGCTCTTTGGTGGTTTCTTCCTTGGGTGGTGTATCGGCAAACCAAGGCCTTTCAGTTTGATTTTGAGATGCAGTTCAGTAAATCGGGGGTTGAATTGTTTCGGGAGGGCAGGGGAAATGCCTGGCAATGGCAATCGCTTCATTCCTGGCGGGAGACGCCCTTTTTCTTTCATCTTTACTTCACCGCTCAGTCGTTTTGGTTGGTACCGAAAGAAGCGTTGGAGGATGCGCAACGGCTGCAATTGAGAAATTGGTTGCGTGAAAAGGTGGAGCGCTGATCAGAGTGGTTTTTCCATCACAACATGTGGGATGGTTACCTCGGTAAACGCCAGGCTGGTAACTTTATACCCCATTTTTTCATAGAACCCCACTGCGTGCTCACGGGCATGCATGATCATGTTTTTGTATCCTTGGTCGCGCGCAATATTCTCGGCAAAATTCATCATAGCCTTGCCCACGCCTTTTCGTTGTAGTTTATCCGATACCGCCATTTGCCGAAGCCGAACCGTATGGTCGTTTTCCTTAACCAGCATGCAACAGCCCAGCAGGCTCTCCTCTTCAAAGGCCCCGATGTGAACATGCTTTTGCTCGGTTTCCAATTCGGTGGGTTCCAGCTGCAGACCGAGGGGGCTGCGTAGAATGTCTTGCCGCAGGCGTACCATTTCCAGGTATTCGGGGGTTCCGTGGTCGATGATCTTGAGGGCCATAAAAAATTGCTGGACGATCAATATACGATTTTCCCTCGAACCGAATTTGCGTTCAATGATCTCAGTCGGGTATTAAACAATATGAATCATTCGTTTTCAATCATTTATCCACTATCGGAAAAAAGGTACCGAAAGATGCCAATTTGATCAAATACTATATTTTTGCACCCACAAACAAAACTTAAACACATGTCAGACATCGCATCTCGAGTCAAAAAGATCATCGTGGATAAACTGGGTGTAGACGAAGCCGAGGTAACCAGCGAAGCCTCCTTCACAAACGACCTGGGCGCAGACTCGTTGGATACCGTAGAACTCATCATGGAGTTCGAAAAAGAGTTCAACATCTCTATCCCGGATGAGCAGGCTGAAACCATCACGACTGTTGGACAGGCCATTACCTATTTGGAAGAGCATTCCAAGTAAGTCGACTCTGAGTCGTCAGCCGAACTTCGACGAAACGACTGATACATGATTATCCGCCTTCTTGATCGGACTACCGGCTTGAGAAGGCGGTTTTCATTTTAATCCAAATCTTCTGACTAACTTGCTTCTATGGAATTGAAACGCGTTGTGGTGACCGGCATTGGCGCCATCACTCCGATCGGGAACAACTTGGACGATTACTGGAATGCCCTCTTGGCCGGCAAATCCGGTGCGGGTCCCATTACTCAATTCGATGCCAGTAAATTCCGTACCCGTTTTGCCTGTGAGATCAAGAATTTCGATCCCACCCAATTTCTCGATAAAAAAGAAGCCCGCAAGCTCGACCGGTTTGCGCAACTAGCTCTTGCCGTGAGCGACCAGGCTTTGGCAGATGCCGGCCTGAATAAGGAAAACATCGATCCCGATCGGGTGGGTGTGGTATTTGCCAGTGGGATTGGCGGACTCATCACCTTTCAGCACGAGGTAACCGAATTCGCCAATGGAGATGGAACGCCGCGCTTCAATCCTTTCTTCATACCAAAAATGATCTTGGATATTGCAGCTGGACATATTTCCATGCGGCACAACCTACGCGGACCCAATTTTGCCGTGGTAAGTGCTTGTGCCAGCAGCACGCATGCCATCATGGATGCATTTAATCTGTTGCGGTTGGGGAAAGCGGATATCATTTTATCCGGCGGAGCCGAATCCGTGATCAGCGAGGCCGGGGTAGGGGGGTTCAATGCCATGAAGGCCATGAGTGAGCGAAACGACGATCCCCATACGGCCAGTCGCCCATACGACAAAGACCGCGACGGATTCGTCATGGGCGAAGCGGCCGGTTGTTTGGTTCTGGAAACACTCGACAGTGCATTGGCGCGTGGTGCCCGGATCTACTGTGAAGTGGCGGGTGCCGGTGCTACAGCCGATGCTTATCACATCACCGCGCCGCATCCGGAAGGATTGGGTGCGAAGAACGTGATGATCGCGGCTCTGGCGGAGGCCGGCATGCAGCCGGATGAGATCGATTATATCAATACGCACGGTACCTCCACGCCCATTGGAGATGGAGCAGAGGTCAAGGCCATTACGCAGGTATTTGGGGCGCATGCATATCAATTGAACATCAGTGCAACGAAATCCATGACCGGTCACTGCCTCGGCGCGGCGGGTGTCATCGAAGCCATTGCGAGCATCAAGGCCGTGATGCACGACATTGTACCCCCCACCATCAATCACTTCACCGACGATCCGGAATTGGATCCCAAACTGAATTTCACGTTCAATACACCCCAGGCGCGTCCGGTGCGGGCGGCGCTGAGCAATACCTTTGGTTTTGGCGGACACAATGCGTGTGTGATCGTGAAAAAATATGGCGGATCCTAGCAGCTTTCTTCACCGGATATTCGGATCGGCCGAACAACGGATCTTCCGAAATAACTTGCGCAACCTGCTGGGATTTCGTCCCCGTAACTTCTCCCTTTACGAAATGGCCCTGACCCATCGGTCGCTCAAAGAACCGATCGACCAAAACAACGAGCGCCTTGAATTTTTAGGGGATGCGATCCTGAGTTCCCTCGTGGCCGAGTACCTGTTCAAGCGTTATCCGTACAAGGAAGAGGGTTTTTTGACGGAGATGCGAAGCAAAATGGTGAATCGCCAACAGCTAAATGACATTGCCATTCGGATGGGACTGAACAAGCTTGCCCTTTTCAATCGCAACGACGGAGCTCTGCGCAGCAGCCAGATCTTTGGAAACACGTTGGAGGCCCTGGTGGGCGCTATTTATCTCGATCAGGGCTATGCCTATACCGATAAATGGGTGCTAAGAAACCTCATACAGCCTCATTTGTCGATGGACGATCTCGAGAGCATCGACCTGAACCTGAAGAATAAATTATACGGTTGGGTAAATCGCCAGGGCAAAACGCTGGAATTCGTAACCCTCCATGAAAAACTGGAACGCGGCCGACGGCTCTTCACCATCGCCGCGGTCATCGATGGCGAACGCATCGCAGAAGGGAAAGGGTTCAATAAGAAAGATGCCTCTCAAGTGGCGGCACAGGAAGCGATTTTGATTCTCGAGATCGAGTAGTTTGGATAGTTTGGGCAGTTTGGGAGTTTGGGGAGTTAGGGGAGGAGTTGGATGTTGGCTAGTTCTTGGCCCACTTGTTGAATACCTTTTAAAATTCGTTGAGTTTGGCCGAAAGATGGTTTTTTATGTCCATTGATATATTGCGCCAGTAAACTTTGATTCATCCCGATCCGTTCGGATAGTGCCTTCGCATTGATCACTTTATAAAATTCAAAAAACTGAGGAAGGTCGAGTTGAATGCTAAGATTTTTTTCCTTTATTAATTTCTTTTTCTCCTCAAAGAATAAATTCAATGCCTCGATCATTTGGCGCTTCAACTCTTCCAAGGTGTGACCGGTCGTGTATACGGGGTAATCCTTTGCAAAAGCCGAGTATCCCGTTCGGGTCTTTTCGACGATCATTATGATTTTCATATCCGCTGATTCTATTCTATTCCGGCATCCCTTTTTATTTTCTTTTCCAGTCCCCTTACCGACCTCCCGGCTGCCATGATTGGGGCAAACAATTTGACCATTTCGAGTGGGATGCATAAAAATGAGGTGGCTACCCTTCTGTCGCACCACCATCCACCCTGCTCGCTTCAGTAGCCGAAAGAGTTCACTGGATTTCATACAAAGGTAATAAATATATTACCATTCCCCCATCTCAAGGAGGACTGACTTTTCCGAAGATGATAAAGGTGAACGTAAAAATTATACCACAAACCGGAGGCAACTCCCAAACTATCCAAACTGCCCAAACTCCCAAACTCCCAAACTGCCCGCCGCAGGCGGGCCCAAACTAGTCGGCCGGCCGATCGGCACACAATTCAACCAACACCCCCCCGGCCGACATTGGGTGTATGAAGCAGACCAACTTATTATCCGCTCCTGTCTTTGGCTCGCTGCTGAGCAATTGAAATCCCGCGGCCCTTTTTTTCTCCATTTCTGCCCGGATATCTGTGACCGCAAAGGCGATGTGGTGCAATCCTTCTCCCCGTTTTTCAATGAACTGGGCAATGACCCCATCGGGGGTGGTCGACTCCAACAGCTCGATCTTTGTTTCACCCTGCCGGAAAAAAGCCGTTCGGACCTTTTCCGAGTCTACCTCCTCAGTCTTGTAGCAGTTCGTCCCCAATAGCTGTTCGTAACGGGGGATGGCTTCGGCGAGGGACCAGACCGCAATTCCGATGTGTTCCAGCTTTTCCATGGCAGTCAACAGATTAAGAATGGTTTACGCGTAAAGAAATTTCTCATTTCACTTCGAAATTACCATATCCGGTACAACCTTTTGCGGTAATTTTGCGTTCTTCTATTGAACGATAAATCATCATATGCTGAACCTTCCTGTATACCTGGATCACAACGCCACCACCCCCTGCGACCCGCGCGTCGTAGAGGCCATGATTCCCTATTTCACCCAAAGCTTCGGAAATGCCGCTAGCCGCAATCATCCCTTCGGATGGCAGGCCGAAGAGGCGGTTGACTATGCCCGTGAACAAGTAGCCAAACTCATCGGGGCCGATCCCAAAGAGATCATCTTCACCTCCGGAGCCACTGAGGGCGATAACTTGGGCATCAAAGGGGTCTTTGAGATGTATGCCTCCAAGGGCAACCACATCATCACCTGCAACATCGAGCACAAAGCCGTACTCGATACCTGCAAACACATCGAGCGCGAAGGTGGGGGGGTGACATACCTGAACGTAAAGCCAAACGGACTGATCGACCTTCAAGAACTGGAAGCGGCCATCAAGCCCACCACCATCCTGATCGCCATCATGTACGCCAATAACGAGATCGGTACCATTATGCCGGTCCGCGAAATCAGCGCCATCGCCCGCAAACACGGGGTGCTATTCTTTACCGACGGCGTACAAGCCGTAGGCAAGATTCCGGTCGATGTAAACAAAGACGGCATCGACATCATGGCCTTTACGGCTCATAAGATGTATGGTCCCAAAGGCGTGGGTGCCCTCTATGTCCGCCGCAAAAATCCCCGTGTGAAAGTCACCGCCCAGATCGACGGCGGCGGTCACGAACGCGGTATGCGCAGCGGCACCCTCAATGTACCGGGTATCGTGGGTTTCGGAAAAGCCTGTGAGATCTGTATGCAGGAGATGGAATCCGATACCGCCCGCATCATCAAACTGCGCGATAAACTTGAACAAGCGCTTCTGAAAGTGGAAGAATCGTATCTGAATGGCGATAAAGAACAACGCCTGCCACACGTTTCCAATATCTCCTTCAAATATGTGGAGGGCGAGGGACTGTTGATGGGATTCAACAAGAACATCGCCTTATCTTCTGGATCGGCCTGTACCTCGGCCTCTCTGGAACCTTCTTATGTACTCAAGGCATTGGGTTTGGGCGATGACTTGGCGCATAGCTCCCTCCGCTTTGGCCTGGGACGCTATACCACCGAAGAGCAAATTGATTTTACCATCGAGCAGGTAGCCGGCACGGTCAATAAACTCCGCGAGATGAGCCCGCTTTGGGAAATGTTTAAAGAGGGGATCGACCTGGATACCGTTCAATGGGCCCATCATTGATTTTTTAAAATAAAGTAACTTTGCACAACTATGGCATACAGTGAAAAAGTAATCGACCACTACCAGAACCCCAAAAACGTGGGTACGCTGGACAAGTCCAAAAACAGTGTTGGCACCGGTTTGGTTGGTGCTCCCGAATGTGGCGACGTGATGCGCCTGCAGATCGAAGTGGATGAAGCCACCGGCATCATCAAAGATGCCAAGTTTAAAACCTTTGGTTGCGGATCGGCCATCGCCTCCTCCTCCCTCGCTACCGAGTGGCTGAAAGGAAAATCAGTCGACGAGGCCGTGAAGATCGACAACATGACCATCGTGGAGGAACTGAACCTCCCGCCCGTGAAAATCCACTGCTCGGTACTCGCGGAAGACGCCATCAAAGCAGCGATCAACGACTACCGCAAGAAGAATGGGCTGGAAGAACTTCAGTTTGAGGATTCAGTCGTTCATTAGGACTCTGGCCTGCGGCCAGTTTGAGAAGTTTGAATAGTTTGATCGTTTGAGAATTTTTTATGAGTGATACATTAACGATAGAGACGAAGCCACAGAATGCCATTTTCGTGAGTGAAAAGGCAGCGGAGAAGGTGTGGCAGTTGATGCAAGAGGCGGGAGTGGCGGATGATCCTTCCTATTTTTTGCGTGTGGGCGTGGTTGGAGGGGGTTGCTCCGGACTCAGCTATAAGATGGATTTTGATAATGAAAGGGGGGCTACCGACCAAGAATTCGAAGACAACGGCATCAAGGTTGTTACCGATCTCAAGAGTTTTTTGTATTTGGTGAATACCACCCTTGAATTTTCGGATGGATTGAACGGGAAGGGCTTTTATTTCGCGAATCCCAACGCTAGCCGCACTTGTGGTTGTGGCGAAAGCTTTTCCGTGTAATTTTACCGCAACGCCCGGCAGCAATTTTTATCCCGCCCGAAGCGTTACCTTTCTACATGTGGCCGGTTTGTAAAAAAGAACTCCGACAATTTTTTTCCGGTCTGACCGGCTACCTCGCCATCGGGGTGTTTTTAGCCGTGAACGGAGTGGTTCTTTTTGTTTTCAACGACAATCTGTTCGATTTTGGATATGCCACACTGGATCCATTCTTTGCCCTAGCCCCCTGGGTGCTGTTGTTTCTGATCCCTGCCATTACCATGCGCAGTTTTTCCGATGAATTTCGTACGGGCACCTACGAGATCCTGCAAGCTCAGCCCATTTCTACCTTTCGGATTCTTTTTGGTAAATACTTGGCGGCCCTATTGGTGGTATTCATTGCGCTGGTCCCCACGCTGCTTTACGCATTTACCATCAATCAACTGGCGGCCGATCAGGGATTGGATACCGGAGCCACTGCAGGGGCTTATTTCGGTCTTATCCTCTTGGCCGGCGTGTTCGCTGCGATCGGTTTGTATTGCAGCAGCCTCACCTCGAATGCGGTTGTTGCCTTTCTGCTAGCAGCCCTGGGTTGCGGACTCATTCATTATGGAGCGCAGGCCATTAGTCAGCTTCCAATCTTTTTGGGTACGCTGGACTATTACCTCGAGATGGTCGGCATTGAGTTTCATTACCGAAGCATTCGCCGCGGACTTCTCGATAGTCGGGATCTGATCTATTTTCTGTCTGTCATCGCCACGTTCCTATTGCTCACCCAACGCAACCTACAGCGCCGCAAATGATCCGACGCCTGAAACATATTTTTCTGCATCGCGGTGGAGGATGGATCTTACTGCCGGCGTGGCTTTTCCTTAATACACTGGCTTCGGTTCTTTCTTTTCAGATCGACCTGACTGCCGATAAACGATATACGCTGAGTCCCGCTACCCAAAAACTGGTCCGCTCCCTCCAAGAGCCCGTCACGATCGATGTGTTTCTGGAAGGAGAGTTTCCGGCTGGTTTTCGCAAGCTGGCAAGTAGCACCCGTGATTTCCTGGATCTGCTGAAAAAAGAAAACGGATCCAATATTCAATTTCGCTTTGTATCGCCCGACGACTTGCAGGAGAACAATCAACCCTTCTCCGATACACTCGCCAAGTTGGGCGCAATGCCCATCAACCTGACGGTGCAGAAAAAAGCCGGTCAATCCACCAACCTTCTTTATCCATACGCCTGGATCTGCAGCGGCGATCGGCAACAATTGATCCCACTCTTCGGAGGCTCCAAAGGACGGATCAGTCAGGAAGAAATCAACGGAGCTGAAACCCTGCTCGAATATCAGTTCACCACCACCATTCAAAAGCTAACTACGTCCGGCCGCGCAACCATTGCTTATGAAGTTGGACATGGTCAGCCTACCGACCTGCGCGGCTACGACCTCGAAAACACCTTAAAAGCCGAATACCGGTTCGGATTGCTGAACCTGCGCGATTCCTTGTCCGTTCCCGAAGGCATCGATGTATTGATGATCGTGAAACCTACAGAGGCATTTTCGGAGGCAGATAAGATCAAACTCGATCAATTCGTCATGCGCGGCGGAAAGTTGCTGCTGTTCATCGATAACCTCATCGCCGAGCAAGACAGTCTGCTGGCGAAACAAACCGGGGAAACCATTGCTTACGATCGAAAGCTCGAACTCACCGACTTGCTGTTTCGATATGGATGCCGGATTAACACCGATCTGATCATGGATCTTCAATCTGATTTCATCCCGCTGGTGGTGGGCGGTACCCCCGAGAACCCGCAATTGGAATATCTGCGTTGGAATTATTTCCCCCTCCTAAATGGCGCAGGTCCATTCGCTAAAAGCCTCGGGTATGTATCCTCCCGTTTTGCCAACTCCATCGATACCATTGACGTTTCGGGTGTAACCAAAACACCGATCCTGGTTTCGTCTACCCATTCCCGGATCATTCCCACGCCGGTGATGATCAGATTCGAAGAGAATCGCAATGCTCCGGAGGATGAGAAATTCAATTTGTTTAATATACCTATTGGCTACTTGCTGGAAGGAACGTTTACCTCTTTGTTCTCCAATCGGATCAGCAGTGGGTGGCGTGACAGTCTCCAACGGGCCGGCAAACCGTTTCAGTCCAAATCAGTTCCTACCCGAATGATCGTAGTGTCGGATGGAGACCTGGTACTCAATGAGGTTTCGAACCAAACGGGCCCCCTTCCCATGGGATGGAACAAATACACTTTCACCGCGTATCAGGAGGGGCAAGCCGGGGGGCAATATTTTATTGCTGCCGCCAACCGTGATTTTTTAAAAATGACCCTGGAACAACTGGTCGGCGATCCGGCCATCCTGGCCACGCGCAATAAAGAAATCGTTCTTCGTTTGCTGGATGCCCGAAAGATAGAAGCTTCCCGCTCCCAATGGCAACTGCTCAACCTCGTAGTGCCACTGGTCGTACTTGCTTTATTCGGCGTGGGGTTGTATGGGTGGAGGAGAAGGCGGTATGGGAGATAGGTCCAATGACCAATGTCCAATGTCGAATGACTTAAAACTACATTGGACATTCGACATCGGACATCGGACAGTCCGCGCAGCGGACTATTCTTCAAGATAAACCCTCTTCACCCGTTGCGAGATGCCGGTCATGATCTCGTAAGGAATGGTACCGGCGCGTTTGGCTACTTCGGTAAGGGGTAATTCCGGTCCGAATACAATGGCAGTATCGCCTACTTGCAAGAAAGGAATATCGGTAATGTCGACCATAAACATGTCCATGCAAACCGATCCCAACACCGGGGCTTTTTGTCCTCCCAGCAATACATACCCCACCCCATTTCCTAGTCGACGCGGAAATCCGTCGGCATATCCCAGCCGAAGCGTAGCGATCCGGGTGGCCCGATCCACCACCATACGTCGATTATAGCTGACCGAATCGCCCGGCTGCAGATTTTGTATCTGTGCTACAGTGGCTAACAACCTGGCCACCGGAGAAAGATGAATTTTATTCGATACAGCAGGATCAATTCCATACAACCCAATCCCGATCCGCACCAGATCCAGTTGCCAAGCCGGTTTACGGATCGCAGCTGCTGAATTGGCCAGGTGGACCAGCGGCGAATGACGGCAAACCGATTTGATCAACTCTGCTCCCTCTATCAGTTGAGTGAATTGGGTTTCACTGAACGGATCGGAGCCAGCGTCTTCACCCGCAGCCAAATGTGAAAACACCGAGCAGATCCGCAGATAAGGGTTGTGACTAAAGACATCTCTCAATTGATCATAATCCGATTTCGGTATCCCCAACCGATGCATGCCGGTTTCCAATTCAATGTGAACCGGAAAATCATACTCCCCCTGTGTATTTAGATACTGTTGAAACGCAAACAGCAAATCGATCGAGTATAAAACCGGTTCGAGCCGGTATTCCCGAATGGCATCGAATGCGGCCGGCTCGGTATTCATCACCATAATGGGCAGCCATATGCCTCCGGTGCGCAACGCAACGCCTTCATCTGCATAGGCCACTCCCAGGTAAGAGATGCCTTCTTCTTGCATCACCCGGGCAACCTCTAGTCCCCCACTTCCATAGGCAAATGATTTGACCATGGCCATGACCTTCACGCCCGGCCGAAGGGCCGACTGATAGCTTCGAATATTTTTTCGCAAGGCACCCAGATCGATCTCCAATCGGGTTTGATGTACTTGCGCTTCTAGAAACGACAACAACTTTTCCATTTCAAATCGACGGGCTCCCTTCAGCAGGATCGCTTCGCGATGAAAGGAATGAGCTGAAAACTGCAGTTCAAAGGTTTTTCGGTCGGGGTACGACTGAATATGGATCGATTCACCGGTTCGTTTTTTCAGGAAGGACTGAAACTGTGGTCCGATCGTGATGAGTCGGTTTACCTGATGATGTTTCAATAGATCGATCAAGGCCTCATAATCTTTCTCCTTTCCCTCCGGAAGATCGCTCAGCAGGGCGGTTCGACTACGATTTCCGCCAAGTTGTCGGAGATGATCGAGGGCAATGGAAAGGGAGTCCAGGTCCATGCTATACGCATCATTCAGGATCAAACATTGCTGAATGCCCTGCTTGATCTCCAACCGCATTTGAACGGGTTGCAACGCGTGCATGCGAGCGGCGATGGTTTCAGCGGGATAATTCATCATCCGTAAAGCCGACCAGCAGGTCAGCGCGTTTTGTACAGAGGCCTCATCGGTGAACGGGATCACGATCGTTTCACCGTTGGCAGCGATCAGTTTGGTATAACCGTTTTCCAAAACCCGTTCGGTTACGGAAATGGGCACGGGCATTTTTGCGCCTTCGAATAATTTTCGTTTCTCATTTTCTTTTTGACTCCGGGATGCAAAGCCCTCGTCATGTGCGGCCCCGATGTTGGTGAGGATGCCGAGGGTGGGACGAATAATACGCGCCAGTTTTTCCATCTCCCCGGGAAGCGAGATACCGGCCTCAAAAATCGCCAGCGTATGAGAGGTATTCATTCGCCATACGCTGAGCGGCACGCCGATTTGAGAATTGTAACTGCGTGGTGAACGTACGATGGAAAAATCCGGTGAGAGCAATTGATATAGCCACTCTTTCACGATCGTCTTTCCGTTACTGCCTGTTACACCAATGACGGGTATCTGAAACTTCGATCGGTGATACGCGGCCAATACATGTAGGGCTTCCAGTGCATCTGCCACCTCAATAAACACTGCGCCCGGATAAGCGTGCGAGTCAATCTCTCGGCTTACCACAAATCCACGCACCCCCGCCGCATAGGCATCGGGTATAAAATCGTGTCCGTCTCGCCGATCCGATACCAATGCAAAAAACAACGTATGCTTGGGGTAGGGAAGTTTGCGGGAGTCGGTAGACAGTTCGGTGATCACCCAATCGGGGTCGATTTGGATGGGTGATCCGGTGAGGAGTTGGGTAATTTTCGAAAGGGGGTATGACAAGATTGTTTGGTAGTTTGGATAGTTTGGGTAGTTTGGCCAGTTTGGGCAGTTGGCTTCCGTTCAATCACTGTTTATACAAGTTTCTCCGGGGTTCCGGGTTTTTTCATGAAAATGGAATAGAAGATCGAGCCGCCGATACAGAGCATGATCATTCCGAGGGAGAGGGCTACCAGGGTTGTTTTATCGAACCATAGGTTGAGCCAGTGCTCGCCCATCATTTTGAATCCAATGAAGATCAGCACGATCGAAATGCCTTGCGGTAAATAATCAAATTGATTGACGGCCCCTCGAAGCAGGAAGAACAATGAGCGCAGACCAAGCACGGCGAATATATTGGAGGTGTAGATCACCAGTTTATCGCGCGAGATTCCCATCACGGCCGGAATGGAATCCAAGGCGAAGATCAGGTCGATCGCAGCCAACATGATCACCACCACAAACAAGGTGGTGTAGGCAGGGCGACCGTTCTCCCGGATCATAAACTTTCCGCCCCCATCGTGCGGAACCAGGGGCAGGAATTTTTTCAGGAATGAATAGATCTTACTTTGTTTTGGGTCGAATTCTTTTTCCCCCGTGGAGGTAAACATTTTGTAGCCGGTATAAACCAGAAAAACGCCGAACACATAGAGGATCCAGTGGAAACGGTCAACCAGCGCCACCCCAACGGTAATGAACAAGATCCGAAATACGATGGCCATCAAAATGCCGATCAGTAATACCCGGCCATAATTGCGCGGTGCCACGGAAAAAGCGGAGAAGATCAGGATGAAGACAAAAATATTATCGATACTTAAGCTCCATTCCATCAAATATGCACTCAGGTATTCCAGTGCGATGCCCTGTCCTTTTTTATACCAAACAAAAAAGAAAAAGGCCAGCGCCAATCCGACCCAGAAAAAAGTTTGATTGAGTGCCTGTCGAATCGAAATCTGTTGGTTTTTCTTACTGAGTAAGCCCAGATCAAAGATCAGCGCGAGGGCTAGAATGACTCCGAATACGAGGTAGGTGATTTGGTCTATGGTCATGATGTGTAAAGATAGTCCGCTGCGCGGACTGTCCAATGTCCAATGTCCGATGTCCAGTGCAGTTTAAAGTTTAGAGTCATTGGACATTGGACATTCTTCATTGGACTGCTTCGGACCTTAAAAGATCTCCCTCGCATCGTTATGCTGCTGGCTGGTGCGGATGGTTGGGTTGCCGGTCTTTTCAGGAGCGGGTGCGAGTAAACGTTTTTGGAAGAAGAAGAGGACGAGTACACCGATCGAGATGGAGGCGTCGGCGATATTAAAGATGGGACTAAAAAATTCAAATTGCGTTCCGCCTACAAATGGAACCCAGTCGGGCCAGGTGGTATCTATGATGGGGAAATAGAGCATGTCCACCACACTGCCATGTAGAAAAGCGGAATAGCCGTTGCTGCTCAGGTTTGCGGTACCGGGGTAGGTAACATAATCGCCTACTGCGGCATTGAAATACAGGCCCTTGTCGAAGATCATACCGTAGAACATGCTATCGATCAGGTTTCCTAGCGCTCCGGCATAGATCAATCCGGCACAGATCATGAGTCCCCTGGAATACGCTTGTTTGGTCATCTTATGCAGATACCAGGTTCCAAAAATCACCGCCGCCAACCGAAACAAGGTCAGGATCATCTTTCCGGTTTCATTTCCAAACTTCCAACCCCAAGCCATCCCCGGATTTTCTATGAAGTAAATGTGAAACCAATCCATCCCACCCACACGCACCACCTCCCCAATCGGATAACTCGTCTTGATCCAGAACTTTGACGCTTGATCCAACACGATCACCCCCACGATCAATAACACTAAGTTTGCAGGCTTTAACTTACTCATCTCTTAAAAATCTCTTTTCAATAAACTAATAACTATAAACTACTAACTATAAACTAACTATCCAAACTCCCAAACTATTCAAACTATTCAAACTGGCCGGACGCAGTATCTTCTCATTGTCCCGTCATTCGCTCCGGCCTCACCCACTCATCAAATTCAACGCCCGTCACGTATCCAAGTTTAATCGCCATCTCCCGCAGGGTCGTTCCTTCCTTATGCGCTTTCTGGGCAATCTCAGCAGCTTTATAGTATCCGATCTTGGTATTGAGTGCCGTCACCAGCATCAGTGAGTTCTCTACGTGTTTGCGAATGTTGGCTTTAATGGGCTCGATGCCGCGGGCACATTTCAGGTCGAATGAAACACATCCTTCTCCGATCAGACGGGCACTGTGCAGAAAATTATAAATCATTACGGGTTTGAATACATTGAGTTCAAAATGTCCGTTTGCGCCGCCAATGTTGATGGCTACGTCGTTGCCGAGAACTTGCGCTACGATCATGGTAAGGGCTTCGCATTGGGTGGGATTGACTTTGCCGGGCATGATAGAAGAACCGGGTTCGTTATCGGGAATGAAGATCTCACCAATGCCGCTGCGCGGACCAGAAGAAAGCATCCGAATATCGTTGGCGATCTTCATCAAACTCACCGCGACGGTCTTCAATGCCCCGTGCGCTTCCACAATGGCATCGTGTGCCGCAAGCGCTTCGAATTTATTGGGCGCCGTCACAAAAGGCAGGCCGGTCAGAGTTGCAATGTGTTTGGCTACATTCTTTGAATAGTTGGGCGGCGTATTGATACCGGTACCTACGGCCGTACCTCCCAATGCAAGCTCACTCAAATGCGCAAGAGAATGTTGAATGGCCTTCATGCCATGATCCAGCTGCGCCACATAGCCGCTGAATTCTTGTCCCAATGTCAGTGGCGTAGCATCCATAAAATGCGTGCGGCCGATCTTCACTACTTTATTAAACTGCTTGCTTTTTTTCGCCAGCGTGTCTCGCAGCTGTTTGATGCCGGGCAGCGTGGTTTCCACCAGCATCTTGTAAGCTGCGATGTGCATCGCGGTGGGGAAGGTGTCGTTGGAGGACTGCGATTTATTTACATCATCGTTCGGATGTAGGAATTTTGTTTTATCGGTCAGTGCCCCGCCTTTGATCACATGCCCTCGGTAGGCAATTACCTCATTCACATTCATATTGCTCTGTGTGCCCGAGCCGGTTTGCCAAACGACCAAGGGAAATTGATCGTCTAATTTTCCTCGCAGGATCTCATCGCAAACCTTTCCGATCAATTGGGCCTTGTTCTTGGCCAATACCCCCGCCTCCAAATTGGTGAGGGCCGCGGCTTTTTTCAGGTAGGCAAATGCCCGAATGATCTCTTTGGGCATTCGGTTGATGTCCTGCGCAATTCGGAAATTATCAATGCTGCGTTGGGTTTGTGCACCGTAGTAGGCGTCGACAGGTACTTGTACCTCGCCCATAGTGTCTTTTTCGATCCGGTATTGCATAGTGCAAAGTTAAGTATTGAGGAATGGTTTAACGATCGTTGAACCGCTGTTCAACAACTGTTCCCTCATCTAAATCTCGGGTTTCGTTTCTCCAGAAAAGCGCTTACGCCTTCTTTCATTTCGTCGGTGCCGAAGCATTCGCCAAAGCGACGAACTTCCTCGGCATATCCGGCATCGTTCGGAGAGCCGCAGGCATTGACCGCAGCGATTACGTGGCCTACGGCAGCGGGACCTTTACTAAGGATCGTTTCCATTAATTTCTTTGCCTCTTCCAGCAAGGCCTCCGCTGGGTGTACATGGTTCACCAATCCGATGCGATGGGCCTCGGTGGCATTGATCATATTGCCGCTTATCATGAGTTCTAGCGCACGGCCTTTGCCCACCAACTGCGTGAGTCGCTGTGTACCGCCGTAGCCGGGGATCAGTCCCAGGTTCACTTCAGGCTGACCAAACCGGGCGTTTTCACTGGCCAACCGAAGGTGACAACTCATGGCCAATTCACATCCACCCCCTAAGGCAAACCCATTTACCGCCGCGAGTACGGGCTTGGAACAACGTTCGATCCGAAAAAAACAATCCTGCCCGCGCTTGGCCAAAGCCATGGCCGCATCTTTTTCGAGGGAGTTGAATTCGCTGATGTCGGCTCCGGCAACAAAGGCCTTCGGACCGGCCCCGGTGAGGATCACGCCTCGAATCGTTGCATCGGACTCCACTTGATCCATCAATAAAAAAAGATCATCAAATACCGATCGGTTCAGGGCATTGAGTTTATCGGGACGATTTACCTTCACCCTCAAAATCCCATTCTCCAGTTCGGTCAGTAAGGTTTGATACATAAAGGACAATTAGAATGATCTGTTTTCGTTCACCCACTGTTGTATATAGGCGACGATCTCTTGCATTGGCGAACCCGGCGCGAATAATTTACCGACCCCCATTTCCTGTAATCGTTTCATATCGGCTTCGGGAATGATTCCGCCGCCGGTGACCAGTACATCGGTCAGACCTTTTTTGTGGAGGAGTCCGATCAGCTTCGGAAAGACGGTCATGTGCGCCCCCGATAAAATGCTGATGCCAATGGCATCCACATCCTCTTGCAACGCAGCATTTACCACCATCTCAGGCGTTTGGCGCAGTCCGGTATAGATCACTTCCATCCCGGCATCGCGCAGGGCGGTAGCGATCACCTTGGCACCGCGGTCGTGGCCGTCCAGACCAACCTTGGCAACCAATACGCGAATGGGACGATTCGTACTCATCTGCTCGCAAAGTTAATTGTTCGATAATTGAACGGTCAGCAACTCGATGCGCCGGATCGTTTCGACTTTTCCTAAAATATCAGCTATGTCGAACACACCCGGACCAAATTTTCCACCCACCAACATGATGCGCAAGGGCAACATCAATTCTCCGGGCTTAATTGATTGTTCCGTAGCCAACGTTTTAAAGCATTCTTCCAGCGCTGCTGCGTTCCAATCCGCCAAGGAATCATAGCGCACAAGCAGGGCACTAAAAAATGCCGCTTTTTCTGAGCTCCACTTCGGCTGAATCGAAGCCATATCAACTGACTTTGGATATTCAAAAAAATAACGCGTCTCCTCCACAAAATCCGTCAACAAATGACATCTTTCTCTTACCAACGCAACGATCCGCTCCCACTTCAAACTCCCCAAACTCCCCAAACTATCCAAACTCCCAAACTGGCTCCGCAACGCAATTATGATTTCTTCCAATGGTTTTCTGCGGAGCCATTCATGGTTGAACCATTTCGCTTTCTCATAATCAAACTTCGCCCCCGCACTATGTACCCGTTCCATCGAAAAAGCTTGCACCAATTCTTCCAGCGAGAACAATTCTTTTTCCGTTCCATCGTTCCAGCCCAACATCGCCAACAAATTGATGAAGGCCTCGGGTAGAAAGCCGCGTTCCCGAAATCCCTCTATGGTTTCGCCGGATTTCGGATCGGTCCAGTTCATGGCAAACACCGGAAATCCGTATTTGGCCCCGTCGCGTTTGCTGAGTTTTCCGTTTGGTCCGAGTATCAAGGGCAGGTGAGCCCACTGCGGCATGGCATCGCGACCAAATAGTTTCTCCCACAACCGAAGGTGTACGGGAGCGGAAGGCAGCCACTCTTCCCCGCGAAAGGCATGTGAGATCTGCATGAGGTGGTCATCGACCACCACGGCCAAATGATAGGTGGGCATGCCGTCGGCTTTCAGCAACACTTTATCATCTACGGTACTCATGTCGAACGAAACGTCTCCGCGGATCATATCCGTAAACGCGATCGTGCCGGAACCCGGCATCTGAATTCGGATCACATGGGGCGTTCCGCTAGAAAGCAATTGATTCACTTCTTCGGCTGATAGCGTGAGGGAGTTGCGCATTCGAAGGCGAAGCGTATGGTCATACTGAGGCGAGGGATTTTGATCGGTCTTGTACTGCTTACGCATCGCTTCGAGTTCTGCGGGTGTATCAAAGGCATAGTATGCATCGCCTTGTGTGATCAGTTTTTCAGCATAGGCGCGATAGAGTGATTTGCGTTCGCTTTGACGATAAGGTCCAAACGCGCCGCCGTGCTGAACGCTTTCATCGGGCTCGAGCCCGCACCAACGCAAGCAATCAAAAATATATTCTTCTGCACCGGGAACATATCGGCTCTGGTCGGTGTCTTCGATGCGGACGATAAAATCACCCCCGTGCTTCTTGGCAAAAAGGTAGTTGTAGAGGACGGTCCGCACCCCACCCAGGTGAAGGCCGCCGGTGGGACTCGGTGCAAATCGAACACGGACTTTTTTGGACATGCCGCAAAGATAACCCATGCGCGCAGGCGTTTATCTTTGTTGGAATGTGTGATTATTGGATAAAGACGCCCGGGTGGCTTCCTTGGCTTTACCCCAACCGGGTTTGGCGGATGCCCGTGCAGGAGAAAACGATCTATCTGACCTTTGACGATGGTCCCCACCCCGAAATCACCCCCTTTGTGCTCGACCAGCTCCGTCAATACGAGGCGAAAGCGCATTTTTTTTGCATCGGACAAAACGTTGACCACAATCCGGAAACCTTTGCATCGATTCAGGCAGACGGTCACGGCATCGGCAACCATACCCAGCACCATGTGAACGGATGGAAGACTTCCCAAGCCGATTATTTAAACGACGTGCAACTCGCCGCTGATCGGATCGATTCCAACTGGTTTCGCCCTCCTTACGGCCGACTCCGCAGCCAACAGGCCCGCTCGATCCTATCCCATTTCCCAAAGATGCGTATTGCGATGTGGGATGTGCTGAGTGGCGATTTTGATCGTTTCAGGGAAGGGGAGGACTGTGCCCGGTTGGTAGCAGGGTATGCCGAATCTGGCTCAATCGTGGTTATGCACGATTCCGAAAAAGCCTGGGATCGGTTGAAGATTTGCCTCCCAAAAACATTGGAATTCTTCCATAAAAAGGGGTTTCGGTTCGAAAAACTGCCGGATCGGTGAAAACCAGTATCCGGTAAGCGTCCCGGCTCAGATAACCTAAACTCAAAAAATGGCTAAAAACACCGAAAAATGGCTGATTTTGGGCCTTTTTTCCCAGTTTTCGGCCAAAAAATGCGGATTTTTGATGTTTCCATGAATTTTATAGACAGCCATACTCATATTTACCTGCCAGAATTTGATGCCGATCGGGCCGCTATGATCGATCGGGCCGTGGAGGCCGGGGTCGAAAAAATGTTATTGCCGGCCATTGATTCGGCCACCTATGAAAGGCAATTGAAGGTGGAGGCGGACTATCCCGATCGATGTTTATCTATGATGGGATTGCATCCTTGTTCGGCCAAAGAGAATGTGGAGATGGAGCTGGCCATCGTTCGCAAGCACCTCGAACAGCGTTCGTTTGTGGCGGTGGGGGAGATCGGGTTGGATCTGTATTGGGACAAAGATCACCTCAACGAGCAATACCTGGCCTTTGAACGCCAGATTGAATGGGCGCTCGAATTTGACTTGCCCATTGTGATCCATTCTAGGGAATCGATGGATCGATGTATTGAAGTGGTCAAAAAACATCAGCGGGGAAATTTGCGCGGCGTGTTTCATTGTTTTTCCGGTTCGATTGAATCGGCCCGGCGCATCATTGACCTGGGATTTTATTTGGGGATCGGCGGGGTGGTCACCTATAAGAATGCCGGATTACCGGCCGTACTCTCCGAGTTGTCGCTCGATCACTTACTGCTTGAGACCGATGCACCTTACCTGACACCCGTGCCCCATCGGGGCAAACGAAATGAGCCCACTTATCTGAAAATTGTAGCCGAAAAAGTTGCAGAGGCAAAATTCTGTTCGGTGAAGGAAGTGGCGGAGCAGACGGCGGCGAACACCAAGCAGTTGTTTCGGTTGAGTTAAGTATCTTACCTCATGCCTTGGTCCCGTTCCGATCGTCTCACTGCCTTTTACGCGGCCCTCACGGCTTTTGGGACGTATGTTTTCATTTTTGGATTTCGAAAATCCTTTACGGTTTGCACGTTTGAGGGGATTACGGTTGGTCCCCTGACATACAAAACCGTCCTGGTCATCGTGCAGATGCTCGGTTACCTGGCTGCCAAATTTTATGGCATACGATATATTTCTTCACTGAAGCGCGTGGGGCGGCACCGGATCATTTTTTTACTCACCGGAATTTCCTGGTTGGCCTGGTTGCTGTTTGCCTGGGTGCCGGCACCCTACAACGCGATTTTTCTATTTATGAATGGGTTTCCGTTGGGGATGTTATGGGGAGTGGTTTTTTCCTATGTAGAGGGACGAAAAAGTACCGATCTTATCGGTGCGGCCCTGGCGGTCAGTTTCATTTTTTCTTCCGGTTGGGTAAAATCGGTCGGTGCTTGGATGATGAAAACATTTTCCGTGCCGGAGTTCTGGATCCCTTTCGCCGTGGGGGGCGCCTTTGCGTTGCCGTTGATACTGTTTGTCTATGCGTTGGAAAAAATTCCGCCGCCCACGGCAGAAGATGAATCGCTTCGTCAACCCCGACAACCCATGCAGGCCCATCAGCGCCGCGCCATCCTACGTGGATACTGGCCCGGAATATTGGCTTTTACAATGATCTATTTGTTCGCCACGATCTTTCGTGACATCCGCGATAATTTTTCAGCGGATATGTGGAAGGAGATGGGATTTTCGGTTCGGCCTACCGTCTTTTCTGAAACAGAGATACCGATCATGTTGCTGGTACTCTTTTCGATCGGTGCCGTGGTGCTTGTCCGCAATAGCTACCGGGCCTTGCAGATTGCGCATGGCTTTATTTTGATGGGGTTTGTGATCGGCGGGATCTGTTCTTGGTTGTTCATGCGGCAGCAACTGAGCCCTTTTTACTGGATGATCGGAAGTGGATTGGGTCTTTACCTGGTTTACATTCCTTTTAATTCGATCTATTTCGATCGGCTCATCGCCAGCTTTTCCCTGAAGGCAAATACCGGTTTTTTTATTTACTGGGTAGATGCTATTGCATACGTGGGCAGCGTGAGTGTTTTGCTGATTAAGGAAAGTTTGTCACTAGAAATTTCCTGGACCGATTTCTTTGCTAAGGCAATGGTGGGTTTATCTTTTATTGGATCTTTACTGACCCTGCAGGCATTTTTCTATTTCCGTCAGCTCAGGAAACAAGGAGCCTGATTTGTACAAAGTTGTTTTTTCTACGATTCAAACGAATTTCCTCTTCGGTTGTGGTCATCCGCCGAACCCCAAACCTTTTTCATTTGCATGTAGACCCAGCACTTTTAATGCCCTTGGTCAGTCAATAATCCGTTTTGTACGGTACCTTAATACAAAGCAACGGTCATGAACACCAGCTATCTCAGCCAAGTGCCCATCCCTTCGGGAGAATCCGTACGCGCCGGGGATATCCGCGAAGGGATCTTTGCACTCATTCGGGAAACCTATCCCGGACTGGAGCCCGATCATTATATTTCCCTCTCTGAACTGAATCGGTTTCGGCGACTCTACCTTACTGCGCTGATGGAAAAAGAAAAAGGTGAACTGGCCGCACTGGATAAAGAGGTGATGGGGGCCATTCGGAGTAACTCGATCCTCTCCGAAAAAATACAAGACGAACTCGAGGGTGAGCTCACCTTCGGACAAAGACTGGCCGACCGCATTGCTGCTTTCGGCGGCAGCTGGTTCTTCATTGTCTCCTTTTTCCTGTTCATCCTGCTTTGGATGATCGCTAACCTATGGCTGTTGACCATCCATACCTTCGACCCCTTTCCGTTTATTCTCCTTAATCTGATACTTTCGTGTTTAGCCGCGATACAAGCCCCCATCATCATGATGAGCCAGAACCGACAAGAACAAAAAGACCGCTAGCGCAGCGAACACGACTATAAAATCAACCACAAGGCCGAACTGGAAATACAACTCCTCAATGAAAAGATCGATCACCTGATGGTGCATCAGAACAAAAAACTACTTGAGATCTAAGAAGTACAGGTCGATTATTTGGAAGATTTGCTTCGGGAAATAAGAAAAAATAATTAACTAATTCAATTGATCACTTCATGTCTAAGCCGACGATCGATAATTACCTTGATTTTCATTACATCCACCGCAGCAATTGGCTTCGTGCGGCCGTATTCGGTGCCAATGATGGAATCATCTCCATCTCCAGTTTGGCCATCGGCGTAGCCGCCGCCAGTCATGGACGCGAACCGATCCTGCTAGCGACGTTAGCCGGACTGGTCGCCGGGGCCCTCTCCATTTCTGCCGGAGAGTATGTTTCCGTCAGCTCCCAAACCGACATCGAACAAGCCGACATTGAACGAGAAAAGAAAGAATTGATCGATATGCCGGAGGAGGAATTGATGATCTTGGCGCAGATCTATGAACGAAGGGGATTGAAAAAAGAAACGGCCCTTCAGGTTGCAAAAGAAATGACAGAGACAGTCGCGCTGGGTGCCCATGTGCGCGATGAACTCGGCATCACGGAAATGTCTCAGGCCAATCCCATTCAAGCCGCACTGGCCTCCGGAGCAGCCTTCACCGCCGGCGGATTCTTGCCCCTGCTGGTGACCCTGCTGGCACCTGTTCAATGGATGGAATACATACTATATGCCGTAACGATCGGTGCATTGATCATACTGGGCGCCGTAGCCGCTAAAGCCGGTGGCTCCGGTGTCACAAAGGCCATACTCCGGATCGTGATTTGGGGTACCATTGCTATGGGACTCTCCGCACTAGTCGGTTATCTGTTCGACGTTCGGGTCTAATCCCAATTGTTGAATTAATTCACAGCAAGGTTTGTTGACGGAGCGTTGGTGGATCCCAATCATATGGAGCATTTGCTGCTTTTCCGTCCGGACGCACACCACCCCCTCGAATCGAATAAACCGTATGGGCCGTTAATTTTTCCGAGGCGATCTCCGTTTTTATAAGCGTATTCATTGCGTCAACCGGCAGGTTCGGATCGATCCATTTGAATGACTCTTCCGGCTCCAGCAATAAAGGCATCCGAAATTTATTGTTACCATCGTTGTGAATCGTTTTAAACAATTCATTTCCCTCCCGGGTCAAGATCGCAAAGCTTTGCGTTCGCGGGTTGAAAAGGGATGGGATCAGTAAAGGAGCTCCTGAGGACAATCGAATATACCAAGGCAGTTTACGGGAATGTCCTTTTACTTTTTGATGTTCATAGACACCATCCGCGATCAACAAACACCGATCGTTCAGATATGCATGCCAGGCAGCTGCTTTATCCTGTATTCGCTCGGAACGGGCATTGAAAAAATTATTGCCGTATTTTTCGAATTGATCAGGACGGTCAACCATAAAATCCGCGATCAGTCCCCACTTCATCGGTACCACCTCCGGAGCATTATTCTGCTGAATGATTGTCCAACACGCCGGCCTGGCAAAAGCCGTCAGCAGCGGCGCATCCTGATCGGCTGCCTCATACTCCTTCTTGATCTTTACTCCTTTAACTTTTTGAGGCAGACCGTTTAGTCCCAATTGAGCGGTATAACCAATATCAACGCACATAAACTTCCCAAAGGATTTAATCAGGATTCATTCCACTATCTTCTCAAAAATGATGGGTTTGCCCGTACTTGTTAAACCTTCTATTCGAATACGGAATCGCTTGGTTCGATCGTTGTTGTAAAAATGAATAGGGATGCGTGATCGTCCAGCCGTCAAAAAAATATTGGGTCGCCAATCCAGCGTAATCCGTCCATCCGCTTTGTTTCGAGCCATCGGATCGGTTTCATAATTCGGAGCGGGGAAGGAGCTGTTGGATGAATATCCGGAGAATGTTACCGCTGATCCACTGACTTGACGTAATAGTTCCGGTTTCTTGGTGTAAACGGCGAGCGCGCCTCCCGGTCCGCCCCCGGGTGCTGCCGTAAAACTGCTGAAGATCTTTACCAGTGCGATATCCGAAGCGGGAATCGTCAATAAAATATCTGCATCGGTTTCGACCTCATTCAGATAGATCACCATGGGTACGTTGCCCATGCTGCTGGCGCTGGGCATCTGCCTGAAAAAGATCCGATACTTCGTGGGGTCGTTTCGGACATCAAAGCCGCCGGATTGACTGAGGTCGGGTGGGGGTCGTGAAAAATCAGGGTCCATGATCTGCAAGCCCTGAACCCGAAAGCGCAGGTATTCTAAAATATTCGGATATCCGTTGGCCTCTTCATTGTTTACCAGGTCGAGCACCCGCTCTACAAAGGCATCGGTATCGAAGACCCCGGAGGTATATTCCTCTTGTAATTTTTGCAAAGGGGATTTTGCTCGGGTCTTGATGGTTACTTCTTCCAATGTCAGTCCCTCTGCTTGTCGAATGATGTCCTCATAGTCTTTGACCCAGCGCTGACTTACAGCGGGATATTCTGCGGGTGGGAAGAATGCCGATCGCCCATTCCCCCGGTTGGATGCCGATAAAATGGGTATCGAATCCTCCTCCAGTTGGATATCTATGAACCGAGGTGCCTTTTTGACTCGTTGTTCCCCAAAGAAAATACGGGCCTTACCAAAAAAGAGCAGCGAATCGATCATGAATCTTCCGGATTTATCCGTTTCGGTGAAAAGGATCTGGTTGCGCATCCGGTTGCCGGACAATACCGCCATGAGCCGGCTGTTGGCCAGTGGCTGCCGCGTGCCCCTCAAATAGGCCTTTCCTTGCAAGGTGATAAACCCTTTTTTGTTTACGGATACCGAACGTAGCCCCGTCGTATCGAATACAAGTGGATCATCTTTTTGAGTCAGCATCAACAGATCCAGCCCGATCTCTGCACTGTCCTTGCTGGTATTGAAAAACCAGTCGGTGTTAAACAATGGCTCGGCTATCTCTCCATTGAGTAGTGTCTGGCTTACGATGGAAGATTGCCTGTACTGCGCACCGTCCATTTCGGCGTCGGTAATCGAAATGGAGCAGGTGCCCTGCACCGAATCAGGAAGCTCGATCACCCATTTGTTTTTTCCCTTTGCCGCAACGGAAAAGGTATCGGTTCGAACCGTGATAGATATTCGATATTCTTCATTGTTCACAAACACCTTTCGGTTTGCCAGTAGCGTTCCCGCTTCGGTGAGTACCTGAATGTTCAATATACCGGAGCTCAACTCTTTTGTTTTCAACACCCCTTGAATGGTGGGTTGATTCTTGGGTAGCGGTTGCCGAAACAATTCCCGGCCATCCATCGAACCGAATAGCCAGGCGCTTTTCTCTAAATCGGCTGCTCCTTTTCGCCGGATCTCAAAAAGAAATCCTTTTGGGTGATTGATCAAGGAAAGCATTGTTCCATTGGGCTGCACGGCCGGCAGGATTTGTTGCCGTTTTTCTCCACCGCTATTCCAAACAGCAGTGTACACATTATCCGTTTCGGGCGTGAATACAAACTCCCCCCTGCCGCCTGCCCACGAAGAGAAAACAGCCACTTCAGTTCCGCGCGCATCCAACACGCTGCCTTGTGCCGATTTTGGTTTTCCGTTCAGGTCCGTTGCCTTGAATGCTACCCTTGTTTCAATGCCCGCGATCAAGGTTCCGCTTTCCGGATATAAGGAAAGGATCAAGTCGTCTTTTTGGGTGTTGTAGGCAGGTATTGCGGACCGATTCTTTCCGATGATGTAAATGAATGTATGAAATGCGGGAAGCGCTGCTTGCTCTGTAAATGAGCGGATCTGATACCATCCGGATGAAATCTCTTTGGTCAGGGGTAGTTGTCCGTTTGTTACGCCCACCACCACTGGATATAGTACTCGCTGTTTAACCGTGTCGTTTTGCACCAATTCCACTTGCAGTGTAGATCCGGCCGGCATCCGATCAGGCGTGAACAGGTAGGCATTGAACCAGATGGTTTCGCCTCTGCCATAAACCGACTTATCCAACTGCAGGTAAATACCTGCTTTTGATGCGGCTGACTGCGCAGAAATGGTTCCCAACGTTGCGGTACCTGCTCCGAGGAGGAAAAAAAACGGAAAAAGTCTTTTCAAAATGTTGATCTTGTAAGCGCACTGCATGCAGGCAAAGTTCGGCTTTATCGACCGATCTGTCGCTTACCAACCAATGCCATAATCCTCTCCATGATTGCTTGAGCCGCCCCACAGCGAGCCATGCTTCCAGTCGAAATAAATGGCGTTGATGGGACCAGAGGTCCGGTCTTCAAAACTCAATTTATATCCCATCGCTTTGAGGGCTGTCCGAACGGATTCCGGTGTTTTATCCTGTAAGAGAATGTTACCTGGACGAGGTTTACGATCGGCTACCTTAGTGCCGCCCAGCGACAACCACAGTTGATTGGTATTGATGTTTGCGGCTTCGGATGCCTGTTGGACCGTCATTCCAAATTCCACCATATTCAAAAAGAACTGCAACAAGTTTTGGTCCTGCGTATCACCGCCCTGTACACCGAAACACAAAAAGGGTTTGCCCTCCCTCAAGGCGAGGGTGGGGGTGAGGGTAACCCGGGGGCGTTTTCCCGGTGCCAATACGTTAAATGGATTCGGGGTAGAGTCCAACACAAAACTTTGCATCCGCTGACTCATTCCCATACCGGTATTGCCGGCAATGCATGCCGGGATCCAACCGCCACTGGGGGTGATGGATACCACCCATCCCTCTTTGTCCGCCGCTTCGACGGTCGTGGTTCCCATCCACAATCGTTCATGGTATGCTTCATCGGTCAGGGCCACTCCGGACGTATCGTGTACAGGTGCGAAATTTCTGTCGCCATTTTCGCTAGTCGATTGAAAACGACTTTTGAGTAACTCAGCGAATGGGTTTTGTTTTCCTTCGAAGGGGTAGGGGTCGCCCGGCCCTATCAACGAATCATTCTGTTTTAGATTCATCGAAGCCGCTCGTTGCTTGGCATATTCCTTGCTCAGCAATCCCTTCATGGGTTCTTGCGGGGCAAAATAGGGATCGCCGTAATAAAAATCCCGATCGGCAAACGCCATGCTCATGGCCTGATATAACGTATGGATATACGGAACGCTGTTGTAGCCCATGGATTTCAGGTCGAAATTTTCCAGGATGTTCAGTGCCTGTAGCATGGAAGGGCCTTGCGTCCACGGTTGCATTTTATACACATCGATGCCTTTATAATTTACCTGCAAGGGTTCCTCCTCAATGGGTTTCCAGCGGGCAAGATCTTCTTTGGTGATGAGTCCGCCTTGTTCCTGACAGCCGCGAACAAATTCAGCTGCAATGTCGCCTTTGTAAAACCGGTCGTATGCGGCTTGAATCGCTGCTTTTCGAGTCGCTCCTTTTTTTAGGGCTTGTTGTTCCGCTTCCACCATTTTTGCCAGTGTATTCAGCAGATCTTTTTGTACGAAGATCTCTCCGGCCTCCGGTGCCTCCCGTTTATCGCCAAGGTGGGGAAGAAAAACTTTTTGGCTGTAGGGCCATTGTTTGATCATCGCTTTTTGTCTTTCTATGCTATTGGCGGTTTGCGCATCGATCGGATAGCCGGCTGCCAGTTCCATCGCGGGGGCCAATACTTCTTTTAAGCTTTTGGTTCCGTATTCGGCGAGCAGGTGGCAAAGTCCGCCAGGCGTACCCGGTGTGGTAGCGGCGAGCGGACCATATTCCGGTGGGAACGCATATCCCTTACTCTTGAAAAATTCGGACGTGGCACCAGTGGGTGCCACACCCATGGCATTCAGACTGATGACTTTTTTTGTTTTGGGATTATAGAGGAGTACCTGTGTTTCACCGCCCCAGCTTAGTACATCCCACATGGTGCAGGTAGCGGCCAGCATCGCACAAGCGGCATCGACTGCATTGCCACCTTCCTGAAACAGTTTGGCTCCGGCTGTGGCTGCCAGGGGTTTTCCGGTAATGGCCATCCAATTCTTTCCGTGCAAGGGCGGTTTTTGCGTGCGTTGTGCCCACAGCGGTTGGCTAACTCCGCAAACCACCAGAAGAACCACTTCCATTAAATAGAAAGACTTCATAGATAAGGTGTTGGTGAATGTCCGATGTCCGCTGCGCGGACTGTCCGCCGTCCGCTGCGCGGACTGTCCGATGTCCGATGTCGAATGTCCAATGTAGTCCGCCGAAGGCGGGCAATATTTTTAAATTTTCTCAAACCGTGCGGTGCATATTTGTCCGCCCATTTCCACGCGAATGGTATAGATTCCTCGTGGCAGCGCGCTGACATTGAAGGTTACCTGGTTTGCACCAATCGTTCCTTGTTGCGAAATGCTGCCCACTTGAACGTTCTGGTTATTGAATAATCGAGCAGTGATTGTTCTTGCTTGTGATAACAGTACAATTACACTTACTTGGTTTTGAGCCGGATTCGGGAAAGCCGTAAGCAGACAAGCATTGGTGGCAGGCATGACCACCTGAATGGTATTGCAATATTCCTTTATGCAACCGGGACGGATCACGGCCCGCAGGCATACGCGGTAGCCACCACCTTGCGTGAATTCATATATCGGATTGAACTGGTTGAGTGTAACCGTCGGAACGTTTTGCCCCGAGATCGGGGTGATCGTCCAGGTCTGCTGGATAATCGGAGCGTTGGTGACCGCCTGAAAATAAATTCGATTGGGGCGGCTAGCCTCGGGTCGGGATGTAAAGGAAACACGAATGCTGTCACAGGGAATCACTGTGCTGGCAGCGAACACGGAGATCGAATCGCATTTTTCGGCAACGCAATTATTTCCGTAAACGATTCGCAAACAAACCCGGTAACGTCCGGGCGTGGCATAGGTATGCTCTGCATTCCAGGAGCTGGCACCGGTTCCATCTCCGAATGTCCAGGTAGCGGTGTAATTATTGTTGGATGGTAATGGAGATGTGTTGGTAAAGATCCGACGCAGTGCATTGGTGGGCGATACCGAAGCAGTGTAACTGGCCTGATAATTACATCCACTGATTCCGGTGATTGTTACAGGTCTGCAAAACTCACTTACGCAGGGTGCCGCTCCAGCGACAGTTGGTTTTTTAACCCGCAAGCAAACCGTATACGTGCCGTTGGCGGTATAGGCATGCTGGGCGTTGAGGGAGTAAACGGCGGGACTATTATCTCCAAAGGTCCACCATACTGAATCACCTGGCTGTATGTTCACGGTCGTATTGCTGAAATTTACCATTACGGACTGAGGAGTAATGGATCTAATCGCAGAGGTGAAAGCGGCTTGCAGTGTACAGGGTTGAGGGCAAGGAAGGTTGATCGTCGTGGTCACACTATCGGCACAAAGTGGGGCACCGTTTGGCATAAAGGCCTTGAACACATGCTTCACGGTAAATACTCCACAGTTGGGGTAGGTGTGCAGGGGACTTCTCGCATCGCTCATGGTTCCATCCCCAAAATACCAAAGGTGTCGGGTCGTAGCCGAATCGCCCAGCACAGCCGGATTAAACCGTACTGTATTGCCAGTTACGGCTGTCGTAAATTGCGCATTGCAAACGGTATTTTGTGCCTGTCCAACCGCCGAAAACAGCGTGATCAGAGCTAGAAAAACGATCGATTTTTTCATGGTTCACGTTTTATGTAAAGAAGTAAAAATGATCAATGAACTGTTAAAGCTACAGACTCTTTTACTTTCACTAGATATTTTTTTGGTTTGACGAGCAATGTCCGCCGTCCGCTGCGCGGACTGTCCGATGTCCGATGTCGAATGTCCAATGTAGTCCGCCGACCGACATCGCCCGACGAAGCCTTGGCGAAGGCGGGCTGCCGACCGCCGAATACTCAATTATCCTATTTTTGCCGCAGTAACACTATGATCCGGACATTTCTGCTCTGCAGTTTTTTCTTTTTTATCACTCCGATTCGGGGTGCTACGATAAGCGGGTTGATTCGGGATACGTCCGGCAACCCACTCCCCTATGCCTCTATTTCGGTGGTGGGCTCCGGAAAGGGAGTTGTTGCCAATAGCGTGGGTCGCTACGAATTGACACTGACCGCCGGCAGCTACACCCTGCTTTGTCAATATGTGGGCTATGCACAGCAGCGAAAAACCATCACCGTGCAGCAATCTGATCTCGTGATCAATTTTGTACTCGAGCGACAAGAACTGCTGATGCCCGATGTACTGGTGAAAAAAGGAGAGGACCCCGCCTACGAGATCATACGAAATACGATCGCCCGGCAATCGGAAAACATTGACCGCACCAGTGCGTACAGCTGTGAGGTATATTCGAAGGGACAACTTCGGCTGCGCTCCTATCCCAAAAAATTTCTGGGAGAAAAAGTTGACTTTGAGGACGGCGACTCCAGCCAAAAAAAGATCATCTATCTCTCTGAAACGGTTTCGCGATTCTCGGTAGATGGAGCAGCCAAGCGAAAAGTCGAAGTCATTTCCTCAAAAGTAAGCGGCAGCAGCGACGGATTTGGACTGGCGGTACCCGATGCGTATAACTTTTACCAGAACAACGTGATGATCTCTACCCGGGTGAATCCAAGGGGATTTATCTCCCCGCTGGCGAGTAATGCCCTTTCCTTCTATCGCTATAAATTGCTCGGTACCTTTTATGAGAATGGAAAACCCATCAGCCGCATTCAGGTAACACCCCGAAGAAACCTGGAGCCTTTGTTCAGCGGACAGATCACGATCGTGGAAGATGACTGGCAGCTCTATTCGGTAGATCTGACCCTCACGCGCAATCAACAACTTGAATTACTCGATACCCTTCAACTCGTCCAGCTGTATCAGCGCGATGCACCTATCGAATGGATGGTGTCCAGTCAAGTGCTCTACCCGGCTGCCAAGCGATTTGGGTTTGATGCCTATGGAAGCTTTGTGAATGTGTATACCGAGTATGAACTGCAACCTACGTGGACTAAAAAATTCTTCGATCGCACCTTGCTTCGATATCTCGACAGCGCGAATCGTCGATCGGATGCCTATTGGGAAACAGCCCGCCCCGTACCCCTGATGCTCGATGAGCTGCGGGATTATGTCCGAAAGGACAGCTTGGAGCAGGCCCGAAAAGATCCGCGCTACCTTGATTCGCTCAACCGGGTACGAAATAAATTCACACTGTCTAAACTTTTTCTGACGGGTCAACCGCTTTATGCGAAAGGCGAGATCGTTTCCGTGTCCATGAATCCGGTTTTGGATCAGATCAATTTTAATCCCGCTGAAGGCTGGGTGGTCCAGCCGGAACTTTCTTGGCGCCGTGATCTGGACAGCACCGGGTCCCGACGTTCTCTCTCCGGTTCCGTTGCGTTGCGCTATGGATTTGGCAATCAGCGATTCCATCCCCGCGCCAGCATCAACTACACCTTCGGCTCCAAGCTCTCGCGCGCCCTTTCCATCTCTCTAGGCAGACAGGTAATTCAGTTCAATAGCCAAAGTCCCATTGACGAACGCAACAACACCCTGTCTTGTTTGCTCTATGAACAAAATGTGATCAAGACTTATCAGTCCACTTTCGCCCGACTGGGTTTCAATACCGGCATCGGGGCCGGACTTTCCCTAAATGCCTCCCTGCAATATGCCGATCGGGCGCCGCTGGATAACGTAACGAACTATACTTGGAGAAACCGGGATAATAGAACCTACGCTCCCAACTATCCCACCGAGCTTGCCACTACCAACATTTCGCCGCATCAGATTTTTTTATTGACGGCTGGTTTACGTTGGCAACCCGGTGCCCGGTACATTGAGTTACCGCAACGAACCATCAATGTTGGAGGTAAGTCGCCTGTTTTCTCAGCACAAATCACCCGGGCACTGGAAGGAATCGCCGGCAGTGACGGCTCCTTTACCAAGTGGCGATTCGAGATGACCGACCAATTCAATTTAAAACTAAAAGGGATCTTCCGATACCGCTTAGGTTTGGGCGGATTTCTCAATGATGAAAATGTCCAGTTGCCCGATTGTACGCACTTCAATGCCAACAACTGGCCTTTTGGCACCAACACCCTGAATAGTTTTCTATTGCTGCCGGCCTATCAATTGAGCAATACTGAACCGCTCTACGGTCTGGCCCATGCGGAATACAACTTAAAAGGATTTCTTACCAATAAGATACCGGGGATCAAAAAACTGAATATCTATCTGCTCACCGGACTTAATACCGTCTATGTAAGCTCGACCCAACGCTATTTTGAATGGTACCTCGGGATCGACAACCTATTTAAGACGATCCGGATCGATTATATTTTCTCCTACTTGCCGGGCCGCCCCATGCAATCCGCCCTTCGATTCGGTATTACTGATCGGCTGGTGCGGTAAGCGTACGCCGTTGGTCGTCCGCCTTCCGAATACCGAACATCGGTCACCGGTCATGGTACACCGGACTTCTTTAATCCGCGCCACGCATTAACTTTACCAAAATTTCCCCATGCGTCTACTATTCCTTTTTGCAGTTTTATTCACGCTGTCAACTGCATTCTCCCAGCTCCGCTACCCGGAGACGCGCAAGGCAACCATGCAAGATAGTTATTTCGGAACAACGATCGCCGATCCGTATCGCTGGCTGGAGGATGATAACAGCGAGGAGACCAAAGCCTGGGTTACTTCCCAAAATCAGGTCACGAACGCGTATTTGGCTCAGATTCCGTTTCGGGACAAAGTGAAAGACCGTTTATCTGTGATGTGGAATTATCCCAAATATGGATCCCCGCGGCAGGAGGGGGACTACTATTACTTTTCCAAGAACGACGGCTTGCAAAACCAAAGCGTTTTGTATCGTCAGAAGGAACTGAACGGTAAGCCTGAAGTTTTTCTGGATCCGAATAGTTTTTCGAAAGATGGCACCATAGCGCTGGCTGGCGTATCCTTCTCAAAAAATGCGCGCTATGCGGCGTACCAGATCTCCAGCAGCGGCAGCGATTGGCAAGAGGCAATTATTCAGGATCTGCGCACCGGTAAGCAGATCGATGATACGATCCGGTGGATCAAGTTCAGTGGACTAACTTGGCAAGGGGATGAAGGATTTTATTACAGTCGATACCCAGAACCGGATGTCAGCAGCAAGCTCTCCAAGCAAAATCAATTTCATAAAGTATATTTTCATCCGATCGGAACTTCCCAGCAAGCGGATGTGTTGATTTACGAGGACAATGAACATCCATTGCGCAATGTAGGTGCAGGTTTAACGGAGGATGGCCGTTTTCTATTTATCTCAACAAACGAAGGCACCAGTGGCAACGACCTTCGAATTAAGGATCAAAGGAAGAAGTCTTCGGCATTTATTGTTTTGGTAGAAGGATTCCAGACCGAGCCAGAGGTGGTTGATCATGATGGTCGGGGACGATTGATCGTAAAGACCAATCAAGGGGCCCCCAATTATAAACTCGTCTTGATTAATCCTTCCCAGCCGGCTGCTGCCAATTGGATCACGCTTGTACCGGAAAAAGATCAGATACTGGAAGGGGTGGGTACGGCTGGCGGCTATTTATTTTGTTCTTACCTGAAGGATGCCTCCACAAAGGTGTATCAATACACCTACGAAGGAAAGCTTGTACGGGAGATCCAACTGCCCGGAATCGGTACGGCCTCAGGGTTTAGCGGAAAAAGAAAGCAGTCAACCCTCTTTTATACTTTCACATCCTATACCTATCCTCCCACGATCTTCCAATACAACATCGCTACCGGAACCTCGAATGTATTTCGAAAAACAGAAACAGCTTTTAGTTCTGGTGACTACGAGACCCGTCAGGTTTTCTTCTCCAGTAAGGACGGTACAAAGGTTCCGATGTTCATTACGGGCAAAAAAGGATTTCAGCTAAATGGAAACAATCCGGTTCTGCTCTATGGATACGGCGGATTCAATATTTCCATGACTCCAAGTTTCAGCATATCCAATGCCTTTTGGATGGAGCAAGGCGGATTGTACGTGGTCGTGAACCTGCGCGGTGGCAGTGAATACGGAGAGTCCTGGCACCAGGCAGGCATGCTGGGAAACAAGCAAAATGTATTTGACGATTTCATCGCCGCAGCGGAATACCTGATTGACCAAAAATATACCAACCGGAACCTGTTGGCCATACGTGGAGGATCCAATGGCGGATTGCTTGTGGGTGCCTGCATGACCCAGCGGCCCGATCTTTTCAAAGTTGCCCTTCCCGCCGTGGGCGTATTGGATATGCTGCGGTATCATTTGTTTACCATTGGATGGGCCTGGGCAGTGGAATATGGTCGGAGCGATAACCCCGATCAGTTTCCCTATTTGCTCAAGTATTCTCCGCTGCATCAGCTGAAGGACGGCGTTTCGTATCCCGCCACCCTGGTCACAACGGCCGATCACGACGACCGAGTGGTACCCGCCCATTCATTTAAGTTCGCCACCCGTTTACAAGAAGCCCATCGAGGCACTGCACCGGTCCTGATCCGAATCGAAAGCAAAGCCGGACACGGAGCCGGAAAACCCACCAGTAAACAAATTGAGGAAGCAGCCGATATCTGGAGTTTTGTAATGCATCAGTTTGGGATGGGGGTTAAATAGTCCGCCGTCCGCAGAGGAGTCCAATGTCCAATGACCAATGTCGAATGTGATCCGCGGTCGGCGGATAGCGGACTTTCTCTAATTTTGTAAAATCATACAAAGTAATCATATGAAACCAACCCATTTCTTAGTACTCCTCTCCGTTTTGTTTTTAGGTGCCGAATCAAACGTTCTCCGGGCACAAGCCGACAACCCTGATGCCATTGTAGGCGTTTGGAAGACGGGAGAAGGAAATGCCATGGTTCGAATCTATAAGAACGGAGAAAAGTATCAGGGAAAGATCGTTTGGTTAAAGGAGCCCAATGATCCGGAGACCGGAAAGCCCAAGGTCGACAAAAATCATCCCGATGAATCGGTTCGCAATCGTCCATTGCTGGGGCTTGTCAATGTATGGGGCTTTTCTTACACGGAGAAAAACGTTTGGGATGATGGAAACATTTACGACCCTAAAAATGGGAGTACTTACTCGTGCACCATCAAACTAACCAGTGCAAACAGCATAGATGTACGTGGCTATATTGGCATATCGCTTATTGGAAGAAGCGATACCTGGACGCGACAAGTAGCCAAGTAGTCGATCAGGGCGATACAAAATTCAAGCTGATCCCCACATAAAGCGGGTTACCTAGCGCACTGGTAAAGTACCGTTGGTTTTCTGATTTTCCATTATAAACGTTCATCCCGTCGAAGCGCCAGTTATAACGCAGGCCTGCTTGTACATTGAGCCAGAAAAACCCGGTTAATTTTTTATCCCACATGATCCGGGGCTTAAGTTCGCCGCGTTGGAGGAAGAGGGTGCCGGTTGGACTATTGACAACGGGCATCCAAAATTGATTTCCCTCCAGTTCGAATCCCAATTGTACGATACTGGACGTTGAGAAATTGTGGCGAAGGTGTCCGCGGGCCGGCAACAAGAGTTCCATTCCCCATTTGTCGCTAAAGGTTTTATTCCAGAGCAGTACCGGCACGTGAATGATCTGTCCGGCTCGGTAGGTACGGGCGAGTCCGAGCCCATACATATTTTTCTCAGACCGTTTCCATCCATACACAGCGGTGGCACTGAATGTCACTGCCTGGCGGTTGATGTCTTTTAAGCCATGAAAGACCCCGTTAAAATCGGCACTGGCTTGCAGGATCAGAAAATTCTTTTCGTTGAGTGGTTTGAAAATGGTGGTATTGATGCCCGTGCTGGTAAGGGTATGCGTGGCCAGCTGGTTGGCGATCGTATTGGTGCCGGGGTTTTCGATCGCAATTCGGCTGCCCCAGTAATTGGCACCCAATTGCCAGATGATCTTGTTGGTGGAGACAACCGGAATATTTACCTGGGCTTTGAGGGCAGTCATCTGCGAAGCAGAAAAGGATTGCATGGCGGGAAGCATTGCTGAAACTGGGAGGTCAGGAATGGCGAAGCTACCCATGCGCTCCACTCCTACGCTAACGATCCGCTGCGGCGTTTGATTGAGTACTTTTTGATTGCAATATCGTTTCACCCCTTCGGCATCCCCGAACTGGCTGTAATCGGTTAAATCGGAAGTGTCTACCTGGGCCTGCAGGAGCAGTGGTAGTAGCATGAGCAGGCCTATAAATTGATTTCGCATATGTTGGTTTTGTATGAGTACAAAAGTAATTAAGAACCGGTGATCTGCATATTGTCATTCGGCCGCCGCGGTTCTTGCTTGGTTCAAAATTCAGCCGCTCCAGACCAATGGCATTGGCAACCCCTAGGGGTATTAATAAAAACAAGAAGCATCACGTTATAATTTGCTTATCTTTATTATAACCACTGCTTATGCGAAAAAATTTTCACCTCTTTCTCTGCCTCAGTCTTCTGTGTTTCCTTGTGAGTTGCACAAAAGAAGAGGATCTTACCCCACCGGTAGAAACCGCCATGAAGGTTTTTGCCAGCTGGCTGCAAAATGATCTTCATACTTCCACCACCGTATCGGAGCGGGTTCGTTTATATATTACCGGTCAGCCGGAGTATTTCTTTGGTTCTACGGAAACGCTGTTGGATGCCAATGGGGTCGCTACAACGAGTCCGTATTGGTACCGACTCAACGGCAGCCTGGCGAACAAGGAATTGGCCGTGCCCACCTACAACATTAACACACAGGATTGGCTGCGAAAACCCATCGATACCCGTGCCCCGTATTGGACGGTCCCTTATTTCGACAGCGGGGGTGGCGAGATCTGGATGCGTACCTACTCCGTTCCCATCATCATTGGCAATAAAGTGGTAGCCGTGGCCACCACCGACCTGGCGGTGAAGAAGCCATAGGGATAAGAATGCGGGTGAGTAAGAATATCAATTGCCATTTTAAGAACCGGCTATTTTATAATCGAGTTATTAAGCACCTCCAATCCTATAAAACGCTCGCATAATCGTGTATCGACGCCTTAAATCTTGGACAAAACGGAGTTATGGTTTGAAACATTCCCCAACAAGTTAAACACGGTCTGTTAAAAGCGACACTTATATAAACATTGAATTTATAGTCATGTCGAATATATTTTTACAAGCTGAGTGGCGGAAATTAGTTATGGCTAATTATTCTGTTGATAAGGACATTCTAAAAAAGTATTTGCCTAGTAAAACTGAAATTGATATATGGAATAACACTTGTTACATTAGCCTGGTTGGATTTATGTTTCAAAATACTAAAGTGAAAGGATTTAAAATTCCATTTCATGTAAATTTTGAAGAAGTAAATTTACGTTTCTATGTTCGCTATAAGGAAAAAGATGAGTGGAAAAGGGGTGTTGTATTTATTAAAGAAATTGTCCCTAAACCAGCTCTTACGTTTGTCGCCAATAAAATTTATAAAGAACATTACGAAACACTTCCGATGAGCCATAAATGGACTCATTCCGAAAATCATTTAACCATTGAATATAAGTGGAAAAAAAGCAAATGGTATACGATAAACGCTAAAGTCGATAAGGTTCCAAGTTCAATTATTAGGGGAAGCGAAGAAGAATTTATTACTGAACATTACTGGGGTTACACAAAACTTTCAGAAATTGAAACATCAGAGTACGGAGTAGAACATCCGAGATGGGATGTTTATAAAACATTAGAATATAAAATTGATGTCGATTTTGGCAGCCTTTATGGAAAGGATTTCGAAGTTTTAAACAAAGAAAAACCCATTTCGGTTTTTGTAGCTGAAGGTTCAGAAATTAAGGTTAAAGACGGGCGTAGAATTTAGATAAAAATGCGCACAATAAAGTGTATGGGTCATAGTGTTTGCTTCCCCATATTTCAACCTGTTGGGTTTTAGGGATACTTACAAATTTCCTGACTTTAATAATTTAAACATGAAGCCGAAGTACTTAGCGGAGGTACAGATTATCTCAAATATTAACCCCGTTTTGTCCAAGATTTTAGGGGTCGATACACAAGAGGGGCTCATCAATTAGGACTAAAGCTGCTCATCAATTTTCATTACAGTGATTCCTGGGCCGATCCAGCTAAGCAAAATCCTCCTGCCCAATGGCTTTTGTTCAACGCGTCACAAATGACTACTGCAATACGAGCCCACACCCGTGAAGTGTTATTAGCACTGCAAGCTGAGGGTATTCGGCCCGATTGGGTACAAGTGGGTAATGAGACCACCGATGGTATGCTGTGGCCGTTAGGTAAGGCATCTGTGTCGATGCCAACGTATGCTTCTTTTTTTCGAGCGGGTTATGAAGCTGTAAAATCTGTCGATACCAGCCTACAGGTGATGGTGCATCTTTCTAATGGATACGACCGCGCCTTGTATGAGTGGAATCTCAATGGACTCAAGCAAGCGGGTGCTAAGTGGGATGTGGTGGGCATGTCACTCTACCCAAGCGTCAGCAATTGGAGATCACTCACCGATCAGTGCATCTCTACGTTGCAGTGGGTCGTTAGTCAATATCAAACACCGGTAATGATCACAGAGGTAGGCATGCCGGCCGATCAACCCGATACTTGCTACTCCTTTCTTAGTTACTTTAAAAGGCAGCTGAATGATATCCCTAATTTTAGGGCCCTTGGTATTTTCTATTGGGAGCCGCAGAGTTATGCCAGATGGAACGGGTACGGGCTGGGGGCGTTTGATGACAGCGGAAAGCCCACCAGAGCGTTGCAGGCGTTTAGGGAGCCGTGATGGTGTACTAGTTAAGACTTAATCTGACTCCTCTTTTGCTTTCCTCAATTCTTTTATCACTTCATCAGAAAAACGGATTCCATCACTTTCCATATCTGCGATGGTGCGATACATTGCTTTGTAAATTTTCTTTTTTTCTTCTTTTGAAAAATTATCATCCTCGAAAATTATGGATACTAAGTTTA